>NZ_JBHTJW010000003.1:0-404077 GCF_042676145.1 Methylophilus glucosoxydans
TGCAGCGTAAAATATAATTGACACCGCTCAAGCGGTTGTTGATCTGCTGCTTCTCCCTCTTTTACACACATCTTAAAAAATACACAGGCGTATGTCATTGACCCAGGTGGGCTATCAAGAAATCTCAGCAAGAGTTTCAGCGGAATAGACGTGTGAGCATAAAGCCTTAAAAGAGACATGTTAAAATGACACGATGTCTCAATATCATGTCTTAATCCCCAGTGCTGGTCGTGGTTCGCGTATGCAATCATCACGACCGAAACAGTATTTACCATTGAATGGTGAGCCGCTGTTGAAGCATGTAATCCAGACATTTGAGTCGTTTGCAGCCATCGCTAGCATTTCGGTGGTTATCGCAGAGAATGATCAGGACTGGCAACCGGCTTTACTTGCGGGATGCCAGAAAACACGCGTGCTGCTGTGTGGTGGTGCGACCCGCGCTGAAAGTGTGCTAAACGGATTGCGTGCCCTGAATACTCAAGTTCAGGCGCGAGACTGGATTCTGGTGCATGATGCCGCGCGGCCTGGCATAGATCATGAGATGCTATTACGGTTAATAGACAGCGTGGGTGATGACGATACTGGAGCAATTCTGGCTTTGCCGCTGGCCGATACGCTAAAGCGTGCCGGGACGCAGACCACGATTGCAGAGACCATCCCGCGTAATCATTTATGGCAGGCTCAAACGCCACAAATGTTCAGATATGCGGAGTTGCAATCTGCGCTCAGTCACTCGATCGAAAAACAACCTACCGATGAAGCGCAAGCCATGGAGTGGATGGGACATCACCCAAAACTAGTCCAAGGTAGCCTTAAAAACATGAAAGTCACTTATCCTGACGACCTGCAAGTGGTTGCTGCGTTGATGCAGATGAGCCAGTCATAGAAAGCAAAAAGTATGATTCCTGTGAGAATTGGGCACGGTTTTGACGTGCACGCCCTGGTAACCGGGCGGGATTGCATTATCGGTGGCGTGAATATCCCGCACAGTCATGGACTGGATGGGCATTCGGATGCAGATGTCTTGTTACACGCTATTTGTGATGCCTTGTTAGGGGCTGTCGCGTTGGGAGATATCGGTAAGCATTTTCCACCAACAGATATGCGCTTTAAAGGCATAGATTCACGCGAGCTTTTGCGGCATGTGGTGCGCTTGCTGCATGACAAGGGTTATCTGGTTGGTAACATTGATGCCACGGTGATATGTGAGGCGCCACGACTGGGCAAGCATACTTCGCAGATGTGTATGAACATTGCCAGTGATTGCGATGTGGCGATTGAACAGGTCAACGTCAAAGCGACGACGACTGAAAAGCTGGGCTTCACTGGCCGCAGTGAAGGTATTGCGGCAGAAGCCGTTTGTACTGTGTATTCCAAGTAGTTGATGATGCGATTGTTTAGCCGTTTTGAAGCACTGGTTTCGCCGTTTCCTGCCGAAATCCTGACGCGTTTACCTACGCGTTTCTGGCCTTTTATGTGGGCCTGTTCGTATGGGATGCGCCGTTATATTTTAATCATGACGCTGCTGACAGCCTGTATCGGCTCGTTTGAGGCTTTGCTGTTTGCCTTGATGGGCAAGGTGGTCGATAAGTTGACAGCCATCCAACCGTCACAATTATGGACGACGCATCAATCTACATTATGGCTAGTGGCGGCGGTATTGGTTGGCAGTACCGTGGTCATTCTGTTCCAGACCTTACTCAAGCATCAGACATTGGCTGGTAACTTCCCAATGCGTTTGCGCTGGCAGTTTCATCAGCATATGCTCAATCAAAGCATGGGGTTTTATCAGGACGAGTTTGCTGGCCGCGTGTCGGCGAAAGTGATGCAGACTTCATTGGCTGTGCGCGAGGTGTGGTTTATTCTGGCCGATATCATGGTGTATGTGTTGCTGTATTTCACTACCATCGTCACGGTGGTGGGCAGCTTTCATCCTTGGATGGTTTTGCCGTTTTTAGGCTGGTTAAGCTTGTATGCCTGCGCGCTGGTTTATTTTATTCCGCGTTTAGCCAAAGTCTCGCAGCATCAGGCAGATGCGCGTTCTCTGATGACCGGCCGGATTACGGATGCCTATACCAATATTTCCACGGTTAAACTGTTTTCGCATGCCGGGCGCGAGGCCAGCTATGCGCAATCGGCCATGCAAGAGTTTTTGGATACCGTGCATGGGCAAATGCGCATGGTGAGCTGTGTCGAGAGTATCAATCACTTTTTAAATATGTGTTTGATCATTGCCAGTGGCAGCATGGTGCTATGGCTGTGGTCAAAGGGCCTGGTCGCTGCCGGTGCGGTTGCGGCGGTGATGGCAATGAGCCTGCGCTTAAATGGCATTTCACATTGGGTCATGTGGGAGCTGACCTCGTTGTACGAGCAAATTGGCACCGTACAAGATGGCATGAATACGCTGTCGATTGAAAACCGCGTGCTCGATCAGCCAGATGCCGTCGCGTTAAACGTCCCTAAGGGTGAAGTCGTATTTGAGAAAGTGGAGTTTGCTTATGACAAGCAACCACCCCTGTTGAAGCAGTTCGATTTGCATATCCGTCCCGGAGAGCGTGTCGGCCTGGTCGGCCGCTCTGGCGCGGGCAAGTCCAGCATCGTCAATTTGCTGATGCGGTTTTATGACATTCAGGCCGGGCATATTTGTATCGATGGGCAAGCGATCGCTTCAGTGAAACAAGACTCCTTGCGACAACAGATTGGTATGGTGACGCAGGATACTTCTCTATTACACCGCTCCGTCAGGGAAAATATTTTATATGGCCGCCCAGATGCAAGCGATGAAGAGATGATAGTGGCTGCCAAGCGGGCCGAGGCACATGACTTTATCCTCACCTTGCGCGATGCTAAAGGCCGTACCGGCTATGACGCCCATGTCGGTGAGCGCGGGGTTAAACTGTCTGGTGGGCAGCGGCAGCGCATTGCCATTGCCCGTGTCATGCTGAAAAATGCGCCTATTCTGGTGCTGGATGAGGCCACCAGTGCCCTGGACTCTGAAGTCGAGGTCGCTATTCAACATCATTTGTCGCAGTTGATGGAAGGTAAAACCGTCATTGCGATTGCGCACCGCTTGTCCACCATTGCAGCCATGGACCGGTTGATTGTGCTGGATCAGGGGCGGGTGGTCGAAACCGGCACGCATCAGGCCTTGTTGGCGCAGGATGGGATTTACGCCAAATTATGGACGCATCAGAGTGGTGGTTTTCTGGGCGAATAGCCCGTTCAACTACCAGACGTTTCCTTTTCTAATATCACGTTTGAATCATCAGGCCATTCGGCCTGATTTTTTTATGGCTGTGCTTGGCGTCGCCTCTGTTCAATTGTGACAGTCTGTCATATTACCGCCACTTTTCTGCAATCTAATCTGCTTAGTATTGTCATCAAATTTTCATGGAGTATTTTCGATGGCTAGTCTTGCTATCCGTTGTAATCGCGGGTTTACCTTGCTGGAGTTATTGGTGGTGATGGTCATTATCGGCCTGTTGGCCGGCTATGTCGGCCCCAAATATTTCCAGCAGATTGGCAAGTCAGAAGTCAAAACGGCCAAAGCGCAGATCGCCGCGCTGGAGCAGGCTCTGGATCAGTTCCGTCTGGATGTCGGGCATTATCCGAGTACCGAACAAGGTTTGACGGCCCTGATGAATAACCCAGATAACCAGCCAAACTGGGCCGGCCCTTATTTGAAAAAAGAAGTGCCCAACGACCCTTGGGGCAAGCCTTACCAATACCGTATGCCCGGCCAGCACGGCGAGTATGATCTCTACAGCCTGGGTAAGGATGGCCAGGTCGGTGGCAGTGACGAAGCGCAGGATATCAGCAACTGGTAAATGCCATGCAATATCAGGCAAAAGTGTTGAATGGCAGCACCCTGACCATGGTGGAGCTGCAAGCCGATGATGAGCAGGATGCTTACGCCCAGTTAAAGGCGAAAGGCTTGTTGCTGGTCTCGCTGCAGGCACAAAAGCAGGGCAAAGTAGCCAAGCGCCAGGCGTTTCCGTTGGCTTTGTTCAGCCAGGAGTTGCTGGCCTTGCTCGATTCCGGCTTGAACCTCGTCGAAGCCATTGATGCACTGGCTTTGCGGCAGGATCACACGCGTGGTGTTTTGCAAGGCATCTTGCAATCACTGCAGCAGGGTAAGTCGTTTTCTGCGGCTTTAGAGCGTCAGTCAGCTGTATTTCCGCCCCTCTATATCGCCACGGTGAAAGCCGCCGAGCGCACGGGCGACCTGGGCAATGCCTTGTCTCGCTATATCGCTTATGACAATCAGGTGTCATTACTCAAAAAGAAAATCGTCAGCGCGTCAATTTACCCGCTGCTGCTCATCGGGGTTGGCGGCTTGGTCATTGCGTTTTTGATGGGCTTTGTTGTACCTAAATTCAGCAGTGTCTACGAAGGCACGGGGGCAGACTTGCCCTGGATGTCGCAGCTGATGCTGCAATGGGGCAGCCTGATTGCCCAGCATGGCGAGCTGATGTTGACGCTACTGGTCAGTGTATTGGTCATGCTGGTCGTGTTATTGAAACATCCAGCCATGCGGCAGTGGATGTTACGCACCTTGTGGCGTATTCCTGCCATCGGTGAAAAGCTGCAACTCTATCAATTGGCACGCTTTTACCGCACGTTGGGGATGTTGCTGGCGGGAGGGACCCCTGTGATGGTGGCGCTTGATTCGCTGGAAGGATTGCTGGATAGCAGTCTTGCGTTGAGTCTCAAGCAGGCACAAACCATGATTAGCCAGGGGCAACCCCTGTCGCAAGCCTTCCAGGTCAACGGCATGACGACGCCGATTGGCGAGCGTATGTTGCTGGTGGGCGAACGGGGGGGCAATGTGGCACAAATGATGGACCGCATCGCCAGCTTTTATGATGAAGAGCTGGCACGCTGGATAGACTGGTTTACCCGGCTGTTTGAGCCCTTGCTCATGCTGTTTATTGGCCTGGTGATCGGCGTGGTGGTGCTGTTGCTGTATATGCCCATTTTTGAACTGGCAGGACAAATTCAATGAACCAGCCTCTCCCCAATCAGCACGTGCCTGCTGAGCCACTACAGTCGCTCTCTGCAGAACTATTATCGCAAGCACAAACGCAGGCCTTGCAACAGCAACGGCGCGTGATCGAGGTGCTCGAAGACCTGCTCCCGGTGGACACGGAAATCCTGGTGAGCCAACTGGCTGACTTGCTGCATTACCCGGTCGCCACCATGCGCGATATGCGCGAGTGGCAGGTGGCTTTTGAGGTCATCAGCTATAACGAAGCCCAGCAAAAAGAGTGTCTGGCGTTTTATGACGCGCAAAAAACACTCATTCTGGTGTTTGCTGACCCGTTTAACCGCCAATTGCCATTGTGGGTACAGCATGCCGTAAAGCAGCCGTTTGTCTGGCAGTTGGCACATCGGCTGGAGATTAGCGCCTACCTCGCGGGCGAAGAAGAAACCATGCGCGCCATGGATGGCGTAGGTTTGCCCAGTGAGCAAATGCAAGAAGGCGAGGACGAGCTGGTCATGCAGCTCTCGCTCAAGTCCATTCACGAAGATGCCAACCCCATCGTCAAGCTGATTAACTCCACCTTATATGATGCCCTCAAAACAGGCGCCAGCGATATCCACCTCGAAACGCATGCAGGCGGTCTGGCCGTGAAATACCGGATTGACGGCGTGATGGCCAGTATCGCCAATAGCCCCGGTCTGGACAGTGCCGAGCAGGCTATTTCGCGGATCAAGGTCATGGCGCAACTCGATATTGCTGAGCGCCGGATTCCGCAAGATGGCCGCTTTAAAGTGCATGCCATGGGCCGCCTGATTGATTTTCGTGTCTCTATCATGCCCAGTGCGTTTGGCGAGGATGCCGTACTGCGGGTGCTGGACCGCAAGGCCTTGACCGAACAGGCGCAAGGCTTGAGTTTGAAAGCGCTTGGCTTTGATGCCGATGTGATTGCCAGATTCCGCAAATTAGCCAGCGAGCCGTATGGCATGGTGCTGGTCACTGGCCCAACCGGCAGTGGTAAAACCACCTCCTTATATGCCGCCATTTCAGAGGTGAATACAGGGTTTGACAAGATCATCACCATTGAAGATCCGGTTGAGTACCAGTTGCCTGGCGTGCTGCAAATCCCGGTCAATGAGAAAAAAGGCCTGACCTTTGCGCGCGGCCTGCGGTCAATTCTGCGGCATGACCCGGACAAGATTATGGTGGGTGAAATCCGCGATGCCGAGACTGCACAAATTGCCGTGCAAGCGGCGCTGACTGGCCATCTGGTGTTTTCTACCGTGCATGCCAACAGTGTGCTCGATGTCATCGGCCGTTTCATGCATATGGGCGTAGACCCTTACCATTTTGTGTCAGCAGTGAATGGCATTATTGCCCAGCGCCTGGTGCGCGCCTTGTGTCCGCATTGTGCCGAGCCGTTTGTGCCGGATGCTGACTTGCTCAGTGCCTCTGGCTTAAGCGCTGAGCAGGCCGCCAGCATGCAGTTTATGCATGCCCAGGGCTGTGGCCATTGCCGCGGCACGGGTTACAAAGGCCGTAAAGCGGTGGCCGAAATACTGGTGCTTAATGACGAGTTGCGCGAGATGATTATTGCCCGCCAGCCGATCCGCCAGTTGAAAGAGGCGGCTGCCAGAAATGGCATGCGTACCATCCGCGAGGCGGCGATCAGCGCCGTGGCTGAAGGCATGACCAGTTTGCAGGAGGTTAACCGTGTCACGTTTGTTGCCTGAGTTCAGCGTACTTGGCCTGACGCGGATCCTGGTGTTGTCTGACCAGTTGCAGGCCGAACATATTCCGGTGGGTTTTGCTTCGTCCCCTGTCTTTGCGACGACTGCCTGGTCAGGCGCAGATGCACTTGCGTTGCAGCCAGCATTACAGGCAGTGCTGGCACAGTTGCCAGCCACACGCTGGCAAAAGATAGAACTCTATCTCGCTGACCAGCATGTGCATCTGATGCGCTTGCCTGCCATGACCCAAGGTCTGCAGGCATTTGACTGGAGCGGGCAGGATCAGCAAGCCTATGCGCGCGCCATGCTTATGCAAACTTATGGTGAAGCCGCACGTAGCTGGCCTTTCCGCTTACAGGATGTTTGCCAACCACAAGATAGCCTGCTGGTGGCTATCCCGGTGTTGCAGACACTGGATTGGACTGCGTTGTTACGTCCGCATGCCCTGCAATGGCAGGTGCAAGCCTATGCTTGCGCCTTGTGGGCCAACACCCGGCTGCCCAAAACCGGTACCGTGCTAACCGCAGAGCCGCAAATGCTCAGGCTGTTGCAGCTTGAGCAAGGGCGTATCATGCATGTGGCTGGGCTGGCGACCTCTCTGCAGGCAGTGGAAACCATGGCAGACTGGGTGTTGCGTGAACGTACTTTGCTGGGCGTGCAGGCGTCAGCGTGTTACTGGGTAACCGAGCCCGGCAACCACAGGGCGTTAAATACCGGTCATCGCCTCAAACAAGCTTTGGCGGGTCAGGTCAACTGGCAGCTGTTGCCATCAGCGAGACCGCTCACTCAGTTGCGTCAGGAGGTCAGTCATGTGGCTGCAGCCTGAGTATCATATGGATTTTGCGCGTCCGTTATTTGCCTGGCAACGTGTGCGTTGGCCAGGACTGGCGCTGGTGGCAGCATTATTGATGACGGTATGGCTCACCTATGCCGAAGAGGCCGGGCAAACCGCGCACTTGCAGTCACTCACTGAGCGGCAGCAGCAACTGACCGAGCAGCAGTCCGCAATGCAGGGCGCTGCACCGCGTACTGAGCAAGACCCACTGAGTCAAGCCAACATCAAGCCGGTAGCGGTATTAAGCCAGCCGCAACAAAAGGCGGCGCAAAAAATTGTGCAGCAACTCAATGTGCGCTGGTTTGACTTGTTGCAGGCGCTAGAAGCGAGCCAGGTCGCCGATATCGCGTTGTTGCAATTGACCCCTGATGCCAATCGCGGCCAATTTGTATTGTCAGGCGAGGCGAAGAGCTACGCGGCGTTATTGAATTATGTGAGTCATTTGCAAGGCCTGACGACGCTGCATGAGGTGCATTTGCAAAAACACCAGGTCAATGACAGCCATCCGCAGCGCCCGGTCAGCTTCGAAATTCAGGGGGGCTGGCAACCATGAAATCGGCACGTATGTTTTCGGCCCTGACTATGGTCTGGCTGCTACGCCGTGCGGCTTGGTATCTTGGCTGGCTGCCCATGCTGATGAGCGTCTTGTTGCTCGTCTTATGGGGCGTGTTGTCGCAGCAGCAGTCTGCCACCACGGCGCAAATTGCCTTGCTCACGCAAGCCATCCAGCAGCTTGAGAGCCAACCGGTAGCACCTGTGGCCCCGGCCTCAACCGTCATTGCCAAACCGGTGGTGAGCGAAAATGCGCCGGAATACCTGGCCGCCTTATGGCAGCAATTACCAGAGTTTGCCGACCTGTCACCGCGCATGATGCAGATTGCGCGCCTGGCGCAAAAACGCCAGATGGCCTTGAATGTGGGCGATTACCAGTGGCAACTGCATGCCGCCAGTGATGCCACGCAAGAGATTCAGCAATATGACATGCGCTTCAATATTCAGACCGATTACCTAACTTGCCGGCAGTTTATTGTCGATGTGTTGCGGCAATATCCTGCCATGGCCTTGACTGGCCTTGAGTTGCGCAAAAACGAGACCATGCAGCCGATGCTGGACGCGACGCTGACGTTTTCAGTGTTTATCCGGGGAGGGCGCAAGCATGGCAGTTAGCGCCAAATCCTCGACTTCGCCCGTGATTTGGCTGGCCTTGCTGTTAACGTTGGGCTTGGTCTACTGGCAATGGTCGGCAGCGCCTCAAGCGGAGCTTGATCTGGTTGCGGTCAGACCTGCCAAGAAGACAGCTGTGGCTCAGTCTGTGCCAGTCAGTGTCGACCGCAGTGACAGTCGCACAGATACGCATCAGCCGTCCGCGCGTGTGGCGAGCAGTCAAACTGCCAGCCCTCAAGACGAAACCGTAGCCATGCCAGAGGCCGCGTATTTTAAGCGCAAATTGCCCGCGGGCAAGCCTGCGCATGTGTTGTTTGCAGCGCATGAGTGGTTACCGCCCCCGGTCAAGCCGCCCCCACCCCCTCCGCCGCAGGCGCCGCCTTTGCCTTATAGCTATGTCGGTAGTCTCAAGGAGATGCCGGGGGGCGACTTGGTGATTTTAATGCAGCAGAAAAAGATGTTGATGCCCAAACTGGGCTCACAGGTCGACACGCAATGGCGCTTGGACCGCGAGGATATGCAGGCGGTGTATTTCACCTACCTGCCATTAAACAAAGGGGTGGTGTTGAGTAAAAGCAAAGCGGCAACCACGCGTCAGGTTGAGCCAGAAAACAATCCAACAGAAGAAATGTTAAACCAATGAATGTTTTGAATCCAAGTCTGCGATCATGGTCAAGCGTGCCACGCAGTTTGTCTTTCGCTGCCTGTACGCTGGTACTGTCATCGTGCGGCCTGTTTCCGCACAAACTGACGGCGACGACCCCGGAAGGCAAAGTCCAAGAGCTGGCCCAACAGGTGGCAGAGCATCCTGCGGATGTGACTTTGCGCAACCGCTGGTTTCGCGAGCGTGAGCTGGCAATCAACGCCTTGCTGGCGGACGCCGCTGCGGCAGATGCCAAAGGCGATATTGCCACGGCCAAGCAAGCTTATGCCCGCATCCTGACGCTGGATCCTTATCAACCTAAAGCGCTGGATTATGCGCGTGCCAGTGATCGTGAAATTGTGCTGCGCAAGCAGTTAGAGATTGCCAAGCAGCATATCAACCAGCCCAAGCAGGCACTCAAGGAAGTGCGCGATATTTTGTTGGAGCAACCGACCAATAGCGAAGCACAGGCGCTGGAAAAGCAACTGATAGCCATGGAGCCGCGTGCACGTGCCAGCCTGCCGCAATTGCAAACCGCCATCAACAAACCGGTCACGCTGGAATTGCGGGATGCCAACATCAAGGTAGTGTTTGAGGCATTGTCCAAAGCCACCGGGATTAATTTTGTGCTGGATAAAGACATTAAAGCCGAGACCAAGGCCTCGGTGTTCGTCAAGAAAATGCCAATTGAAGAAGCGGTGGAGATGGTGCTGGCCAGCAACGGCTTGCAGAAAAAAGTGCTGTCCCCCACCAGTGTGTTGGTGTATCCCGCCACCCAGCAAAAAAACAAAGACTATCAGGACCTGTTGATCCGTAACTTTTATTTTGCCAACACCAGTGCCAAGCAGTGCGCGGATATGTTACGGACGATTTTAAAAATCCGTGATGTGTATGTCGATGAGCGCCTGAACATGCTGGTGTTGCGTGACCGGCCGGAAGTGTTGGCCTTGGCAGAAAAAATGATCAAGGCGCAGGATATTGCTGACCCTGAGGTCATGCTCGAAATTGAGGTGATGGAGGTCACGCGTGGCAAGCTGCAACAACTGGGCATCAGCTATCCCACCTCACTCACGGTGCTCAATAGCCCTTTGACACTGGAGGCGCTCAAGAGCATCAAGTCGAGTGATATTGGCGTCAGCCCAAACCCCGGGGTACAGTTCAAAACCACAGACAGTGATTTGAATCTGTTATCCAATCCACGGATCCGCGTCAAAAATAACGAAAAAGCCAAGGTGTTGGTGGGTAACAAGGTGCCGGTCATCACCACCAATACCACCGCCAATGTGGGGACTTCCGAGAGCGTGTCCTATGTCGATGTTGGCCTCAAGCTGGAAGTCGAGCCGCGCATCATGCTGGATGATTTTGTCAGCATCAAGGTGAACCTCGAAGTCAGCTCACTGGGTGAGGCTGTGACCTTGAGCAATAACTCCAAGGTTTACAATATTGGTACCCGCAATGCCAGCACCATCCTGCGGCTTAAGCATGGCGAAACGCAGATCCTGGCCGGCTTGATCCAGGATTCCGAGCGCAAGAACGCAACCAAATTACCTGGGCTGGGCGAAATCCCGATCTTGGGCCGCCTGTTCTCCAACAACACCGATGACAAGAGTAAAACAGAAATTGTGTTGGCGATTACGCCCAAGGTTATCAGTAACGTCACTTTGCCAGAAGCCACCTTCTCTGAGTACTGGAGTGGCACCGACAGCGTGATTTCAGACAAACCACTGATGAACAGCATGCCAGCTGCGCCTACCCTCACACGTAGCCAGCAAATCCGTGAGCTGCAGTTACAGCGGCAAAATGAGTTAAATGAGGGCAGCAACACACCTGCCAATGAGCCCGCCAATGATACGCCTGACGCTGCGCCGCCGCCCGAACCGGCCTTACCCGCGCCAGACACGACACCGGCCAATACAAATGCCGCGCCACAAGCGACGCCCTCATCAGATGGTCTTTCAAACAATATCAGGGACTTGCCCGAACAGGGCACGACCAGTTTGCCAGCGCCCAAGGAGATCCCCTGATGCGCCAACGCGCGTGCTTGCAGTCTAGTGCTTGCCCAGACTGTGGATTCACGTTGATTGAGCTCATGGTGTCGCTGGCGATTATCGCCATCATGGCCAGCATTGCCACGCCCATGATACAAGTCACCGTGCAGCGGCAAAAAGAACAACAGTTGCGTACACATTTGCATGATATCCGCCGCGCGATTGATGCCTATAAAAAGGCGGCGGAGGATGGCCGGGTGAAAAAAAATTCAGATGCCAGCGGTTACCCGCCCAACTTGCAAGTGTTGGTCGAGGGCGTCGACGACCTTAAAGACCCCAAGCACAAAAAATTACGTTTTTTAAGGCGCATCCCTTTTGATCCCATGCTCAACAAGCGCGACGACACAGCACCAGTGGCGGCTTGGGGCTTGCGTAGTTATGACAGTCCACCCGACCAGCCGCGCTATAACCAGGATGTCTATGATGTGTATTCACTGAGCCCGCGCATCGGCCTGAATGGAGTTCCCTATGCGCAGTGGTAGTCGTTGGCGGCGGTGGCGTGGCTTCACGCTGGTGGAGTTATTGGTGGTACTGTCGATTTTAGCCTTGCTACTGTCGCTGGCACTGCCGCGCTATTTTTCTGGCGTACAACGGGCCAAAGAGCAGGCGCTCAAACAACAGTTAATCACCACGCGCAAGGCGCTGGATGAATTTTATGCCGATCAGGGGCAATACCCGGAAAGCTTGCAAGAGCTAGTGGACAAGCGCTATCTGGACAAATTACCTTGGGATCCAATCTTGGAGCATAACGATACCTGGGTAATTACACCGCCAGAGCTGCCTTTGCTGGGTGGCGTTTATACCTTGCATAGCAGTGCGACCGGCCAGGCTTCGGATGGCAGCGCCTATACGGACTGGTAATGGGCCAGGGCTATGTCGCTTGATATGAGGCCTGTTAAACCAGCAGTCACCTCTCTGCCTGGAGGCGTGTTCCTGCGCGGCTTTTCGTATTTAGGCATCATGGTCACCCTGGCGATTGCCGCCATTGCCATGCAGGGCGCGGCCAGCCTTTGGCAGCAACAGTCCCAGCGTAGCAATGAGGCGCTCTTGCTTGAGGTGGGAGAGGCTTACCGGCTGGCAATCGGCCGCTATTATGAATCTACGCCGCAAGCCGTTAAACAATACCCGGGGAGTCTTGAAGAGCTGTTAGAAGACAAACGGTTTCCTGTGCCTAAAAGACATCTGCGCAAAGTGTACGCAGACCCTTTTGCGGTCAAGCAGGGCATGCGCCTGATCCTCAAGGACGGGCGCATCATCGGCGTCTACAGTCCGTCTACGCTTGTGCCCATCCGTCGCAACGGTTTTCAGGATACGCAAGCCGACTTTCAGGCGGCCAAGCATTACAGTGACTGGAAGTTTGTATACGAGCCGAATAGCCTGGCCGGGTTGGAAGAGGCCTGGGCCAACCGCTAATGCAGCGGCTGGATGAGTTTGGACTTAAATACCTGATAGTAGCGCAATACTTTAGGCACATATTGCTGAGTCTCAGCATAAGGCGGCACCGTCCGCTGATGCGATTTGACCGCTTGCGGACCAGCATTGTAAGCCGCCAGCGCCAGCACCACATCGCCTTCAAACAAGTCCATGAGCTGCTTTAAATAGCGGGATCCCCACAAGATTTGCTGCGAGGCAGACCAGGCACGCACCGGGGTAGGGGTCAGCGTTTTAGCAGTGGCAGGCATCACCTGCATCAGGCCATAAGCACCTTTGGGCGAAGTGGCTTTGGCATTGTAGCCAGACTCGGTAGCAATCACGGCATGAATCAATGCAGGCTCGAGTTGTGTGACTTGTGCCGCCGCTTGTACTTCTGCCTGATAGGGCAAGTGCGCTGTGGACCAACGAGACCCTGTCAAGGTTTTGCGCCCGTCGTCTGCAATTACTGGCTCGGTTTCTGTGTCCGTCCCCCCGGTATTGCTGATCACAATTTCTGTGTCATCAGAAGGGTCCAGTACAATTTGTCCGGCCAGGTGTTCAATCGCGTCAGCCGCGTGTGCTGGAATGCACACCAGTAAGGTGAGCACAAAAAATACACGCAATTTGACTACGAGGTTTCGCATTTCTCAATAGTCTCATGCGCAAGTGACATTCTTAAGACACGTAGACTGGTTATATTGTTAATGAGCGCTCAGTGCGTGAATGCTTCTATAACCATTGCTGTTGCTTGATGACTGCTTTGTCTGATGAATTTCTCTCTTCGTAAATAATAGTCCGCGTATTAATCCATTGTCATTAATTCATC
Source organism: Methylophilus glucosoxydans (assembly GCF_042676145.1). NCBI lineage: Bacteria > Pseudomonadati > Pseudomonadota > Betaproteobacteria > Nitrosomonadales > Methylophilaceae > Methylophilus > Methylophilus glucosoxydans. Next base: position 13,641 of record NZ_JBHTJW010000003.1, read on the forward strand.
AACAAACTGACGCTGTGCAATCATTTTTGTGTCACAAATTTTGAGCACACTTGCTGCACATTTATATCAATGTGCACAACACATGGACACCATAATCACAGGGAACGATCAGGCCAATGATCAATGGACGTTGGCACTGAATGAGGAACAACGCACGCTATTTATGGAGGTGATCGAGGAATCACTTCGTCTGCAAAATCGTGCACATTTATTTAACTGGCTGCAGCGTGGCTTTCAATATTTGCTTGCCCACGAAGTGGTGATTATCGCTGTGCGTGGCATGGAGCGTGCCAGTTACGATTACGAGTATCTGACCTCTAGTCGTTATTTCGGTGATGCGCAGTTCGATCTGGTGTTGCACGAACAAGACGGTCTTGTTAATCAGGCTTTTATGCAGTGGGGAAAACTTGGTACCCCTCTGTTCTATACCACCGAACACGCATCACAGGTTCATAGTCATTATGCAATAGAACAAATTGCTGCCGAGCATATGCTAGCTTCTGAGCTTAAACGGTTCGTGGTGCATGGATTTGGCAATGAGCATAGCCGAATTGCCACCATGGTGATGTTTGGCCGCTTGAGCTCCCCATCCAACGCACGTACTGCACATCTTCTTGAGTTGTTGATGCCACACTTGCACTGTGCGATTGTCAAAGTTACCTCTAACAAATGTCCATCTGTATTATCAACCGCAACCAAAAACGGTCGAGTCAAGCCGTTAAGCAAGCGGGAGGTTGAGGTGCTTGAGTGGTTGCTGGTCGGAAAAACCAATTGGGAAATTGGCAATATTATGCAAGTCAGCCCGCTCACAATCAAAAACCACGTCCAGAATATTTTGCGTAAGCTCGATGTTGAAAATCGTAGTCAGGCTGCGAGCAAGGCGCTAAAACTAGGGTTAATTCATAGAAAGCAGTAAACCTGCTGTCGTTTATTTTGTACCGTCTTCAAGCCAATATAGTCCGATAGGACTAGTCTTTGTTGAATGGATGTCATCTCCTCTCCTTACACTCTGCTGGATTAATCGACTGGCAAATTCTTTTTGTTTTGAACTAGTCCATGTGGACTAACTGCAAATCATATGTATGACATGCCAGCCTGACAATATTTCTGATGTTGTGTTTTAAATCGCCATCTTGATGGTCTGTTCTTTCAGCTGTTTTTAATAATTCTTAGGAGAGGTTTATGAAATTTCAATATAAAGCATTGGTAGCCGCGTTGGCGTTGTCTACAGCATCCTTGTCTGCACAGGCGGCGTTTGATCTGAACGCAAGTGGAGACTCCAGTTTCTTCCTGACTGTAGTTGATAACACCAATAATGTTTCTGCATTGTTTGATCTTGGTTTTAATAATAGCCAGTTCAGCGCTATGGTTTCCCAAGCAACAGCAAATGGTGGTGTATTGAGCTGGGATCTGACAAAAGGTGACTACGCAAGCGCATGGAGCAGCTTCTGGTCAATTGCCCAAGATAATGCTGCTTTGCAATGGGGTGTAATGTCTGCTGACAACACAGGTGGTGCAGCAGGTTCGAGAAACGTTATCACTACTTATGCATCAGGTACCAAGTTTGTTTCAACTACGCAAATGCAATCATCATTAACAAACTTTGATGACTATTTGAAAGCTAACCAGAGCTTAGGTAACCACGCTGATGTTGCAAATGGTGCTAGTACTGCTACAGCAGGAGCAGCTTTTGCTGAAAGTAAGGCCTATGGCACATCTGGTCGTATTAATGGTACTGGCTACGATACAACAAAACGCCTGGGTGAGGTAGCTGATATTCGTCAAGTGTTTACAGGCGCTAACGCACCTGCTCCAGTTACAGAATTTACACTGGGCAATGCAAATGGCCGCTATACATTTAGCCTGAGCAGTGCCGGTGTGTTGACCTTTGCTGCTCCTGTTCCAGAAGCTGACAGCTACGCCATGTTGTTGGCAGGTTTGGGTGTGATTGGTCTGGTTGCACGTCGTCGCAAGGCTTAAGAACAACATTAAAAGCCATGAATTGAAAGCCAGCCAAAAGCTGGCTCCTCATCATATAGATACTTTTACTGAAGGAAGCGAAAATGTTTACATTAAATAAACTGTTGCTGGCTGTTGCTGGCACTTTGATGGCAGGTCAAGTATTTGCTGTGCCAGTGACGCCAGATGATATTAAATCAGCCAAGCAAAATGGCAGCCTGCATGAAGCTTGGATTTCAGGCGCTTCTGCACCTACATACAATGTGTTCCAGGGGTTTGCTGCTGGTTGTGATCCAGATACCTTGTCATTCTTCCATGATCAAACAACCACAAATGCTGTAAGACCAGGCTCTGCAGGCGATAACCTTGGTTATGCTTGTAAGCGTGGCGGCACTGTTTCAGTGTTGTATCACACCATTGCTGGTGGCTCTTATAACGCATTTGCGCCCCACGTTGATGGCGTTAAATTAACTCGTCTTAAAAATCTGAATAGCTTATCCAACAACGGCTGTGTGGCTGGGCCTACTATCCGTGTGAATGACAACCAGACTGCTGTTCGTGTTTATCGTACTTGTGCTACTGGCGTTGGTGCAACTCTAAATGACAATGCACCAACCTTGCCAGCAGGTGGTTTTTCTGATGTTGAAGCGCAATTGTTTGGCAAAGATGTCAGTGCTGTGGGTTCACAAGCACCTGCTAACGTAGGTCAGGTATTTGGTGTTGCAGTGTCTGCCCCTCTGTATCGCGCATTGCAAACTGCACAAAAAATTGCCAAAAATACTGATGCGTTAGACCCAGGTTTCGATCCAGAAAACGCACCTAGTATCAGCAGCGCGCAATACACGGCCTTGATTACTGGTACTTATACTGACTGGAACAATATTGTTCCAAGAGCTACTTGGGACAATATTATTGGGAGCAATAAAACGGCTCAAATACGTATTGGTCGTCGTGTCGATACTTCAGGTACACAAGCCTCTTCAAATGCGTTCTTCTTGAAGAACCCATGTAATGGTGATCCTGCGATTTTGGGTGCATTGCCTCCACAATCTGCAGCATCTGCTGCAAGCCTTGAGGTTCCTACATACATCGTGACTGAGGATTCCTCTACCTCTTCACTGAAGTCCAAGTTCAAAAATTCCACATCAACACAAGAAGATGATTATGTAATTGGCATTATGTCGCTGGAAAACAACTGGCGTACAGAAGTTAATACTGCACGCAATGGTTACCGTTTTATCAAGGTTGATGGAATTCACCCTGAAATGCCACAAGCAGGGAAGACTTACGCTGCTCAGGAAGCTGTGAATGGCGTATTGGTAGACGTAACAACGACTAAGTATGATCCAAATGCCCGTTTCAATGCTGCCAATGGCCAGTATGGTTTCCACATGGAAATGGTTTCATTTGTGGCTAACTCCGCTGCTGGTACTTTTGGTGAGACAGTGATTGGTGAGATCGTGGGTGCATTTGCAGGCTTGGCTTGTGCTGATGTTCCACGTGGTTTGACATTGAACCCACTGGCCGGCTCATCATGCGTCGCTGGTGAAGAAGTGGCAAAAATGACACGCAGTGGTAACAATTGCCAAGCAAACCAGATGTTGTTCTAAGTCATAGTAATCACTACGATCAAAAGTCGTAGTATGCTGATTTAAAGCACACCTTACCAGGTGTGCTTTTTTATTTATGCTCTGGTTTTTGAATGCTCGTTGATGTATACACAGCACCATTCAAACGCATTTTTCAGCCACCCACTGATTCATTGATTCGCATTCGATTGCTATAGAAACGACTTGATCTCATCGGATCGCTGCAATGACCCACTCGGGCTAACCAAATCAGCCACCGGACTAGTCCGCATTTCATCTTTGTGACACGGTGTGCTCTCAAAATGGCAAGCCTTAAGAAGCGCCTTTGGCGATTCAACTGATTTTGAAAGGGCTTGCAATTGTTGCTACGTGTAATAACTTTGACCTGTGCGCTTTGGTCTTTTGCCTTGTATGCGGAGGAGACCGAGCTATCTGCACCAAAACCGATGAATGCATGGGGCACAACAATTAGCGACGAGGCTAAGGCGAAAGCACTGGTCGAACCACAAGCAGAAAACAAAGATCAGTTTGATATTTTTGAATATGTGATTGAGGGCAATACTGTTCTGGGTATTTCTGACATTGAAAAAGCGGTTTACCCCTATCTTGGAGAGCAACGCACGATTGAAGATGTCGAGAAGGCACGCAGTGCGCTTGAGAAAGCGTTTCATGATGCGGGTTATCTCACCGTATTTGTGAATATTCCCGAGCAGGAAGTCAATGCCGGGCTTGTGAAGCTGGACGTGCTGGAAGGCAGGGTTGAGCGGCTCAATGTTGTTGGCTCCCGGTACTACTCTCTCGGTAAGATCAGACAAAGTGTTACCGAGTTCAAGGAAGGTCAGGTTCCACATTTTCCAACTGTGCAGAAACAAATTGCCTCAGTGAATATCAATCAGGATCGTGTTGTCGCGCCTGTGTTGCGCCCTGGCAAAACACCTGGCATGGTCGAAGTGGATTTGAAAGTAGACGACAAGCTTCCATTACACGCCAGTATGGAATACAACAATCGCTATACGCCTAACACGACTAAAACGCGGCTTTCCGGCAACTTGAGATACGACAATCTATGGCAGAGCGATCATAGTCTTGGTTTAGGTTTTCAGGTGACCCCTGAAGATACAAATCAGGTCAAGGTCTTTTCAGCCACCTATGTGATCCCTTATGCCGGAGACTACTGGGCCATTTATGGTGCGGTTAATGAAAGTGATATTAGTGCTGTGGGTGATTTGAATGTGGTCGGCAGGGGGGATTTGTACGGACTGCGCTACATCCATCCGATGCCTAGCCCGATTTCTGGATTTAATCACAATGTGACACTCGGTGTCGATTACAAGGATTTTCAGCAAAATACTCGGCGATTGGGTGCCGACTTGGACAGTAATCCGATTACTTACTTGCCTTTTTTGATTGGCTACAACGGCAATCTATCTACCTCTGCAAGTACAACCAAACTGGACTTGAACTTTGTGTTTTCTACCAAAGCGTTGGTCAATGATGAAAAAGAGTTTGCACTCAGGCGTTATTTGGCGCGGCCAAATTTTTCTTATTTGCGCGGTCAGCTTGAGCACACACACACCTTGCCATACCAATGGCAAGCCTACGGTTCTATTGGTGGTCAGGTCACAGGTGACTCTTTGGTTTCCAATGAGCAGTTCTTTTTGGGTGGCCTAGATACCGTACGCGGCTTTCTTGAAGCCAGTGCGCTCGGTGACAATGGTGCCAACCTCACGATGGAGTTGCGGACACCGCCCTTGCAAAAATATGTTGGCTCTTGGGTGAAAGAGTTACGCCTGCTGGGTTTTTATGACTATGGTCTGGCCAAAACACGTAATCCACTTTCTTTTGCCGACGACAGGATTTCACAAATTGAGCGCTATATTTTGTCGTCTTATGGATTTGGCGTAGATGTAAAAGGCTTGCGAGGGTTATTTATGCGGCTGGATTTTGCCCGCGTTTTGCAGTCAAGCTGGGAGCTTGAAAATGGGCGGAGAGCAACCAAACCTGCTGGTATGTATGAAAGCGGTGATACGCGGTTGCATTTTAGAGTGGGTTTCGACTGGTAATACAAAAACTGACTTTTGTCAGTGGGTTCCTGAAGTATATGAGGTGATGTGATGAACAAGTTACGATTCAAATTGGTATTTAGCAAACGTTTGGGCATGCTAGTGCCTATTGCGGAAATTGCTCGGACGCATCAGAAAACAGAGAACTCTTCCAGCCGCTCTTCAACAGGTGTACGGGCGGCAACGATTCAACCCTCTTTATGGCGCATCTCCAGCGCAAGTGTTGCCTTGCTATTGGCAGGCTATTTGAGCTGGGTTTCATCGTCAGTGTTTGCAATGGATGCTAATACCTTGCCAACAGGCGGCAGCATCGTTTCTGGTGCTGGCAATATCCCGACAAATCCAGTTGGGAATATTCTGGATGTGACCACGACGACCAGAAATGCTGTCATTCGCTGGGATAGTTTCAGCATCGGTTCAAACGCAGCCGTCAAATTTATAATGCCTGATAGTTCCTCTAGTGTGCTTAACCGGGTGATGGGTAGTACTCCCAGTATCATTAACGGCCTGCTTGAGGCGAATGGCCATGTTTATATCGTCAATCACAATGGCATTTATTTCGGCGCTGGTTCACAAGTCAATGTTGGTTCGTTGACTGCGACCACACTGGATAACGTGTTCGACAAGAGTATTGAGGATGTTTACAACCGGGGCATTTTGTCTAACCAAAATGAGCCAGTGTTTTCATTTGCTGATGCTGTTGGCATCATTGAAGTCGCTGGGGCCGTTTATAACGAAAAAGGCGAGTTGGTCAAAAAAGGCGCTGAGATCAGAACAGCTCCTAATGGTCGCGTGATGTTGTTAGCACCAGATGTGAAAAATAGTGGTTTGATTTCAACCCCGGATGGTCAAACCCTGCTGGCGGCGGGTAAAACCATTTACATGGCCAAACAAAATGAAAATATTCTGGTAGAGGTTTCCTCTGGCGGTACGGTAAAAAATATTGGTCAGATTGTCGTCGGTAACGGCAATGCGAGCCTAGTTGGTTTAGCAGTAAACCAGGAGGGCAGAATCACAGCTACTACCTCTGTCAGAAACAACGGTAAAATTCTTTTAAAGGCTGAAGAGATTCAATCTAAAGGTACACCTGCGAATAACCGTTTGGGCACCGTTACGCTGGCAAAAAACAGTACCACAGAAGTGTTGGTTGATATTGCGAACACTGAAGAGGCCGTTCTTGCTCAGAAGGTCGGGGAGAAAAATCAGTCTATCGTTGAAATTCTGGGTAAAACCATTGATATTCAAGGCCGCGTGACGGCCAACGCTGGGCAGGTGAATGTGACGGCAAACTCAAATGGTATAGGAGAGTCCAGAATATTTTTGGGTGAAAATGCGATTATTGATGTGTCTGGCGTAGATGCAAATGCCCCGATGTCACGTAATCAACTCATCATACAGCTTTACTCAGAGCAGTTGAAAGACTCACCTGTGCTGCGGGGCGGCCCATTGTTTGGCGAGTTCCTGTATCTGGATTCAAGAGACGGAACGCCTATTATTAGTCAGGCAGTCATCGAGCAGGCCAAGCAGTCACAAAAACAAACCATTGCCGAAGCTATGACTAATGGTGGTAGCGTGAAGTTTACAGCAGATGGGGTGGTAACCAAAGCAGGTTCTGTGGTGAATACTTCCGGAGGTAAAACTACCTATGCATCTGGAGCAATTAAAGAAAGCAGGCTGCTCTTCAATGGTCTATGGGTAGATGCCTCTGATGCTCAGGCCGGGGTCGCTTATGAGTCTACGGGTACAAAATTCACTATCAAAGATCCACGGTGGAGTGCGACACGCACTTGGGATTTAGCTTCAAGCCCTGATGGCACATATCAGGCTGGCTACGTACAGGGTGGTAATGCAGGGTCTTTTACTGTTAACTCAAGTCAACTGGCATTGCAAGGTGATCTCGTTGCCAATACGACAGCAGGTACTTACCAGCGTGGAGATACAGCTAATCGTCTGACACCTCAGGGAGGTGCCCTCAATATCAACTTTACAGGTAACAGTACCCTGAACTTTGTCAACCAGTTGAGTGACCCGTTGAACACGGCTTTTAATGCCAATAGTGATTTAAGTGATAAGCAAAAAGCCGTTTCAGAAATTGACACCAAGGTGTTGCGTCAAGGGGTTAATCGATTAGTTGTGAATGCGAACAGCCAGATCAATGTCAACACGCAATTACAAGCCAATCCTAATGGCAGTATTCAACTGGATGCCAATGGCGGTTTAAATGTCAATGCCAATATCATTGTGGCAGGAGGCAATATTACGTTGGCTGCCAGCGAGCGTAACAATGTAGTTTTGGCTAAGGGAGTCAACATCAATACCTCTGGCCTGTTAACCAATGATAAACCTGGCATTGCAGGTGCCATGACAGGTTTGGTAATCAAGGATGCTGGCAATATTACGGTGGCTGATGGTCTAGTCATGCAAGATGGCGCAAGGCTAGAGGCTAATGCAGGCGCTTGGATCACGCAGGACAAAACTACAGAAACCGGGCATGGCGGTGATATTAATGTCACGCTGGCACAAAACAAGGTGGATCGAGAAGCTTTTTCAGCTTATGGTTTCTATGATGATGCTAAAACTAGTCAGGGCGGCAAGCTGACAGTCAACTTACAAGGTGATACAGGTTCGAGTCAGGTCCGGAATATTCAGTTGGGAGGAGTTAATCCTGAAAAAGCCGAGACTTTGTGGCTTGATGAAGGCTTTGTCAGTCGCGGTGGTTTTTCGAATTATGTGTTAAGTAATGAAAGTCGCGTGGATGGTGATATTGTTATTGGTCAATCTGGTGTGAGCACTCTAATACAACCACAACAAAATGCTCGTATCTTGATTGATAGTGCCCTAGTTGCAAGCAGTGGTAGTGCAATCAATAGCGTTTCATCAGTCACTGCACCTCCTGCTATTTTCCGCAGCCCCGTGGCATTAACCATGAAAGCAGGAGACGATCTTACGCTACACGAAGGTGCCGCGATCATCACACAGGCACCTAACAGCAAAAGTGACTTAAGAGGAAATGTGAATTTAACTTCCAAAGGGCAAATGACCATTTTGGGAGATATTACAGCACCGGCCGCAAGCATTTCATTGACGGTTCAGCGGCCAGATGGAATGGATCCGATTACGCCTAACAAGCAGTTTGATCCGACCTTAAGCCTGTTTGTCGGAGAGAAGTCGGTACTCTCGGCCAGAGGTCAATATATTGCACCACCAACAGTAGACGGGACTCTTAATAACGCAGTGGTACTCGATGCAGGCCATATTACAGTTAAGTCTGGTAACGGTGTAGTCATCCTTAAAGAAGGAAGTCAGCTTGACGTGTCTGCCGCTTCAGGTCTTGTAGATTTGCCAACCGTTAACAACTTTGTGCGGCAACAGGTGGATGGCAAGGCCGGTATCATCGAAGTCGAGGCGCGTGATGGCTTGGCGTTAGATGGCAGCATGATAGGTAAATCTGCAGGTCAAGGTGAAGGCGGTACATTAAGAGTCACGCTCGGCGGTGATACTTGGAGTGCGATTGAGAAAGATGATAACAATCCCTTGTTTTTCGCCAATGGTAAGCGCTTGTTAACGGTGACACAAACCAAGAAAATGATGGCTGGCTTAAATCAACCTGGCAGTGATGCAGGCAATCTCATCCAAACCAATGACCCTGATCTGCCTTTAACTAATGCTGTTGGTAAAGGGCAGGTTTCGCAAGCCCAAATCGCCGAAGGCGGATTCGATCATGTGCAGTTAAAGGTGAATAATGCAAACGGCAATCCGGACAGCAAGATTATTCTAGAGTCTGGCACTGTACTCTCAGCACCTGCTAGTGTGACTCTAGATGCAACTGCAATTGCGGGTGCTGGCCGGATCCAAGCTTCGACAGTGAGTTTGAAAAATACCGGTAGTGTAATACTGGATGCACCTGCTAACGGCAATGGAGAGATGGTGGTTGATGCCAATTTCATTGACCTGATTGGTAATGTGACACTGGACCAAGTGTCATCAGTAAAGCTTAACAGTAAAACCGACATCCGTGGACGTGGTGTAGCCAATGGCTTACAGAGCATTGGTTCATTGACCGTCGCTAACAAGCTGGCGATGGATGCAACGCAAATTTATCCAGTCAGCGCAGCCACTTTTAATATTAACGCTCAAGGTAACCAGAGCCGAGTTGAGGTCACGAATTCACAGGGCATTAAGCCACAAGTTCCTATGTCTGCTCAGGGCAAGTTGACTATTAGCGCCAATCAAATTTTGCAAGAAGGTAATTTGCGCGCGCCCTTAGGTGAAATCAATTTAAATGCCAAGCAAAGTTTGGTGTTGGGTAAAAACAGTCTGACTTCTGTTTCTGCCGAGGGGAGTGTGATTCCTTATCTCATGACCGTGTTAGGGGGTACAAGCATGGTAGAGCAGGAAGGGAATGAGCAAGCAATTGCAAAAAGTAAGCTAAACGAAAAGAAAATAACACTGAATTCCAGCAGTATTGACTTACAGGCTGGAGCCAAGGTAGATATCTCTGGTGGCGGGGATACACTCGCTTACGGATGGATACCAGGAATAGGCGGCTCAGAGAATGTGCTTGCCAAGCAGGGGTACTATGCGGTCTTGCCTAAATTGGGTCAGCAATATGCGCCGTATGATTACTTGATGTATGGCAGCAATAATCCCTCAGATCTAAATGTCGGGCAGGCCATTTACCTGAACGGCGGGAGTGGACTGGCGGCAGGGACTTATACCTTGTTGCCTGCGAGATATGCCTTGGTCCCAGGCGCTTATCTGGTGAAGGTCAATACTGACAGCGTGCCTATCAATACCTCACTGATCCAGTTAGATGGTTCCAGCAATATGTCGGGTTATTTTACCCGTCTGGACGGCACCAGCCGAGGCCAGTTTGCCAGCTTTAATGTCATGAGTGGACAGGTCTTTTATAACAACGCTGGCACAAAAGACTATAAAGGTCCTGCAGAGTATTTAGTGACGTTGGGCAACCAGTTTTTTATGAATAAAGCCAGCCAAGATGGAACTGTTACTCCTCAGTTGTCTACAGATGCCGGGCAACTCTCTATCAGTGCAACATCGCAGTTGAATCTTGACGGTCAGATTGTGGCGCAAAAGCCAACTGGTGCAAAAGGCGGGTTGGTTGATATTTCATCTAACAAAATCCAGGTTGTCTCGAATGTGGGGGCGGTGCAAGACGGGGTACTGCAATTAAGTGCCAAACAGTTATCTAATATTCAGGCTGACAGCGTACTGTTGGGTGGGGCGCGCAGCGTTTCTGGTAATGCGCAAACCATTACCACGCAAGCGTCCGAAGTCACCTTCACTAATGATGCAAACCATGTGGTAGAAAATGCAGAGTTGATTGTCAGTGCGAAAGACAAAGTCAGTGTTAAGTCAGGTGCAGTCATTAAAACAACAACCGCTGCAGCCAATCCTGGAAATGTGACTTTAAATACTAATGGTGATGGTGCCTTGCTGGCCGTTTCCTCCAGTAATCATTTAAGCTTTAACCGGACAGGTGCCAATGGTGCAGCTGGCGAACTTGAGATTGATCAAGGCGTCAAGGTAGATGTTGCTCGCTCTGCAGTTTTTGATGGAACAAAGGTTTTTGACAAATCTGGTGATGTGAATGTCGCCACTGGCGGCAGCTTGACATTAGGCTCGCAGCAGTTTGCGCTGGGTGACAGTAACCCGAATGCCGCCACCAAAATTGATGCTGCCACCTTGCAAAGTTATGGTCACTTGTCCTCGGTAGCGCTTAATAGCTACAAGCAAATTGATATCTATGGCGCACTAGATTTCGGATCTCGTAATTTGAATCTTATGTTGAATTCGAGTGGTTTGGCGCATCATGGTGACGGCAGTGTCGTCATCAATGCAAAAACGCTTACCTTGAGTAATACGCTGGGAAATAGTTTTGTGACTCCTCAGGATACAGGAACATCACAGTTGACGTTGAATACTGAAAACACAGTATTCGGTGCTAGCAATCAATTGAATATTGATGGTTTTGATCAGGTCAACGTCAATGCAGCGCAACAAATCAAATTTGCGGATACGGGCAAGCTCAATATCAATGCCGCAGAAACTAATTTGCGCTCTGCTGTGGTGACAGCAGACACGGGGGCCAAATATGACCTGAGCACAACCGGCGCTTTAGACCTGCTCAATAACGGCAATACTGCTGCAGCGACCACTGGCCTGGGGGCAAATGTTGCCTTGACATCGCGTGCAACGACGATAGCCAATCGGGTAGAAATGCTGGCTGGGCAGTTTAAAGCCACTTCAACTAATGCAGACTTAACGGTGGCTGCTGGTGGGCAGTTGGTTACGAAAGCGGCTACTGTCCAATTTGACCAAACACATAGTAAAACGACCAATGCGGGCAATGTGACACTCGTTTCAAATACTGACAATGTGGCGGTGGCCCAAAATGCGTTGATAGATGTCTCTGGTGGTCAACAGGCCGGTGATGCTGGCAGCTTGACTGTAGAGGCCAAGCGTGGACGGTTTACTGTCGCAGATGGCACGCTTAAAGCCAGTGCTGCTGGCAAGCAAAAAAATGGGCAGTTTAATCTGGATGTCAACCAGCTAGATAACTTTAGTGGTGTGAATCGGGCACTGGAGAGCGGCCAGTTTAATCAGACGCGTGATATTCGTGTCAGAAGTGGCAATGTTGATATTCAGGCTACGGATATGGTGACTGCTAAACAGTTTTCCTTGGGGGTAGATAACGGCAATATTCAGGTAGCGGGTACCGTGAATGCGGATGGCGATAAAGGTGGAGATGTCGCCATGTATGCCAGGGGCACGGTCACCCTTAAAAACTCTGCCAAAATTACCGCTAGAGGCACACAAACCAATCAATCTATTGGCGATGCGCAAACTGGCTCAGGTGGTAAGGTGTTGCTATCATCCAATAGCTTGGCAACGACAGATGCAGTATCGGCTGAGAGCGGTGCATTGATTGATGTAAGTGGCTACGACAAAAAGACAAATAGCAATGTAGGTGTGGATGGCGCAGATGGCACGGTTACTTTACGTGGTCGCCGTGGCATCAATGACACTGCTGATACCGTTAATGTGGCTTTTAATACCACTGGCGCAATTAAAGGCGCAAGTGAAGTGAGGGTCGAGGGTGTCAGGACCTATACACAACCTAACCTCACGCTCGCCAATCTGGCTCCAGTCATTAATGATACCAATAGCTTTTATAACGCTAACCTTGGTGCGGGCAGTTATGCCAATACACAAGATGGTTTGGCGGCGCAAGTATTGCCTTATATCGAACTTAGAAGCACCGCTGGTAATACTGCGACTAACATGACCTCCAGTACCGACCTTAACTTGCGTGCATTAGGCACCTTGATAGCAGGCAGAGGAGGTGTGTTTGCATTGCGTTCGAGTGGTGACCTAAGTCTGAATAGCGTCAGTGATGGTTTTAGTACTGCATTAGCAAACACAGGCGTCTTGCAGGATAAAATCAAGACTTTTGATTTGAATTTTGTGGCGGGAGCAGATTACACCTCGGCAAATGTGAATAAAACAGTCGCAGGCATAGGTAATTTCACACTGGCCAATAACAAGATTATCCGAACTGGCGAGGGCGATATTACTATCTCATCAGGTAATAATATTACGCTCGGCACAGGTGTTATTTACACAGTTGGTAAAGCGGATATCGGTGCCGATGGTTTTACCAAACCATCGGCAGCCACCGCGGCTAGCTATGTGAACAACGGGGGTGATATTCATATTGAAGCACAAGGGAATATTTCAGGCACTGCTACTACGCAAAGTGTCAACCAGTGGTTGTTGCGTCAAGCAAGTAACGCTTCCAGTGAAACGGATACCAGCTGGTGGGTACGGCCTGATTTGTTTCAACAAGGCGTTGCCGCACTAGGCGGTGGTGATGTGAATATCACTGCTGGTGGTAATATCACTAACGTCTCAGCCTCGTCTGCTACCAATGCGCAGTTTGATAACAGAGGGGCTAATGCCACCAACAATAGTGTTGTCAAAGGTGGTGGCGATGTGAATGTCAGCGCGGGAGGGAATGTCACTAATGGTGTGTATTATGTTGGTCGTGGTAAGCTGAATATTGATGCCGATGGAAACATTGGTAAACCAGAAAATGCGCCTGCCAACTCACAAGGTCTGTTGATTGCCCTGCAAGATGCAAGTGCTAATGTCAGTGCCAATGGCAACGTCAAGGTGGATACTGTATTTAACCCTACGTTATGGGCACAAGGTTCAACCAATTCTAGTGTGGCAGCTAATAATAGCTATTTTAATACATACTCAAATCAAGCTAGTTTTGAAGTTTCTTCTCTGGTTGGGGCAGTGCAACTCGGCTTGCAACACAGAGACAATATCTCCTCCGCAGGTTTAAGTACCGCAACGGGGTCGCTTAAGAATCATGACTATGGTGCAATACATCCAGGTATAGTCAAAGCAACTGCGTTTTCGGGTGATATCACAGCGTACAAAATGATATTGGCACCTTCGCAAAATGGACAATTGCAATTGTTAGCCGCTAATAATGTCATTGGTGTTACTTCAACATCAACAGGTGGGCAACTCCCCACTGCATCAGTCATTATTTCGGGTGCGGATGTTTTAAATCAGTTTACGATTAATCAACCCTTTGTTGGTAATGCAGCAGATGGCACATTAGTTGACTTTGTTGCAGCATTCAAAACTGGTCAAGCTGCAATACCTGTGCACACGGGGGATAGCAGTCAATCGATCATTATTGCAAGAGCGGGTAATGTTGAGTTTAAAGGCCGACCGTCTTCCAATGCCTCTGATAATGTTTATGGCTTGAAGTCATCGATGCCTGTTTATATCAGTGCGGGCCAGGATGTGACCATGCACGCTTCTATACAGCATAATAATCAGGGTGATATTTCTATTGTCAAAGCGGGTAATGACTTTGTCATGGATCTGCCCAATCCGGACGCCGCGTTTGTGGTCCATGGTCCTGGCGATTTGTTGATTGAGGCCTCCCGTAATATTAATCTTGGCAAGACCAACGGCATATTGTCTGTCGCCAATACTGTTAACGCTAATTTGCCCGAAAATGGTGCCAATATCACCATACTGGCTGGTTTGAGCAAAGATGGTGCAGCAATTAACGAGTTTGTAAATACTTACATTAACCCAAATGGTACGGGACCCCAAGCGATTGCTGGAGATACGCAAAAATTAAGTGCATACCGCACTGTGGTGGCCGATAGTGTTCAAGTATATATGCAAAATAGAACTGGCAAAGTACTGAGCAAGGAGCAAGCGATGGCCTTATTTTTGGCACTTTCTGTCGATGAGCAGAAGCCACTTGCTTACGCAATGTATGGTATAGAAATGACCAATGCTATAGTTGATTATGTACAGACTGGCAAACCCATCCGAGGTGAGGAGCTGATCGCAGCCATGTTCCCCAATACTCGTAAATATGAGGGGGATATGTTGATGTATCAGAGTCAGGTTAAAACCTTGCGCTTTGCGGACATTAATCTACTCACACCTGGTGGGCTGATTAATGCTGGTGTCCCGGCTACAACTGGTGATGATGCCGGTAAAGATATCGGTATTGTTACCGAAAAAGGTGGTGCATTAAGAGTCTATGCTGATAAAGGCTTTGAAATCAATCAGTCCAAAGTCTCTACGTTATTTGGTGTTAAGGGGGGGGGCAGTGATCAGGATGCCAATGGAAACTTGCTTGGAGTTCGAGGCAAGGGAAGTGATTTGAGTGCATGGGTGAATAACGGAGATATTGACGCAGGTCGAGGCTCCAAGACTGCGTTGGCTGTACCTGAGCGCTTGGGCAAACTTGACGATTTTGGTAATCGGATTGTTGAGCTGAAAGGGGTCGCTGCAGGTAGTGGTATCAGTACCTCAACCTATGATCCTGATGGGCCAATAGGCATTCAAAAAGAGGTTAAGGCTGGTGTCGTGTTTTTAGCCGCGCCCAATGGTGTCCTCGATGCTGGTGAGGCAGGTGTTTCATCTGGTGCAGATTTGTTTGTTGGCGCGCAAGTGATCAACAACGCAGCTAATATTTCTGCCGCCGGCACTTCTGCTGGCGTGCCGGTTTCTGATACTGGCAGCTTGGCCGGGGCCGCTTTAAGTGCAACCAATACTTCAGCGGGGGCCACCAATGCGCTGACTGAGAACATCGCCAATCAGATGAATAACCAGAGCGTTGCGCCCAAGGAATTGCCACCGATTGTGACAGTTAAAACGATCCGCCTAGAAGATTAGCCGGTGACGTTTCACAATTTTACGCCCGCCTTTTGGTGGGCGTTTTTATTTCTGATCCCTACCTCTGCTGAGTCATGAAGAAGTGTCTTTCTATGGGCTGTTCTGACCACAGCCGGACTACCAGTCCGTAGTCAAGCAAGACTAAAAAAGTACAAATCCCCCCTTGTTTTTAGCAGATTTCATAGTCCGAGCTACCTAGTGTTATGGCGCGAAAATTAATATTGGCAGCAATCTAAGTTGCTAAAGTATTCAGGATTTTACGTGAGCAGATAACGACGGAGTTCTGAATGAAACTAAAAAAAATGCATTGGTTGCTGGCTTGTCTGGGCTGGTCTTCTTTAAGTCTTCCTTTACATGCCGAGGTGGTGATTAGTCAGGTGTATGGCGGACAGGGCAGTGTGTATAACCAGGACTACGTTGAGTTATTCAACAACGGTAGCGCTGCAGTTGATATCAGTGGCTGGTCTGTGCAGTATGCCAGCGCGACAGGGACGGGGAATTTTTCTGCCAATGGGGTGACTACTCTGTCTGGCTTGTTGCAAGCGGGTCAATATTATCTGGTGGGTTTGCGTAGCGCAGCCAATGGTTCAGCCTTGCCAACGCCTGATGCCAGCAATAATGGCACTGATATGAGTGGCACCAATGGCAAGGTGGTGCTGGTTAAGAGCAGTACTGGCCTGACTTGTAATGGCAGCTCTAACCCATGTAGCAGCAGCCAGTTGGCGCAGATTGCTGATCTGGTGGGCTACGGCACGGCTAACTTTGCTGAGGGTTCAGCAGCGCCGGCGATTAGCAGCAGCAAGGCCTTGTTGCGCAAAGGCGACGGTTGCCAGGATACCAACCAGAACAGCAGCGATTTCGTCGCTGGCACGCCTGCGCCACGCAATAGCAGCACGGCCGTGAATGTCTGCGGTGGCGGCAATAGTGGTGGTGGCAGCACAGGTAATCAACCGATTGTGACCTCCTGCCCGGCGATCACGCTGCAAGTGGGCGAGACAGGTGCAGGTCAGGTGCAGGCGTCGGATGCTGACAGTGTAGTCAATGCTGCGACCTTGGCTTCTAATGCGCCAAATGGCGTGAGCCTGGTTAATTTTGCCGCAGCCAGCAATGATGGCCAGTCAGCCAGCGCCGCTTTGCAACTGGATGGCAGCTTGCCAGCCGGACAATATACGGCCGATATCCAGTTTGCCAATAACGAAGCGCAGACCGCGACTTGTACCGTCAATATCACGATCAAAAACAGCAATATCACGCGTATTTACCAGATTCAGGGCAGCGCCTTGGGCACCGCCTCTGTCAGCCCGCTGAATGGTCAAACCGTCACCACTGAGGGTGTGGTCACAGCCGTGTTTCCAAGCCTGAACGGGTTTTATCTGCAAGATGCGAGCGGTGACGGCAACCCACAAACCTCAGACGGCGTGTTTGTTTATCTGGGAACCGGCGTTGCACCTACCGTCAGCAAAGGCCAAAAAATCCGCTTAACGGCCAACGTGACCGAGTTCAATACCATCACTGAGTTGGTGAATGTGAGTGGTTTGCAAGTATTAAGCAGCAACAATGTCATCTTGCCGACCGACATCAGCCTGCCTGAAGTGACCGAGGGCGATCTGGAAGCTTACGAGGGCATGCTGGTGCGTATCACCACCCCAATGACCGCCTCACAGAATTACTTTTTGGGTCGCTATGGTCAAGTCACGCTGTCTGCGGATGGCCGCATGCTCAAGCCTAGCAATCTGTATCCAGCCAACTCTGCGGCAGCAGCCCAGTTAGCGGATGAGAATGCCCGTCGCCGTTTGGTGCTGGATGACGGCAGCAGTGCACAAAATCCTAACCCGATCCCGTTTATCGGGGAAGACAATACGCTGCGCGCCGGCGATATAGTACAAAACCTGACCGGGGTGATTGATTATGGCCTGATCACGGCCTCCAGCACCGGCCCACGCGATTACAAGTTGAATCCTACCGAGCCTGTGCAGTTCCAGCGTGAAAACCCACGTACGGCAGCGCCTGCCAGCGTGCCGGGCAATCTCAAGATTGCCAGCTTTAACGTGCTGAATTACTTCACCACCTTTGCCAATGGCACCACAGCGAGCGGCCAAACTGGCCAGGGCTGCAGCCTGGGCGGTAGTGTCTCTGCCTCTAACTGTCGCGGTGCCAACAACCTGGCCGAGTTTAACCGCCAGCGTAACAAAATCATTCGCGCTTTAAGTGCAATGAATGCGGACGTGGTGGGCCTGATGGAAATCCAGAATAACGGCAGCACCGCTGTCCAAAATCTGGTAGACGGCTTGAATGCAGCGGTTGGTGCCAATACTTATGCGGCGATTGCTGATCCAGTGACTGGCACAGGGACTGACGCGATCAAAGTGGCGATGATCTACAAGCCTGCCAAGCTGACCCCGGCTGCGGCGGCCTTGTCTGATAACGACAGCATCAACAACCGTCCAACCTTGGCACAAACCTTCAAGGCGGCCAATGGCGAAAAATTCACAGTGTTGGTCAACCACTTTAAATCCAAGAGCTGTTCCGATGCCTCCGGTAGCAATGCCGATCAGGGCGATGGTCAGGGCTGTTACAACACGCGCCGTGTGGCCCAGGCCGATCGTTTGTTGCAATTCATCAATACCGTACAAGCGCAAGCAGGTGATCAGGATGTGGTGGTGATTGGCGACCTGAATAGCTATGGCAAAGAAGATCCTATCCTGACCCTGACCTCAGGCGGCTTGCAGGACCAGATTGCCCGCTTTAGTGGCGACAGTGATTACTCCTATGTGTTTGATGGCGAGTCTGGCTATATCGACCACGCCTTGGCCAGCAACAGCATGGCGGCACAAGTGACTGGTACCACGCACTGGCACATCAATGCCGACGAGCCGATGGTGATTGATTACAACACCGAATTCAAACCGCAAGACCTGTATAGCGATAGTCCATACCGCTCATCAGACCATGACCCGGTGATTGTCGGCGTGCAATTGGTGAAAACAGTCAATGGCACGAATCAGCGCGATACGCTGACCGGCACCGCAGGCGATGACGTGCTCACCGGCGGCTTGGGTGCAGACACCCTCACTGGTCTGGCCGGGCGCGATACCTTTGTTTACCAGAGCATGCGTGATGCCACTGACACCATTACCGACTTTACGCCCGGTGAAGACCAGTTGCAGATCAGCGAATTGCTGCAAAGCCTGGGTTACAGCGGCAGCCAGCCGTTTGCCGATGGCTACGCCCGCTGGGTGAGCGTATCAGGCGGCGTGCAATTGCAAATCGATGCCGATGGCACAGGAGGGACGGCCACCGCCAGACCACTGGTCACGCTGAAAGGATTAGCCATGAATCAACTGGATGCACAACGCGATGTGCGCTGGTAATCAACCATAACAAATCAATAAGTTGTTTTTAACAAACCGAGTGAGAGGATATTTAAGATGAAAAAAATCAGTTTAATGGCAGCTTTGTTGCTGTCTAGCCAAGCCAACGCGGCCCTGAATGCCGGTGACATCATGTTCACTGCGTTTAATGCCGATGAAGATGGTTTGTCATTTGTGACCTTTGTCGATATCGCCGCCAACACCACCATTTTCTTCAGCGATAACGAATGGACTGGCAGCGCTTTCAACAGTGGCGAAAGCTATAACCAGTGGGTTTCCAGCGACGTGGTTGCTGCAGGCACAGTGGTACGTTTCTCTGCCTACGACAAAACCAGCCTGTCTGCTTCCACTGGCGTGCTGTCTCGTGTCAGCGTGAGCGGTAGTGCAAACTGGGGTATTTCGAATTCTGGCGAAACTGTTTATGCCTACCTGGGTACTGCTGCGACTGCACCAATCACATTCTTGAGCGCCATTACCAACGGGACGTTTGATGCCCATGGCCCTCTGAACAACACTGGTTTGACTGCAGGCGTGAACGCCATTGAATTGACGGCTAAAGCCGGTGCCTCCAGTAATCCTGACTACGCCGAGTATAACGGTGTACGTGGTGGCCTGAATCACTTTACTGATTACAAGGCGCAAGTGGCTAACGTCAATAACTGGAATGTAGACACTGTAAACAACAGTGATTCTGCTGCATTGGTTCCCAATACCACAGCGTTTACTGTGGCTGCTGTGACGCCAGTGCCCGAAGCTGACAGCGTAGGCATGTTGCTGGCTGGTCTGGGTGTGTTGGCACTGGTACGTCGTCGCCAATCCCGTTAATCCCTAAAGCGTCTATTAATCATTTGTCAGGAGTGTCATGCAAGTGCATGGCACTTTGTGGAGAAAAGCATGTTTAAACTGAAACAATTAGCGGCGTGTGTGGCTTTGGCCATGAGCGCCAGCAGTGTATGGGCTGAGGGCGTGACCCTGTTGCATGTGGGGGATCAGGAGAGCTGGTTGCTGTCTGCCCAGGGCAACCTGCGTGACACCAGTGCCCAGGCAATTTCATTTTATGGTGGCGTCGACCGTCTGGCGACTGTGATCAAAAATGCCGAAACGGCTGCCGTGGCCCAAGGCCGTACGGTACTCAAGCTCAACGCCGGTGATGCCTTTTTGCCTGGCCCACGTTTCACGGCCAGCCTGAACAACCTGTCTACCAGCTACAGTGATGGCGGTCAGGATTTTTATGACGCGATCGCCTTGCGCCAGATTGGCTTTGATGCCATGGTGTTTGGCAACCACGAGTTTGATCTGGGTCCACAAATGGCTGCGCGTTTTGCTAAAGTGACAGGCAGCACTTATCTCTCTAGCAACCTGGACTTTAACGCCACCGCTGAATTCAGTGCTTTAAAAGCCAGTGGTCAAGTGGCGCCTTCCAAAGTGATCACCACCGCAGCGGGTCATAAAATTGGCCTGGTCGGGGCGACTACTCCGCTGTTGCCTACCATTTCTTCACCGGGTGCAGTCAGCGTGATCGGCTACGATGCCAACCACACCGAGGCACAAAACCTGCAAGCCTTGATTCCCCTGATTCAGGCTGAAGTCAATCGCCTGCGTAACGAGCAAGGTGCGACCACCATCATCTTGATGAGCCATCTGCAAAATGCCGCTAACGAAATTGATGTCGTGGTCCCTGCATTGTCCGGGGTGGATCTGGTGTTGTCTGGCGGTGGTCATGAACTCATGGTGGATCCAGATGACCTGCTGATCAACGGCGGAGTCGGTGCCACTTATAATTCTGATCCGGTCTATGCCGTAGATGCCAATGGCCGCAATGTGCCAGTGATGACCAGCCATTTTGGTAACCGTTATGTCGGCCAGCTCAATTTTACGATTGATGATGCCAAAGGCACTTTTACAGCGGTGGAATCCAGCAAGATGATGCGCGTGTCTGGCGCGGCCGCCGATGCTGACCGCGTGGCTGGGGATGCGACCTTGCAAAGCAAGGTGGTGACACCCGTGCAAAACTATATCAATGCGCTCAATGCACAAATCATCGGCACCACTGCGGTGAAATTAAACGGCCCCACACATACGAGCTGTTCTGCTTTGCCATGTACTTTTGTGGCAGGCGTGCGTAATGCTGAAACCGGTTTGGGTGACTTGGTGGCTGATGCGATGCGCTTTGCCGGTAAAACCGATGTGGCGATTCAGAACGGTGGCGGCATCCGTACCAATATTGCTGCGGCTGGCAATGTGTCCGTCGGCGATACCTTTAATATCCTGCCGTTTACCAATCTGGTTAAACGCGCACCCGCCATGAACGCGACCCAGCTCAAAGACTTGCTGGAGCACGGTTATGGCGAGACCAGCCCGACCGGTCGTGCCAATGGCCGCTATGCCCAGATTTCTGGCATGCAAGTGATCTACGACAGCCGCAACCCGGCCAGAACCACGCAAGGCACAGGTAGCCGCATTCAACGTGTGGTGCTGGATGACGGCACCGTACTGATTGATAACGGTGTGGTCGTCAACAATAGCCGCACCTTCTCCTTCACCACCATAGACTTTACGGCCGCTGGGGGCGATGGTTACCCGTTTGCAGCCAATGGCGTGGTGTTTGAAAACAGCCCATTCACGATTACCTATCAAGAGGCCCTGGCTAATTACATCCAGACGCCTAAAGCTGAAGGTGGCCTGGGTCGCTTGAACAATGCCGATGGCGATGAAATCACCACCAACCTGTATGGCCTGGAAAACCAGTATGACAAAGGCGGCCGTTTGATTGACCTGGCAATTGCCAGCACAACCGCTGGCGTCACGCGCACGGGCACGGCTGGCCGTGATGTGCTGGTAGGCACTGCGGGGGATGATGTGATCAATGGTGGTCTGGGCGTGGATACGCTGACAGGTGGCGCTGGTAACGACGTGTTTGTCTACAGCAGTCTGCGTGAAGCGGGTGACACCATCACTGACTTTACCCCTTATGCCGACAAAGTGCAGTTAACTGCCTTGCTGGCTTCACTGGGTGTGTCTGCCAATACTGCATTGACTGATGGCTATCTGCGCCTGGTGGATGTGACAGGCGGTGTGCAGCTTTGGGTAGACAGTGACGGTGCTGCTGGTCCTGCCGCTGCCAGATCGCTGCTCACGCTCAAAGGCCTGACGGCGAAACAAGTGATACCTGCTCGCGATTTCACACTTTAACGCTCAAGTTTTCACAGATTTACTAATGCATACTTTTACTATTTAAAAGTTTTACGATTTCAAAGTTTTCTAGAGGAATATTGCAATGAATATGATCAAAAAAATCACCTTAGTGGCCTTGCTGGCAGTGGTGATGCCTGCGCAAGCCGCTATTCAATCCCTGCAGTTTAATGGCCTGGTGGATTCCGGCTATTACAATGGCACCAGCTACCAAGGCTTATTCAGCTTTGATGATGCGGGCCTGCTGTCCAGCGGCACTGAGTTAATTAACCTGAGCAGCTTGAACTTTAAATTTGGCAGCAGCGTGTTTGATTTGGCCACGCCGGCGTTGGCTAATGCAACCGCTGTGTTTCAGGATGGCGTGTTTACTGGCATTGAGTGGTCTGTTAACTCGAACACCCCGGCGATTGGCTTTAGCTTTATCGCGGGCAGTGCTGATGCCTCCGATGCTTACTTTACCTATGACACCACACTGGGTTTGTCCGGTGCTGGTAGCCTGACTTACGCAGCTGCAGTGCCTGAGCCAACCCAGTCTGGCCTGATGCTGCTGGGCTTGGGCGTGATTGGCTGGATCGCTACCCGCCGTCAGTCATAACCCTGTTTGCACTTGTAGCAAAAAAAGCCCGGTTCGCCGGGCTTTTTTGCGCTCTGCCTATGTGTCAGAAAAAACTAGTCCGACTAGTCCTGTCTTAATGTGACTGCAACATTCACTCTTTAGACTTGCTGCTCAAATTCACTTGTCAGCAAAACTATGAAGAACACACTTGGTTTATTGGTTGCAATTTTAGGGCTCACACTCTCTGTTTCCGGCGAGGCTGCATGGAACAAAGACTGGGCTACCCAGCAAAAAATCAGCATAGACACTACCAATATCAAAGAGGCAGTCAACCAGGCGCCGATGCTGGTGCGTCTGCATTCCGGTAATTTTGATTTTACCGGCGCCAATGTAGATGGGGCTGATCTGCGTTTTATTGCGGCGGATGACAAAACCGAACTCAAGTTTACCCTGGAAAAATATGATGCCGTCAACGAATTGGCGGTGGCCTGGGTGGTGTTGCCGCAAGTATCTTCGGCCAACAAGGATTTGTTTATCAATCTGGCAGCAGGCAATGAGTCTGCCACAGCCGCCAGCGATGCGCAGGCACTGAATGATCCGGCCTTGCTGGCACGGTTTGCCTTCTCTGAAAATGCCTTGCTCAAGGATAGCGGCCCGAGCCAGCTGACGGCCAGCGGCAACGCGACTGTACAAAAAGCCGGATTGATTGCAGAAAGCGCCGTACTGAATAACAGTCCATTGGCATTGACTTTGCCTGCCGTACCTGCGTTGGCCAATGGCAGCACCTGGTCAGTCTGGCTTAAGCCTGCCAGCTTGCCACAAACCGCCGTGTTGTTCAAAAGCGGCAATGTCAGCCTGCAGCTGGATGGCAGCGCCTTGTCCTTGCAGGCCGGTGGTGCAGCCACCAAAGCAGGCGAGTTAAAAGCCGGTCAATGGCAGCATGTGGCGTTGGTGTTTCAGGCTGGCCAGGCTTTGGTTTACCTGAATGGCCAAGTCGCTGGTCAAGTAGCAGTGACCGATGCGCAAGCGGCTGCGACATTCACGCTGGGCGAAAACCTGAATGCTGAAGTCGATGAATTGCAGTTGGCGAACACTGCCCGCAGTGCCGCCTGGCTGACCTTGGTTGCCCAATCACAAGGCGCGGATGCCAGCATGGTGAAAGTGGCTGCCGCGGGCGGGGAGGAAGAAGCAGAAGGCGGCGAAGCCAACTACATGGGCATTCTGATCAACAGCCTGACCGTGGACGCCAAAGTGGTGATCGCGATTCTGGCGGTGATGTTCGCCATCAGCGCCTGGGTGATGGTGAGCAAAGCACGCCTGGTGAGCCGTACTGACAAAGACAATGACCTGTTTCTCAAGCGCTTTCAACAGTCTAATGCTGCTGACTTGCTGGCACTGGACAAAACCGGTAGCTACACCCACTCCAATCTGTTTGGCTTGTACAAAGCGGGCTTACGTGAAATCAAAAAACGTGAAGTGGATGGCAAAGTGGCTTTGGGCGGCGCCTCAATTGATGCGATCAAGGCCGCTGTGGATGCCGATCTGGTCCGTGAAACCCAGCGCATGAACAGCATGATGGTGTTGCTGACCATTGCGATTTCCGGTGGACCTTTCCTGGGCCTGTTGGGGACTGTGGTGGGTGTGATGATCACCTTTGCTGCCATTGCTGCCGCCGGTGACGTTAACGTGAACGCGATTGCGCCGGGGATTGCGGCCGCCTTGCTGGCCACGGTGGCTGGCCTGGGCGTGGCGATTCCTGCCCTGTTTGGCTACAACTATCTGGCCAGCCGTGTCAAAAACATCACCATCGCCATGCAGATTTTTGTCGATGAGTTCATTACCCGTACCGCTGAACTGTACGGTAAGGAATAAGGCATAAGCGATGTCAGAAGGCGTCAAAGAAGAGAACCAGCTCTACGATGAGATCAACATTACGCCCATGCTGGACTTGGCGTACGTACTGCTGGTGATTTTTATCATCATGACTACCGCCTCCGTGCAAGGCGTCAAAGTCGACATGCCACACACGGTAAACTCTGCTGCCTTGGCCAAACCGCAAATGCGCGCGATTACCGTTACCAGTGATGGCAGTGTCTACCTTGATGCGTTCCCGGTGGATATGGCACAGCTGGAGCAGCGTCTGGCGCAATACAAAAGCAGTAATCCCGAGCTGCCGGTGGTGCTCAAGGGCGATGCCGCCGCGCATTATGAAAAGGTCTCTGAAGTGCTGGAAATCTGTAAACGGCTGGACATTACCGAAGTCGGCCTGGTGACCAAGAAAGTGGTGGAGTAAGCCATGCAAGTCCAGAACGACGCTCAACCATACGACACCATCAACATCACGCCCATGCTGGATTTGGCCTATGTGCTGCTGGTGATTTTTATCCTGATGACCACGGCGGGGGTGCAAGGCTTGACCATGAATCTGCCCAAGCCGTCCAACAAGCCCAGCACTGAAAAACACGACATCAAAATCGTGCAGGTACAACAGGGCGGCACGCTCACCATCAATGGGGTTGGCGTGACCATGGCTGAACTGGAGACACAACTCAACCAGGCCAAGGCCATGGATCCCAAGTTCAACGTCATGATCAAGGGTCAGCCACAAGCGCCTTATGCTGGCGTCATCGGTGTCATTGACCTCGTAAACCGCCTGCAAATTGAAAATGTCGGCCTGGTGACCGGCAAAATCGGGACTTAGGGTATGGCGATGGAAGATAACCTTTCCACTGACACGCCGGTACACCCCGCACGGCTGTGGGCGACCCGCATCCTGATCGCTGTATTGGTGCTGGCCGTCTTGGCTGGCATCGCTTATGGCATCAAAAAACTGTTTTCGGGTGGGCCGACGCAGAAAAAGCAAATCACTACTGTGAAATTGCTGCCCGACACACCGCCGCCACCGCCGCCGCCTCCGCCTAAAGAGCCGCCCAAGGAAACGCCGAAGGAGCAGCCGAAAGAAGCGCCCAAAGAGCCTGAGCCCAAACCGGTTGAAGCACCGCCTGCCGAGAACCTCAAGATGGAAGGCGCTGCGGGTGATGGCCCAAGTCCCTTCCAGTCCGGTGCCGTGAATAATGAGTACAAGGGGGGCGACGTCACCACTGGTCCCAAAATTGGCGGCAAAAAGAATATGGCTGCGTTTGCCTGGTTTACCAACAAGGTGGATGCGCAAATCAAGAAAGCGCTGGATGCAGAAAGTGGACTGAGCAAAGTGAAGTATCAGGTCGATGTCAGGGTGTTTTTAAATGCCCAGGGCGACATTGATCATGCGGAATTGATTGACTCCAGTGGTGATGCTGAAACCGATGCCTTGATCCGCAAAGTATTGAGCCGGATTCCGCCGTTGAAAGAGTCTGCGCCAGAGGATATGCCAAGAAAGGTCATCGTCAGAATGGCCTCGAAAAACATGTCATGAAGTACGGAACACACAACAGCGTTAATCAATATTGATCGCAAGCCTCGCAGTAAAGAGCCTCTTGCTAAAGAGCGAAAGTAACTAGGGAAAGATATGAAGATAAAAGCAAAGAACTGGATGATTCCATGGCTGGTGGCCGGCCTGTTTAGCACACAAGCGCAGGGTGTAATCGCCGGTGAACGTGAATCACTGGAAGAGGTGCGTGCCACCACCATGAATTTGATCGAGTTGCTGGTACAAGAGGGTGTACTGTCTAAAGAAAAAGCAGATGCTTTGCTCAAGCAAGCGCAAGCGGCCAAACAAAAAGCACAAGAAGAAGCGGCCAGTGTCGCCGAATCTGCCGCACCAGATGCGCCAGCTGCGGCGACGCAATCGAAAGCGATCCGCGTGCAATATGTGCCTGAGCATGTCAAAAACGAAATGCGTGCTGAGATTGAGCAAGAGGTGATGAAAAAACTCAATTACAAGGCAGGCGAGCGGTTAGGGATTCCAGAGTGGATTGATCGCGTTGAGTGGACGGGGGCTCTGCGTTTGCGCTACCAGGAAGATATGTTCAGTGATAATAATGTGACGCCTGCAGATCTTGCTTCTAATAATAGGCAATATATGCAAGTCAATAACACCAGTGAAGACAGGCAGCGTCAGCGTATTCGCGCCTTGTTTGGCGCTAATCTACATATTAATGACTGGTTGAATGGTGGTATTCGGTTTACCACTGGTATGCTACAGACGCCAGTGACTCCAAACCAGACAGAAGGCTTCTCGCAGGGTAAATTTATCTTTGGGCTGGACAGAGCTTTTCTTGAGGCTAAACCCTATGATTGGTTAACCTTAACAGGCGGCCGGTTTGCCAACCCATTCTTTACTGGCAATCAGACGTTCAACACAGACTTGCTCTGGGATCCTGATTTGGCATTTGATGGCTTGGTAGCGAGAGTCAATCCTAAACTTAACCAACACTGGCAACTCTTCTCAACAGCAGGAGCTTTCCCTATTGAAGAGATTGAAAGTTCAGATACCAACAAGGCTCGCGATAAATGGTTATATGCCGCGCAAGGTGGGATTGAATGGACCTCTGATAACAACAGTAAGGTGAAGCTTGGCGTTGCCTATTATGATTTTAAAAACGTTGAAGGTAAGCCGAGAGAGTTTGTTGGAGATACACGCTATGACGCGACTGTTCCTCTCTGGCGACAAAAGGGGAACAGTACCTTTAAAATGAACCCGTTTGGAAATAACTGCGGCAGTCAAAACAATCCTTCACTTTGTGGGCTGGCCTCTCAGTTTCAGCTAATCAACTTTACTGGTGAGGTCGACTTGGCAGTTTTCGATCCTGTCCATGTCATTTTGCATGGGGCCTATGTTAAAAATATCGGCTTCGATCAAGAAGAAATATTGCGTCGAACCAACACATTATATGATGAGCAGGATGAGGGGTATGAGTTTGCGCTCATGGTTGGGCATCCAATGATTAAAAAACTGCATGACTGGCAGGTGTTTGGGGGATATAGGCGTCTTGAAGCTGACGCTATGTTGGATGGTTTCACCGACTCTAACTTCCGTCTTGGTGGCACAGATGCCAAAGGCTTTTATTTGGGCGCACAGTACGGCTTGGGCAAAAATGCCTGGTTATCTTCCAGATACGTCAGTGCCGATGAAATTTCTGGTTTGCCATTCTCTGTGGATACCTTTTTCCTCGACTTTAATGGCCGGTTTTAAAGGGACTGTATGAAACTCATCTCGTCACTCCTGCTGAGCCTGAGCTTGATTGGACTCTGTGTAGAGCCAACGGCTGCTGCAGAAAAGCAGGACAAATCGGCCAAACGTGCCGCCATCCTCATGCAAAAAATGAAGCAGGATTTGGAGGCTGAAAAATCTGCCCTGCAATCGCAGTTTGAGCAAGAAAAACAGGGCTTGTCGCAAGCCTTGGATCAGGCGCAGTCTGCACAGCGCTCGCATTCGGCCAAATTGCAGGGACAGCTCAAACGTAACCAGCAATTGCAGTCTGACAATCAGAAGCTGTTGCAGGAAAAAGACGCGTTATCTGCACAACTCAAACAGTTGCAAACGCAGCTCGCCGAAAAAAACCAGCAACTTGAGGCGGCCGAACAACAACTCAAGCTTGCACATGCGACGCAAGAGAGCAACGAGCAGCAACGCAAACAACTGCTTTCCAAAGTGAGTGACAACCACCAGAAGCTGACCAGCTGCGAAGAAAAAAATAGCCGTTTGTATGCGTATGGGCATGAGCTGGTGGATTTGTATGACAATGCCAGTTTTTATCAAAAAGTGCTGCGTTCAGAGCCGTTTTTTCAATTAAAGCGGGTTGAACTCGAGAATATCCTTCAAGAAAAACACAGTCAGTTACTGGAAAACAAGGTCGACAAAGTTGCAACGCCTTAAGTGGCTTCCAGCATAGGCAGGTAGACTGTTTGATGATAGGCTTGCCTGTATGATGCGTTTAATTGATCACTGGTTCACGCGCGCAGAATGTGCGCGCATCTTTCCGTTTATCGGCTTTATTTTGCTGTTGGCCCTGCAGCCTTGGTTAGTGGATCTCTTCACTGCGCTGGGGGTGGCGGGGCAAGCGGCGTATTTGTGTCGCTGCTTGCTGGCCTTGGCGTGCCTGTTCTACTTTAGAGCTGATTATCGCGAGTTGACCGACAAGCCTGCGCGCGCGCAGGTCGGGCTTGCCTTACTGGCGGGGGTGTTGGTGTTTGTGCTGTGGATTGCGCCTTACCCAGTCTGGTTGGGCGGGAGCGAGACACAAGCCATCGTGGCGATGCCAATGCAGACAGGGGAGGATCTGTTCTGGTTAGCTTGCCGTTGGGCGGGTTCTGCATTAGTGGTGCCTGTCATTGAAGAATTGTTCTGGCGTTCGTATCTGATGCGCAGGCTGGATGCGAACGATTTTCTGACTGTGTCACCTGCCGCAGTCACGACTTATGCAATCCTGCTAAGTAGCGTATTATTCGCTGTGGAGCATCAGCTCTGGTTTGCAGGGCTGTTGGCAGGATTGGTATATGCCTGGTTATACCGTCATTTCCAGGTGCTCTGGGTGTCAATCATTGCGCATGTCACCACCAATGCGCTCTTAGGGGCGTGGGTAGTGTTTGGTGACCATTGGCAATATTGGTGAACCGAGTGTGTAAGCGTTTGTCTTGAACAGCGCGTCTGGCTCAAGACGGCGGATTAAAAACCGTTATCAGGTTGCGAGTGATCGCAACAGAAGTTAAAAATAGCGAATATTAAAGGGTGATGATGAAAAAAATCGCATTGATCGTACCAGCACTGATGCTGGTAATGGCTGGTTGCAGCAAACATGATGAAGCCAGTAAAGGCGGCTCCCAGGTGGTTGCCAAGGTGAATGGCAGCGAAATTACTGTGCATCAGTTGAATTTTGCCTTGTCCAAACTGGGCAAGCTGGACCAGTCGCAAGTGAAAGCCGCATCTGAAAAAGTGTTGCAGCAAATGGTAGACATGGAATTGCTCAAGCAAAAGTCTGTGGACGAAAAACTTGACCGTGACCCGAATGTGTTACAAGTGCTAGAGGCCACCAAGCAGCAAGTGTTGGCGCAAGCCTATATGCAAAAAGTGGCGGCAAAACAGGCCACCCCTTCAGCCGATGAAATCCAGAAGTTTTATGACACGCATCCTGAGTTATTCAGCGAGCGTAACGTCTATGTCATCCAAGAATTCGCAGTACAGGATGGCACACAACACGTCAGCGAGATTGAAGCAGGCATTAATGCCGCCAAGACGCCTGAGGAAATTGCGAAATGGCTGCAAGACAATAAATACGTTTTTAACGTAAATGCCAGCCGCAAAGCCGCCGAACAGTTGCCACTCGAGTTGCTCAAGCAGCTTAACGCGTTGAAAGCGGGCGATACGCTTGTAGTCAAGAGCCCACAGGCATTGGTTTTGCTGTATCTGGCCAAAGTTGATCGCCAACCGGTCAATTTTGACAATGCTAAACCAGTGATCCAGCAGTTCCTGGTCAACTCTGGGCAGCAAACACTGATCAAGAATGAGGTTGCGAGTTTGCGCAAAGAGGCCAAGGTCGAGTTTTATGGCGACTTCTCTAAAATGACCCTGAACGCTGACACCACTGCGCCTGCAGTCCCGGCAGCCAAACCAGAACCTGCAGCGGTTGCACCAACATCGCCAACAGAGGCCACACATAATCAGGCGATTGAAAAAGGCTTGTCCGGCTTGTAAGTATCGACTTGCCAACGGAACGGCAGACCTGCCAAATCAACAAAAGCCCTGCATCTTGCGGGGCTTTTTTATGGGAGGATTTTCATATGCAGACAAAAACCGTAATGCCGCTTTTGTAGTTTTGTAATTAGAAGGCGGGCATGCAAAGCAAAGTTAATGGCGTCAAAGATCTTTATTTGCCAAAGGATAGCAGTCAACGAGAAAGCGAATTTACTTAAGCATCACTATGGCTGGACCATGAAGTGGTTTGTTTTTTTGTGTTCTGCTTATGCATTTTTAATCCTGATAAAGGTAATTCGTTTATTGCTGAGTCGCAGCAAATTGTGATCGTAGCAATTAATAATTAATTTAAACAAAATCAATTGATAGGCTATGAAGTCAAGCACGCTTAAGGCGCACTCATTTACAGTCCGCAGTATGAAATAGATTCAATCATCAGCTCAAGCAAAGTGATGATCTTGCGGCCATCAAGCGTCCTCTCAATCCTCTGAACACACTAACCTTTAACCTTACCTCAAGCACGCTGTTTTCTGCGCCAGGCCCAGCCGCCAGCGAGCAGCAAGGCCAATGGCAGCCCAAACTGGAAACCGTTAAACAGCAGCATCAGCCAGGTACGTTGCGTTGGTAATGCAATCACGGTATCGCGGAGTGGCGTCACGGGCAGGCTGACGGTAGGCTGGTTATTCACGACCCATTGCAGGTTTTGCAGGCTGAGTGCCAGGTTGCCGCCGCGCTGGATTTGCTGGTTAGAAAAAAAGTCTGGGCTCGCGATGACCAGAATGCGTTGTTTGTTGCCTGAGGCCAAGGGTTTTTCCAGCGCCAGCATCAACGTGGCCGGGCCGGGTGTATCTTTTGTGGCATTAAAGGTCATGGCGGAGGGCGCCGGATGTGCGGCGGGCTGATAGCTTGTGCTTACCCAGCCTTGTTCTGCTGCTGCCACCAGAGGCAGGCTTTGCCACGGGTCATTCGGGATGCGCTGGTGCTCTATCGAGTGCGCCTGGTGGAAGAAGGTGCGCAAGCCAAATTCCTGCGTCGGTCCGCGGGCGCCATAGCGCTGGGTACTTAAATCATGCAGGGGAATATCAAACTGGCGATTGACTGGATCAATGACTATGCCTGGGCTAATGGTCAGGCGCAGGTCTTGTGCCAGTGCTTGCAAGCCCTGTGCCTGTGGCGAGGTGGTGAGCCAAACCAGGTTGCCGCCTTGTTGCACATGTTGGCGAATCGCCGCGATTTGTGCAGGCGAGTAGGGTTTGTCGCTCCCGGCCAGGACCAAACTTGGTAAGGTTTTCGCTGGCGTGGCTGGCAGGTCTCCGGTCAAGACGGGGATGCCTGCGTTTTGTAGGGCTTGTGCCAATTGGCTCAAGCCAGTGCCATGCGTGTCATGCAATGCATGGGCCACGAGAAATTGCAGCGGGGCGCGTTCGCCATGCTGCAGGCTGAGTAAGGCATTGGTAAAGGCTTCTTCGGTGTAAGGCAAATACAGGCGCTGCTGCTGGCCGGCATAGCGGATCAGCATTTCGCCTTCTTTTTTAATCTGCCACTCTCTGGCCAGCGTAGGTGCGGTGGCAGGATCAATAAATTGCAGATGTATGCCGCGGTGTTGCTGCTGATAGCGCTGCACCAGCGCCACAATCGACTTGCGGAAATAGCGGCCCTTGAACGGGCTGTTGCTGCAAAAGGCGATAATCTCTATTTGCCCCGGCAGGTCGTGGAGAACCTGCTGGCTGGCGGCAGATAAGGTATTACGATGATTGTGTGTGGTGTCTGCCATGGCATGAAACTGCCAGGCCAGCCAGCCCAGTCCCAGTGCCACAATCAGCAGCGCAGGCACCACCAGTTGATGCTGCCACCAGTGGGCAAGGCGTTGGCTTAAAGGAGGGGCGGTGGAGGTGTCTTTGGTTGTATTAGCCATACAGTCGGTCCGCATGTAAACGCCGGATCGCCAGCAGCACAAAAAAGCCGGCAAACAAGACAAAAAACAGGATGTCGTAGCTATTGAGGATGCCCAGCGCAAACTGGCGGTAATGCTGCATCAGTGAAAAATCATGAAACAGGGCCTGGTGGTCGTCGCTGAAAAACTTGTCCAGCAACAGCCAAAAAGTCAGCGCGGTCAGGCTGCAGAATGCTGCCAGGATAGGGTTGGCGGTCAGGCAAGAAATATAGAGCCCGAGCGCACTGCTGGCTAGCATCAATAACCATAAGCCAAACGCATGCGTGAGCAGATAGGGCAGGTCAATTTCTGCCCAGGGCAGCAGCAGCGCGATCATCAGCACCATGCTGAGAATTAACAGACTCAAATAGCTGAGGATGCCAAGCAGCTTGCCCAGGATCAGTTCAGTCATGCTGAGTGGTGCACTCATGAGCAAGGCCATGGTCTGGTTTTTGCGCTCCTCACTGATCAGCTTCATGCTTACCAGCGGCACCACAAACAGCATCAGCACGGCTGCCACACCAAACACACCTTCTGCCATAAACTGGGTGAGGCCGATACGCTGTACCTGCCAATGCGCGCTTTGCATGATCTCGAAATACTGGTTAAAACTCAGGCTGTAATAAGTGCCAACAATGGCCTGAAAGATGGCCAGCACCAGCCAGCCCATGGGTGTGGCAAACAGGCTGCGTAATTCTTTGCGGGCAATGATCAGTATCATGGGCAACCCTGCGCTTACAAGCCCTTGATAATGCCAAAACGCACGGCAATATGCACCAGCTGGCCCGTGGTTTCGACGCCCAGCTTTTGCCGCACACTGGTCTGGATATTGGCGACGGTTTTGTAGCCAATATGCATGGCCTTGGCAATTGCCGCCAGCGCCTCGCCCTGGGCAATGCGCCGGAACACTTCAAACTCGCGTGGCGAGAGTTTCTGGATCGGGTTTTCCTGGCTTTCCAGGTGATACATGGACAAACTCTGCGCCAGTTCGTTATTGATATAGCGGCCGCCCTTGAGGATTTTCTGCACCGCCTCCAGCACCACTTCTGGCGGCTCAGTTTTGGTCACATAGCCGCGTGCGCCTGCTTGAATCGCGCGCGTGGCATAGATGCAGTCATCATGCATGCTAAAAATCAACACGCGCATCTGCGGCTTGCGGTGCAAAATGCGTTTGAGCGTTTCCAGCCCCCCTATGCCAGGCATGTCCAGATCGAGGATCAGCAAGTCCGGGTGGTTTTTTTCCACCAGCAGGCAGGCTTCTTCGCCGCTCAATGCATCTTGCGTGACCTGGTGGTTGGCCTGCTCCAGCATGGTCCGCAAGCCTTGCCTCAGCATGGCGTGGTCATCTGCGATCATTACTTTGGCCATGACGCGTACGACTCCTTACTTCTTGTTGGCAAAGGTGATGTTCACACATTTGTCGTTGGCAAATGTGAGTTCGGCGGTATTGAAATATTTATTTGGCGCATATTGAATCTTGCCCTGGTAATACCACATTTCAACGCTGTCACCTTCGCCTGCCGTCGCTTGACCTTTTTCCTTCAGGATCTGGTCAGCGTTATGGGGTTTAACGGCCACTTCTTTTTTCACCGGTTTGCCCAGTTGCTCTTCGACAAATTGGCGGGATTTTCCGCTATAAGCCTGCAAGAAGGGTTGCTCTAGCGTGTTGAGGTCTTTGGCTGCGAGCGAAAAAGGGAACAGCAGTACGATCAGGCATGGCCATTTAGGATGTTGCATAGTCATTGACTCCCGGGTTGGTGGGTAAGGAAGAGGCAGGCAAAGCCTGCGGGTGTGCCTGCAAGGGCAATAGGCCAGTAATCAAGGTGCCGGCTTGCAAGCCACTCATGAGCTTGAAGCTGCCATGCAGGGATTCGATGCGTTCGCGCATGCCGACCAGGCCGACGCCTTCGGTGGCCAGTGAAGTATCCATGCCTTTGCCATTGTCACGTACTTCAATCTGCAACCACCATTTGTCCTGACGCTGGATCACCTGCAAATCGATCCAGACTTCGGTGGCCTGGGCGTGACGTGCAATATTGGTCAGCGCCTCTTGCGTCACGCGAAACGCCACGATATTGATATCTTCGTTTAAGGCATGCTCGCCGGTATCCAGCAGCAAATGGCAATCCACGCGCGGATTGAGTTTTTTCCAGTCACTCACCAGTCGCTCGATGGCCCCGACCAGGCCCAGTGAATCCAGCGCGGGCGGGCGCAGATGCTTGATCAGGGCGCGGATGGATTGCTGGACGTGTTGCGTATTGGAGGCGATTCTGACCGCAATCACATGCGCCTGCTCCGGCGTGCTTTTTTGCAGGGTGAGTGCATCCATACGGATCGCCGTCAGGTATTGCCCGGTTTCGTCATGAATCTCGCTGGCAATATATTTGCGTTCATGCTCTTGCACCTGCATGGCATGGCGCGCCAGCACACGGTTTTCTTTCAGGGTACGTTCCAGGTCCTGCTCGACTAGGCATTGCTCAGTCATATCTACCAGATACCCATGGATTTGTGCGGCCTGGTTGTCGCTGGGAGCCATGTAAACAAAGCGGGCACTCACATAACACGGCAGGCCATCTGGGCGGCGGATTTGCAGCTTGTTGAAGTTGATTTCCTGCTGCTGTTGCAATTGCACAATAAATGGCAGCCAGTCAAAGCTGAACAACTCACGTGTATTGCGGTTGTGGCTCAGTGGGCGGCAAATACGCTCAAAGGCGCGGTTGTGCATGCCGATGTTGCCTTCCAGGTCCAGCACTACATTCCCGGTCAAATCTCCATCAAACAGGGTTTTATAGAGCTGCTGGCTGCTACTCAGACGCGCCTCGGTCTGTTTGCGGCGCTGGATTTCGGCATGAATCTCACGCCAGCGGCGCTGGCTGAACCACACACTGAGCAACACCAATACAAACAGGGTCAGTGGGACTTCGTCTAGTTGCGCATATTCATAGGTGAGTAGCCAGGCGTTCACACGTTCTGCCAGGTCGAATGCGGATGACAGCACAAAGGTGACGGCCACGCCTGCGATCACGATAAGCGTGTCACGACTGGCCCGACTGAGATGGCCGAGCTGATGAAATACCCTAAAGAATGGCATAGACCAATGATATGAATGCATGACTTGAAAGATCCACTCAGTCAGCGCAGAGCACATCTGCTATTGACGGTGTTGGCGGTCAATTTGCGCCAAGTGAATGTGCGCCACTATAGACCACATCCTTAGGCTGGCTGTAGTGAAAGATTCCCGTTGTGGGGTGTGATGCGATGATGAATTCTTGAATAGATGATAGGGAATGTTTCATCTATTGCCAATGTTACAAATTATTAACAATTTCGGTCGTGAAGTGCAGCATTCGGGGGGGTGACTGCAACAACACATCAAACTCATTCTTGAGAGATTAGGAGATCGTATGAAAAACAATTCAACACGTGCCATTGTTGGCGCTTTGGTTGGAGGCTTGTTTGCCAGCGTTTCTGGTCTGGCATTTGCGGATGCTGACCTGGACAAGGCATTGAACACCCCAGGGGCTTGGCCTGTGGCAACCGGTGGCTATTATAGCCAGCACAACAGCCCGCTGGCACAAATTAACAAATCCAACGTTAAAAATGTGAAAGCAGCCTGGTCATTCTCTACCGGTGTGCTCAATGGTCACGAAGGTGCGCCATTGGTCATCGGCGACATGATGTATATCCACTCCGCTTTCCCAAATAACACTTATGCTTTGAATCTGAACGATCCAGGCAAAATTGTTTGGCAACACAAACCTAAGCAAGATGCTTCTACCAAAGCAGTGATGTGCTGTGACGTGGTAGACCGTGGTCTGGCTTACGGCGCGGGTCAAATCGTGAAGAAACAAGCCAATGGCCATGTACTGGCGTTGGATGCCAAAACCGGTAAGGTGAACTGGGAAGTGGAAATGTGTGATCCGAAAGTCGGTCAGACATTGACACAGGCACCGTTTGTCGCCAAAGACACGGTCTTGATCGGTTGTTCTGGCGCTGAGCTGGGTGTGCGTGGTGCGGTTAACGCACTGGACCTGAAAACAGGTGAACTGAAATGGCGTGCGTTCGCAACCGGTTCTGACGAGTCCATCCGTTTGGCAAAAGACTTCAACAAAGAAAACCCACACTACGGTCAATTTGGCCTGGGCCTCAAAACCTGGGAAGGCGATGCCTGGAAAATCGGTGGCGGTACTAACTGGGGTTGGTATGCTTACGATCCTAAGTTGAACCTGTTCTACTACGGTTCCGGCAACCCAGCACCATGGAACGAAACCATGCGTCCTGGCGATAACAAGTGGACCATGACTATCTGGGGTCGTGACCTCGACACCGGGATGGCGAAATGGGGTTACCAAAAGACACCTCATGACGAGTGGGACTTTGCTGGTGTGAACCAGATGGTGCTGACTGACCAACCTGTTGACGGCAAGATGACACCGCTGCTCAGCCACATTGACCGTAACGGTATCTTGTACACGCTGAACCGTGAAAACGGCAAGCTGATCGTGGCTGAAAAAGTCGACCCAGCCGTGAACGTGTTCAAGAAAGTGGACCTGAAATCAGGCACACCAGTGCGTGATCCAGAGTTTGCAGCCCGTATGGACCACAAAGGCACCAACATTTGTCCATCTGCGATGGGCTTCCACAACCAGGGGGTTGACTCTTACGACCCAGAAAGCCGTACCTTGTACGCAGGTCTGAACCACATTTGTATGGACTGGGAGCCGTTCATGCTGCCATACCGTGCCGGTCAGTTCTTCGTCGGTGCAACTCTGGCGATGTACCCTGGCCCGAATGGCCCAACCAAGAAAGAAATGGGTCAGATCCGTGCATTTGACTTGACCACTGGTAAAGCCAAATGGACCAAGTGGGAGAAATTTGCAGCTTGGGGCGGTACTTTGTACACCAAAGGCGGCCTGGTTTGGTACGCAACACTGGATGGTTACCTGAAAGCGTTGGATAACAAAGACGGTAAAGAGCTGTGGAACTTCAAGATGCCATCTGGTGGTATCGGGTCTCCAATGACTTACTCCTTCAAGGGTAAACAATACGTCGGCAGCATGTACGGTGTCGGTGGCTGGCCAGGCGTTGGTCTGGTGTTTGACCTGACAGACCCAAGTGCTGGTTTGGGTGCGGTTGGTGCGTTCAAAGAACTGCAAAACCACACACAAATGGGCGGTGGCCTGATGGTGTTCAGCCTGTAATTCAAGTCCTGAACCTGTTGATGTAGTGTGCAGGGTGGCCGTCGGTCGCAAGACGGGCCGGTCACCCTGTTCTCAGCCCTAGAGTGAAGAGAGCAAATATGTTTCCTGATGTAAAAAGAGTCCGTGCTGGCTGGGTTAGCGCCTGCCTCACGTTGGCATTCAGTCTGTTGGCGTTGCCTGCCGTGGCTGCAAATGCGCTCAATGTCTGTGCTGGTAAGTCCGAGCTGCCTTTTTCAAATGACAAGCAAGAGGGCTTTGAAAACAAGATTGCAAATGTGATTGGCAAGGCCATGAATCTGCCAATCAACTATTTCTGGTGGACCAATCCACTCACCCTGCAAAAAGACATGGAAGCAGGTAAATGTGATGTGTTGATTGGCACCGATCCGAATGATCCGCGTGTGCTGACGACCAAACCTTACTATCGTTCAGCTTACGTGTTTATCACACGCAAAGACCGTGAAATTGATGTGACCTCCTGGGATCATCCCTACCTCAAAGAGAAAAATTTCCGTATCGGTGTCATGCCGGATAGCCCCGGTAAGAACATGTTGCTGCAAATCAACCGTTTTGACGACATGTTTGACTACTTTACTGAAATCCAGAATTTTCAGTCCACCCGCAACCGTTACATCCACGTCGAGCCGTCACGGCTGGTGAATGATGTGGCCAATATGCACTTGCATATGGCGATGTTGTGGGCGCCAGAAGCTGCGCGTTATGTGCGTGCTTCCGAAGTGCCGTTGAATATGGTGATCGTCGAAGATACCGCCAAAAAAACCAACGGTGAAAAAATCCCCATGCACTACAACGTGGTCATGGGTGTCAACAAGCAGCACCCCGAGCTGGTGGATGCTTTGAATCGTGTCATTGATGCGCATGGCGCAGAGATTACTGCCATCCTCAAGGATGAAGGCATTCCTCTGTTGAGTCTGCATTAAGTCACTGTATTTTGTTAATCAAGTTTTGGAGTTTGAATTGAAAGAATCTCAACAACCGCATTTACGCCGCCTGCGTCAACCGCTGACCATGGCTTTGGGTCTGACGGGTTTGGTCATGGCTGCTTTTCTGACGGTGGCCTGCGCCAAAGATGAATCTGCTGCGAGTCCTTCTGCGGCTAAAGCAGAGGCGCCTGCCACCCCAGCCACTGCCGTGCATGTCGCGTTGAAAGATGGTCCGCCATTGGAGTTTCGTGGCACGATTTCGGGGGATGTGCTGGAGATCGCACCGATGGACGGTGAGACCTTTACCCCTGAAGCCAAGCATTTTTTAGCCACCGGTGAAAACCCCTACCGCTCCGATCCTGAAGCAATCAAAAAAGGCTATACGATTTTCTCAACCGCCTGTTCTGGTTGCCATGGTCACCTGGCTGAGGGCAAGTTAGGTCCGGCGCTGGCAGATGAATACTGGACTTATCCTAAAAATCAAACCGACAAGGGCATCTTTGAAACCATTTATGGTGGGGCGAACGGCATGATGGGGCCACAACAGGGCCGTCTGCAAGTGGATGAAATTATTCATATCATTGCCTGGATTCGTCACCAGGAGGAAGAGAACCTTAAAAACAGTGGCGCGGCAACGCCTCACGGTTAAACGACTTACCAGAGGGTTAGGCTGGTGGGCCCTCTGATAATTGAAAAAAATACACCAGCTAATTTGTGATTAAGGAGAAATGTGATGAAACACGTAATGACATTACTGGCCGTGGCTGGTGTGTTGGCAGTGTCCAATCAGGCTCTGGCTTACGATGGTCAAAATTGTAAAGAGCCAGGTAACTGCTGGGAAGCCAAACCCGGCTATCCGGAAAAAATTGCGGGTTCCAAATACGACCCAAAACATGATCCGGTGGAACTCAACAAACAAGAGGAAGCCATCAAAGCCATGGATGCACGTAATGCAAAACGCATTGCAAACGCCAAATCCAGCGGCAACTTCGTATTTGACGTGAAGTAATCTTAAATTCCCCCCAGGAGACTGACATCGTTTCCGGTGTCAGTTTCGTCCCCCGTTTGCATGTGACATACCGGTGTCGATTGTGCGCAGTCGATAGTGGCCTGTTTCATTCTGAATCATGGGTGGTGTATGGAAAAACAAATGGATTTGGCCGCATGGCGTGAAGGTGCGCTGGCGTTCGAGCAAGCATTAAACAGTGTGGTCGTTGGCATGCCTGAGCAAGTCAGGGCGCTCACGATTGCGATTTTTTCACGTGGCCACGTGCTGCTGGAAGGCGACGTCGGCGTGGGTAAAACCACGCTGTTACGCGCGGCGGCGCAATTGCTGGGCGGCGGCTATCAGCGCATTGAAGGTGCGATTGACCTCATGCCGAGTGACTTTTTGTACCATGCCTATATCAACGAGCAGGGGCAGGCTGCGGTCAAGCCGGGGCCACTGTTGCAACATGAAGAGGCGCTCTCGGTGTTCTTCTTTAACGAAATCAACCGTGCCAGACCACAGGCCCACGCCTTGTTTCTGCGCCTGATGGCTGAGCGCTCGGTCAATGCCTTTAACCGCGAATATCATTTTCCGCACCTGACCGTGTTTGCTGACCGTAACCGGCTGGAGCGTGAAGAGACGTTTGAGATCCCGGCAGCGGCACGTGACCGTTTCCTGATGGAAATTTCGGTAAAGGCGCCGGATGCACGTGAGCTGCAACGGGCACTGATGTTTGATACCCGCTTTTATGATGTCGATGCACTGGTCGGCCAGTTGCCGTCAGGCCTCACACCCTATGATCAACTGAATGCGCTGGCTACGCAAGTGCAAAGCACCGTGCGTGCAGAGATGGCCTTGCAGGAGTATGCGGTAGAGCTCTGGCGCGTGCTCAAGGACCCGCTGGCCGCTGGCATCAGCCTGCCCGAGGTGGATATGAGCCGCTTGCTGGCAGGTGGTGCCAGCCCACGGGGCATGGCCATGTTGATGCGCAGTGCGCGTACGCGTGCCTGGCTCGAAGGCCGCGATTATCTGACCCCGGATGATATCCGTGCCGTATGGCCGTATGTGGTGACGCACCGCGTGTTTTTGAGCGGCGCCTATGCCTTGCAGCATGAGCGGATTGCCCCGCAATTGCTGCAAGCCGTGCTGGATAAAGTCTCTGCGCCCTAAGCGGTGCTGCAGGTTCAAGTCATGATGCAGACCGATGTATGTGTATGGATGTGAGTGAAGCATGGTAGCTGCAAGCAACGCAATGGCGCAACAGACCGGGCAGGGGCCTATGCAGCCTCTCTCGGCGGCGTCCGTGCAAGCGGCCTTCGAGCCGCACCAGTTCTTTTATCCGGTGCCATGGCGGGCACACAGCTATCACGCGGGCGCGACGCTCACCAAGCATCATGGCAACGGTACTGACTTCGCTGGCTATGCTTCTTTACTGGCTTGCCCGGATCCCAAACGGATTGATATTCGGGCCAGTGTACGCACGCAGCCACAGCAATGGCTGGTCAGGACCTATCTGGAACGTGCGGCTATTCATGTCTATGCCATTGTGGATGTTTCCAGCTCCTTATTTTTTCAGGGCCCTTCTGCCCAAGACTTGCAGCAGCGACTAACCCGGTTTGTCGCGTCGCTCGCGTGGTCGGTAACGCGCCAGGGCGATGGCTTCGGCATGCACGCTGCCAGCGACCATTTACCAGGCAGTTTGCAACGCCTGCCCAGTTTTCAGCCTGGCACAGCGCAGCAAGTACATGGGCTGCTCAATGACTATTGGCAGCAGGCGCGCAGTTTGGGTGCTGATCACGGCCACACGGCCAGCGCGCTCCCTGCTGCGATAGAGGCCATCGGTCCACGGCGTGCGCTGGTATTCCTCATCTCTGACTTTTTCTGGCCCGAGGCATTATTGCAAGCCACCATGCGTGCGGCTCAGCCACATGATGTGGTGCCTGTGGTATTGCGCGATGCCTCGGCGTTTGAGGCATTGCCGGCGTTCGGCTGGGCGCGATTACGCGATATGGAAACCGGGCAGGAGCGCAGCTGGCTATTGCGGCGCAAGTTGCGCACACAGATCGCCGCGGATGCCGCGCAGCAAACGCAGTCGCTCAATCTTGGCTTGGTCAAGGCGGGTGCCAGATCCCCTTTGTGGCTAGCCCCAGATTGGCGTGCGGAAGACGTGAGCCGACACTTGATGGAGACGATGGCATGAGTATCACAAGCAACCGGTTTGCGGGCACGATGCAGTTTACGCGCTGGCTGGCGACATTTTTTGCAGGGTATCTGCTGGCGGCCACTACGCTGGCATATGCCGCCAGCACCACAGCAAGCACCCAAGCCACAACGCACGCCAGCATACGCGTAGAAAGCGCCACGCGTGAGGCAGATTACACGCTGGGCAGCATTGCAACACAGCATCTCAAGATTCATGTCCCGCCTGGTTTTGTGCTGGATCCGGCCAGTTTGCCTGCCCCGGCACAAAATGAGGCCATTGAGCTGCGCGATGCCCATTGGCAACATGAGGACCTAGCGAATGAGCGCGTGATTAACCTGCAGATAGACTGGCAAATTTTTGTTGCCGGCGACACGGTTAAAATCCTGCCCTTAAAAAAACTGCACCTTGAATTCACCTGCGATCAGTCCAGCTGCGCCCAGCAACGGTTGACCGTTGATGTGCCGCCAGACAAGGTCATTGTGTCGAGTTTGCTGCCTGCGCGGATTGATGCCGAGCACGTCAAGCTTTACCCGGATGCGCCCATGCCAAGCTGGCCGCTCGCGCCACAACTGTGGTCACTGGCAGGTTGGGGCAGTGCGCTTGTACTGGCATTGCTTTACCTGGCCTGGGTGGCCGGCTGGATCGCCTTGCCACAAGAAAAACACATGCCTTTCCGTCAGGCCTGGCGCCAGATACGCAAACTCAGGGGAGGGGCGGCCTCGGATAGTTTGCAGGCCATGCGCTTGCTGGTGCGGGCCATGGATCAATTTGCCGGGCATGCGGTGACTGCCGAAAATCTGCCACAGTTAATGCAGCAGCAACCCAGGCTACAGGCCTATGCGCCTGCGCTTGAGGCCTTTTACGCGGATGTACAGCAGGCGTTTTTTGCTGGCCGAGCTGTGACGTCTTCGATCGCTTTGCTGACACAATTAGCCAAAGATTTGAGTCAACTGGAGGTCGCTTAAGCATGTGGCAGGCCTGGGGGCAATCCGTCATCACCTGGAGCGGCTTGGGGGAGTCATGGGGGCTGACACAGGTGTGGCCCTTGCTGTTATTGCCATTGACCGTATTGCCCTGGTGCATGCGTGGTCAACGGCATTTCAAGCATCCGGCCTTGCAAGGGTTGCCCGAAGACCCGCTCTCTGTCTGGCTGGAACGTGCCTGGAAAATCAGTTTAAGTACTTTGCTGCTGGCACTGGCCATTGCGCTGAGTGGCCCGTTTCTAAAATCGCAATCCATCGAAAAAATTGGGCGCGGTGCGCATGTGATGATTGTGCTGGACCGCAGCGCCAGCATGAACGAGCCGTTTGTGAACAAGGGCGATGCTCAGGCGCGGCAACCGAAAATGCAGGCCGCGCGTGAGGTGTTGAAGTCATTGGTCAAGCAGGGCCATGAAGACCTGATGGGCATGGTGACCTTTAGTACCTCACCGATTCTGGCGGCGCCTTTGGGGAATGACCGGGCGTTTGTGCAAGCCGCGCTGGAAGCGACCGAAGCCGGTGGCATGGGTTTTACGGCGGTCGCGCGCGGACTCGGCATGGCGCTCGATTATTTTGCCGATCAGCCGGTGACCGGGGCGCGTGCGATTGTGCTGGTCTCTGATGGCGGTGCACACCTGGATGGCAAAACCCAGGACATGTTGCGTGCCATGTTTATGCGGCAACAGGCCTCTTTGTACTGGATTTACCTGCGCTCTGAAAACGGCGTCACCATCAAGCAAAGCCTGGCCGAAGGCGAGAATATTGACGCCTATCCCGAGGTGGCCTTGCATGACTATTTCCAGACGCTCAATGTGCCTTATCACGTGTATGAGGCAGAAAATCCGCAGGCGGTCATGGCGGCCGTGCGCGATATCGCCAAGCTTAAAAACAAACCAACCCGTTACCTGGAACCGATTGCACGACAAGACTTGAGTCAATACGCCTATGGTCTGGCCTGGCTGGCAGCCTTGCTATTAATCGCGATGGTACAACTGGAGTTAACACGGTGGCAAACATGAGTCATCCCAACATAAGAAGGCAATGGATCAATCATTTACGCCGCGGCGGGCTGTGGGCTGCGCTGCTGGTGGTGCTATCACTGGTGATGCTGGCGCGTCAGGGCGTGGAGCTCTATCAGTCTGCAGTGTATAGACACAGCCTGGCGCCGCATGTGCTGATCCGTTCTACCCTGCTGG
This sequence comes from Methylophilus glucosoxydans, assembly GCF_042676145.1. NCBI lineage: Bacteria > Pseudomonadati > Pseudomonadota > Betaproteobacteria > Nitrosomonadales > Methylophilaceae > Methylophilus > Methylophilus glucosoxydans. The sequence goes on from NZ_JBHTJW010000003.1 coordinate 57,694, forward strand.
GGGCTGATCAGACGCCGCAGGCCTTGTTTGCCAATGCAGTGTTTTATGACGATCAACTCAAATCTGATCAGGCGCTGGCGCAGTATGCCGCCGTGATTGCCCGCACCACCGATAGCCAACCCTTGCGCAAGCAGGCCTATTTCAACTCGGGCAATGTCTATTTGCGCACGGCAATCCGCTTGCTCGAACAGCGTGGCCTGCCTGCCTGGGATGAGGCGGGCCCACTGGTCGCCCTGGCCAAAGAGAGTTACCAGAAAGCCTTGCGTATCGAGCCTGACTGGTCAGAGGTGAAGTACAACTATCATCTCGCCCTCAGACTGGCGCCGACCACCCACGGCATGAATGGGCCACAACAGTACGAAGACGAGCAGATTAAAGCAGAAGAGCAACCCAGTGGCTGGCCTGCCATGCCTGGCAATCCGAGAGGCATGCCCTGATGATGGCTTGGTTTAAACAACTCAGGGCTTTGCTCGTTGGCAGCCCTGAAAACGCGCTGGTGACGCCCGGGCTTGTCTGGCGCAAGCGATGCTTGTGGCTGATTGCGCTGTTGCTCACGCTCACGCTCTTTCATCCGCAACTGAGTTTACCCAACCGTGTGTATGACTGGTACTTTGTGGTGGATATCACACAAAGCATGAATGTGCCCGACTATCAGCTGAATGGGAAAAGCATCAGCCGCCTGGAGATGGCCAAGCAAAGCATACGCAAAACCCTGTCTGTGTTGCCCTGTGGCTCACGCGTGGCGCTGGGCATGTTTACCGAGCGCAATACGGTTAATGTGGTGAAGCCGGTGGAGGTTTGCAGCCATTTTGCCGCGCTGGATCATACCGTCGCCAGCATGGATTGGCGCATGGCCTGGGCCGCAGATTCGTTTATCGCCCATGGCCTCTATCACGCGCTGGAACAAGCGCCGTTGTTGGGCAAACAGATGCGCCTGCTGTTTTTTACCGATGGCCAGCAAGCGCCGCCGGCCAATCCGCAATACATGCCCAAATTTGCAGGCAAACCTGGTGAGGTGCAAGGCTACCTGGTGGGCATGGGCAAGCCCACACCGAGCAAGATCCCCAAACTGGACGAGAAAAATGCCGTAGCCGGCTATTGGGAGCAGGAAGAGGTTCAACGGTTTGGCAACTTTGGCATGGCCGAAACGCTGTCAGTGCTGGCCATGGAGCAGGGGCAGCATGACCGCAATTCCGGACATGGGCCAGGGAACGAACTCTTAAGTAATGCCCATTTATCTGCGCTGGATGAAAAAAACTTGCAGCGTCTGTCGGTAGAGACCGGTTTGCATTACGCCAGGCTGGAGCATGTGGCACAAAGTGGTGACTGGGCGACCGGCTTGGGCATGACGGCCTGGCGCTGGGCCAAAACCGATTTGCGGCCCTGGCTGGCGGTGCCTGCCTGCCTATTGTGGCTCATGTTTATGGGGCTGACGTTTGCCGATAGCCCCTGGCTGCTTGGCATGCGGCAAATGTTTAAACGATTTTTTAAGAAGGAGTAGTGTTTTATGAAGTGGTCTTTATGCGGAATGATGATGTTGTTAAGTGTGCAAGCTTGGGCACACGGGCCTACGCCGCAAAAAACGGATGAATCCATCCAGGTCAACGCATCGGCTGACGCGGTATGGAAACGTGTCAGCAGCCCATGCAGTCTGGCGCAATGGCATCCGCAAGTCACGGCTTGCGAGCCTGTGAACGACACCCAGCAAAAACTGACCCTGAAAAACGGCAAGCAATTGATGCAGGAAATCGACGAAGTGTCTGCGGCAGACATGACCGTGTCTTATCGTCTGTTTGGGGACATTGATCTGGAAGCGCTGCCTGTGAGTTCTTTGAACGGCAAAATCAAAGTTGCTGCTGATGGCAGCAACGCCAAAGTGACCTGGAGTGCCCGTTATTACCGCGCCTTTACCGGCAATGAACCCCCTGCAGGCCAGGATGATGAATCCGCCAAAAATGCGGTGGATGCCTTTGTCAAAGCCGGTTTACAGGGCTTGAAAGAAGGTCGCCAGAATGCTGCGGCAAACAGCCAGGGCTGGCGCCAAAAACTCTGCGCCAGTTTGCGCCCCTTGTTTAAACGCATGGGTTCCAGCCTGTGTGCATAAATTGAGCTCCGCCGTGTTGATTGTTTGGATTCAGCGAGGCATGTCATGGTGAGTAAACACTTAGGGTTATCCCGGCAGTCTGGATGGCTGTGTATCTCTTCAGTGGTCAGTCTCCTGGCCCAGTGGGCAACGATGATGTTGCCAGCCGTAGCTTGTGTTTTGGCCGCAGCCAGTCTGCCCGCCAGGGCGGAAGAGGGCGTCGCCAGCAATGAGGCAACATGGGTGATACTCGAAGAGACGGATGACTCGTTATGCCTGGCGCATGGCGGCAAACTGATCACGCTGGCCCTGACTGACAGCGGCCAGCGCGCTGCCCCGGCCGGACTGGAGGTGTGGGTGGACCGCTGGTTTATGCAGGTGCAGACCGCAGACCATACCCGCCATCAACTCACCGCCGAACACCCCAGTCAGGAGTTGGGGTGCTCACAAAGCATCGCTGGCCCGCAACACTGGACACTCAGTACCATTAAACGCCTGCCCGAGCAGGCGCATCCTTAGGAATCTCGTATGCAAACAACCAGCCCTTCCGATCCGCAATCCAATCTGGCATCTACCCAAACCGCTGCCGTGGTGCAGACACTGGCAAGCCAGGCGCAATTCAATGCGTGGGTGCAGGCGCATCCGCTCGCCGTGGTACTGTTCACGGCCGAATGGTGTGAGCCTTGCCAGACCTTTGCCCCCGTCCTGGCAGCGGTTGCCGCCCAGCATCCACAAGTCGCGTTTGCGGTAGCCGATGTTGATGTCGCCACCGATCTGGTCGCCAATTTCCAGGTGACACAAGTGCCTGCACTCATGGCGGTGCGTGATCGCGTCATCATTGATATGGTCAGGGGCGCCATGCAGGCGCATGAGCTGCAGCACCACCTGCAAATGTGGCAAGCGCTGGATATGCGCGCCATCAACGCACATTTCTCCCAACAGAGCGCCTCTGCTATTGCATGAAAAATTCCTGACCCTTTGCGGGAACAGGTCTCAATCCTTACGGCTCACATCGCGCTATCGTAACGCTTGTATGAGGACGATTGATGTGAGCGCGTGCTGGCGCCTGCGCTTGAAAGCGTTGTCGGTTACGCTCAGTCTTTGTTTTACGCTGGGCGCATCCGCGGCAGAGTTCGCCTATATCACCAATCAGGGAGAGCACACGGTTTCGGTCGTAGACCTGCGTCAACTGCAGGTGATCAAAACCATCCCGGTCGGCCAGTCGCCGGTCGCCGTCGCCATTCATCCTCAACAGAAAAAAGTGTACGTGAGCAATGTCGATGGCCGCTCAATCTCGGTGATAGACATCACGCGGCAGCAAGTGGTGCAGACTCTCGCGCTGCCGATTGCCCCGGTCGGACTGGCCGTGAATCAGGCCGGTAACCGTTTGTATGTGGCTGACTGGTATCACCATAGTTTGCTGGTGGTTGAGCCGGTGCACGGGCAAGTGCTGGCGAGCATAGAGGTGGGGCAGGCACCAGGCGGCTTGCAGTTAAGTCGCGATGGCCAGACGCTCTACGTGGCGAATCGCGACAGTAATGATGTGAGCGTGGTCGACACGCGCGCGAACAAAGAACTGCGCAGAATTAAAGTGGGCGAGCACCCGTTCGGTTTGGGGCTGAGCCCCGATGGCAAGCAGCTGTATGTGGTGAATGTGTACTCAAACTCAGTGAGTGTGATAGCCACGCATGACCAGCGCGTGGTGGCCACGCTTAGCGTGGGGCGGCACCCTTACTGTGTGACCACAGACCCGCAAGGGCAGCGCTTGTTCGTCACCAACACCGGCGAAGATAGCGTCAGCGTGATTGACCTGGCCAGCCAGCGGCCGCTGGCTAAAATTCGCGTCCCCGGCACGCCCGAAGGCATTGCTTTTGACCGCCAGCAACAGCAGCTCGTGGTCACCAGCTGGATGGACAACGTCGTAGCCGTCATTGATGGACAGCGGCTGGACTCGCCGCGACAGGTCAAGGTTGGGGCACAGCCGCGCGCCTTTGGTGGATTTGTGTTTGAGGCTAGCGAATGAGTATAGCGTCGGGAGTTTATCCCGGTTAAATCGGGAAGCATGACGCTATTGCCAAGGATTTTAAGTGCTTAATATGCAATGGTCATTTAAATTTCAAATTTAATTGATTTGCATAAAGTATATCTCCATGTTCTGGCCAGTTGTTGCAGCAACTGGCCGACTTTTTTTAAGGATGCTCTATGCAATACGCTCGATTGTTGACCCTCACCGCAGGCCTGCTAGCCAGCCTCACTCTCAGCGCCCAACCGCTCGCTTATGTGCCTAACGAAAAAGACGGCACGGTTTCAGTGATTGACACCAGCACCGACGAAGTCATCAACACCCTGCCCAAAAAAGGCAAGCTCGGCAAAAAAGTGCAGGCTGCTGCCATACATCCCAGCAATCAAAAACTCTACGTCGTTGTGCGCGATAAAAACGCCGTCTCGGTGGTAGACACCAAGCTGGGCAAACAAACTGCCCTGATCAAAGTCGGCGACGAACCAGAAGGCATTGATATTTCACCCGACGGAAAATTGCTGGCCGCCTGTCTGGAAGAAGAAAACGCGGTCTCGCTGGTAGACCTGCAAACCAACAAGCTCAAACACACCATCAAAACCCAGGGCAAAAACCCCGAGCATTGCGTGTTTTCACCCGACCAGCAATGGCTGCTCGCCAGCAATGAAGAGAGCAACAACGTGGATGTGATTAACCTCAACACGCTCAAATCAGAACACCTGATCGCATCCACCAAACACCCGCGCGGCGTTGGTTTTAGCCCCGATGGCAAATGGGCTTATGTCGCAAATGAAGCCGCCAGCCTGCTAGAGATTGTCTCTACCGCCGACTGGAAAGTGCAAGCCAATATCAAGGTCGGCCTGCGCTCTAACGGCGTTAAGGTCAATGCCGATGGCAGCCGTATTTACGTTAGCAACGGCGGCGATCATAACCTCAGTGTAATCGATACAGCCACCCGCGAAGTCATTGCCACCATCCCCGTCGGCCAACGCCCGTGGAATATGGCACTCACGCCGGACGGCAAAAAACTCTATGTCGCCAATGGCCGTAGCAATAATGTCTCGGTGATTGATACCCAAACCAATGCCACGCTGAAGGATATTTCTGTGGGGAATCTGCCTTGGGGGGTGGTGATTCGTTAGGTTTGACTGGCCATTGTTACTTTTCGGGGGCCATCAATACAAAAGTCGGCGTATCGTACACACGTACGCACTATGAGGTCTCTTAAAATTGGATTGAGAAAGAAAGACAATATATTCAAAGCATGATCAGCACGGCTAGTATATTTCCTTGGTTTAAGCATTCGTGTGCATTGCGCAAAATTTAATGATTTTTAAAGTTAAAGGTTTGAAATTGATAAGTAAACAATTTTTAATGACTATTTTTTTGCTAATTTCTTTTAATAGTGTAATGGCAGAGAGCATTTCTATTAGGCCCATTGTAAAGAGTTCAGTTGAGGAGTGTCAGGTTGAAAAGTTGAAATTAATTGGCAACCTAAATAAACCTGAAAAGGATTATGTTTTTCAACATCCATTAAGCCAAATATCTCTCTTCAAAAGAATGCTTGCCCAAAATAATGCAGCTGTAGATTATCAAGAGAAAATGAAAAACAATATAAAACAATGCACTGAATTTATATCTTTAGCAAAATCATATGGTGGCAATATTAATAGTGTTGAAATTTTAAATAGCGACAATATTAATGAGGCAATGGATTTAGGTTGGAATCCTGACACGGTTGAGTCTGTATTTAAGATTCACCCTATTGGAGTCAATACACTCATCGAAAACATTCAGGGCTTTGTATTTTTTAATGGGGATTACGAATGTTATGAACGTCTTCTAAGTGCATTTAAAAAAATTAATGGTGTTGATAATAATGGAATGACACCACTAGCCTTGATATCACAAATTAGAGCCAATTCTGAATTTAAAGACAACATCATAAAAATGCTTGTGAAGCATGGTGCAAAAACATCATGGAAATTCAAGTCTAAAACATTTAGAGCCATTGATTACTACAACGGAAATAGTCAAGAGGTTATGCAAATTCTTATGTGATTGTTAAAGTCGAGTAGTCTGTAGGGTGGGCAACTCGTTGCCCACGCGTAAACTCGTTATCCGTCACCAAACGCTCGATCCACAAAATCTAGCCCAACACCCCAATGCTCATATCATAAACGCCCGCTTTAACATATCGGTGAAATGTTGAATAAGGCCAATCTTTCACATTGCTCACTAAGCCATGCTTAAGCGGGTTGAAATGCAAATAATCCATAAATTTTGCATAATCGTTATCATCGCGAATTTGATGCTCCCAATAACGGCGTTGCCAAATGGTCGATTCACGATGTTTTGTTTTGGATGCTGACATCCATTCTGTATGGTTTAAACGCGCACCGCAAGCACGGCTCACATAGCGTTTAATGAGTTGCCAACGAAGCGCAAAGTTTGCATCATTGGGTGGTAGCGTCCATATGGCATGGATATGGTCTGGCAACAAAACCCATGCATCGATTGTAAACGGGTGGTCAGTACGGACTTTTTGGATGGCATGTTTTAACGCATCACGTACATCATCATCACAAAGAAATCTTTGCCTGCGGTAAGTCACTACTGTGAAAAAGTAAGTAGCTCCAGCAGTATTCGCGCGACGATAACGTGACATGGTGGAATTGTGCGTGAGTTTTACCGCGTGGGCAACGAGTTGCCCACGCTACCAGGCTATCGCGCAGCGTCCAGCGACCGAAGGGAGCGAGGTTGAGCGCCATGTTATGAGCGACTACTTGAATAAGTCAGTGTAAAAACTATTAATGCTCGGATTTTGAAATTGGATTACTTTTAGAAGTTCGTATGCATTTGGTGTTCTTGGTAATTCTCCTAAGAGATTCCCGTAATCATCTATAAACTCAACTTTCATTTGCTCCTCCCAAGAGTACCTTTCTTCGTCAAGATAATACTTGAAATGTAGCTTATAAACTCTAATGTTTCGGCCGATATGGTTTGTAATGTAAACTAGGTCTATACGTGAATCAGGCCCAAGTATTAGTGGGATTGGATCCGTGCTTTGCCAAAGCACTTGATTGTGCTGGGTTAGTTCGATAAGTTTGTCAATTATTTCAACGGCCTGTCGTGTGCTAAACATATTAATTACCCACCATTAGTGATTTTCTGTGATGAACAAGCTCAGCAGAAACGACAGATAAGCTTGTTTTTATTTCTCTGGCCGAAGCCTCGTTTTTTTTGCTAAAAAACCAAATCCTTGATCGGTATTTTTTGATCAGTTTTCTGGCATTTTTTATATCAGACAAAAGATCGTCATTGGAGCCCTTTTGCATTGATCGTAATTCGACATCCACCAAAGCGAACTGTTCTTCTATTTGTTGTTTATTCTCTGTGTACTGGCGAAGTAATATGGTAACTTCGCTTGATATGTTTAGAATATTTTCAGCATGGGTGTCAATGCTTGATCTAAATAAAAATCTTTTTTTGATTTTCACAACGGCTGTTGCGGTGAAAAACGTCACGGCAAGACCAAGCAGTGACGCCCAACTTCCTACGTCGCTTAAATTCAAAGAAAGAATGTAGTCGATTAATTTTTGCATCAGTTTTGACACTCAACTCTTGGCTCATAACGTTTGAATTAACGGGCTGGCTTTAGCCAGTCCCTGTTGAATGATGGGTTGGGCATAATTATTCACCTGCCACAAAATAAATCATACGCCAGCCCTCACTGGTTTGCTTAAAACCAGCACGATAACTTGTACCCGCATTTTTAGGACACTCAATGGACTGGTCAACCTTTTTCACACAATCTCGGCCTGTAACACGATAAAGCTTTTTTAAAAGAGATGGATCAGCTTTCCAAGCTTGAATGGCTTGCTCCGCATCACCATCACCACCAAAACTCCAAACAAACTCAGTGACCATCAGTTTTTTCAGTGCGTCTGTATCTTTTTTACTTGCAGCCGCATGTACTTTTGAAATAAGAGCTTGCGCCTCTATTGGAATAGGTGCTGCTAGTGCCGGTATGCTGAGTGTTGTGAAAACCAATAAGCTGATAAAGCGCATACCTAATGTCATGATGCCCAACGTAAAGTAGGCATTCATGACGCAAAACTTTCCGGCATGGATGCTTTTTTAATTGAAGGTTTAAGGCTTTTATTTAACATTTTCAAGCTGTTATTAATTTTAGACCATCCTAAAATACAACCTTAACTGCGTCAACTTCTATCAGTTGTATACAATAATCAACACCTTTTAATGGCATATTCATCAAAAGTCGAGTTTGCCGAGAACAGTTCCATGCCTTCTGGCTTGGCTTAGCTTGAGTAAGAAGCAATCCGTCCAATGGGGCTTTGTGGTGAGCAGGCAGGTTTTGTGTGAGGCGTTACAATTGGCATGTGACCCCACGCCTTGATAATTTCTTGCTGTATGAATGAATAGGGAAAAATTCCCGAATGTTTTTGGTGAATACTCTTTAAAATCCCCCTAGCATGATGAAATCTCTCAGCCTTCAATTCAAACTCAATCTGATTATTACCCTGTTGTTGCTTGGGTTGCTGCTGACGTGGGCGGTATCTGTGGTTAAAAACGCGCGTGAAGATGTGCTGGCGGAGGTGCAGTCGACGAGTAATCTGGTGATGCATTTGCTGGATGCGGAGATTGCCCATTACATGACGGACTTTGGCTGGTTGCAGCATAACCAGCAAGAAGGGGTGCAGATTTTCCGGCTGGATGAGTTGAGGAATATCCGCCATTTGAAGGTGGATTTTTACGATAACAATGGCCGGTTGCGCGAATCTAACCGAAGTACGCGCATGGCGCATAGCGGGGAAGACCCCCCCAAATGGTTTGTGAAGTTGCTGGATATTTCGAGTGTGCTGAATGAGCCCAAGCGCAAAAATATCATTTTGAATGGCCGTTTTATTGGTGAGCTGGTGATTACGCCGGACCCTAGCTTTGAGTTGCGCGAGATTTGGGATGATACGTCTGGCTTGCTTGCGATTGTGAGTTTGTTTGGCTTGAGTGTGCTGCTGTTTGTGTATTGGACGGTGCGGGCGACGTTTAAGCCGGTTAAGCAGATTATTCATGGCTTGAACCAGATTGAGCGCGGTGAATACCAGAGCCGTTTGCCGGGTTTTGAGCAGGTGGAGTTGAGCGAGATTAGCGACAAGTTCAACAGTATGGCGAGCACGCTTGAACAAAGCATTCGCAACAATCACCGCTTGACCCAGCAGATTATTCATTTGCAGGAAGAAGAGCGTAAAAAACTTGCGCGCGACTTGCATGATGAGATCGGCCAGTATTTGACTGCGGTGCATGTGGATGCGAGTGCGCTGGTGGCGGCGAAAAAGCTCAGCTCAGCGCGGGAGAGTGCGCAGGCGATTGCGCAGATTACGCGGCAAATGATGGTGACGATACAGGATATTTTGTCGCGCTTGCGTCCGCGTGTGTTGGATGAATTGGGGTTGAGCCTGGCGCTGGCGGAGTTGATTCATCACTGGCGCGACCGCAATCGCGGCATTATGGTGGTGAATCAGATTTCTAACCATTTGTTGCAGCCGGATGAAGCGCTGTCGGTGACGGTGTACCGCATTTTGCAGGAGTGTTTGACCAATATCAGCAAGCACGCCGCCGCGACACGGGTGACGATTGAGGTGAAGGAGACGGAAAACGGCCTTTACCTGATGGTGGAGGATGACGGACGGGGCTTTGATCCGCAGTCGCAAACGCGCGGTTACGGCTTGGCCGGGATGCAAGAGCGGGTAGAGGGCTTGATGGGGCGCATGCATATTCATACGGCGCCTGGTCAGGGGACGCGCATAGAAATCCATTTTCAGATGACAGAAGCATTTCAGGAAGCAGCGGTATGACAGTCAAGGTGGTGTTGGTAGATGATCACACAGTGGTGCGATCAGGGTTAAGGCGTCTGCTTGAAAGCCACAAGTCGATAGAAATTATCGCCGAGGCGGATACGGGCGAACAGGCTTATCAGGTGTATGGTGAGGTCATGCCTGATGTGATGCTCATGGATATTTCCATGCCAGGCATGGGCGGGCTAGAAGCCGCCAAGCGTATTTTGCAGCGCTATCCACAAGCCAGAATCATCATTTTCTCTATGCATGAGGCCGTTTCGTTTGCCGCACAGGCGCTTAAAACCGGTGTGAAAGGCTATGTGACTAAAACCGGCGTGGCTGAGGACCTGGTACAAGCGGTGCTGGATGTGTCCAAAGGGCGCACGTTTTTAAGTCAGGATGTGGCGCAGAAAGTCGCGTTACAAACCCTGGTGGGCGACAGTAATCCGCTCCAACAGCTGACGTCACGAGAGTTTGAGGTGTTTCGGCTACTGGCCGAGGGCAAACGGGCGGATGAGGTGGCAGACATGCTGAAAATCAGCCAAAAAACCGTGGCCAATTACTACACCCTGATTAAGCAGAAGCTCTCTGTGAACAGCCCGGTAGAAATGGTCAGGCTGGCCATGAAACATGGGCTGATTGATGCGAGCTAACAAGCTGATAAGCTCAGCTTTTATTTGTTAAGCCTTTACTCTCAATCCACACACAGCAGGTCTTTCCAGTTGGTCGTATAACTCGGGCTCTTGCGCGTTTGCTTCATTTGCCAAGGCTGTTGTCGGCCTTCGCTTGCCAGCCGCAAGGTGGCTCTGCCCATTTTGCGGTTAATTGCGTCCATGGCCTGCATCAGCCGCGCAGTGTTGTCGGCTTGCGGCCCTGAATGAAACAAATCCTGTTGTATTGCCTGCGCAGGCACCAATTCGCCCAAGGATACGCCGGCTTTGGCATAGTCGTGTCCGGGCTGGTAAATGCGCCTGAGTGCCCAGAGTGCCGCTTTGACCAGTTGCCGGGTATCGTGCGTGGCCACCGGTAGTGGCACGGTGAGGGCATTGCTGTAAAAGCGGCTGTCCTCGCGGAAGGGGCTGGTGCGGATATACACATAGACACTGCCAGCAAACAGCTGTTTTTTGCGTAACTTTTCGGCAGCACGGGTCGTGTACAACGTCAGCGCTTCAGACAGGCCTTCGATTTCTCTGACCGGCTGGCCAAAGCTGCGTGTGCTCAAAATCTGTTGCTGAGGCCCGCGCACTTCTTCGAGTTCCAGGCACACGGTGCCATTCAGTTCACGGATGGTTTTTTCCATCACCACGCTAAAGCGCCTGCGCATGGTTTCGGCATCACTATATTTGAGGTCATAGGCGGTGTGAATCGCTAGCGGACGTGCATGCAGCGTGGCGGCCAGGCGGCGGCCGATTCCCCAGACTTCATCCACCTGTATTTCGGCGAGACGGGCATCTACCGCGGTTGGCGGCAGGGCGTTGAAATTGCATACGCCTTGCATGGCAGGGGTATGCTTGGCGCAGTGATTGGCGAGTTTAGCCAGCGTTTTGCTGGCGCCTATGCCGACACACACCGGTAAACCGGTGCCGCGCATGATGGTTTGCCGCAAGGTTTGTGCATACTCGGTCAAATCGCGCCGCGTAAACCCGGTCAACTCCAGAAAGCATTCGTCAATGGAGTAAATCTCCTGTGCCGGACTGAACTGACGCAAGATGGACATGACGCGGTTGCTCATGTCTGCATACAAGGCATAGTTAGAGGAGAAGGCAATGACGCCAGCGCGTTCTGCCTGCTTGCGAATCTGGAACCAGGGCGCGCCCATGGCGATGCCCAGCGCTTTGGCTTCGGCGCTACGCGAGACCACGCAGCCATCGTTATTGCTCAATACCACCACGGGCCGTTGGCGCAATGCGGGTTTAAACACGCGCTCACAGCTCACGTAAAAGTTATTCACGTCAATCAGTGCAATGGTGCGTGCATGCATGCTTGGGCAGTCTGTCGCGTTCATTGGCATGAGGTGTGTTTCATGAAATTCCCTAATCCTTGTTCATGATCGGCAATAGCAGGATTTTGGCCCGCCGGGTCGATAATACTTTCACACGGGCAAGACATGGGGTCGGCCCGGGACAACAACAAGGAGATCAATCATGTGGACTAAACCAGCTGCAACTGAAATGCGTTTCGGTTTTGAAGTAACCATGTACGTCATGAACAAATAATTGTTCTGACTGACGGACAAGAGACCCGGTCGCCTAGTACCGGGTTTTTTGTGCGCGACGCATGACTCTCTTGCCGGTTTGCAACGCGCTGTTTTTGATGTTGCCTCAATGTCTCACCCATCAGCATGGCGGCCGTCAGCATAGAAGACGGCTGCCTGATACGACATTCAGCTGGATGCGCTGGCATGCGCATGCAGACCAGACACCTAGCCGCGACTCCCCTTGTTAGCAAGCCTGATCGCGGCTTTGCACGTCGCGCTTGATTAATAGGCGTAGGCTGCGCGCATGGAGAACATGCCCGGTGTCGCCTGCAGGCGCGGTTTGGCGGCGGTTTTTGGTTTGAGGAAGGCATGAATCGCTGCCGCCAAACGGGCGGGTTCATCGTATGGCAGCCCGTGCCCTGCATCCTGAATGACCTTGTATTGCAGATCAGGATTGATGCGGTGCAAGGCGCGTGCCGTTTCCGCCGAGACCACGCCTTCGCTGCCAAGCAGCATTAAGGTGGGCACATAAATATTGCGGATCAGTTCATCAAACTCTGGATTCGGTGGAATCAGCACATCAAATGCTTGCAGGCTGGTTTGCAGTCTGGCTTCTATCAGGTGCTCGATAATGGCCGAGGCGCGAAAACGGTGTTTCGCCTTGTCTGCTTTAAATAATGCTTCTTTGCTGGAAGTCAGCATCTGTTGATGTTGCTCAACCAGCTGGCGGTGATAGACCTCATGCGGCCACTCTGCACTCAGAAAGGTCGGGTCTGCCAAAATCACGCCATTGATCGCCAGGCCGAGTCTGCTGGCGACCATGGCCGCAGTCATGCCTCCCATGGAGTGGCCGAGCAGGTAGGGCGATTTGATGCCCAGCGTGCGGATCAGCTCAATCACATCATTGGCGTGGTCTTGATAGGTGTAGCCATGCAGGGGCGCGCTGGATTGGCCATGGCCGCGCGCATCCGGCATGATGATGTCATAGTGTTGCTCCAGCGCACGGGCAATGGGTGACCAGCATACGCTGTTGCCGGCCAGGCCGTGCAAGGCAATGATGGTCGGTTTGTTGCCGCCAGTGCGCAGGTAGTGAATATTGATACCGTTTGCTCTGCAAACGCCATCTGTCCAGTGAGAAGCAGGGGTATTTTGACGTGCCATGATTAAAACTTTCTAAAAGAACCAGTCACCACGCCCCAGATTTCAAACTGCATGTGTTGCGAGATCAGGATAGGGGCGTATCTTCCTGATGAATTAGCGGGTAATAACTTGGGCATACCATCTTTTTGTTTGGCCAGGGTTTTGACCGTAAATTCGCCATCAATCATGGCCAGCACAATATCGCCCACAGCGGGCACCTTGTCTTTTTCAATCACGGCTTTATCGCCAGGCATGAGGCCCACCTCAATCATGGATTCGCCTTGTATCGTGACAAAGAAGGTTTTGTCGGCCTTGTTGATCAGATAGGCATTCGGGTCCATGCGTGCATCGACATGGTCGTCAGCAGGGGACGGTAATCCGGCGGGCACTTTGGACTCAAACAGCGGCAAACTGACCTGGTCAAGCTCAGCTGATAACTGTGTAAATTCTTCAATGCGATCGAGATGGTCTTTCAGCTGCGCCAACCGCTGTTTTTTCGCGTAGGCCTCCAGAAAGTCGCTGATGACCGGCTTTTGGCTGTTAGGCACGCGCATGACCGAGGTTTCTTCCCGGTAGGTGCCTGTGCCTGACTTGCGCCCGGCGCCCGCTCTTTTGCCGCCGTGTGTATTGTCTTCATCGTTCATGGAAATTATTGTAACAGCAATCAAGTGATATTGTAACAATAATCAAGATTTTTTTAAGTGTGATGAAAAAAACGAGTGCACCCTGGCTAGGGGGTCACAGCAAACAGCTGTCGGTGGGCACAGTGTGCCCGGATGTGTGACTGATCAGGAATGGGTTTTTTGATGGATCTGCAGGTGCTTATCTGAAGCGCCTGAATGAGCCAATGACGACGCCCCAGATTTCAAACTGCATGCCGTCTTCGATCAGAATCGGGCGGTACTTGCCTGAGGCATTGGCCGGTAACAGTTGTGGTTTGCCATTTTTTTGTCTGGACAGGGTTTTGATGGTGAATTCGCCATCAATCATGGCCAGCACAATATCACCCATCACCGCCTGTTTGTTTTTATCCACCACGGCTTTATCGCCAGGCATGAGGCCCACCTCAATCATGGATTCGCCTTGTATGGTGACAAAAAACGTTGTATCTGCCTGATCAATCAGGTATTCGTTGGGGTCCAGCCGTTGTTCGATATGATCATCCGCAGGCGAGGGGAAGCCTGCCGCCACTTTGGACTGAAATAAAGGTAAGGCAATGCCTGACGTATCGCGCGCCGGTTGCGCAAAAGATTGCGGGTTATCCAGGCTATCCGGTGATGGTTGCCGCTGTTTGCGGCCATAGCTGGCCAGCAATTGGCGAATGGCGGCCTGTTGGCTGGCAGGCACACGCATGCCCGTTGTCGCTTCCTGGTATAAGCCAGCGCCAGGGTTGCGCCCGGCACCTGGGCGCTTGCCCCCAGCTTTTTGATCAACCATCTCGTTCATTTGATTATTGTAACAAAAATTAGTGCGTGGGCAGTTAAACAAAACAGGTGGGATGCAAAAGAAAAAATAATCTCAGAAGGTATACTGTGCGGCCTATCATTCAAAAAACTGCTATGGACTGGTTAACCGTTTTTTTTGAACAATATGCTGTGTTTTGCCTGATGGGCGTGATTGTCGGTGTCTTGTCTGGCTTGCTCGGGATTGGTGGCGGCATTGTACTGGTGCCCATGCTGCATGCCATTTTGGTCGCCAAAGGCTTTGCAGCCGACACGGCTTTTCATATGGCACTGGCGACCTCGATGGCTTGCATCGTGTTTACCTCGCTTTCCAGCATTTTGGCGCATCATAAAAACCAGAATATTGTCTGGCCCTATGTGTGGGCCATGGTGCCGATGGCGTTTGTGGGGTCGTTGCTGGCGACGTTGGTGGCGATTCATCTGGATGCCAGGTATTTGACGCTGTTTTTTGCCACCTTTACTTTTTTTGCGGCGGTGCAATTATTTCTGGATCGCAAACCGACCCAGCATAAAGTGCCAGACAAGGTTGAGATTGGCCTGGTTTCATTGCTGATAGGCGGTGTGTCTGCGCTGGTGTCGATTGGCGGCGGAACCTTGACGGTGCCTTATTTAGCCATGCGCAATGTGTCGGTGAAGCAGGCGATTGGGACCTCGGCGGTATTGGGCTTTCCGATTGCTCTGGCCAGTACGGTCAGTTATTTGCAAGATGCCTGGCGGCAAACCGCACATGCGCCAGAAACGTTTGGCCTGCTGTATTTACCCGCGGTGATACTGCTGACGCCTTTTAGCATGCTCTTTGCACCAATGGGTGTCGCCCTAACGAGACGACTTCCGGTCAAGGTCTTGAAGCGCATTTTCGCCGTTTTTTTGATCGGTGTGAGTCTGAATCTGGTATGGTCACAACTGTCCTGAAACATCTTTTGCCTCGCGACATCCACCAGTCAGCTTGCAGTCGTCCATGGTTATCCGTTGTCGCTATAATGTTGGTCAGCAGGCTAGCCAGCGCTCAACATTCAATCATCATTATCAGGGAGAATACATGCAGGTCGATGAACTGGAGTATGTTAGTTTTTGGGCGCGTGTCGGGGCTTCGCTCATTGATACGATCTTGTTGGGTGTGATTATCTGGCCAATCCTGACCGCCTTATATGGCGAGTCCTACTGGTCCAGTCAAAAGATGCTGCAAGGCCCGATGGATTTCATCATGTCGTGGTTGTTTCCTGCCGTGGCGGTGATCATTTTCTGGCTGACAAAGCAGGCGACACCGGGAAAAATGGCTATTTCAGCAAAAGTAGTCGATGCAAGAACTGGACAGAGTTTAACCACAGGGCAATCTATCGGCCGTTATCTGTCCTATTTTCTTGCTGGTCTTCCGCTGGGCCTGGGGATTCTGTGGGTGGCTTTCGACCGTCGAAAGCAAGGATGGCATGACAAACTTGCGGGAACCGTTGTGGTGCGTCAGAAAAACAGGCATCCGGAACCGGTCACCTTTGAGCGCTAGCATATTGTTTTTCGGGTGAAAGACCGTGGATATCTGCGAACTTACCCGCCATAAAAAAACCGCCGGAGTCCGGCGGTTTTTTGTTCAGCTCACTTGTGATTAAGACAAGCGCTGATTATTTGTTCATGACGTACATTGTTACTTCAAAGCCAAAACGCATTTCAGTTGCAGCTGGTTTAGTCCACATAATCGTCTCCTTAAGTGTTTGTTTAAATGCATCATGATTGATGTATTTGTATGACTCTCACTATACGCGGGTGTTTCAATCCAGGCCTGAAGCGAATCCGTAAAAACGGCTCATGATTTTACGTAGTTTTTATAATCAGGTCGCTCACTCGGCGTAGAATAAGGCTGTCTGGTCTATGCAGGATTCGAGGTCTATATGATGCAGCGATTGCCACGCTGGGTAGAGTGGGGCGGGTTTTTAATGGCATTGAACGCCGGCTTTATTAATGCGGTGGGGGTATTAGGCTTCAGACATCAGGCGGTGTCGCATCTCACCGGGATTTCGACTTTTTTCTCCATTGAAATCATGCAGGGCGACGGGTTGCAGGCCTTGCACCTGCTCTGCGTGATGCTGTTTTTCTTGCTGGGCGCCATGCTCAGTGGTGTCATCATCGGGCATGAGGCACTCAAGCTCGGGCACCAGTATCATTGGGCGTTATGGCTGGAGGCCGGCTTGTTGGCCGCTGCTATCCTGCTGTTGAATACGGGCTGGCACAGCGGACAGTGGCTGGCCTCGGCGGCTTGCGGCTTGCAAAATGCCATGACCAGCACCTATAGTGGCGCCGTGGTGCGCACCACGCATGTCTCGGGCCTGTTTACCGATATCGGCATTGCACTCGGCTTGCGCTTGCGCGGCCAGGCCGTGGATAAGCGCCGGCTCACACTGTATTTGTTGCTGATAGGCGGGTTTGTTTGTGGCGGGGTATTGGGTGCCTGCAGCTTTATGCGCTGGCATTTTAATGCCTTGTGGTTGCCGGTGGGCCATGTGGCCGCGTTGTCGCTGCTGTATTTTAGTCTGCGTCATCGCGCAGCCTGAATCATGCGGAGAAATCCCGCCGCACACAAAACTGCCATCAATTTGTAATACAATCAAGCTTAGATTTTTTTACATTTCACGAAGCCCATATCATGTCGATTCAAACTGTCGCTACACAAGCTTTTTCTGATCAAAAACCCGGGACCTCTGGCTTGCGCAAAAAAGTGCGCGTTTTTCAACAGCCACACTACCTGCAAAACTTTGTGCAAAGTATTTTTGATACGCTGGAGATTCCTGCCAATGCGACTTTGACGCTGGGCGGGGATGGCCGCTACTTCAATAAAGAAGCGATTCAGGTCATTATCAAAATGGCGGCGGCCAACGGCTTTGGTAAAGTGCTGGTCGGCCAGCACGGTATTCTGTCTACACCGGCGGCTTCTCATCTGATCCGAAAATACCAGACTTTTGGCGGCATTATTCTTTCTGCCAGTCATAATCCAGGCGGACCGGATGACGATTTTGGCATCAAATACAACACCAGCAACGGCGGTCCGGCACCGGAAAAAATCACTGATGCCATTTTTGCCAATAGCAAACAAATCAGCCAATACAAACTGGCCGACTTGCCAGAGGTGGATCTCTCCAGTATCGGTGTCACCACCCTGGATGGCTTCGTGGTTGAAGTGATAGACGCGGTCAGTGACTATGCTGAACTGATGGAAAGCATGTTTGATTTTGCTGCCATCAAGCGCTGGCTGGCCGCGGGGCATCGGCTGACGTTTGATGCCATGCATGCCGTGACCGGGCCGTATGCCAAAGAGATTTTGGGCAATCGCCTGGGCGCGTCTGCAGACAGCCTCATGAATTGCGAAGTCTCCGAAAACTTTGGGGGCGGCCATCCGGACCCTAACCTGACCTATGCCGAAGACCTGGTCAAAGTGGCGTATGGCGCACAGGCCCCGGATTTTGCAGCGGCTTCTGATGGCGACGGGGATCGCAACATGATTCTGGGCAATCACTTTTTTGTCACACCGTCTGACAGTTTGGCCCTGATTGCTGCCAATGCCAAATTGATCCCGGCCTATGCTCAGGGCTTGTCTGGCGTCGCCCGCTCGATGCCAACCAGTGGTGCCGTAGACCGCGTGGCCGCCAAATTGGGCATCGCTTGTTACGAAACACCCACCGGCTGGAAGTTTTTTGGCAATCTGATGGATGCTGGCCGTGTGACCTTGTGTGGTGAAGAAAGCTTTGGTACCGGCAGTGACCATGTCCGCGAAAAAGATGGCTTGTGGGCGGTGTTGTGCTGGTTGAATCTGCTGGCCGCCACGGGTGAGAGCGTTGAGTCACTGGTGCGCAAACATTGGCAAACCTATGGCCGCAATGTGTATTCTCGCCATGACTACGAAGGCGTGCCCACCGAGCAGGCCAATGCTGTGATGGCACATATCAAGGCCCAGTTTGCCAGCTTGCCTGGTCAGGTGTTTGGCAGCTACACCGTGAACACGGTGGATGACTTCAGTTATACAGACCCCGTCGATGGCTCTGTCAGCACTGGCCAGGGCTTGCGCATTCTGTTTGCCTGCGGCTCACGGGTGGTGATCCGTTTATCCGGCACCGGCACTGAAGGTGCCACCATCCGCGTTTATCTGGAGGCCTTTACGCAAGACCCGGCTCAGCAACAGCTCGATGCTCAGGAAGCATTGGCAGAACTGATTACGGTCTCGCATCAGATTTCGCAGTTGCCACAGCTGACTGGCAGACAGCAACCTACGGTGATTACTTAAGCAAAGGCTGCACAGGGAAGCCGTGGAGTGATCATGATCAAAAAAAGCATTCTTTGTCCGCTGATAGTATCTGCAGGCCTGCTGGCTTGCGGGGTGAATCCGGTCACCAAAGAGCGGGAGTTTCAGTTTGTCTCGCAAGACAAGGAAATCCAGATTGGCCAGCAAAATTATAGCCCGGCGCGTCAATCGCAAGGCGGCGACTACACGCTGGACCCTGAGCTGACACGCTATGTGCAGCAAGTCGGCCAGCGGTTAGCCGCGGTCTCTGACCGCCCGGATTTGCCCTATGAGTTTGTGGTGCTCAATGACTCAGTGCCCAATGCCTGGGCTATGCCGGGTGGCAAAATTGCGTTTAACCGGGGCCTGTTATACGAATTGAACAGCGAAGCTGAACTGGCGGCCGTGTTGGGCCATGAAATTGTGCATGCGGCGGCCAGGCATGGTGCCAAAGGCATGGAGCGTGGCATCTTTATGCAAGGGGCCATGCTGGCGGTGGGCCTGGCCACGCGTGACTCCAATTATGCCAATCTGGTGGTCGGTGGCGCGCAATTGGGCGGGCAACTGATCACGAGCAAATATGGCCGTGAGGCTGAGTCCGAGGCAGATCACTATGGCATGAAGTATATGAAGCTGGCCGGTTATGACCCTGCTGCGGCGGTGACGCTGCAAGAGACCTTTGTCCGGCTCAGCCAGGGCAAACGGCAGGATTTTCTGTCCGGCTTGTTTGCCAGCCACCCGCCTTCGCAAGAGCGTGTCGATCTCAACGAAAAAACCTTGGCCGGGCTGGGCACTGGCGGTGAGATGGGTAAAGAGATTTATGCACAAAAAGTCGCCAAACTGATGGCGACGCGCGAGGCTTATAAAGCCTACGATGAAGGCAAAGAGGCCTTGCAAAAAGGCGATACCGAAAAAGCAAAAACTTTGGCGAAAAAAGCCATCAGCATCGAGCCGCGCGAAGCCCGTTTTCAGGAGTTGCTGGGCGACATTGCCCTCACCAAGAAAAATACTACCGAAGCGCTGGCGTTTTACGACAAAGCCATCCAGATGCAACCGGACTACTTCAAGCCCTATGTGCAAAGTGGCATTGCCTTGTTTAATGCAGGCAAAAAAGAGCAGGCGGAATCCTTTTTGAAAAAAGCCAACGCCTTGTTACCAACGGCACCAGGCTATGCCTTGCTCGGGCAGATTGCTGAAGGGCGCGGTGAAACCGCTCTGGCGTTGCAGCATTACCAACTGGCGGCAAGTTCAGATTCCGAAATCGGCAAAGAGGCTGCGGCAAGAGCCATGCGACTCGATTTACCACGTAACCCTGGCCGCTATTTGCCGGCTGGCCCGCTGGCTGATGATACCGGCATGGTTTACGCTGCCGTGCAAAATAACAGTAATGTGCCGGTGGGGCGCGTGCAAGTGCGTATGCTGCAATACGACAGCCGTGGCCGCATGGTTAACCAGACGCGTTCGATGTTGATTACGGGCGGCATTGCCCCCGGTCGGCGCGGTTCAGTGGCCACCGGTGTCCGCATCATCGACCAGGCCGATTTACAGTTTTTCCGGGTCGTGGTTGAAGGCGCCGAACTCGCCAATTAATCACGCGATTATTCAATCATTTGGTTTTATCCTATGGCCATTACCGATTCCTGTGTCTCCGTCTCTCCCTACTTTGAAATCCAGCCTGGCCAGGCTTCTGCCTTTCGGGCGATTTGCGAAAAATATGTGAGCTGGTCATCCCGTGAGCCTGGTTGCCTGTATTACGGCTTTAGCTTTCACGGTGACCTGGCCCATTGCCGCGAAGGGTTCACCAATGCAGAAGCGCTGTTGGCGCATATCGAAAACCTGCGGCCGATTTTGCACGAGATGGGTGAAGTGTCTAAGCTGGTGCGGATTGAAGTGCATGGGACAGAAGCTGAATTGGCCAAGCTGAGGGAGCCGTTGGCAGGGATGCATCCGCAGTGGTTTGTGCTCGAATTCGGCTACAGAAAATAGCCTGAAATTTAATAGCAGCCTTATTCTGCGTTCTGAATGGTCATGGTGCCTTTGTATAAGCGTACATCCATTCTGCCTAAAAAGCTCATGCCGAGCAGGGCATCGCCTTCCAGTCCAGGCGAAATCGTCGCGGCGACATCATGGGCGACGACGCCACCCAGTTGCACGGTTTTAAGCCTTACCAAATAAGCGACCGCCGTGCCGTTGGCAGTGTGGGTGCTAATCGCGTCATGGCTGACCAGACCCAAGCGGTCTGCCACATTTTGTGAGATGGCGACACCGGTGGCTCCGGTATCCACCAGAACGCGTACCCGTTCGCCATTAATAAGGGCTTCGGCACTGTAATGGCCGTCGGTGCCGCGCTTGAGCGTCACCACTTTTTGCTGGCCGAGTTGTTCCAGGGTGTTGGGGTGTTGTACGCGGTCTACCAGAAACCAGATCAGTGCAGCTAGCCCCAGCCAGAGCAGGGTGTAAAGCAGGCTGCGCCCGCGGAGATGGTTTTTTTGAGTGGCATGTCGCATGCTCATTCAATGGAGGCTCAAAAAGGGATTTTCAAGTCTGGGTGAGCGCTGAGTAGCCGTTGTTTGAATGTCTGTTGAATGCGGGTTAAGGCCGCATTGTCATCGGCCTCAAAGCGCAAGGTCAACACGGGTGTGGTGTTTGAGGCGCGAATCAAACCAAAGCCATCGGCATACTCAACGCGCAAGCCATCGATGGTGATCACTTCTACTGCGCCCGGAAATTGCGCGGCTTGTTGCAGTTGCGCAATAAAGGCATGTGGCTCGCCTTCTTGCATGGCGATTTGCAGTTCTGGGGTGTTGAGGCTGTCTGGCAGGGCTTCTAGCACGGCGTTGGCATCGGGGCTGCGGCTCACCAGTTCGAGCAGGCGTGCCGCGCTATACAGGCCATCATCAAAGCCAAACCAGCGCGGGGTACCCGCGACACAGTCATTAAAAAACAAATGACCCGAGAGCTCACCACCGATGGCGGCACCCGTTTCCTTGATTTTGGCTTTCATCAGCGAGTGGCCGGTTTTCCAGATCACCGGTTTGCCCCCATGTTTTCGTATCCAGGGCGCGAGATGGCGGCTGGATTTGACATCAAACACCACTTGGCTGCCTGGTTGCTGGCTGAGTATATCCTCTACAAACAACATGAGCTGGCGGTCGCTGCGGATGATCTGCCCGGATCGGGTGACCACGCCCAGACGGTCGCCATCGCCATCAAAAGCAATCCCGATTTCGGCGGTGCCGCTTTGTAACGCACCGATGACGTCTTGCAAGTTTTTGGCTTCCACTGGGTCTGGGTGGTGGTTGGGGAAATGCCCATCGACCTCACAAAACAGTGGCTCGACCTCGCAGCCTAATGCCTGGAAGATGGCGGGCGCGTAGGCTCCGGCGACACCGTTGCCGCAGTCGATGACCACTCGCATAGGGCGTGCGAGCTGGATATCCGACACAATGGCTGCCTGATAGGCAGGATAAATATCGTAGCTGGTTTGATTACCAGCTTGGTCGGGCTGGTAAAACTGCTGTTGCATGATGCTGTGCTTGAGGGCCTGGATGGCTTCGCTACTAAGCGTCTCGCCCGCAATCACCATTTTGAGCCCATTGTATTGCGGTGGGTTATGGCTGCCGGTGATCATGACGCCACTGCGCGTTTGGGCAAGGTAATGCGTTGCAAAATACAGCATGGGCGTAGTGACCATGCCCAGATTCAGCACATTGACGCCAGTTTGCATCAGCCCTGCACTCAAGGCGGTGGCCAGTGCCGGGCTGGATAAGCGGCCATCATAGCCCACGCAGACACTATGCTCGCCGTGCACCTGAGCCAGCGAGCCAAGTGCCAGGCCAATCTGCTGCACAATCTCTTCTGTTAATGTGTCGCCGACAATGCCACGGATGTCGTAGGCTTTGAAAATCGACGCTGGCAGCAATGGAATCATTTATTCGGCTTCTTCTATCCAGGCCAGTTGAATCGCCTCCAGGATTTTTTCGCCGCAGCGGGAGGGCTCATCATCAAAGTCCTCCAAATCCATCACCCATTGCATGAGGTCGGTAAAGCGGATGGTTTTGGGGTCAATCTCGGGGAATTGATCATACAGCTCTTCAGCAATGCGCTGGCTGTCAGTCCATTTCATGGTGGTGGGCTCCTGTCGATGTGAGTGAGATGGGCTCATTATAACTGACAGTAGGTGCCGGATTTGCCAGAATCCACCTACAGCGCTGTCAGACGTGGGGCACTGGTCAGCCTGAGCTGCACGCGGCATCATAACGGGTTATGAGTGATATTGATAAAACACCCCGCGCTCCCCTGTTTGCACGCTGGCTGGGGGGCATGCTACTTGTGCTTGTCTTTGTAGTCATGGTCTGCGAAATGCTGGGCTGGCCTTTTTTGCGCCAACCCCTGCAAACCGCGTTGCAAAATCAGTTACAACGGGCCGTGATCATAGACCGTCCTTTCCATTTGCAATTGCTGGGTGGCATCCGGTTGCAAGTAGGCGGATTGAGAATTGCCGCGCCCGCAGGCTTTGACGCGCCTTATTTTGTTGAAGCGCATGGCTTGTCGCTGGCGTTGCGCTACCGTGACCTGTGGTCACTCAAAGCACGCGATCCTTATCGCATTGCATCGATTCGCGCGGACCGTTTAAATGCTTACATGATCCGCCATGCCAACCAAGAGGCCAGTTGGGATTTTGAGCTGGATGACGGCAGCCCGCCCCGTCCGTTTCCCATCATTGAGCAACTGGCCGTTAATGAGGGGCAAGCCAAGGTTGCCGATGCCGTTACGGATGCGCAACTGAACGTCAAGTTTTATACCGAAGAGGGCGCCCATCTTAAAACGCCGGAATCGCAAATCAAAGTGGATGGTCAGTTCCGTCGTTTGCCCTTGCAGGCCGCATTGGTGACGCAAGGCTTTTTACCAATTGCCACTCAGGGGCAGGACTCACCGCCAGTTAACTCACAAGGATGGTTAACGTATGGTGCCGTGCATGCCACGTTCCGCGGTGCCGTATATGATGTCTTGGGTGTCCAGCGTGTCAAGGGGCAGGTAGAGGTAAAAGGTTCATCGCTGGCCGATGTCGGGGACTTGCTGAGCCTGACATTCCCTAGGACGCCGCATTTCAAAATCAAGGCGGCGGTTGAAAAAAACGCGACGCAGTGGGCTGTGAATGTCGCCTCTGCACACATCGGCAACAGTCAGCTGGCGGGACAGTTTGTGTATGATATTGCACCAGAAACGCCGATGTTGACTGGCAAACTGCAAGGTTCTTTATTGATGTTGGCGGATTTGGCGCCCGCCTTTGGCGCTGCAGCGACTCCAACGACTAGCAACCCGCATCCAGGCAAATTGTTTCCAAATACCTCGCTGGATTTTACGACCTATGGCCGTATGAATGCGGATATCGATGTGCATATTGATGCGGTCGATTTAGGATCGGCCTTCAGGCAGCGCATTGCACCGCTTAAATTGCGCTTGCGCTTGCAAAAACACAAGTTAAGTCTGGCAGAGCTGGAGGCCAGTACGGCTCAAGGCTCGCTCTCAGGCGAGCTATCGATTGATGCGCATGATGTGCAAAACGCCGACTTGTCGCCACCCGCTGCCCCGGATTGGGAGATTGCGCTGGCGGTGCATGATATCCGTTTGGAACAGTGGCTAAAAGTCTCGCCACAGACGGATAAAAAATCGACCAGTGACGAAGCCAAAGAGACCAGCCAACAGCCGGCGCCAGCTTATGTGAGCGGTAAATTGAATGGGCGTGCCAAGCTGCAGGGGCATGGCCGCTCAACCGCCGAATTATTGCGCTCGCTGGATGGTCAGCTCGCCCTGATGGTGCGTCAGGGGGAAATGTCTCACTTGTTGATTGAGGCGGCTGGATTAGATATTGCCCAAGCGGTTGGTGTCATGATCAAGGGCGATCAGCCCTTGCCCATGCATTGCGCCGCGATGGGCTGGCGGGCCAAAGAGGGTGTTTTGACACCAGAGGCAGCCGTGATTGATACGCCCGTGACGACCGTCACGGTCAATGGTGCCGTCGATTTGGGTCAGGAGCAGCTCAACCTTAAACTCCAGGCCAGTCCTAAAAACTTTTCGCCGTTAACCGTGCGCTCGCCTATACTGGTGACAGGGCCTTTTGTGGACCCCCAGGTTTCGATCAGCCCGGGGCCGATTGCCGCACGGGTCGCTGGCGGCATATTACTGGCATTGATCAATCCGTTTGCCGCCATCCTGCCATTTCTCGATCCGGGCGATCAAAGTGCAACTACGGATGTAGGCTGCCAGCAAACCTTGCAACAATTAAAAATGCGTCAACATTGAGTCAAGACAAGACAGCATCCCCTGAAAAAAAAGAACCCAACCGAAGTTGGGTTTAGGGAGCGATTTTGGAGATATACGCTTACGGATCTTACTAAGCATAAGCTGTGCCAGATTTAAAAAGATAATTTAAATCAATTGCTTAAGTATTTAATTCTGTTTTTTGGTGCATGTTGTTTCAATCAGGTTGGTCATGTTTGCACTGTATTGGTGCGCTTTGTGTCTGGATTACACCACGCCTCAAAGTGATAGGCGCTCAATGAGCGCATCGCTAAAGATGGATGCTGAGGTCGCCTCATGCTAAAATCGCGCTTTATTTTTGTGATACGGAAACTTGATCGTCATGTTTAGCTTTTCAAGAAACTTAAGCGTTGCAGACCCGGCCTTGGCCCAAATGATTTCTTCCGAAGTGGAGCGTCAGCATCAGCATATCGAGTTGATTGCTTCAGAAAACTACACCAGTCCAGCGGTGATGGAAGCCCAAGGCTCGCAATTGACGAACAAGTATGCTGAAGGGTATCCAGGCAAACGCTTTTACGGTGGCTGTGAGTTTGTTGACCAGGTTGAACAGCTGGCGATTGACCGACTGAAAGCCTTGTATGGTGCAGAATATGCTAACGTGCAGCCACATTCTGGCTCACAGGCGAATCAGGCCGTGTATTTCTCCATCCTGAAACCAGGCGATACCGTGATGGGCATGAATCTGGGTCACGGCGGGCACCTCACACATGGTTCTCCGGCTAACCTGTCCGGCAAGTTGTTTAATATCGTGCCTTACGGTTTGAACGATAAAGAAGAGATAGACTACGATGAGATGGAGCGTATCGCGCTTGAGTGCAAACCAAAGTTGTTGATTGGTGGTGCTTCTGCGTATGCTTTGCGTTTTGACTGGGCGCGTATGGCCGAAATCGCCAAAAAAGTCGGTGCTTATTTCATGGTCGATATGGCGCACTATTCTGGCCTTATTGCAGCGGGTGTCTATCCTAACCCGGTGCCCCATGCTGACTTTGTGACTTCAACCACGCACAAGACCTTACGTGGTCCACGTGGCGGTATCATCATGGCCAAGGCCGAGTTTGAAAAATCACTGAATTCCAATGTGTTCCCAAGCTTGCAAGGCGGCCCGTTGATGCACGTTATCGCCGGTAAGGCGACAGCTTTCCTCGAAGCGGCACAGCCAGACTTCAAAGCGTATCAGGAACAGGTATTGAAGAACGCCAGCATCATGGCCAGCACGTTGGCTGCGCGTGGTTTGCGTATTATCTCTGGCCGTACCGAGTCTCATGTGTTCCTGGTAGACCTGCGTCCTAAAGGCTTGACCGGTAAGGCAGCAGACGCTTATCTGGGCCAAGCGCACATTACGGTCAACAAGAATGCGATTCCTAACGACCCCGAGAGCCCGTTCGTGACTTCCGGTATTCGTATCGGTTCGCCTGCGATCACAACGCGTGGCTTTAAAGAAGCCGAAGCCGAGCAAGTGGCTAATCTGATTGCCGATGTGCTGGATAATCCGGAAAGCGCTGAAGTGATTGCGGCCACCAAGGCGAAGGTGCATGCCTTGACCGATCAATTTCCGGTGTACGGTAAGTAATTTTTCCGGCTATCCACAGCCATGAAATGTCCGTTTTGCGGTGCTGATGATACGCAAGTGGTGGATTCCCGCCTCAATGAGGAAGGGAACTCCATCCGCAGGCGCCGTCGCTGTCAGGTGTGTGACAAGCGCTTTACCACCTATGAAACGGCAGAACTGCATCTGCCACAGGTGGTGAAGCAAAACGGGACGCGCGAAGAGTTCAAGCGCGAAAAATTGCGTCTCTCATTTACACGCGCCCTGCACAAACGTCCGGTGCCTACTGAATATGTCGATAAAGCACTGGACCGTATTGTTCAAAAAGTGCTCGGTTTGGGCGCGCGCGAAGTGCCTGCGCGGTTGCTGGGTGAAACCGTCATGCAAGAGTTAAAACAAATGGATCAGGTGGCGTATATCCGCTTTGCTTCGGTGTATCGAAGCTTTTCAGATGTGGATGACTTTCATAACGCCATCCGCGATCTGGATAACTGACAACAACCATTGCCAGACGCACCCTCTGTGCGCTGGTGTATGTGTTCCGTGTGCCTTGCTTCAACCGGTGCACGGTCTATCAATGTTGCATGTGAAGGCGGGGGCGTATGAAATTGATCAAGCTGTCTGCAGTGGTATTAGCGGTATTCACCGTGATTCTCACCATCGTGTTTTTTACCTGGTGGGCATTTAAAGATGAGGCTGTGTTTGGTCGAGACAAGTTTGACCAGACCCGCTGGATGGAATTGGCCAACACTGTGCAAAAGGAGTGCAGACGCGGTGACATGGCATACGATCTCAAAAATCACATCCTGATTCGAGGCGCCAAAAAAGAGGCGGTCATGGCCTTGCTTGGGCGGCCTAGCCTTGAGGACGCCAATGCACTTGAATATGATCTGGGTAAGTGCATGCATGTTTATCATGCCTTACGCATATACTTTGACCAGGACGGACGTCTCACCCATAGTCAAATCTCCTCTCATTAGCTTTCTTTAATACGCGCTTTTTCAGGGCGTGGTCTTAATATTCACTGGCCGTTCAAAGGTGGCCGCCATACAAAACCACCGCAAGGCAGGCTTTTTTTGTATGATGCTAGTCTATGTTACACAGTGCTCAAGATATTCAATGGATGACCCATGCCTTGCGTCTGGCGGCGCATGGACTGTATTCGACCACGCCTAATCCGCGTGTCGGTTGTGTCATCGTCAAACAAGGCCAAGTGCTTGGAGAAGGCGCTCACCTCAAGGCGGGGGAGCCCCATGCTGAAGTACACGCCTTGCGCGCCGCTGGCGAGCAGGCAAGAGGTGCAACTGCATATGTGACTCTGGAGCCCTGCAGTCATTTTGGCCGGACGCCCCCCTGCGCCGATGCACTGGTGAATGCCGGTGTGAGCCGGGTCGTGGTTGCCATGCAGGATCCGAATCCTTTGGTTGCTGGCAACGGCATTGCACGTTTGCAGGCACAGGGTATTGCTGTCACGGTTGGGGTTTGCGAAGCGCAGGCCAAGGCGCTGAATCCCGGGTTTATTCTGCGCATGACGCAACAACGCCCTTATATCCGTCTCAAGGTCGCTGCCAGTCTGGATGGCCGCACAGCGTTGGCGAATGGCGTCAGTCAATGGATCACGTCGCCGGAGGCACGGAAAGATGTCCATCACTGGCGTGCGCAAAGTTGTGCAGTGATCACGGGTATCTCTACCATTCTGCAGGATAATGCCTCGCTCACCGTACGTGAGGTGAAGACGCCACGCCAACCGCTACGCGTCATTCTCGATAGCCAGTTACGCATCCCGATAGACGCCAAGGTGTTGCAGGATGGCCATGCGCTGGTGGCGTATGCGCACGGGGAGGCCGCCAAGCTGGAGATATTGCAAGTGATGGGGGTACGTACCCTGCATGCACCGAATGTGCAGGGGCAGGTGGATATTGCTGCCGTCATGCAGGCACTAACGGCCTGGCCTTGTAATGAGGTATTGGTCGAGGCGGGGGCAACGCTGAATGGGGCCTTTTTGCAAAGCGGGTTTGTGGATGAGTTATTGCTGTATTACGCACCCAAGCTAATGGGAGACGCGGCACGCGGCATGTTTGCCCTGCCAGCATGGACGCAGATGGCAGACATACATACGCTGGACATCATGGATCTGCGACAGGTCGGGCAGGATATCCGTCTTCAGGCCAGGCTTAAGCCCTGATTCTTATGCTGATCGACACCCACTGTCATCTGGATGCCCGTGAGTTTGATGCCGACCGTGAACTGGTCTGGCAGGCGGCCTTGACGCAGGGCGTTCGTGCGGTGGTCATCCCGGCCGTGACGCAGGCGAGCTTTGAACCGATTATGGCCTGGTGTGTGCAGCATCCTCAAGCCGGCTTCGCACTTGGCTGGCATCCCATGTATGTGTCTGAGGCACCTGAGGATGCGCTGGCGCAGCTCGAGCAAACCGTCGCCAGGGTGCTGGAGGGCCCTCAGGCGCATCAATTGCTGGCGATTGGAGAGATCGGTCTCGACTTCTACCTGACGCGCGAACATGAGGCCAGACAGCTAGAGCTATATGAAGGACAGTTGCGCATTGCCAGGCAGTTTCATTTGCCTGTGATTTTGCATGTGCGAGGTGCGATAGACACCATCCTCAAATATTTGCGCAAGCATGCGTTAACGGGGGGCATTGCACATGCTTACAACGGCAGCAAGCAACAAGCGGAGATATTTGCCAGTTTGGGATTCAAATTAGGGTTTGGTGGTGCCATGACCTGGCCGCGCGCATTGAAGCTGCGTCAGCTTGCTGCAGAATTGCCTGTGGAAACACTGGTTCTGGAGACCGATGCGCCGGATATTCCGCCGGTTTGGCTGGGGCATCAAGGAAGAAATGCGCCGGATCAATTAAAAAAGATCGCAGAAGAGATGGCCCTGATACGTGGCTTGGAAGCTTTGCAACTCATTGAAATGACTGGTAAAAATTCTGTAGAAGTTTTGCCAAAAATAGCCCATTTATGCACATGACTTAAAGTGACACTTTAAGAATGTGTCGAAAGTGACTATATTATAGTGGTGCTTTGTAAGTTATTGATTTTATTGAATAAAAAAATAGATTAAAAAAATGAACTTTTGGAAAAAGTCCTTATAAATTGGTAAGTTACGGAATTAAGACACAGCAATCCACAAAGTTATCCACAGATTTTGTGGATAGCAAAATACGGTGTTTGTCCTACAAGAAAAGCAAGTGGTTTTACAAACTTTACAATTACTAATCGGTGCTTGGCCAGGCCTCTCATATGCACATTCAATCCCAACATTTCCGTAGCATTTGGCAACAAGCCAACGCTGTTTATATCATTGACCAGACACGGTTGCCGTTTGATTTTGTGACGGTGGAATTAACGTCTTTGGCGCAAATATGTCATGCCATCCGCCACATGCAGGTCCGTGGTGCACCCCTCATTGGAGCTGCGGCAGCCTATGGTGTGGCGTTAGGTATTCAGCAGGATGCCAGCGATGAACACTTGCAGGCGGTGGTAAAGCAGCTGATCGCCACGCGACCGACTGCCGTCAATCTGGCCTGGGCGGCACAGCGCATGCAACAGACGTTAATGCCGCTGGCTGTGGCGCAACGCGCAGCTGCCGCTTGGCTGGCGGCACAAGCGATTGCTGATGAGGATGTGGCGCAGAATCTGGCGATTGGCCAGCACGGTAAAGCCTTGATCGCTGAAAAGGCCACGGTGGATGCCAATCAGGCTGTGAATATTTTGACCCATTGCAATGCCGGGTGGTTGGCCACGGTGGATGGCGGGACGGCCTTGGCGCCGATTTACGCCGCGCATGATGCAGGTCTGAAAGTACATGTCTGGGTAGATGAAACGCGGCCACGCAACCAGGGTGCCAGCCTGACCGCCTGGGAGCTGGCGCAACACGGGGTTCCGCATACGGTGATTGCCGATAATGCTGGCGGCCATCTGATGCAGCATGGTCAGGTAGATCTGGTCATCGTCGGTGCAGATCGTGTCACCAGTCAAGGGGATGTCTGCAACAAGATAGGCACCTATTTAAAAGCGCTGGCAGCATTTGATCAGCAAATCCCGTTTTATGCTGCGGTGCCGACGCCGACCATAGACTGGCAGATCGCACGCGGCGCAGAGATCGAGATTGAAATGCGTGATGCGGATGAGGTGGCTTATATGCAAGGGCAGACTGCAACAGGAGACATACAGACGGTCCGGGTGATTCCGCGTGAAAGCCCGGCATTGAATCCGGCGTTTGATGTGACGCCAGCCAGGCTGGTGACAGGGGTGATTACCGAGCATGGGGTGTTTGCCCCAGACCAGTTGCATGCGCTGAAAACGCATAGTCTGGGCGATTAACATGAGCAAGCGCTCGCCTGCGCAACAGTTGTTATACACGGCCCAGCAAATGGCCCTGACTGGCCTGAATAAAGGCACCTCTGGCAACGCCAGTGTCCGGCTAGAAACGGGTTTTCTGGTGACGCCTTCTGGCGTGCCGGCAGAACAGCTGCATGTTGACAGCATGGTACATATGGATTGGCAAGGCCGGGCTGAAGCCGGGAAAAACCCCTCCAGCGAATGGCGTTTTCATCTGGATATTTTACAGGCGCGGCCTGAAGTTAATGCGGTTGTGCATTGCCACAGCATGTTTGCGACTACGGTAGCCTGCATGGGGCACGACGTGCCGCCGTTTCATTACATGATTGCCAGCGTGGGTGGAGATAATATCCGTTGCGCGCCCTACGCCTTGTTTGGCACCCAGGCGCTGTCTGAGGTTGCGCTCGCTGCATTGCATGAGCGCAAGGCCTGTTTGCTGGCACATCATGGCATGATCGCGCTGGGCAAGGATTTATCCCACGCACTGGCCGTGGCGGTAGAAGTGGAAAACCTGTGTGAGCAGTACTGGCGACTGTTACAAGTTGGGCAGCTCCGCTTGCTGACGCCTGCGCAAATGCTTGAAGTCCATGCCCAATTTAAAGGCTATGGGCAATGGCGTGATCCGGTTTAATTACACCGGATGGATTTAGAGTTTTGGAAATAGCGCCAGGGTGGTCATGCGCAATAGAGCGCCAGGGTCACAAATGTAGGTGTTCTGTTTCATCTCGCTAGCGGATGGAGGTACTGCGAGGATGGCTTCTGCGGGAGCAAAGCATTTGAGCAGAACGCCACCGGATTCTACGGCGTTGAGTCCTTTGGCATAGCTGGTGGCCAGCGCCTCCGAGGGTGTCCAGCAAAAGCCAATCTGGTCTTGATCAAACAAAAACCAGCTTTCGCCACGATACAGGGTCAGTCCCTGCAGCGGTTGATGCCGCGTGTCGGCCAAGCATTTTTTCAGCACGCGCAGTACCAATGCGTCATTTTTAATCAAGGCGCGCAAATCGCCGCCATATTGTCGCCACAATGCGGCAATGCTTGATTGGTCAAAGCCGGATTCATCCTGAATCCGGCCGATGTATTCGAAGGTTTGCCGCCATAAAGCAGCATCCACGGTATTCACGTACTGACCATGACAAAACTGCCTGGCCAGCGACTGTACGGAGACACTTTGCATACGTATTGAATCAGGCGTCTTCATCGCTGGCCCAGCTGGGTTAACGCACCCATACGCCCTCAATCAGTTTTTCCTGCGGCTGGAACTGCTGCTTGTAAGCCATTTTCTGGCTGTCTGCAATCCAGTAGCCCAGGTACAAATAGTCCAGGCCGAGTTGCTTGGCCCACTCGATTTGCCAGAGGATGCTATAGGTGCCATAACTCGCTTTGTCATGCGTATCATAAAACGTGTACACCGCAGACAGACCATCCATGACAATATCAATCACGCTGACCATCTTGAGCTGCTGCTGTGCATCTCTAAACTCGACCATTACGCTATCTACATTGCTTTGACATAAAAACTGCTGGTATTGCGTCGCTTCGTCTTCTTGCGGCATGGCTGACTCCAGACTGCTGGGATGACGCTGTTGCTGGTAGGTCAGGTACAGGGCGAAGTGTTCTGCATCATAACTGGCTTCACGGATGGTGGCCTGTAACGGTGCATGCTTCTTAAATGCCCGTTGCTGGCTACGCGTGGCTTCAAACGCATGTACCGGTAAACGGACCGAAATGCAGGCATTGCAATGTTCGCAATGCGGCCGGTAAGCAAACTTGCCACTGCGGCGAAAGCCCTGCTGTATCAGTCCGCTATAGACGCGGCCATCTACCAGTGTCTGCGGTGTGGCAATCAGGCTTTGCGCCAGCTTTTTTGGCAGATAGCCACAGGTGTAAGCGGTGGTCACATAAAACTGTAATTTTTGCAGAGGTGCGTCGTTAGGTAGGGTCATATTGCACTAAATGCGTTAATTCTTCGATAAACCGGTCTCTGGGAATTTCATAAGCACCAAAACTGGCAAGTAACGGTGTATGCATCTGACAATCAATCATACCGACTTGTTGCGTGATTAACCATTTCACCAGATGCGCAAATGCCACCTTGGACGCATTGCTGACATGGTGAAACATGCTTTCACCATAAAACATGCGGCCAATCTTGACCCCATAACAACCGCCAACCAATTGCCCATCTTGCCAGGCTTCCATACTATGCGCGTAGCCCATGGCATGCAACTCGCTGTATGCCGCAATCATTTCATTGGTGATCCATGAGCCGGATTGACCTAGGCGCGGGGTGGCAGCACACGCCTGCATCACGGCGGTAAACTGCGTATTCATACGTAACTCAAACGGCTGTTGCTGGATGACCTTGCGCAAGGAGCGGGTGATTTTCAGCGCTGGTGGAAACAGCACCATGCGTGGGTCCGGACTCCACCAGAGGATAGGCTCGCCCGGACTAAACCATGGAAAAATCCCTTGTTTGTAGGCGCTCAACAGGCGTCGTGGCGTCAGGCTACCGCCGATGGCGATCAGGCCGTTGGGCTCTGTCAACGCCTGCTGCAAGTTCGGGAATGGGGTCTCTGCTGCGAGAATGCGCACCGGCCCGCCCGGGAGAGGATAGTAATTGTCATGCATAAACAGTCATTGCGGTGGTGTAGGGACGCAAGTTAATCGTATTACGGTTTAGTCGGCTCTCCATGATTGCCAGATACTGATGAGTCTGGTGATCACATAGCCATCCTTTAACGCACATGAGTAAAGTCAGCGTGATATTCAATACGTCATTAGGCACGCTTTATGCGGGACTGATACAGGCCCTTACCCGCACGCATCTGCATTTGGTACTAGAACTTAAACGGATTGTGCTTGCTCGTCCATTCTATAACCTTATGGCCGGGGATGCCACGCGAGATGCCAAACCCTTGGGCATAGTCGCAGCCCAGTTCGGCCAGAATCTGCGCCTGCTCGGCTTTTTCGACGCCTTCAGCCACCACCTTGCGGCCGAAGTCGCGGCAGAGCGTAATCACGCCACGGATCACCGCCATGTCTTCCTGGTCACTTAACATGTTATGGATAAAGGACTGATCAATTTTAATGATGTTGACTGGCAGGCGGCGCAAGTAAATCAGCGAGGAGTAGCCTGAGCCAAAATCATCAATCGAGAATGCAACGCCCAGCGCCTGGCATTGCTGGATGACGCGGTTGACGCGGGCAAAATCGCTGATGGCAGCACTTTCGGTGATCTCGATATGCAGCTGTTGCGGCTTGATCATGGCATACTTTTTAAACAAGTCAGCCAATCGTTCCGGAAACTGCTTATGCATTAAATGCTGGGCGGCGATGTTGACGGAGACTTGTGTGTCCAAGCCCTGGCTTTGCCACTCGCTCAATTGGCGCAGGCTTTCTTCTATCACCCAGTTACCAATGTCCACAATCAGATTGGTATGTTCGACCGCGGTCAGGAAGTCGTTAGGGTAGAGCAGTCCGCGCACCGGATGCTGCCAGCGCAGCAAAGCCTCAAAACAGAAAATTTCACCAGACTGCATACAGACTTGCGGTTGGAAAACCAGGCGAATATGGTTGTTTTGGATGCCATGCAGCAAGTCCTTGAGCAACGCTTGCTGTTGCTGGGATTGCTGCGCAGACGCTAGGTCAAACAAATGGCATTGATGCCCACCGTGCGTTTTGGCATGGTACATGGCATGGTCAGCATGCCGTAGCAAGGTGTCTGGCGGGTTGCGGTCTATCGGGTATAGCGTATAGCCAATGCTGGCTGAAATGGAAAACTTGAATTTATCTACCTTGAACGGTTTTTCAATCGCCGTCAGCAACTTTTTGAGCAGTCGTGCATATTCGTTGGCCGTCCGTAGCCCGCACAACAACATGGCAAATTCATCGCCTCCGAGCCTGGCCAGGGTATCTTGCGGTTTGAGCAGGCCATTCAGTCGGGCTGCCAGTTGCATGAGCAAACGGTCACCGTATTCGTGGCCGTATTGGTCATTGACGATTTTGAAGTCATCCAGGTCAATATAACAAATGGCCACCAGCGTCGACTGGCTTTCCGCTTCGTGTAGCGCTTGTTGCAATCGGCTCGAAAACAACACGCGGTTAGGCAGTTGCGTCAGCACATCATGATAAGCCAGATGCTCAAGCATGTTTTGTTGCTCTTTGGCGCGCGTAATGTCTGAGAAGAGGCCGACATAATGCTGAAATTCGCCCGCCTGGTTGAGCACTGGCGACAATTCGAGTTCTACCAGATACTCATGACCTTGTTGATGACGGTTCCAGACCTCGCCCTGCCACTCCTGAAAGCCATGCTGGCTGTCATATAGAGACTGGAACAGGTCTGGTTGCTGATAAGCGATGCCCAGTTGTTGCGGAGTTTTACCCATGACTTCAGGTTGTGCATAGCCTGTAATCACGCTGAAGGAGGGATTGCACTGAATGATATGCCCCTGGGTGTCGGTAATGAAAATTGCATCATGGGCATGGTCAAACACGCTGGAAGAGACCTTTAGCCGGCTGGCATTGGCCTGCAGCTGGCTCACCATTTCACGCAGGCGTCTGCGCATTTTAAGCATGTTGGCGATCAGGCTGTCGGGGGCTGCCGTGGTTTGGTCTTCGGCAAAGTCGCCGCTTTCAATCCGCATCAATAAATGCTTGGCTGTCTCGGGATCGCCGCCCAAGGGGTTCAACACAAACCGCTGCAAGCCGCTGACAATGGCAATCAACACGACCAATGTCAGGATAAAGGTAATGATCATCAAAGGCGACAGCGCGCCCAGTGCAGACCAGTAAGCCTCACTGGTCGGGTACACAATATTGATTTGAAAATCCCATTCTGGCACCTGCCGCGTGACCTTGGTCCAGCGGTGCTGGCTATCTTTGAGGGCGGTTTCTGCCTCCAGGCGTGTCAGTCCATTGGTCAGAAAGCGGATATTGCCGTGTCCGTCGGTGATGGCAACAAAGCCTTTTTTCAAAAATCCCCATTGCCGGATCGCCTGGTCAATGGCGTTAAAATCAAGCTTGTAACCGACGTACCAGGCCCCAATCAGGTTGCCGTGATTATCCTGCATGGGTTCATAGCGGGAGAGATATGATTCCCCAAGGATATCTACCACGCCAAAATAAGCCTGATTTTTTTGCAGTGCGACAATCGCCTTGCCAAACGGATCCAGCTCTGTGCCAAAGGCATTGGTGCCATCCGCTTTTTTGACATTGGTAGAAATCCGCAGAAACTGCCCGCCACGTTTGACAAAAATGGTGGCGGTACCGCTACCTATGCGTGTCACTGAATCGACCAGTAGTGTGCTGCCGGTTTGAGGGGTATCCCCAAATTGCAAGTTTGGGACGTCCATTCCCAGTATCTGGGTCGTGCCGTTAATATTGGGCGGGCCTTCAAGCGAGCCATATTGTTTGAGCAAGGCCATACTTGAGAATACATGTTCGCTGACCAGGGTTTTCGCCGTGATCAACAGGTTGGACAGTTTTTGTGTTTCTTCCTGAGCCTGGGTTTCGATATTGTTTAAATGCGCGTTGAAAATAAATGCGAAAGAAACTAGACCGATCAGCAACCCCAAGCTGGTAAGTGGTAAAAGGATTTTTTTTAAAAGAGTGTAGTGCTTCATTGTAAGTTTATGTAATTATTTTATAAGTAATTTCCCCGTCCTGCATTTTTGTTTATACATGGCTTTACAACTGACTGCAATCATTTATAAGACCGGCCCCCTGTGCGAGCCCAATTTTAAATAAATGTCGTCTTATTTATTACACAAATATTTGGGAATGGTTTGTGGTGATGAATGATTGTGATTGATTTGGCCAGGTAAGGTGGCACTCACCTGAATGTTGTGAGAAAAATCTTTCAAATCAATCAATTAATGCGTAAAATGCGCAACTCTCAAGCATTAGCTGGTTACCCGCGTGGAAATCTATACTTCCCTCACTGCCAAACCCATTCAAAGTTACCGTCCTTATTGGGCGAAACGCTTTGGCACCGCCCCCGTGCTGCCCATGAGTCGCGCCGAAATGGATGCATTGGGCTGGGATAGCTGCGATATTATTCTGGTCAGCGGCGATGCCTACATTGACCATCCCAGTTTTGGCGTCGCCCTGATTGGCCGCTTGCTTGAGGCACAAGGTTTTCGCGTGGGCATTATTGCGCAACCAGACTGGCAGTCGGCAGAACCGTTCAAAGTGCTGGGTAAACCCAATCTGTATTTTGGCGTCACGGCCGGGAATATGGATAGCATGGTCAACCGCTATACCGCGGACCGCAAGATACGCTCGGATGATGCCTATACGCCGAATGCCGAGGCCAATAAGCGCCCTGATCGCGCGGTACTGGTTTACTCTCAACGTTGTAAAGAAGCCTATGCGGATGTGCCGCTGGTGATTGGCAGTATTGAAGCCAGCCTGCGTCGGATAGCGCACTATGATTACTGGTCAGATAAAGTCCGCCGTTCTATCTTGATGGATGCCAAGGCGGACTTGCTGGTGTTCGGAAACGCCGAGCGTGCCATTGTAGAACTGTCGCACCGTATTGCCCGTGGAGAAGCGATCCATGAGATTGAGGATATTCGCGGCACCGCGTTTATCCGCAAGCAAGTGCCAGATGAATTTGTGGAGGTGCCCTCTACCCGTCTCGACCGGCCAGGGGTGGTGGATAAGCACGAAGACCCCTATGCGATGAAAATGGGCAAAGCCGATGCCAGTTGCGCAACGGATGATCAGGCGAAAGACGCCAATGCCGCGGCGATCAGCTTGCCTTTACCGCTGAAAGCTGCCAAAGTGCCGCGCGAACGTCAGGTGATCCGCATGCCTTCTTATGAAGAGGTGGTGAGTGATCCTGTCATGTATGCGCATGCTTCACGCGTGTTGCATTTGGAGTCTAACCCGGGCAATGCACGGGCACTGGTACAAAAGCATGGCAACCGGGAGGTCTGGCTCAATCCGCCGCCGATTCCACTCACGACCAAAGAGATGGATTATGTTTATGACTTGCCTTATGCCCGCAAGCCCCATCCGGCCTATGGCGATGCCAAAATCCCGGCCTGGGAAATGATCCGCTTCTCGGTCAACATCATGCGTGGCTGCTTTGGTGGCTGTACTTTTTGTTCGATTACCGAGCATGAAGGCCGCATTATTCAAAGCCGTTCAGAAGACTCGATTTTGCGTGAAATTGAAGAAATCCGCGACAAGGTGGATGGCTTCACCGGGGTAATCTCAGACTTAGGCGGCCCGACCGCCAATATGTATCGCCTCTCCTGCAAGTCTGAAGAGATCGAAAAAAATTGCCGCAAGTTGTCCTGTGTCTATCCGGGCGTGTGTGAAAACCTCAACACCGACCATTCCGCGTTAATCCAGTTGTATCGTAAGGCGCGCAACCTGCGCGGTGTCAAAAAGATTTTAATCGGTTCCGGCTTGCGTTACGACCTGGCCGTGAAGTCGCCCGAGTATGTGAAAGAGCTGGTGCAGCATCACGTGGGCGGCTATCTCAAGATTGCGCCTGAACATTCTGAAGAGAATGTGCTAAGCAAAATGATGAAGCC
The DNA here is from genome assembly GCF_042676145.1 of Methylophilus glucosoxydans. NCBI lineage: Bacteria > Pseudomonadati > Pseudomonadota > Betaproteobacteria > Nitrosomonadales > Methylophilaceae > Methylophilus > Methylophilus glucosoxydans. The sequence continues at coordinate 96,494 of NZ_JBHTJW010000003.1, forward strand.
GGGCATGGGCGCCTATGATGAGTTCAAGCGCATGTTTGAGCGCTTCAGTGCCGAGGCGGGTAAAAAGCAGTATTTGATCCCGTATTTTATTGCCTCGCATCCAGGCACCACCGATGAAGACATGCTCAATCTAGCCTTGTGGCTCAAGCGTAATGATTTTAGATTGGATCAGGTGCAAACCTTTACGCCGACGCCGATGGCGATGGCCACAGCCATGTATCACAGCGGTAAAAATCCGCTGCGTAAAGTGACGGCGGATTCTGAAACCGTGCCCGTCCCTAAAGCAGGCAATATCCGCAAATTGCACAAAGCGTTTATCCGCTACCACGATCCACAAAACTGGCCGATGCTGCGTGAAGCCTTGAAGAAAATGGGCAGAGCGGATTTGATTGGCAATGGTAAAAAGCACCTGGTGCCCGCATACCAGCCTGCCGTGTTGCCTCAAATCGTGCAATCGGACGGCAGCCGCTTCCAGGCCAAGCCATTAGCTAAAGGCTTTAACCAGACCAAAAGCTTTGCCAGCCCGAAAAAGCACGCGCCGCGCAGCAAAAAACATTGATGGATTAGCGTGCCGCTTGCGTCGGCACTATGCCGGCATTGAGCAGCGTAGGCGGGCGATAATCGGCTTGTGCCAGCCATTTTTCCGCTACCGAACTATCCAGCGTTACGTTAACCGCCGTCACCGGCAGGGCTTGCAGCGCATTGGCTAGGTCGGGGGAGGGCGTGACTGGGCTGCCACGATAAGGCCGGTAAAATCTACCATCGCCTTTGCTAAACAAGCCCTTGAACAAAGCATACAGGCCATAAGCAAACGCTTTGTATGCATCTGTGGGGCTGGATAAGCAGGCATTAGGGGCCACTGAAAACGGTTTCAGTTTAAGGCCTGCGGCACGGGCTTTGTCCAGCATCCATCCCAGTGCAATGGTGGCCAGCGGGTCATGGCCATAACCGCCGCCGACATTGGCGTGCGCGCCGATAAACCAGCGCTGCTCCACCGCAATGTTCTCAGGTTTTTGCTGGCCGCCCGCATTAGTCCACATCGCTACTTTATAAGCTTCACGGTGTTCGTCTATTGCCATCGCATGGTAGGCATAAGAAACGATTTTTGACAGCTCGGTATCATGCCAGGCATAAAATCCCTGCTCTGAAATCATGGTGCCGGGGATGCCGAGCGCGCCGACGGTATCCCAAATTCCCAGAAAATGGACACGGACTTCCTGGCTGTAGGTCTGCCTGAACGCCAGGCACTGGGGGCTCTCCGGTGCGGCGGATTTGTCGCGGTAGAGCGCTTCAGCGCGTGCGAGCAAATCAGGTGTGCTGGTGTTGAGCAACCCGCATTTTCGGATCAAGCCGACCAGGCTTCTGGCCGTATACGCGCCACGGCTAAAGCCAAACACCCAAATTTCATCGCCTGCCTGATAGCGCCTGACTAGCCAGTCATAGCCTTTAAGCAGGTTTTTGCTCAAGCCATACCCAAATAGTCCCCCGCGCAACTTTTCGCCGGTGCCGGTCCCCACGCCAGGTTCATAGAAAAAACGCTGTTCAATGTCGCCATCCTTGGCTTCGATTAAGGTTGAGAGTTGGTAGACGTTGGTCAGGTCTTGCGGGTCGTTCCAGGTGCCATCAAATAAAACAATCAAACGTTTGTTGCTTTTCATCTGGCTGTCTCCGGGGTTGAGGGGGAAGTGTCGCTGTATCCTTGAGTGCTTGATCATGGAGCTACCTGCCTATGGTAGTCCTCGGCGTGGGGGCTGGCAATGACGGCCTGATGCCTTGCAATCATGGCAGCGGATATTTATTTGTGAGACGATGTCACAATGCCGGTTGCTGAGGGTTTGCAACTGTTTAGCTAATCACAAAAAGTGAGGAATTTGATGCGAAGTGTCCGTTTGTTCGCCCTGTGTTTATTGATGGTAACCCCACTGCTGCAAGCGGCTGAGAAAGGCCTGTTCTGGCAGCTGGAGGCGCCCAATGGCCAGGTCAGTTACCTGTTTGGCACTATGCATACCGACGATAACCGGGTCACCAACTTTTCAGCGCCGGTGATTCAGGCGCTTAAAAATGTGAATATGTTTATGCTGGAGGTAGCAGAGGCGCCGCCAGTGAGTCTTTTGCAAATGCCAGACAGCAATTTGAAACAGTTACTCTCTGAAGCAGAATTGCAGCAGGTCGCTGCGCTGGCAGACATGCACGTGATCCCGATGGATGCGGTGGTCAAAATGAAACCCTGGTTGCTGGCAGTCATGTTTGATTTGCCCAAGCCACAAACGCCGTTTGCGCAAGATCTGTTGCTTAAAGCTAAAGCAGAGGAGTTCGACAAACGTATTGTGGGATTAGAAAGTGCGCAAGCGCATTTTGGGGTCATGGATAGTTTGTCCATGGATGAGCAGTTGCTCATGTTGCGTGCGGTGCTCAAACGCAGCCTAAAGCAAAAGGAGCAAGACTTTGAACGGTTGATGAAAGCTTATCTGGCGGGGGATGCCGAGCAGGTCGCGAATATGGATGATGCCATGACGCGTGGCATTTTGCCGGCCGCTTTGTGGCAACGCATGCGCGTCAAGTTGCTGGACGAACGCAATGTGGTGATGGCCGAGCGTAGTCTGGAGCAGGCGCGACAAGGCAGTGTGTTTATTGCCGTTGGTGCAGCGCATTTGGCCGGTAAAAATGGCTTGTTACAGGCCTTCAGGCAGGCGGGCTTTAAAGTCACCGCCATCAAAAAATAGCGGTTAAACTGTCTCGTTGGAAAGCGTTATCAGCTGTTGGTCTAGCGCGCCTGCGCAGAGGCGACTTCCTGTGCAATCTGGTTAATGTGGGCGACAAAATCAGCATCTTCGCCGACCAGCAGTCGTGGCAGGTGCTGGCGGAAATCCTCACGCTGGCACCATTCGCGCATGTAATCCTCCCACGACATCCATCGGCGCAAGCGTTTGCCACGCATGTCGGGATCGTAAGCCAGCAAATAGGCGCGCTCAAACAGTGAAATAAGGATTTCAAACAACACCAGTTTGCGCTCCTCCTGTTCGGCGCTGAGCGCCAGGGATTCGCGGTTGGAGCGCAATTGCAGGTCAGGGTGAGCCATCACCAGCTTGAGAAAATCCGTGTAGTTATCTGCCAGTAACTGGTAGACCTCTTCATCTTCATTTTCGCGCTCTTTGCGCTGTTCAAGCACAAACGTCACAATGGCCAGCGGCAAGCCGACCACGGTGACCACATAGCTCAGTAATTCCCAGGTTTCTAATGACATCAAAGCACCGCAGTGTTTCAGGCCGGGTCCGGCCAGGGTTAAGAAGGGTAGTTAGTTGATCTGGCTGGCACGCTGTTGAATGATGTCTATGCACTCATCAAACTGCAAGGACTTGTCAAAAAAATACTCTACGCCCATATTTTGCGCCAGATTACGATAGTAACTGTTGCCATGATTGGTCAACATGACAATGTCAGGCGTTTTGTAAGGGTAGCTCTGCTGGCGGGTATGCCTGACCACATCAAAGCCCGTGCCTTTGGCCAGCTCAATGTCGAGCACGACCATGTCGTACTCATGGGCATTGAGCAGGTTGATCGCTTCATCACTGGTGGTGGCGACATCCTGGATATCAAGCTGCTGACAGTCTTGCAGCATTTCCACAATGACATCACGGATCAACGCAGAATCTTCAACTAACAATAATCTATACATAACAATCTCACCAATGACTCCCTGGGTGATCTAATTTAAGCAAGTTGAATGCTGACATGACAAAAGGGCGCCTTGTTAGTGATTTTTCTTTAGTTAAGTAGCCCATATTTAATGGCATAGTATGTCAGGTCAGCATTTGATTTCATGGCCATTTTTTCCAGAATGCGACTGCGATAAGTGCTCACGGTCTTGATACTGATGAAGAGCTCCTCTGCAATGGCCGTTGGGGTCTGCCCCGCAGCCAGCTTGACGAATACTTGAAACTCGCGGTCGGACAGGGTTTCATGTAACTGTTTCTCCGAAGGATGACTCAGTTCATTGGTCATCAGCTCTGCCAGTTCGGCCGAAATATAGCGTTTGCCGCTGGCAATGGTGCGGATGGCCTGAATGATTTCATCTGAATCCGCATTTTTCGACAAATAGCCCTTGCAGCCGTTACGCATCAGGTTCAATGCATACTGGTCTTCAGAATAGCCGCTCAGCACCAGCACCGGCAAGGTCGGGGCGACGTGCTTAAGCTCATGCAGCGTATCGACCCCATTTTTATCCGGCATGGAAATATCCAGCACCATGGCATCAAACTCGTTTTTGCGTACCAGCTGGATGGCTTCTGAGCCAGAGCTTGCTTCTCCGGTGACCTGCAGGTCAGACTCAAGCTCAATCAGGTTACGTAAACCATCACGAACAATACTGTGATCATCTACCAAAAGAATTCTTTTCATGTGGTTCTCTTATTGTTTTGGGGTGTCAGAAGCCGGTTTTTCAGTATGAGCTGCTTCGCCACCCTCATCTTCAGGTGTTGCCGGTGGCGGTGGCGCAATCTCGTTGCGGAATACCTGCCAGTCATGACTGATCATTGACAGCGAATCTGCAAACAATGGTTTTTTGTACCACTGTGCACGCACTGCCAGAAACACAATCAGCCCGATGGCGGCAGGAATCAGCATCACCAGCCCCAGAATCAAGGTGCGATGTGGATTCTCCCACAAGATGGAAAACAGCCACATCAACCCGAGCAAGCCGGTAAAAATAAACATGCTGAAGACCACCAGCAGGCCGACAATGCTGGTAGCCATACGTTGGGTTTCCTCCAGAAAATCCTGCTTCATGTGTTGCGCTCTGTCTTCGGTATAGTCAGCCACATGATGGCGCAAATTGATGAAATTATCCTTCAATGCCGAGACTTTACGGTCTAGAAACAGTACAGCCACAAATTTCAGGAGGTTTAACCACATAGATTTCCTTAATTATTCGCGACGCTTGGCGCCCAACAGGTATCCTATCAGCAAACCGACGCCAGCGGCTACCAGTACCGTACCCAGTGGATGCTCTTGCACCGTGTCAGCGGTTTTGTCCTTAATGCTGTGGTAGGTATCGCTGACTTCACGCTGTACCTGATCCTTCACACGGCCTGCTTTCGCTGACAGGTTAGAAGCCAATGCCGCTGCATTTTCTTCGCTGGTCAAACGGTCGATATTTGCTTTCAGGGTGTGAATCAAGGCCTTGGCCTTGTCTTGTGTCGTGTCAGCCGTGTCATTGACTGCGTCCAGCAAATCATTAGCGGTGGATTTGACTTGCGCTGCAATTTCTTCAATGGCTTGGTCAGATTTTTTAGCTAAATCATCCGTTGTATTTTCAACATGGTCTTTGGAAAAATTAAACATTTTGCAACTCCTTTAAAAAGTCATACAGCATGGTTGAAATCGATCTTGATGTTATATGAGCATTAAGATGCGTTTTCAATATGGTGCCATCTTAACTGCCCGGCCTGCGAGAACCTATCGGCTCACTACCGATTACACGGTCAGAATTCTCTGACAATGCTTATTTGGCTTGATCACGCATGTTTACATTGCCCATCCTCATCAAGCCCGTTATGATGATAATGTATTGTTCACAATGCACATTAAAATACGCTGGATTGACCCTTCTTTCAATCTTTATCCTTGTAAACCCGCATGCAAAAAATCAGAACCCAATTGATGGCCTTGCTGGACAGGCTGGAAGTCATCAGTGATACCTTTGGCGGTAATACGGTGGCTTTACTGACGGTGAGTTTACTGCTCGCTGCGGCCATGCTGGTGGTGAACGATCGCTTGATCGTCAATACGCGTGAAAAAACAGACCTGCTGACCAAACTGGACCAGCTCCTGATGGAGGAGTGGAAAACACAAGCCAGTCTTTCGGTGGCTGAAAGCGCGCAGCGCGGCTACTTGCTCACCCGTTCGGAAAACTATTTCGCGCCTTATGACGAGGCGACGCAGGAGATCAGCGAACATCTGCAAAACATCAATACGCTGTTGAACCACACCAATCTGGTCAAGCACATCACGATACAAAACATCATGAACCAGCTGGTCAACAGCATAGCCAAAAAATCTGCCGAAATGAGTGTGACCATTGATTTTGCCAAGAAGCACCAGTTCGACAAGGCATTGGCCGTGGTCAAGCTGGACTCTGGCATTAAAGAAAGTGCGAACGTGCAAATGCTCTCGCGCCAGTTTGAGAAGGAAATCACCGATTACCGTCACGAACTGGCCGAGGCGAGAAATAATATGCGGCGCATGATGCGCTGGTTTGTCATGGCGTGCCCGTTGATCTTTGTGTCACTGGTGGTACTGGTGATTCGCCGTTTATTGCGTGAGCTGGCAGAAAAAGCCAATTTGCACGAACGCTTGACGGATGAGAACGCTGAATACGAGCGCAATATCCAGACCCTAACCGTCAGCCTGCAACGACAGGCCCTGCAGGCACAGACCAACATTGAGCGTGAGCGATACCAGCTCTCGCGCGAATTGCATGATGAGCTGGGCTCGTTGTTGACAGCCATTAAAATGGATATTTCCTGGGCGATCAAATACTTAAAAGACAGCTCGCCGCAAATCACCGACAAGCTGAAAAAGACCAACCAATACCTGGACCGTAGTATCAACTTTAAACGTGAGATTGTGCAAAACCTGCACCCCTCCATGATCAAGAGTTTTGGTCTGATCGCCTCGTTGCAAAACCTGGTTGATGAGGCCGCTGCCCGTAACCATTGGCAAATGGATATCATCATGCCCGAGCAAGAGCTCATGATGAACGAGACCTTGAGTTTGATTATTTATCGCCTGGTGCAAGAGAGCCTGAATAACTGCAGCAAGTATGCACAGGCCAGTGGCGTTTCGGTGCATCTGATGCACGACGACCAGCATATCAAGCTTGAAATTGCCGATAATGGTATCGGCTTTGACATGAGTAGTCTGAACAGTAGTAACACCGGCATTAGCGGCATGCGCAACCGGGTAGAGTCTATTGGCGGCCATTATGAAGTCACCAGTACGCCTGGCCAGGGCACCAGTACGCGGGTGATGTTACCTTTCCTCGCTGCCGAACCGGCAAACAACTAAGCCTCCTTATACAGCGTTTTGCACGCTGTAGTCATATTCTGACAAGGGATTCAGTCGGTGGACGACTGACCCCTGCGCTCCCAGCCAGTAACATGGCTACACATCGCATCAACTACTTTGCGATGTGCGTAAATAAGGAGACGCAAATGTCAATGTCAAAATATAAACAAGCAATCATCTTTGGCAGCCTGTTGGCAACAACAATCACTGTGAATGCCTTTGCGTTCGATTTGGACGAAGTGCAAAACGGCGTACAGCCCTATCAGGAAGAGTTTAAGGCCTTGGACAAGAATGGCAACAGCACCTTGACCTGGGCAGAAATACAGCAAGACAAAAACGTAAAGAAAAAAGATTTCAAAGCGTTTGACCACGACAATGATGGCACTTTGAGCTATGAAGAATTTGCAGAGCTTAAGACACAGACCAGCCAGAAAGCCATTAAAGGCGCCATGTCTGACAGCTGGATCACCACTAAAGTCAAAGCCAAACTGCTCGAGGAAGAATCCTTGAAGTCACTCAAGATCAGCGTGGAAACTCATAAAGGCGAAGTATTGCTGAGTGGATTTGTGGGAGATGCCTCTCTCAAAGCCAAGGCTGAAGAATTGGTGACTGGTGTAGAGGGCGTTAAATCTGTGAAAAACGCTATTGTGGTGAAAGGTTAACTCACACCCCCTCGCAAGCTACATATCCTCTCCCAATGATGTAGCTTGCTTTTTTTGTTTGGCGGGTTGTCCTACAAGTAGTTGTTAGATTCATCCTCTTTGCAGCTTGGACAACTCGCCCTCTTAATCACGTGTACAAATGAAAGGAAACATCATGAAAATGAACCGTTATCTGACTATGAGTGCTTTAGTAACTTTAATGGGTCTTGCCAGCACCCATGCGCTGGCACAAGGCGAACCGATGTATAAATTTTTGCCTAGCGAAACGGTGGTCGACAATGTGAAAACCCTGTTGCAGAGCCATGGCGTAGATGCTTCAGCAATTGAAGTGAATTCTGACACCCATGGTGTGGTTCAACTGAGCGGTCAGGTTGCTTCCAAAGAGCAGGTTGAAACGGTGACTAATCTGGCCAAACAGGCTGAAGGCGTGTATGCCGTTCTGGGCGAGTTGCGCTATACCACAGGTGAAGTGGTGCCAGCCCCTGCGCCCGCAGGCATGGATACAGTGATGGATACCCCACCTGCACCTGGCAGCGCTGTTGAGCAGATGGATGCCCAATGAACTGATGGACAAGGCCATGCGGTGGTATCAGAGATGTCCCGGCAGGAGTTATTGATGCTGGGGCATCACATGTCTACCGGATTCGTACTCGGCCTGGTTGGTTTGTCGGATGAACAGTAACTGATCGGTGGCAAAACCCAACTCTTTGGCTTTGGCCATCAAATGTTGTTTGATCGGGTAGGGGAGTTGTGGTGTGCGGGAGAGTATCCATAAGTAGTCTCTGCCACTGCTAACCAAGGCATAGTTGTAATAAGGCTTATCGATTTCGAGGATGGTGTAATCACCATAAAAAGGGCCGAAGAATGACACCTTGAGTTTGCCGGTACGGCTGCCGTCAGGATTGGCCGGATCGACAAATTTGGCCTTGCCGGTAGCGACACTCCAGTCGTTTTTCTGGGGATCGAAGCCACGGTTCACTACCTTGAGCGTGCCATCCGCTTCGATGGTGTAATTGGCCGTGACTTGCTCCAAGCCTTTTTCAAATCGGTTGTCCAGTCTGGCAATTTCATACCAGGTTCCGGTGTATTGGTTAGGGTCAAAGCTGCGGACAATGGATTGCTCGGCCTGGCTGGGCATCGGCGCTGAGCAGCTGATGAGACAAGTTGACACGATGCAAATGCAAAAGAGGCTGAGACGGCTATTTAACATAACAATATAGTCAATAAACAATATATGGTTTTTCAAAGACCATTTAAAATAGCATAAATTCAAACAAGGGATACAACATGAAAAAATTGATTTGGGGTGTGTTGTTCATATGCGCAACACCAGTCATGGCAGATAATCTGGAAACAGGTCTTGGCGGCGGCCTGGGCGCTGCAGCCGGGACTGCAGTAGGTAGCGTGTTAGGCGGCTCTACCGGTGAGGTCATCGGTGGCGCTGTCGGCGGTGGTCTGGGAGGCGCGGCGACCACAGGCCGTGCGGGACGGACCGGTGCCATTTTGGGTGGGGCTGCGGGCGGTGCCACCGGGGCAATGGTTGGGCGTAAAGTGAGCGGTACTACCACAGGCGCTGTGGTCGGCGCCGGTGTTGGCGGTGCAGGCGGTGCAGTGGTCGGTAAAGTGATAGACGAGCCGGATCCCTATGCAGGGCGTGGCTATGGCAAACGACACAAAGGTCCGCGCCATCACCACAAGCACAGACACCATGATCACGATTAAGACTGCTGATTAAGCGCGCGTGTCGTACAAGTGTCTATTTGATCCTCTTCCCTTTTTCATTGAATGGAGCATGACATGAAAACATGGATGATTGCTGTCAGTTTGCTGATTGCCAGCAACCCCAGTTGGGCGCAAAGCTGTAATAGCAAAAATGTCGGTGCCAGTGGCGTCGGTGGCTTGGCTGGTTCAGCCATTGGTGCCGTGATGCTGGGGCCCGCGGGTGAAGTGCTCGGGGGCGCCGTAGGTGGTGCCGTGGGGAGTGTGGTCGCCAATGGCGGCAAAGCACAGCCGGCGACGATGTTGGGGGGTGCCGTGGGCGGGGCCGGCGGTGCAATCCTGGGGCGTGGTTTGGGTGGTGGCAGGTTGCTCGCGGTGATTGGTGCCGGTTTAGGCAGTGCAGGCGGCGCTTGCGTGGCTCAGCAAAGTGGAGCCACAAAAACACATCACGTCTCACACACGAAAAAACAGACTGCCAATAACGCCACTGCCAAAGCACAAAAATTGCTCGGTAGTTAAATCCAGGCTTGGGGGCAGCTTGAGTTTCAAGTTGCCCGGCTTTCACACAACAGGATTTAAAATTGCCAGTTTGCTAATGCCAGTGCTTGCTGGCAGTTAATGCGCCGCCAGCTTGAGGCCGATAATGCCGGCCATAATCATGCACAAGCTGAAGATGCGCAATGGAGATACCGGTTCATTAAATAGCCAGATGCCGCCGATCACAGTACCGACAGCCCCAATGCCAACCCAGACGGCATAAGCCGTGCCGACAGGCAGCTGCTTGACACAGACGCCCAAAAGCCAGACGCTGATGACCATGGTCACGATGGTCCAGAACGAGGGCCAAAACTTGGTGAATCCCTCGGTATACTTCAAACCGATAGCCCAGGCGGTCTCAAACAATCCCGCAATTATCAGCACTAACCAGATCATGAAGGTCCTTTGTTGATCGTTCAGGATTGAACGGCAATTAAATCCTCGTCGGTGAGCCAGCGCCATTCCCCCACTGCCAGAGTCTCTGGTAGCGCAAGTTGACCAATTTTGATACGTTTCAAGGCTTCTACGCGGTTGCCGGTGGCGGCGATCATGCGCTTGACCTGATGGTATTTGCCTTCTGCCAGCGTGAGGTGTATCACGTTCTCTGTGATCTGTGTGGCGGCCAAGGCAGCAATCGTTTCGTCTTCATCAATCAGTTGCACGCCTGCCAACAGGTGCTGCATATCGGCAGTGCTCAAAGCGTGTTTGCAAGTCACCTCGTATACCTTGGGTACATGGTGTTTGGGTGAACTGACTTTGTGAATAAACTGGCCATCGTCTGACAGTAAAATCAGGCCGGTGGTATCTTCATCCAGCCGTCCGATACACTGTACTCCGCGCTCTACCAGCGGGCTGGGCAGCAGTGTATAGATGGTCGGATGAAATTGGGTTTTATGCGTACATTCATAATGCGCCGGTTTGTGCATCATCAGGTAACTATGCTCGCGGTATTGCCAGGGCTCACCTTCCACCGTGAAGTGCAGGCTGTTGTCGAGCGCAAACTTAGCGTCCGGGTCATCACAGGGTTCACCATTGACGGTCACTGCATCGTTAACAATTAAAATGCGGCACATTTTGCGTGTGCCAAAGCCCTGCCGGTGCAAGATACGTTCTAAATCAAGTGTTTTTGCCATGCAGGAATTATACGTGAATGGTGCGCAGCTTTGGGCTGGGCGCGTATTTGTGGATGGATTCCAGGCAAAAATCAGCCAGCCGCGCAATTCACGTATAATTCCTGCATGGCTTTTAAACATATTACCTCCCGCGATAACCCTGTCTTCAAGCAATTGCGCAAGCTGGCCGACCAGTCGCGTGAGCGCAAAAAAACGGCGTCTACCCTGTTGGAGGGCGTGCATTTGATTGAAGCCTACCATCAGGTCTATGGTGAACCCAGGCTGCTGATTATCCCTGAAGGGCATAGTAATGACGAGGCGACGGCCTTGATACAGCAGTTGACGGATGTGGATACGATGCTGTTGCCTACGTTGATGTTTGCCGAGTTGGCGCCAGTGGCATCCAGTAGTGGTGTGATGGCCTTGGTGGATATTCCTGCTGCGACGCTGCCCGCGCACTGTGATTTTGCACTGGTGATAGAAGATATCCAGGATCCGGGTAATTTGGGCAGCATCTTGCGGACGGCCGCGGCCGCAGGCGTGCAGGCCGCCTATCTGACTAAAGGTTGTACCGATGCCTGGTCGCCCAAAGCGCTCAGAGGCGGGCAGGGGGCACAGTTTATTTTACCGCTGATGGAAAGCGTGGATGCGCTCGAGGTGATTGCGGGCTTTTCCGGCAAAACCCTTGCTTTGACCATGCAGGGCGCCAGCTTGTATCAGCAAGGGCTGCAAGAGCCCGTCTTGTTTGTGGTGGGCAACGAAGGGGCTGGGATTTCTGCTGCGCTGCAAGCCGCGGTTGAGACCTGTGTCACCATTCCTATGGCACATCAGGGCACACTGGCCCTGGAGTCTTTGAATGCGGCCGCAGCCACCGCGATTGCGTTATTTGAATGCCAGCGCCAACGCGGACTGGGCACATAGCCGCAGATTAGTGTTTGATGCCAGGCGAGTTGTCTGCCTCAAACAAGGCGAGCGCTTCTTCTTCATCAACCACATAGTGTTTGTGGCAAAAGTCACATTGAATCTCAATGCTGCCTTGCTCCTGCAAAATGCTTTGCACTTCTTCCAGACCCAGCATTTGCAGCATATTGCTGACATTGGCTTGCGAGCAACTACAAAACGCCTGCACTTCGCGCCCGCTAAATAACCGTACATCTTCTTCCACAAACAACCGCTGCAAGAGGGTGACCGCTTCCAGATCCAACAGCTCCGGGGCCGTGACAGTACCCGCCAGATGTTGCACACGGTTCCAGCAGTCCAGATCACTTTCTTGCTGCTGCGGCAATTTTTGCAACAGCAGGCCAGCCGCGCGGTTTCCCTCCGCGGTCAGCCATAGGCGGGTGTCAATCTGTTGAGAGCGCAGCATGTAGTTTTCAAGCATGCTGGCTATGCTGTCACCTTCTAGCGGCACAATGCCCTGATAAGGCTCGCCCGTTTCAGGCATCAGGGTAATCACCAGCTGGCCTTGTGCGAGCCAGTCTATTAAATGTGGGCCATTGAGTTCGCCACTGATCTTGGCTGTCGCGCGGATATTTAAAGCAGAAGTGCATTCAACCACCAATAACTGCAAGGCGCCTTTACTTTGCAATTGCAAAATCAGTTTCCCTTGCATTTTGAGGGTAGAGGTCAGCAACACACTGGCTGCCGCAAACTCACCAATCACGCTTTTGAGCGCATCAGGCAGGCTCTGATGCTCAAGCGCAGTGAACAGGCTTTGATTGAGCTGAACAAAATTACCGCGCACGGCGGACTGTTCAAAAATAAAAGGGTGCAGTTGGTCTGGACGTTGTGCATTTTTCATGTGCGCTATTTTAACATTGAAGCTTGGCGTCGCTGACACCCGCAATAAAAAAGCCCGCACAGTGGCGGGCTAAAATCACATGCATGCTAGATCAGAAATGATAGTTCAAGGTCGCACGGGCGTTTAAAGGCGCACCGGGCGTAATGTTATTGTTGTTGTGCGCAAACAGGGCATAGTCTTTGTTAGTCAGGTTCTCGATATTGATTTGCGCATCCCACTGCGGGCTTAACTTGGCAAAAATCGCTGCATCAAAACGCGTGTAACCAGGCAGCAGCGTGCTTTGGCTAGCCGTTGGGGTGGCCGCATACATTTCTGAGCGGCTGACCATGCCCAACGCGACGGCCCACATGTCATTGATCTGGTATTTATTCCACAATGAGAAGGTGCGGGTGGGTGTCATTGCCAGATTGCTGCCAGCCAGGATCGCACTGTTGCCTGCGCCTTGCTGTTTGGTGATTTCGCCTTCTTGCAACGTGAATGCGCCCATGACCTGCCATTGGTCAGTCACCTTGCCGCTCAGGCCAACTTCCAGACCTTTGGTTTCCTGGCCGTCAAGCAGAATAGAGTTACCTGTATTTGTAGGGTCTGCGGCCAAAACATTTTCTCTTTCAAGTTGAAAAATGGCGGCAGTCAATGCCAGATTGGGGTTGATATCCCATTTTGCGCCGACTTCTTTATTAATGAATTTTTCAGGCTTGAAGCTTTGAGTGCTCACGGTAAGACCAATCAACTGATCCCCAGCGCGCGGCACATATGAGGTGCTGTAGCTTGCATATAGCGAGCTATCCGTCGTAGGTTTGTAAATCAGCCCGGCTCGCGGTGAAAGCAGATTATTTGTGACATTGATATTAGCAAAGTTACCTGTTCGCAAGTCGGTGTAATTTGTTTCCAAATGATCATGTCTTAAGCCCAGGACTGCCTGCCATTTGGGGTTGAAAACGATTTGATCCTGCAAGTATATGGCGGCAACGGTAAAGTCACTTTTCTGATTGCGGCTGGTTGCATTAAAGGCTACATTGGAAACTGTAGGGTTATCGGCCGAGACGCTGCCAGTTAAGTTTTCACTCGTTCCCTGAGTGAGTCGCTTATTTGTCGTATCTTGTGCAGCAAGCTCTGTCCCAGCCAGCAACTTATGTTCTACATTTCCAGTTTTGGCTGTATAGGTAATATCAGTTTGGTTAATCAGGTTCTCACGTTTTGTCTCATCTCGATAAGCGCCTAATTGCAGGGTATTGGCGGTTGTCACACTGCTATTTGCATAAACGTTTTGATAATACTTATCGTAGTAGGCCAAACGGGTACTGTTTTTGACCTGCACGCCGTTATCAAAGGCATGGCTGATGGCAGCATTAAAGGCGACAGTTTCTGTTTCGGTCGGGCTTAATTTTGCGTTACCAAAAAACTTGTCATAATCCTTGATGCGATAAGGACGATTATTCAGGTTGCTGTTGTCCCCACCGATAAAAGACGGTATGCCTCTATCCGCAGTGCGTTCGTCTTTAAAGTATTCGGCACTTAAAACAATCTCGGTTTTATCCCCCGGCTTGATCGTAAAGGTCGGTGTCATGCCGTAGCGTTTTAATTCCACGCCATCACGGTAAGAGTTGGAGTTTTCATACACCGCATTGAGTCTGAATGCTAATTCTTCTGACAACCCTTGACCATAATCAGCGGTGATCCGGCGGTGATCGAAACTGCCGTAGCTCACGCTCAGGTCTCTGACGGGATCCCAGCCGGCTTTTTTGCTGACGCGGTTCACGACACCGCCTGCGCCGCCGCGGCCAAAAATCATGCCGTTAGGGCCTTTAAGCACCTCGATACGGTCAGTGTTATATAAGTCGCGGTAAGTCTGAATGTCATCGCGCAGGCCGTCTACAAACAAGTCACCCGTAGTCTGGTTGCCACGTAATACAAGCTGGTCACGGTTACCTTCACCTTGTGCCGCTTGCACACCAGGCACATAGCGTACAGCATCAGCGATGCTTTGCATGGACTGGTCTTGCATAAAGTCGCGCGTAATCACGGTAATGGCTTGCGGTACGTTGACCAGCTCGGTATCGGTTCTGGTCGCGGAGGTGGAGCGCTTTGCGTTGTAACCCTTGACCGGTTTGGTGTCACTCTGTTTCTCTGCCTTGACCTCGACCTCTTGTAACTCGACGGTTTCGCGCTCACTGGCGCCTAACGCGGTCATGGATAACAGTGCGCTACTAAAAAACAGCCCGATCGAGAGCAGCGTTGGACGAGGTCTGAACGGATTTTCTTGGGTATTTTTAATCGTCATAAAATTAATATCCTCTCAATGATTGTCGCGAATATTAACTTAGTTGATAATGGTTATCAATAAATTTTGTAAGTTTTGTCAGCAAATCACGGGATAAGCGTGAGTACTAGTCGCTAGCAAGCTGGCCGAGTTGCCAATGGGCCATTGCCCATTGCCACAGCGCAGGCAAGTTTGAAAAATTGGGAACCGGTTGCGGTAAATAGGGTAGAAAGTTGAAGGCGGCAACGAGCGTGGCCAGGATATTGTCGAGCGGCAAAGCGGTTGCCAGGGTTTGTTTGCTGAGTTTTTGCCCTTGGTCGTTCAATACCAGCGGGATATGGGCATAAGCTGGGGTGGCATAGCCCAAGCACTGTTGCAGATAGATCTGCCGCGTGGTGGACTGCAGCAGGTCAGCACCGCGCACCACATGGGTCACGCCTTGCAAAGCATCATCAACGACCACGGCTAACTGGTAGCTGAACAGACCATCGGCACGCTTGATCACAAAGTCACCGATGTCTCTGGCCATGGCATGTTGCTGCCAGCCGACAACTCTATCGGCAAAGCCGATATTGATAGCAGGCGTTTTCAAGCGCCAGGCAGCTGGTGTGTCTGGTTTAATGGGATGTTGCAGGCAAGTGCCAGGATAAATGGCACCTTCAATGCCCAGTTGTGTTGAGCTGTCGGCAATCTCCTTGCGCGAGCAGGTGCAAGGGTATGCCAGGCCCCGGTGGCGTAACTGCGCCAGGGCCTGCTCATAGTGCTCGGTGCGTTCACTTTGGTAGACGATTTTCTCATCCCAAACAAAGCCATAATGCTGCAGGGTGCGAATCATGTCTGCGCTGGCGCCGGCTACGCGGCGGGTGGTGTCTACATCTTCTATACGCAGCAGCCAGCGGCCGCCCTGGCTTTTAGCATCGCAGTAACTGGCGACGGCGGCGACCAGTGAGCCAAAATGCAAGGGGCCGGTAGGCGAAGGGGCAAAGCGGCCAACCACCATGGTGTTTTACTGGGTGACGTAAGGCGGAATATGCCAGGCTACCAATTGGCCGCCTCGCAATTGCAGATGACAGGCCATGCGCTCAATGCCCTGGCTGGAGACGTCAAAGGTATACGTGCGTTGTAACTGCATGCGACCATTGCCGTCCCTTGCAAAACCGACGCGGGCGCAAGCCACGGTTTCATCCAGAAACTGCAGATGGCAGCGCTCAGCCAACTGGCGGCCAATCTTGAGCGCGATCTCACGTTTCGAAATCGTATCCATCCAATACCATGCGCCCGCCATCAAAATGGCTAATAAGGCCCATTCAGCCATCGTTGTTCTCCTTTAAGACGATTATCTTTTTCAGTGTATGATGACCAATAATCCGTTTCATATTCATTTCATTCTTATTTAGTGTTGTTAACGATGAATTCAAGCCGCGAAGCAGATGCGATTCAAGCTTATTATAATTTATTGCACAGCAAGGGCGCTGATGCTGCCATCATGGCACAGCGCGACGCGGTGCTGGCTGAGTTAACGCCGCTATTAAAAGACCAGGAATGCAGCAGCACGGTCTACCGGCAAGCGGTGGACGATTGTCTGGCCGACAAGGAAGCCCAGCGCTGGCCAGAAATCCTGACCATTATCCGCGAGTTTTATCCTTTTTGGCGTGGCGATGTGAAAGCCGTCATGCAATATGCCGATACTGTCGGCTTTGAATTACATCCTATCGGTTGGCAGCCGGCGGTGATTGATTTGCAGTCCGTTTGGCCGGCGTTGCAGTCCGAGAAGTTTGAAACAGCAGAATTATGGCCGCTTAACGGCTACGTCAAAGCGCTCAAATCCATGGAGCACAAGCAGGAGATGGATATTGAACTGCGTACGCGCATGGCAAAGCTCATGTTGTTGCGCTTGCGTGAAGCACCACTCACAGAAAAAAACGCCTACCGCATCACCGCTGACGCAACCCTGCCGCTATTTAATCTCAAAAATACCCGTCACCTATTTTTAAACGCGGTGCGTGAATTTTACTATTTCTGGTCTGCGCATCCTGATGCGGTCGAAATGCTCAAGCAATTGCAACCGGTCGAGATCATATAAGTCTGTCCCTCCTCCGTATTGGCATACGACGATACGGTTATCCACCGCTTTATCCGTGTTTTGTTGACGCAAACTCTCGATGAGTTCGCATGGCATGCCTCATTCATCAGCATTTGAGCATCTTTAAGTACTTTTGTTTAAATATGCCCTAATTTGCACCAATAATGTGCAATGCACTTTTGATTGAGTTATTTTGGGGCGTTTTTGCCGGTGCCCAAACTCCACTCCTTTTAAAATCAATCACTTAAAAATGGCCTGATATTTGCTTGAAACCTGCGCATTTTAAAAAGGCGTGTCTTTCAAACAAAACGCCAATCAATAATTATTGAATTCGGAGAGCGAAATGGAATCATTAGTGACAGCTAATGACGTCCTGTTTGTATTGCTGGGGGCCATCATGGTCTTGGCAATGCATGCCGGTTTTGCCTTTTTGGAGGTCGGCACAGTACGTCAAAAAAATCAGGTGAATGCCCTGGTTAAAATTATGGTGGATTTTTGTGTGTCTACCATTGCCTATTTTTTTATTGGCTATGGCATTGCTTACGGCATCCACTTTTTCAATGGTGCCGAAACACTGACCGTGCAAAACGGTTACGGTCTGGTCAAGTTCTTCTTCTTGCTCACCTTTGCCGCCGCCATTCCTGCCATTATTTCTGGCGGCATTGCTGAGCGCGCCAAATTCAACCCGCAACTGGCCGCAACATTTTTGCTGGTTGGCTTTGTTTATCCGTTTTTTGAAGGCATTGCCTGGAACGCTCATTTTGGGTTTCAGGACTGGCTGAAGGTCAGTTATGGTGCAAACTTTCACGATTTTGCCGGTTCGGTGGTCGTGCATGCCATGGGCGGCTGGATTGCCTTGCCTGCGGTGATACTGCTGGGCGCACGTAATGGTCGCTATACCAAAGATGGCCGTTTGCATGCCTATCCACCTTCCAATATTCCATTCCTCGCCTTGGGTGCATGGATACTCACTGTAGGCTGGTTCGGTTTTAACGTCATGTCCGCCCAATCCATACAAGGCATTTCCGGCCTGGTAGCGGTCAATTCACTGATGGCGCTGGTGGGTGGCACGCTGGCCGCATTGCTGCTGGGTAAAAATGACCCGGGCTTTGTGCATAATGGCCCGTTGGCTGGTCTGGTGGCCGTCTGTGCCGGTTCTGATGTCATGCACCCACTGGGCGCACTGGTCACTGGCGCAGTCGCTGGCACCTTGTTTGTCTGGGCATTCACCCTCACGCAAACACGCTTCAAAATCGATGATGTGCTTGGTGTCTGGCCGTTGCACGGCTTGTGTGGTGCCTGGGGCGGTATCGCGGCAGGTATCTTCGGTGCGACCAGTCTTGGTGGCATGGGCGGCGTCAGCCTGATGAGCCAGCTGGCAGGTACTGCATTGGGTGTAGTGATCGCGCTAGTGGGCGGAACCATCGTTTACGGCGCATTAAAGAAAATCGTAGGTATCCGCCTGGATGCCGAGTCAGAGTTTGATGGCGCGGATTTGAGCATCCATAAAATCCCGTCGGTGTCTGGGGATTAAGGCCTATCACTTTAGAAATATGTTGATGCTGTTTTAGTGCAGTCATCAACGCTAAGAGGGATGGTGCCGCAGGCAACTCTGCGACGCAGTGTTGACCAAGATGGGCTGTCCCAACCAAACAGATAGGGTACTGGCGTCAAAGCCTGTCATGCGCTGACCGTCAACCTCGATGAGTGGCCGCCGGATCAGCAGTGGTTCGGCGCGCAGCATGGCCAATGCGGTGTCGGCATCCAGGGTGGCCGGATCTATCTCGCCATCCCTGATTTTGGGGGCGGCCGGATTAAACCAGGCGTGCACCGGCAATGAGCCAAAGAATTGCAGCAGGCGCTCACTTGCCCAAGGCTCGGTGAGCAGATTTTTGGCAATCACCGTGTGTCCGGCCGCAGCCAGTTGGGCTTTTTGCCGACTGTTGTTGCTGCAACCGGGTTTTTCATAAAAAAGTATGGTGCTCATCTAGACCTCCTTGCAAGAGTGCGGGGACTTGCTGTTCGATTTCCTGACGGATGGTGAGTGGCAGGGCATGCAACCAGCGTTCAGGAATGGCCTGACTGCCATAGCGGGCACCGGCCAGCATGCCAACAATAGCGCCGGTGGTGTCAGCATCTTCACCCTGGTTCACGGTGCCAATCAGGCAATCTTCAAAGTTGTCAGTGTTAAGAAAAAAATGCAGCACGGTTTGCATGGTGTCAACAATATAGCCGCTGGCCCGGCCCGGATAGGGGTCGAATTTGAATGCCGGGTACTGTTTGACCAGTGCTGCCGCCAGCAAGCGGCAGGCCGCACCACCCTGGCCATTGAACAGTGCATGCACCATGCTGCCCAGCGTCAGGCAGGCGGCATCGGACAATGGGTGGTGATGGGTGAGGTGCGCTTGTGCCAGCGTGATTTTTTCAAACTGGTCTGGTAGGTGATAGGTGGCAATGGCAATGGGTGCCATGCGCATGGCCGCACCATTGCCGCCATCAGCTTCGGAAGGCGGGCCTTGTACGCTGCCTTCCAGCAAATAGCGGCGGATGCCGCGGCGGCAGGTATTGCCCACATCAATCGGCTGGTTTTTCAACCAGTCAACAAACATGCGTGCGGCCGTTTCGGCATGCCAGCCATTGTGGCTTAGCCAGGCGCGGCCCAGACACAGTGACATTTCGGTGTCGTCGGTAATCTGACCGGGTTTGAGCTTGAGCCAGCCGCCGCCTGTCATGTCACGGTGTTCACCGCGGGCGGCGATCTCTCTGGCAGTCATAAACTCCACTGGCGCGCCCAGCGCATCGCCAACGGCCATGCCCAGATAAGCGCCCAGCGCACGTTGCATGAGGTCAGGCATAGCGGGCCATGACCTCGTATTCGCCACCCAGCGCGATGACTTCTTCCTCGCCGTCCAGTGGGCTGTGTTGCAACAAGCCGGGAAACAGTAACAGTTTGACCAGCGGCACTTCCACTTGCAATATCCAGTCACCAAACTCGTCGGCGCGCTCGCGGTTGCGGGTAAACGAGACCAGATTGTTAAGACGCAGCCTGCACAGCCCGGCACGCAGCCCCTGTTGCCCCAGGGTCGGTTCTTCGTTGAGGTTCACGCCGCGCCACAAGGTCAGGGTGGGGTGCGAGGTCGGCAAGCCAAAACGCGCAATCACAAACTGGCAATACTCGTATAACAAATCAAGCTGCATATGGATGCTGTAGTTATGAAAGCGGCTGCAAAACTTCTCTTCCAGATAGGTGACCCAGGCCGGGGAGGGGAAATGCCTCAGCGGTGCGCGGTGGAAGCTGGGCGTGAGGCCAAAACGACTTTCCACCCAGCCTTTGAGCACCGCCCCCTGCGGGCTGTTGGCATCAAAGCCCCAGCCCTCCAGCAATTTGAGGTAGCTGGGTCTGAAACGGCGCGGGCCTTGTGCTGTGGCTGGTCGCTGCAAATCAAAGGCGATGGCCATATAGTGGGCAAACCTGTCGGCGGCCTCTTCGGCGTTGTGGCTGGCGTGCAGCAAACGAAACAGCCCGCTGTGGGTCTCGCGTGTTCCGGCAATATGCAGGGGCTGCGGGTGACGGTTAAACGCGACCGAGCCCAGCAATCCGGCCGGAAGACCGACCAGGTTGGTGCTGTACCAGTCTTGCGGGCTTTCTTCCGCCTGCATGCCAGCGAGATGCAGCCTTAAACCGGACGGTTTTCATTCGGGTTGCGTACTGGCCCCATCAATTGCAGGCCTTCTTCATAGGTGATTTCCGGATAGTTGGCGCTAAAACTCATGGCCTTGGCAATCACCGCATCCAGTTTGCCCGCAGTATCCAGTTTTTTCAGATCATTCTTTTCCAGGTGCAACAGTTCCAGCAACTCGTTATAAACCGTGGCCTCATCAATTGGCAGGATGTAAAAAGTGCTGCCGTTCATCTTAACCGTGTATTTTTTCAAGAGGTCGATATTGTTGCAAAACAGGATGTATTTTCCTTCAGGCAGCAGGGCATCTTTCAATGCTTCAACCAGCATTTCCAGATAGCCGAAAGACAGCAGGTAGCCAGTAAAAAATGGCATGCCATTTTCGCCTTCCTGCGCGTAGGCCATGACCTGGTCACAGGTAATTTCAGGTGGACGCGCTTCATCAGCCACTTGCGGAGCAAATTTAATCGCCAGTTCGCCGCGAAACCCAAAGCGCCCTGGCACTTTGGTGGCATCTTTAAACACTGGGTTTTGCAAGCGGTGCTCTGAGTTGAGTTTGCCGAAAATGGTGCTTTCCATGGTGGTCATTACAATGTTCTCCTAAAGAAATGAAGCCAGGGGTTACGCTGGCTGGTTACGAATAAAGTCTGCGGTTTTTAAAAAAGCCTGATCCAGCTGTGCCCTTAACGTGGCATCTGCCACCACCTCCAGCAGGGCACGTCGCATGCATAACATCCAGGCATCTCTTTCTGCCTCGCCGATACCAAACATGGCATGTCGCTGGCGCAGGCGCGGGTGGCCGCGTTCACGGCTGTACTCCTTGGGGCCACCCAGCCATTCGATCAGAAACTGCACCAGCACCGTCTTGGTTTCAGACAGGTCTGCCGCATGCATGGCGCGGATTGCGGCAGCTTCCGGTACCGTGTTCATATGCACATAAAAGCGGTCGACCAGACGGGTAATGACCGCTTCTCCACCGATCTGAGCAAAGTGCGGATTGCCTAGAATTTGCGCGACCGGTTTGTGGCGGCTGGTATCCAGCGCCGGATTAATGGGGGGTAATGGCTGATGCATCCTGACCTCTCTGGGAACTGACAGATAGTCCTGATTCAGCAAGTGTTATACCAACAGCTATGCCAATTGATCTGCAGAAGGCAAGGATCAAGCCTGGATGCGGCTTGGCGGCCAGTTGATGCATGAAGCAACGCATTGAAAGGCGGCTGACCGTATGCAGAAAGGTTTGTTTCATACCGCACGCTGGGCACCGCTTTTGTCGTGTTTGCGACAGAAAGTATTTAAGGAAATGTCGTCTGCGTTTTTGTAAAAATATAAATATAAATCAAATACTTAACTTTTATTTTTTCTGTTGGCACGCTACTTGCCATAGACAGGCTACATGGCCGACACCCTCCATCGCCTGATAAGAAAAGTGATTAGGTTGCGATTCGGAATCGGAAGATGGCTGCGTATAGCGACGAATTTTTCATTTAAACCTAAGGAGCTTCATTATGGCTGCATTACGTCAAATTGCATTTTATGGCAAAGGTGGCATCGGCAAGTCCACCACTTCTCAAAACACGCTGGCTGCGTTGGCCGAAATGGGTCAGAAAATCCTCATCGTCGGTTGCGACCCTAAAGCCGACTCTACCCGCCTGATTCTGCACGCAAAAGCACAGGATACCGTGTTATCTCTGGCTGCCGAAGCCGGTTCTGTCGAGGATCTGGAAATCGAAGATGTGATGAAAATCGGTTACCGCGACATCCGTTGCGTGGAATCCGGTGGTCCAGAACCTGGCGTGGGTTGCGCAGGCCGTGGTGTGATTACTTCGATCAACTTCCTCGAAGAAAACGGTGCCTATGACGGCGTGGATTATGTGTCCTATGACGTATTGGGTGACGTGGTGTGTGGTGGTTTCGCCATGCCGATTCGTGAAAACAAGGCACAGGAAATCTACATCGTGATGTCCGGTGAAATGATGGCGATGTATGCCGCCAACAACATTTCCAAAGGCATCCTGAAATATGCCAACTCCGGTGGCGTGCGTCTGGGTGGCCTGGTATGTAACGAGCGCCAGACTGACAAGGAACTGGAACTGGCAGAAGCCCTGGCAGGCAAACTGGGTACCAAGCTGATCCACTTTGTGCCACGTGACAACGTGGTGCAGCACGCCGAGTTGCGTCGTATGACTGTGCTGGAGTACGCCCCGGACTCCAAGCAGGCTGAAGAATATCGTCAACTGGCGCAGAAAGTACACGCCAACGCCGGTAACGGTACCATCCCGACCCCGATCACCATGGATGAGCTGGAAGACCTGTTGATGGACTTCGGCATCATGAAGAAAGAGGATGAAACACTGATTGGTAAAGCGGCGACTGCAGCTTAATCAGTCTTTGGCAGGGGGCTTTGCCCCTTGCCAACCCCTCCAGAGACGGTTTCAAAAGTTGAGGAGGTTACTTCCGGGCAATTTCTACAATTTTTGAAAAGTTTCTTTTTATCACTGGTTTTTAGTCGAACATAGGAGACAACGATGAGTGCGACTGCTGAAGTAAAGGTCAACGGCGCAGAGCTGATTCAGGAGGTGTTAAAAGCCTATCCTGAAAAGTCCGCCAAAAAACGTGCAAAACATTTGAATGTGTATGAAGAAGGCAAATCCGAGTGTGATGTGAAATCCAACATCAAATCGCTGCCAGGGGTAATGACCATCCGTGGTTGTGCCTACGCCGGTTCCAAAGGCGTGGTATGGGGCCCGATTAAAGACATGGTGCATATCTCGCACGGCCCGGTCGGTTGCGGCCAGTATTCCTGGGCGTCACGCCGTAACTACTACATCGGTACCACCGGTATCGACACCTTCGGCACCATGCAGTTTACCTCCGACTTCCAGGAAAAAGACATCGTGTTTGGCGGTGACAAAAAACTGGAAAAAATTATTGACGAGATTCAGGTACTGTTCCCGCTCAACAAGGGCATTACCGTGCAGTCCGAGTGTCCAATTGGTCTGATCGGCGACGACATCGAAGCCGTGTCCAAGAAAAAAGCCAAAGAGTATGAAGGCAAAGTGATTGTACCTGTGCGTTGCGAAGGCTTCCGTGGCGTGTCGCAATCGCTGGGTCACCACATCGCCAACGACGCCGTGCGCGACTTTGTGTTTGACAAAACTGACCCGGAAAAAAACAAATTCGAGTCCAGCCCGTATGACGTGGCGATTATCGGCGACTACAACATTGGTGGCGATGCCTGGTCCAGTCGCATCCTGCTCGAAGAAATGGGCCTGCGCGTGATCGCCCAATGGTCCGGTGACGGCTCGATTGCCGAGCTGGAAAACACGCCCAAGGCCAAGCTCAACATCCTGCACTGCTACCGCTCGATGAACTACATCAGCCGCCACATGGAAGAGAAGTACGGGATTCCATGGGTAGAGTACAACTTTTTTGGCCCATCCAAAATCGAAGAATCCCTGCGCAAGATTGCCAGCTTCTTTGACGACAGTATCAAGGAGAAAACAGAGCAGGTCATTGCCAAATACAAGGCACTGACCGATGCCGTGATTGCCAAGTACAAACCACGCCTGCAAGGCAAAAAAGTCATGCTGTTTGTCGGTGGCCTGCGTCCCCGTCACGTGATTGGTGCCTATGAGGATTTGGGCATGGAAGTGGTGGGTACCGGCTACGAGTTTGGCCACAACGATGACTACCAGCGTACCACTCACTACGTTAAGGACGGCACGCTGATCTATGACGATGTGACCGGCTACGAGTTTGAGAAGTTTGTGGAAGCCGTGCAACCAGACCTGGTCGGTTCCGGCATCAAGGAAAAATACGTGTTCCAGAAAATGGGCGTGCCTTTCCGTCAAATGCACAGCTGGGATTATTCCGGCCCTTACCACGGCTATGACGGCTTTGCGATTTTTGCCCGTGACATGGACATGGCGATTAACAACCCGGTATGGGGCTTGACCAAAGCGCCATGGCAACAAGCGGCTTAAGAGGAGAACTGAACATGAGCCAGAATGCTGATAAGGTTTTAGACCATTTTGAACTGTTTCGCGAACCCGAATATACGGAAATGTTCGCCAACAAGAAAAAGAATTTTGAATTTGCCGTGCCTGCCGACGAGGTGAAAAAGCAGGTGGAATACGCCAAAACGCAAGAGTACAAAGAGAAAAACTTTGCCCGCGAAGCGTTGACCGTGAACCCGGCAAAAGCATGCCAGCCACTCGGGGCCGTATTTGCTGCGAATGGTTTTGAAGGGACATTGCCCTTTGTGCACGGCTCACAAGGCTGCGTGGCATACTACCGCTCGCACTTCAGCCGTCACTTTAAAGAGCCGACTTCCTGCGTGTCCTCTTCCATGACGGAAGATGCAGCCGTGTTTGGTGGCTTGAACAACATGATTGATGGTTTGGCCAACTCGTATAGTTTGTACAAACCAAAAATGATTGCGGTTTCTACCACCTGCATGGCCGAGGTGATCGGCGATGACCTTAACGCCTTTATCAAGACCTCACGCGAAAAAGGCTCCATCCCGGCCGACTATGATGTGCCGTTTGCCCACACGCCAGCGTTTGTCGGCAGCCATATCACCGGCTACGATAACGCGCTCAAAGGCATTCTCAACTACTTCTGGGATGGCAAAGCCGGCACCGTGCCAGCCTTAGAGCGCAAGCCTAATGACAGCATTAACTTTATCGGCGGCTTTGACGGCTACGTGGTCGGCAACAACCGTGAAGTGAAACGCATGTTCAACGAGTTTGGCATCACCCCAACCATGCTGTGCGATCCGTCCGACGCCTGGGATACGCCGACCGATGGCGAGTTCCGCATGTATGATGGCGGCACCACACTGGAAGACACTGCCAACGCCATTCATGCCAAAGGCACCATCGTCATGCAGTCCATCTGCGCCGAAAAAACCGCCGAGTACATCCAGGGTAAGGGCCAGGAGGTGATCAAGCTGCATCACCCGGTCGGCGTTAAAGGCACGGATGAGTTTCTGATGGCTATTTCCAAACTGTCAGGTAAGCCTATTCCTGCCAGCCTGACCAAAGAGCGTGGCCGTCTGGTGGATGCCATTGCCGACTCGAGTGCCCATATCCACGGCAAGAAATTTGCCCTGTATGGTGACCCTGACCTCATGCTTGGCCTGACCGGTTTTCTGCTGGAACTGGGTGCTGAGCCAACCACGGTACTCTCCACCAATGGTGACGATGCCTGGGCCGCCAAGGTACAGGCTCTGTTTGACGCCAGCCCGTTTGGCAAAAATTGCAAGGTCTATCCGAAGAAAGATCTGTGGCACATGCGCTCCCTGTTGTTTACCGAGCCTGTCGATTTCCTGATCGGCAACACCTACGGTAAATACCTGGACCGCGACACCGGTATCCCGCTGATCCGTTTGGGTTTCCCGATTTTTGATCGCCACCATAAACACCGCTATCCGGTGTGGGGCTATCAAGGTGCCCTCAACGTGCTGGTCACTATCCTGGACAAGATTTTTGACCAGATGGACATCAGCACCAATGGCATCGCTACCACCGATTACAGCTTCGATATTATCCGCTAGTCTGTGATTGAAAACCTACCGGGTAGGGCGGTCCGATGTCTGGCCCGGTAGCCATGTAGTCCTGTCTCTTCCCCCACTTTGCAATGATCGATTGTTGAGTGTTTAAGCCTCCCACTAGGGAGGCTTTTTTTGTGCGAAGGCACTGACCGTCGGTGTACATGCCGATTCCACATCAGTCGATGGACTGGCACCCAGACATTCACGACATAACCCATCCGTTTGTCGCAAACCTTACAATCAAAATAGTCAGTAAATATATTGTTAACTCATTGTTTTTAAATGGATATAAAAGCTATACATAGCTTGGCACAGCCTGTGCTATCTCTAGGGTAATACATGCGGAGATGTCACGATGCGACAAAGCAAGCCAGTCATCAACGATACCACCTTGCGCGATGGGGAACAGACGGCGGGGGTGGCGTTTAGCCGTGAGGAAAAATTGCGAATTGCTTTGGCGCTGGCGGAGATTGGGGTGCCAGAGCTGGAGGTGGGCATCCCGGCCATGGGCGAGGCGGAAATTGCCGATATACGCGCAATTGCGGCGTTGCAATTGCCGACCAGGCTAATGGTTTGGGGGCGTATGACCGAGGGCGATTTGCTGGCATGTTTGCGCACCGGGGTGCGTCATGTGAATTTGTCCTTGCCGGTGTCGGATTTGCATATTGAGCGCAAATTGCGGCGTGACCGGGCGTGGGTGTTGCAGCAGGTGGCGCAGGTGGTCTCGCAGGCGTGTCAAGAGGGCTTGCAGGTGTCAGTGGGCGGTGAAGATGCTTCCCGCGCCGACCCGCAGTTTTTGCAGCAGGTGGTGGCGGTGGCCGAGACGGCGGGCGCTTGCCGCTTTCGTTATGCCGATACCCTGGGCGTCCTTGATCCGTTTACCACGTATGAGCGCATTGCGGCTTTGCGTGCGGTCACTCCGCTGGACATCGAAATGCATGCGCATGACGACCTCGGCCTGGCCACTGCCAATGCATTGGCGGCAATTCGTGCCGGGGCCAGCCATGTCAACACCACGGTCAATGGCCTGGGTGAGCGGGCGGGCAATACGCCGCTGGAAGAAGTGGTGACCGCCTTGTGGCGCATCCACGGGCTGGATGTGGGGCTGGACATGCATGCCTTTCCAGAGATTTCGCAGCTGGTGGCGCAGGCGTCGGGCCGGGCCGTGGCGCTCAATAAAAGCATCGTCGGTGCGGCGGTGTTTACCCATGAGTCCGGCATGCATGTCGATGGCCTGCTCAAAGACCCGGCCACCTACGAAGGCTTTGACCCGGCTGCAGTCGGGCGAGAACGGCATCTGGTGCTGGGCAAGCATTCCGGTAGCCACAGTGTGCGCCATGTCTATGCGCAGCTGGGTATACGCGTGCAACATCACGAAACCGAATGGCTGCTGCAACGCATACGCCAGTTTGCAGTGAACACCAAGCGCAGCCCGGCCAGTGATGAGCTCAAACTGTTTTATCTCGAAGGCCAGACCACACCGGGGAGACTGTCATGCATGTAAATTCGCCAGTGCAGTCTGGCTTGCTAGCCCTGTTGCGCGAAGACCTCGCCTGCGTGTTTGAGCGTGATCCGGCTGCACGCAACCGGCTGGAAGTGTTGCTGACCTATCCCGGCTTGCACGCTACCTTGCTGCACCGTATCTCGCATGGCTTGTGGCGGCATGGCTGGCGGTTTGCTGCGCGCTGGCTGAGTTATGTCACGCGCATGCTGACACAGATTGATATCCACCCTGGTGCCAGCATCGGCCGCCGCTTTTTTATCGACCATGGCTGTGGTGTTGTTATCGGCGAAACCGCGGTGGTCGGCAACGATGTCACCCTGTATCACGGCGTGACGCTGGGCGGTGTGTCGTGGAATCCGGGCAAGCGGCATCCTACCCTGTGCGATGGTGTCATGGTCGGCGCAGGTGCCAAAATTCTTGGGCCGGTGGTGGTGGGCGCACGGGCCAGGGTAGGCGCCAACTCGGTGGTCATCCATGATATTCCGGCCAGGATGACGGTGGTCGGTATCCCCGGTCGCGTGGTGCTGCCTGACAACGCCAGACGCCAGCCACAGCAGGGCATAGACCTCGACCACCATCTGATGCCGGACCCG
Organism: Methylophilus glucosoxydans; assembly: GCF_042676145.1. Taxonomy (NCBI): domain Bacteria; kingdom Pseudomonadati; phylum Pseudomonadota; class Betaproteobacteria; order Nitrosomonadales; family Methylophilaceae; genus Methylophilus; species Methylophilus glucosoxydans. The sequence goes on from NZ_JBHTJW010000003.1 coordinate 125,067, forward strand.
GTGGGCAAAGCGGTCACAGCTTTGCTAGACCGTATTGATCAACTGGAGCATACCCTGGCGGCGATGCGTGACAACCAGCAAGCCGCTTCCGAAGCCTTGATACAGCACAGCGTCGCCGAGGCGCGTGCACGCAAACGTTTCGATTCCTGAGCCTGCATTTCCTTTTTATGTTTGGAGAACCCTGATGAGTGCCTTGTTATCACAGATGCAATCTTTTTCTGCTGCCGAAGAGTTTTTCGCGTTTCTCGGTGTCGCCTATGACCCGCAGGTGGTACATGTCAATCGCCTGCATATCCTCAAACGCTTTCAGCAATATCTGGTGCGTGACCCTGTGAGCCAGACCTTGCCCGAGAACGAGCAGCGCAATGCCTATCAGCGCTTGTTGCATGCGGCTTATGACGACTTCGTGCGCTCCAACGCCGCTACTGAAAAAGTGTTCAAGGTGTTTCAGGAAGCCGATGGCAGCAAGACTTTTAATCTCAACAGTCTGAAACAAACATTGCCTTCACAACGTGCCTGATTTGTCGGGTTTGCGACAAATAATTTTAATGTGAGTTTTGCTTATAACTGACTGATTTTTATATATAAAAATAATTTTTTTAGCATGGCATGGTTGTTGCAATACTGAAATAAAGGGCCGGGTGTTTCTGGTCTGTCATCCAGGTAAAGTCAGGCAAAAGGAAGGATTCGATATGCATATTGTGGTTTGTATCAAGCAGGTGCCAGACAGTGCACAAATTCGGGTGCACCCGGTGACCAACACCATTATGCGTCAGGGGGTGCCGACCATTGTGAACCCGTATGATTTGTTCGCGCTGGAAGAAGCGTTGCGCCTGAAAGATGAATATGGTGCGCGCGTGACCGTGCTCACCATGGGGCCACCGATGGCCGAGGCGGCCTTGCGCAAGGCGATTTCTTATGGCGCAGACGATGCCGTGCTGGTGACCGACCGTATTTTTGCCGGGTCTGACACCTTGGCCACCAGCTATGCGCTGGCTGCGGCCATCCAGCAGATCAGCAAAGATATTACTGTTGATTTGGTGTTTACCGGCAAGCAGACCATTGATGGCGATACTGCGCAAGTCGGCCCCGGCGTCGCAAAACGGCTGGAGATGCAGTTGCTCACCTATGTTTCAAAAATCCGTTCGCTGGATACTGACAAGCAGGAAATCGTGGTCGAGCGCCGTTCTGAGGGCGGCGTGCAGGTGCTCAAAACCAAAATCCCCAGCCTGATTACCGTGCTCGAAGGCAATAACGAAATGCGTTTTGCCACCATGGCCAATATGTTCCGTGCTGCCCGTTATCCGGTCAAAATCTGGAACAAAGACGCCGCCGGGATTGAAGACCCGACCAAAACCGGCCTGAAAGGCTCGCCTACCGTGGTTTCCAAAGTGTTTGCACCGACACCACGCGCGACCAAGGCCGAGATCATTCAATGCGAAAGCAACGAGCCCAAAGACCTGAGCGTGACCTTGCTCGCCAAAATGTTTACCAAGTTTCCCAACATCGAGAAAGAGCTGCTGAAGCGGTCGGCTTGAACAGATCCAGGGAGCATGAAGTAAAGGAATCCATATGAGTGAAGAAACCAAAAAACCGGCACCGGCAGGCAAGAAGAAATTTGAGCTTGATGAGCGTCTGAAAGCGTATAAAGGCGTCTGGGTGTTTATTGAACATGAGCGCGGCGCCATACATCCCGTTTCGCTGGAATTATTGGGCGAAGGCCGCAAACTGGCCGATATGCTGGGTGTGGAATTGGCAGGCGTGGTGATGGGTCCTCCCGGAGAGACCACCCGCAGTTTTTGCCAGGAGGCCTTTTACCATGGCGCAGACCTGTGCTACCTGATTGAAGACCCGCTGCTGCAAGATTATCGTAACGAGCCTTATACCAAAGGGCTGACCGATCTGGTCAACAAATACCAGCCTGAAATCTTGTTCCTTGGTGCAACCACATTGGGCCGCGATTTGGCAGGCAGTGTCGCCACCACGCTCAAAACCGGCCTCACTGCTGACTGTACCGAGCTCAATATCGACCTCGACGTGCGCAGCCTGCTGGCGAGTCGCCCAACCTTTGGTGGCTCCTTGCTGTGTACCATTCAGACCCTGAATTATCGGCCGCAAATGGCCACGGTGCGGCCACGTGTGATGGCGATGCCAGAGCGCGACGCGACGCGCAATGGCCGCATCATTGAAGACACCTTGAGCATGATAGAAGACAGCATCATTACCAAAGTGCTGGAGTTTATCCCGGACGAGATGCAAGACAAACCGCAACTGCCATTTGCCGACATTATCGTCGCCGGTGGTCGCGGCATGAAAAAGCCGGAAAACTTCAAACTGATCTGGGAACTGGCGCAAGTGCTGGGTGCCGAAGTCGGGGCTACGCGCCCCGTGGTGCAGGCCGGTTGGGTGGAACTGGACCGTCAGGTCGGGCAATCTGGAAAAACCGTGCGCTCAAAACTCTATATCGCGGTGGGCATTTCCGGTGCCATCCAGCACAGGGTCGGCATGGATGCCTCGGATGTGATTATCGCCATCAACAACGACCCCAATGCGCCGATTTTTGACTTTGCTCACTATGGCATTGTCGGCAATGCCATGACCATATTACCAGCGCTGACCGAGGCATTTAAGGCACACCTGGCAACCGCAAGAAAGGCAGGCTAAGCATGAGTGAAAAATTTGATGTGATCATTGTGGGCGCGGGCCCATCTGGCAATGCCGCCGCCTTGCGTCTGGCACAGGCCGGACTCAGCGTATTGCAATTGGAACGTGGTGAAAGCTCAGGCTCGAAAAACGTACAAGGTGCGATTTTGTATTCGGATGCATTGGAAAAACTGATTCCTGACTTCAGGGACGATGCGCCACTGGAGCGGCATATCATCGAACAGCGCATGTGGGTGCTGGATGACGACTCCTACATGGGTTCGCACTACCGCTCGGACAGCTTTAACAAGCCGCCATATAACCGCTACACCATGATACGTTCGCAGTTTGACAAGTGGTTTTCCGAGCGCGTGCAAAAGGCCGGGGCGCTGGTCATATGCGAAACCACGGTGACCGAACTGCTGCTGGATGGCCAGCGTGTCATCGGTGTACGCACGGACCGTCAGGGCGGTGAGATTTATGCCGATGCGGTGATACTGGCCGATGGGGTCAACTCCTACCTGGCGAAAAAAGCCGGCTTTCACCCCGAGCTGCATCCCAAGGATGTGGCGCTGGCGGTCAAGGAAATCCACTTTATGCCAACCGAGCTTATCGAGCAGCGCTTTAACGTCAAGGGCGAAGAGGGCGTGGTCATCGAGATGGCGGGCAAAATCACCAAGGGCATGATGGGGACGGGTTTTCTCTATACCAACCGCGAGTCGGTGACCATCGGCGTCGGTTGTATGCTGTCCGACTTCAAAGCCCAGCAAATCACCCCTTATGCCTTGCTGGAGCAAATGAAAGCGCATCCGGCCATCCAGCCGCTGATTGAAGGCGGCGAGATGAAAGAATATACCGCGCACCTGATTCCAGAAGGCGGCTACAACGCCATGCCGGATTTGTTTGGCGATGGCTGGCTCATCGTTGGCGACGCTGGCATGTTTGTTAACGCCGTGCACCGCGAAGGTTCCAATCTGGCCATGACCACCGGCATGGTGGCGGCGGATACCTTGATTGCCTTGCGTGCCGAGGGCCTGCCCTTCAGCAAGGCCAACCTCAAGCGCTACCAAGCCACGCTCAACGACAGCTTTGTCATGAAAGACTTGAAAAAATACAAGGACATGCCGGCAATCTTCCACAAAAATCCGCAGTTCTTTAATGACTATCCCGAGTTGTTGTCCAAAGCCGCCCACACCATGCTGACTGTGGATGGGGTGGATAAAAAATCTAAAGAAAAGCAGATACGCCACAGCTTCCGTCAACGCCGCTCACTGATGGGCCTGATGGGAGATGCGTTCAAGTTATGGAGGGCTTTTGAATGAGTATTGTCGTCAAGGTTGAAGAGAAACTGTTCCAGAACCGCTACAAGGTGGACAGCGGCAAGCCGCATATCGAGATCAAGGATGCTGACGTCTGCCGCCATTGTGACAGCCATGCCTGTACCGTGTGTTGCCCCGCTGGCTGCTGGACCATGGAAGGTAACGGCAATGTCACCGTGATCAGTGATGGCTGCCTGGAATGTGGCACCTGCCGCATTATCTGTAACGAGCACCGCAATGTGGCCTGGGAATACCCGCGTGGTGGCTACGGCATCCTGTTCAAGTTCGGCTAATCCCCTTTTTTGTATTGCATTGTTGGAGACATCCCCATGAGTAAACCCGCCAGACAAGTCTTTGTATGTAACCAGGCCAGGCCACCGGGCCACCCGCGCGGCTCGTGCCAGGGACGGGGCAGCAATGATATTTTGCAGGCGTTCTGGCAACAGGTGCAGACGCGCAACCTGTGGGAGCAGTTTTCAGTGACGTTTAGCGGCTGCCAGGGCCCCTGTGACAGTGGCCCGCATGTGCTGGTCTACCCGGAAAGCGTGATGTACGGTGGTGTGAGCAAAGACGACGTGACCGAAATCATAGACAAGCACCTGCTGGCAGGCGAAGTGGTCGAGCGCCTGAAAGTGCCGGACAGCGTCTGGTAAGCGAGGCGATAGATGCACGTTCGGCCTATGTCAGCGCCGCAATCGTCGGGGCATATTCTGAGCGCAACACGACCGAGCGGTATTGTCGCCCACGAGGATTTGCCGTCACCGATAGCCGGATATCTGGCTGCCGCCGCGGCTACCCGTGACTGGCGCGAGTCTGAATCATTGTTGCTACGAGCCCAACAGGCCTCGCCCGACTGCCTGCATGTGTATTACACACTGTACAAGCTGTATGCCGTACACAATCGTCTCAGTGATGCCGAGCGGGCCGTGCATATGGCGCTGGACACGGCAGCCAGGCTGGCGCAGATCGACAGCCACTGGCAATCACTCACCTCGCAAAGCTGCGACTGGACACAGGTCGATTCGCCGCAACATTTTTTCCTGTTTAGTCTCAAGGCGTTTGCCTATATCCGGCTGCGTCAGCAACGCCTGTCAGAGGCACGGCAAATACTGAGCAAGTTGAGGGAGATCGATCCACAAGACACGGTTGGCGCCTCAGTTATACAAGCTTATGCCGATGGAGTCCCGCTATGAGCCTGGCTAGCGCCACCATGCTTAATATTATGCTGCAATCCTGCGAGGCAGTGCTGACCCTCACCGAGGATGTCGCTCCAGAGGGTTTTTTTAGCAGCCAGCTCACCCAGGCTGAAACCCTGCGCCACCTGCGTATTATTGCCGAAAATGTAGACCGGCTGCCCATGGAAAACAAAACCGCCATGTCCGAAATCGACTGGGCAGGCTGGAATGTCCTGCTGTCACAAGTCCGTTCGTCGGGCGGCTTCGAGCGCGATGCCATTTGGTTTGCCATCCGCGCCATGGTGCCAGCGACCCTGATGTGGCTGCGCGTGTTCAGGCAGCAACAACCGGCACTATTCAGTATGACTATAAGAGAATGATGATGCCACCTGCCACAAACTTACTGCCGCAACGTGTGATTGTCTGTCATTTTGATAATTACAGCACTGCACTGCTGTTCGTGCGCTGGCCCCATGGCGGGTTGTTGGCACCGGCTGCCTTGCCCGCCAGTGCCAGCGTATTAGCAGAGCCTGACCAGCCGTTGCGCCAGCCTCTCACGGCAGCACAAGGGGTGGAAATCGTCAAAACCCTGAATGTGCCTGCTGACACACTGCAATACCAGCATGATTTTACGGCCTGGGTCGCTACTGATGACGGTCCGTTACGCATTCATCTTTGTCGTTACATGACACCGGATGCGCCCAAGTCCGAAATCGCCTTATTTGGCGGGGAGTTCCGGCATATGAGTGCCTTGCGTAGCGCTGACAGGCAGGAGTTATTGTTATTGCGACAGGTGTTTGACTGGTTTATGCGAGGTGAGGGGCAGTAACTGGCAGTTTTTCCGGTATCTATCATGGCAGCTGGCACAAAAACTGCATAGTCTTGCCTATCGCTATATAATCTACTTTATAGCGTAGCAAATGTGACAAACATGACAAAGGCAGACAGAAAGATGACAACGCAGATGACGCAGACCATGCAGGTAAGTGGCTCACTGGTACTGGGACCGGAAGGCAGTGATGGCCAGGCTGGCTTGCTGACAGACCGTCGCCTGGCACTGCTGGAGCATATCGGTAGCTGCGGCTCTATCTCGCAGGCCGCCAAACTGGCAGGACTCAGTTACAAGGGGGCCTGGGATGCGGTGGATGCCATGAACAGTTTGTTTGGCGACGCACTGGTGCAGACTACCACAGGTGGCAAGGGTGGGGGCGGGGCGCAATTGACTGAAGCCGGCATCCGTGTCGTGGATGCCAGTCGCGTGTTAAGGCGTGAGCACCAGAAATTTTTACAGGCGGCCAGTGATGGCATCGCTGATTTTGACAACATTTATACATGGATGCGGAGGCTGACAGTGAAAACCAGTGCGAGAAACCAGTTTTTTGGCAAGGTGGTGGCAATCAAGCAGGCGCAGGTCAATGTTGAAGTGACCCTGCAATTGACTGGCGGCGACCAGATACACGCTGTCATTACCCATGATGGCTTGAATGAGCTGGGCTTGCAGGTGGGCAGCGAGGCCTGGGCACTGGTCAAGGCCAGCTGGGTGATCCTCGCCAGTCCTGAAGCCGCGACTGGCCTGAGTGCACGCAACAAACTGGGCGGCGAGGTGACTCGCATACATCAGGGTGGTGTCAATGCCGAAGTCAGCCTACGTTGCGCCGGTGGTAATGTGATCACCGCGACCGTGACCAATGACAGTGTGGCCGAACTGCAACTGGCCGCTGGTAAAACGATGGTAGCCGTCTTTAAAGCCAGCAGTGTAATTTTAGGGGTGAGCGAGTAGTTTTTTCTCTATCGCTATATATCTTGCTTTATATCGAGTCTTTGAATACATCAGGGAGCGCTTTACATGAAAAAAGTATCCATACTGGTCAGTCTGGCCTGGCTGGGGATGCCAACCAGCCAGACGTGGGCAGATGCTGAAACCGATGCCCGCATCGCGCAATTGCAGCACATGCTGTAAGTACAACAAACACAAATGCAACAGATGGCAGATGCATTGAAGTTGCTCCAGGCACGGTTAGAAAAACCGGCGGAAACCAGAGGGGTAGCGAGCGATGACAAACAGGTCTTGCGTGATCAGCAGTGGAAGATGGACGCGATGGCCGATGAAATCAAGGCGCTACAATCTGCCCGTGGCAAATCGAGTGGCCAGCCAGTGTACGCCAACTTTAAAAATGGCCTGAGTTTTGAAGATGGTAGTGGTGCCTGGAAACTGGGCCTCAATGGACGCGTGCAAGCCGACTACCGCAGTTTCTCTCCGGATATTGCAGCAGCAGATACCTTCAACATTCGTCGCGCCCGGCTGGGTGCCAATGTGGCGATGAAGGATTTTGCGGCAAGACTGGAAGCCGAATATAGCGGTACGGCCAATAATGGCAGTGTCGGCCTGACCTATGCGCACGTCGACTACCTGCATTTTAACGGATTCAAATTACGCGCAGGTCAGTTCAAGCCGTTTTATGGACTTGAGCGTGCCATGAATGCCAACTTTACAGATTTTCAGGAACGGGCAGGCACGGACTATCTGCTGGGTGCCACTTTTGACCGCGGCGTGATGGTGTTTGGCGAACCTGTGCCAGGGTTGTTCTATAACGCCTCATGGACCGATGGTAAAGGCGTTAACACAGCCACTGCCAATGGTGATGAAACCGATGCCAAATATGACAACAAGGATGCGCTGGTACGTGTGGTCGGCAATATTGCCCAGTTTGCCGACTGGAAAGACAGTGTCCTGCATGTCGGCAGCTTTTATGCCAGGGGTCAACAGGAACCTGGCAGCGTGCCAACCCTGAATGTACTGACCGAAGGCCGCGGTTACACCGTATTTTCTACCAGTGAAGGTTTTACGCGCGCAGTTGACCGTACGCGTGAGGGTTATGAACTTGGGCTGGCACACGGTCCGGTCAAGCTACAGGCAGAACATATACGTGAAAATTTTGATGGCACGGGGTTTGATCGTGACCTGACCGCATGGTATGCCAGCATCAACTGGCTGGTGAGCGGCGAAACTTTTGCCAGCACCTATAAAGATGGCATGTTTGGCCGCTTGCGGCCAAAACAGGACTTTGTCTGGGGGGGGGGAGGGCTGGGGTGCGTTGCAACTTGGGGCACGTTACAGCAAGTTTGATGGCGGTGATTTTGTCAGCACTAACGCTACTGGAACCGGCAAGCTGGCAAGCGGGCGTAGCAATGCGTTTGATGCCTGGACGATAGGCGCCAACTGGGTGCTGACGCCCTATGTGCGTGTGATTGCCAACTATGTGCACACCCATTTTGATACCCCGGTGACCACCACAGCCACCGTCTCAGGTAGCAGCAAAACGTATACGCTGGATCATGAAGACGCCGTCACCATGCGTGCCCAATTCGATTTCTAACTTTTATTCAGACAAGGAGATCCCATGCGATCACTCAAACAACTGCTGATAGCCAGTGTGCTGGCAGTTTCCATGCAGGTCCAGGCTGCCGAGCCCTTTACTGTGGCCATTGCGGCCAACCTCAAATACGTGTTCGATGACCTGGCCGCCGAGTTTAAACAGGAAACCGGCATCGAGGCACAAAGCGTGCTCAACGCTTCTGGCAAAATTGCCACCCAGGTACGCCAGGGCGCGCCCTTTGATGTATTCATGTCTGCCGATATGGAGTTTCCCGAGGGCTTGTATAAAGAAGGCTTTGCCGTGACCGCGCCCAAACCCTACGCCTACGGGTTGCTGGTGCTATGGTCACAAACCGGGGCCGATTTAAGCAAGGGCGTGGCCGGGCTGACGGATGCGGCTATTGGCAAAGTGGCCATTGCCAATCCAAAGTTGGCACCGTTTGGCAAACAGGCACTCAAGGCCATGGAGTTCTACAAGGTGAAAGTGGCGCTGGAACCCAAACTGGTCTATGGCGAGAGCATTACCCAGGTAAGCCAGTACGTGGATAGCAAAGCGGTAGATGTTGGCTTCAGTGCCAAGTCGATTGTCGTTGCACCGGAGACTACAGGCAAGGGTAAATGGGTGGCTGTGCCAGAAGAGAGTTATGAGCCGATTGCGCAGGGCGTGGTCATCCTCAAGCATGGCATAGATAACAATGCGGATGCCGCCCGCAAGTTTTATGGGTTCGTGCAGTCGGAAAAGGCGCGTGCCATCTTTGCAAAAAACGGTTATAAATTGCCCTGAGGCATCACACAGGAAACATCATGTTAAGCATCGAGGATATACAGACCATTTGGCTGACCATCAAGCTGGCCAGTCTGGTCACCCTGCTATTGCTCATCATAGGCACGCCCGTCGCCTGGTGGCTGGTACGCAGCCGCGTCTGGTGGAAAGGGCTGGTGGCCTCGGTCGTGGCCTTGCCGCTGGTGCTGCCACCTTCAGTGTTAGGGTTCTACCTGTTGCTGGCGATGGGACCACAAGGCCCGCTGGGTAAGCTGACACAGGCCACTGGTCTGGGCAGTTTACCGTTTACTTTCTGGGGGCTGGTACTGGCCTCGGTGTTATATTCCCTGCCGTTTATGGTGCAGCCCTTGCACACCGCGTTTGAGGCTATCGGTGAGCGGCCGCTGGAGGTAGCAGCAACCTTGCGTGCTTCGCCACTGGATACGTTTTTCAGTGTGGTGGTGCCGATGTCCTGGCCGGGATTTCTGACGGCAGCTATGCTCACCTTTGCCCACACGGTAGGCGAGTTTGGGGTGGTACTCATGATAGGGGGCAATGTGCCGGGACAAACCCGCGTCGCTTCGGTACAGATTTATGATCATGTGGAAGCCCTGGAATATAGTCAGGCGCATACACTGGCCGCGGTCATGCTGCTGTTTTCGTTTTTGGTGTTGCTGGCGCTGCATGTGTGGCGCACGCAACCAAACAGGGGTTACTGACATGGGCATGGGCGAGATACAGGCACGTTTTCATCTGGCCAGGCCAAGCTTTACTCTGGATGTAGACCTCACCCTGCCCGGGCGCGGCATCACCGTCCTGTTTGGCCCTTCCGGTTCAGGCAAAACCACGCTGTTGCGCTGTATTGCCGGTCTGGAGCAACCCAGGGAGGGCTATCTGCGCTTTCAGGGCGAGCGCTGGCAGGAGGATGCGTATTGCCTACCTACACATCGCCGTCCCATCGGCTATGTGTTTCAAGAGGCAAGTCTGTTTCCGCATCTGACGGTGCTGGAAAACCTGCGTTTTGGCCTCAGGCGCAATACGCAGGCGCGGCCAGCAGATCTGGAGGCGGCCATCGCCTTGCTGGAATTGACGCCGCTACTGGGTAGAAACCCGGCAAATTTGTCCGGGGGGGAGCGACAACGGGTGGCCATGGCGCGGGCCTTAGCAGTAAGGCCGCGGCTCCTATTGATGGATGAGCCGCTGGCTGCCCTGGATTATGCGCGCAAACAGGAAATCTTGCCCTATCTGGAGCGCCTGCATGACAATCTGGACATTCCATTGCTGTATGTCAGCCATGCCCATGACGAAGTAGCACGCCTGGCTGACCATATCGTTATGCTGCAAGCCGGCAGAGTGTTGGCTCAAGGACCATTGCTGGAGACGCTGGCGCAACTTGATACTCCGATCCGCCTGGGGGAAGACAGCGGCGTGGTCCTGCAGGCGCAGGTCAGTGAACTTGACCAGGAATGGCATCTGATGCGGCTGGCATTTGACGGTGGCAGCGTCTGGACCAGGCAGCGAGACCTGCCGCTGGGGCGTCAGCTGCGGGTACATATTCAGGCCCGTGATGTCAGTGTGGCCATCCGGCCACAAACCGATAGCAGTATCCAGAACCAGTTGCAGGGTGTGGTCGATGCCATGGCCATAGACACGCATCCCGGTGTCATGCTGATCCGTGTCAAGGTGGGAGCTTCGGTGCTGATTGCCAGACTCACTAAACGCTCGGCGTCGACCCTGGGCATCACTGTCGGTCAGTCAGTCTGGCTACAGGTCAAATCGGTGGCACTGATGGAGTAGGCGCGTTTCGCGCCATGCACGACGCATCCGCATCTTGAATGCGCAAGAAAGGAGTCCACTCATGATAGAACAACTCTATGCCAATTTGTCTGTGGCTGAACAACAGCGAGTGATTCGCGCCGAGCGTTTTGAAAGGCACGATGAACCCTCACTGCAAGCTACCAAGATCCATGGCTACGCCGCCGACGGGGGTAAGTGTTTTTATTACCACAGTTTTGTCTTGTCGGAAGAGGGCTTTGATATCGATGAGTTTCCGCTACGCATCGATGTCTATTACGAACGGGTGATGGCCTGGCGTCTGAAAGACGGTGGCTGGTTAAAAACTACCACCATCTCTGATCAACTGGATGCTTGCCAGCCACGCTTTCATACCCGGCCAGCGGAATGGGTGGCCAGCCTCTGAGGGTAAACGCCTAGCTGGCAACTGCCAGTATCACCGCAGAGGCTTTGAATACCACGCTGGCACTGGCGCCCTGACTGAGTCCAAGTTCACGTGCGGCTTCATGGGTAATGCTGGCAAACACGGTATTGCCGCCTGGTAAATCGAGTTTGACTTCGGCACTGACCGGCCCGCTGATCACCTGTGCCACCACGCCGCGCAGCACATTACGTGCGCTCAGGGCATAGCCCTCGCTTTCTGTCATCACCATCATGGAAGAGGCTTTGACCAGGGCCAGCACCGATTTGCCACTGGTCAGGCCCAGACTGTGTGCACTGCTGTGGGTGACCATGGCCACTAGCGTGTCGCCATTGCCCAGGGCAATTTCGATTTCGGTATGTACGCTGCCAGGGTGTACGGCAGTGATGTTGCCCTGGAACTGGTTACGTGCGCTGATTTTCATGACGATATTTTCCTGATCGGGTTGAGATACCATTAGTGTATGCAAGCGCGCTGTAAAACATCAACCGCAGCGTCGAGCCTGCGGCTGTCAACGCTGCTATATTACGCAGCGTGAGCCAGCTTTTCCGGCAGCGCCTGCACCAGTGGTGCCAATGCTTCATAGCCGCCATCCACGCTGTAGACTTCCTTGTAGCGGAAGTCGTCAAACATCTGCGCAAACACCTTGCTTGCATTGCCGTGATAGCAATAAATCATCACCGGGATATTGCGCGGCAGGCTGCGCAAGACCTGTTCCAGTTTGTACTCGGACAGCTGGTCGGCCCCTGGCAGATGGCCACTCTGGTAACTGTGCATATCTCGGGTATCAAACAGCGCGATTTCCGCAAAGCGTTCCGGGTTACTCAACATTTCAGCGGCTTGTGCCGCAGCAATGGTTTGCCAAGTCATAGCTTACTCCTCTGGTCCAAAACATAATTCATAATCCACACAGACACCGCAACTGGGCGATTTGCATATCAATACGTTTTCCTGCTCGCACAGCTGCCGGTAAAAAAACTTTTTCCACTTCATGTCGCTGCTGTTTTTGGCCACCAGCGCCGGGAAATAGTCGCGCATCAGTTGCGACAGTTCGGCGCGGCTCGACAGTTTGAGGTCTTGCCACAAATGGTTGGCGCCGCTGCAGCAGGTGCCTGCAATCAATCTTGCCAGTGCATAGGTGTTCACGTGTTGATCCAGCGCATGTGCCATCAATAATGCAATCAAATCCTCAAACTCGTCCCAGCCATGGCCAGATGAGGCTAGGGAACTTGCTACAACAGCACTGGGCGGGGAGAGGCTCTGTTGCATACGGGTTCCCCTCAGGCCGGGGCGTGGGTATAGCACTTTTTCGGACAAATTTTGGCGCAGGCCTCGCAGCCCACGCAGTTTTCCGGATGGGCGATGGTCATGACTTTCTTTTCATACTCATCATCCTCATCGTCGCCCAGCGTCATGGCGATGCGGTCACCGTCTTCAGTAATGCCAACCAGCTCCAGCACATCACGGCCACAGACACGAAAGCAGCGGCCACAGCCTATGCATTTTTCCTCGGCAATGTGGTCGGCAAATTGCGGCGTCCACTCCACGCCGCTGGGTAAAGTCACACTGAAAGCCATGGTTTGCTCCTAGCCACCCGCTGCGGTCAGCCTTTTACGGGCGTCAGTCAATTGTTGATAAGCCTTGAAGGTTTTCTCGGCCACTTCCGGAATTTTTTCCCAGCCGGTCGGCAAGTCTTCGGACAAGTCATGCAAGTCCATTTTGAGCTGGGTGGCCTGGGCATTGAGTTTTTTTACCTCGGCCTTGATGGTGTCTACGTCACTTGTTTCTATGTCACTCATGGCGCACTCCTAACCGTAATTCACCACTTCGGGAAACTTTTGTATCATGTCCACTGCGGCCTGTACCAGTTTCTGGCCTTCGGCGGCCAGCTTGTCCATGGTTTCAAAACCAAAGCGGTGCACATCACGCAGATGCTTGTTCACCACCACCAGGCGGCCTGCAGTCAGCAGCATTTTGCCAAAGCCCTCGTGATGCATTTTCATCATGGGCGAGACCATGACGCCGGTTTCCCGCTCCACCGCCAGGCCCACCGCGTTATAAAACAATTCTAGCCGCCACAAGGTTTCCGGGTCGGGGTCGCCGATAATTGGCATCTCGCGGCGCTGCTCCTTACTAATGATATAAGGCGCCAGCAAGGTCGCATTATCCTTGCCTTCCCATGCGCCATGGGTGTCTTGCGCCCGCCATTGCTTAATCAGTTCGATCACAAATGGCGAGGTCCAGGGATCACTCGCTACTGGCGCTTCAGCGACTGCTGTCATGTTTTTCTCCTATAAATAAATATTGCTTACCGCATTAACACTCAAACGCCTTCGGTTTTCTCTGAGCACTCCGTGTCCTTGGTGGCTCAAAATGAATTTAAAAGCTTTAATTAGCCACAGAGCGCACAGAGGTCACAGAGAAATTCTTAGTTTGCTGAATGCACTTGCTGCTCTGTGTTCTCGGCGTCTCTGTGGTAAATAGCCTTTAAAACCTATACCGTTTCTTCTTCCTCATCAAAATCGACCGTTGTGGCCTGGTCTTTAAGCAGGGCTTTGCGTAACCAGGGGGGTGGGGTGCCTTTGAGCACATCCTGCAATTTGCCTAAAATTTCGTCTATCGGTTCATCAGCGGTGACCTTGACCGGGTGTATCTTGTGCGCCACCACACGGGCAGCGGCGGAGCCACCGATGGCCGCCACATACAGCAGCGCACAGTCCTTGATGACTTCCAGCTTGGGTGCCAGCTTGTCTTCGTTGCCGTCTTCTTTTAAGTCGCCATCAAACGGCACCGAGTGTAAAAACGTCCAGTTTTCCGGCGTCAGCTCATAAATGGCCAGGTGCTTGGCCCAGCCAAAGTGGGCGTCGACCCGTTTTAAATCCTGTGTGGCAAATGCGACTTTCATGTGGGGGTTCCTTTACGCGGGGTTAACTGAAATGCACAGTGCTTTCTAAATGCATGTCGCTTGCGCTGTGGCAACTGCCAGCAGGCGTACAACTGTTGCAGCCAGTGGCGGCACCAGCCTCGCTTGCTGGTGCGGGATACCAGTGATCAGGGGCTGGTTCATGGCTCTGTGCCAGAAAGGTGTTGGCCAGTTCAAATGCCAGATCACGCGTGCCCCGGTAGCCCACGCTAATTTTGTGTGCGGCGCCGATACGGTCAAAAGTCGGAATGCCGATACGGATAAAAGGCAGATGCAGGCGCTCGGCCAGTTGCCTGCCGTGCGAGTGGGTGAGCAGCAGGTCACAGTCTTGTGCCAGCACTTCCAGATCTTCCAGATCACCGATTTGCACCTGTTCTATAGGCAGTTGCGCCAATAACGGCGAGTGAGTGGTGGTCACCGCGCGCAAGTCACAGCCCATCTCTAGCAAAAACTGGCCGTAGCTCCACAACATGTCGGGTTCGGCACCGATAGCGACGGTTTTGCCGCCAGTATAAAAATGCGCATCCAGCATGGCGTCCTGACACTGGCTGCGCTGGCGGCGCAGTTTCATCGGCACGGGGGTGCCGGTGAGTTCGGACAGGCATTGCACAAAGTCATCACTGGCGGCCAGTCCGGTCAGCCGCTCAAACAGACGGTAGGGGACGCCACATTGGGCTTCCAGCGCCTGCGCTGCCGGGCGCATCTGCTCGCCGATAGCGAGCGTATAGCGTGCCGTGCCCAAGGTCTGTAACTGCTCCAGCGTGGTGCCGCCCAAGGTAGTCGGTGTAAAGTCGTCCGGGATATGGCCATCCAGCGAGCCAGAAATATCGGGCACTATCACCGCCTCCAGCCCGAACAGTTCGACAATGTCGCGAATTTCCTGCAAGTCGCCCGGTGTTAAATGGCTGCCAGCCAGCACATTGACGCGGCGCGCATGGCGCACGCTCACAGGTTGGGCAAAGTGCTGCACTATTTTCAGCACCGCCTTGCTCCAGCCATCCTGAAACGCGCCCACGTAGTCAGGCGTCGATACATACAGGATATGCATGTCAGCCAGCTCGGGGTGTTTTTGCGCAATCAGCTTGAGATAGGCATCCACATCATCGCCCTTGGTTTCGGTCAGCCCCGTAGAGGCGATGCCGAGGATGGAGGGCTGGTTGCGTTTCCAGATATTGACGATGGTCTGCTCGATATTGTCCATGCCACCAAGGATGGTGGTGACCTCGCTCATGGCCGTGGTTTGCATGGGGATCATTTCGCGGAAATGCCGCACAAACAATACCAGCCCGAATGAAGTACAGCCCTGCGAACCATGCAGGGTAGGCAGGCAGTGCTGCAAGCCCATAAAGGCCAGCGCCGCGCCTATCGGTGCGCTCATCTTGAGCGGGTTGACGCTACAGGCTTTACCGGGGTTGAGTACTTGTGCCATGGTCTTGTTCCCTTCAGGCCGCGATGTCGCCGCTGGTCAGTGGCGGCTCATCGCTGCTGACCGCCGTTTCCCACGGCGCTGGTTGCCGCACCTGTTGCCACACCGGGTGATACAGCGATTGCGTGATGTTTTTGACCAGTTCCACCATGCCCACATAGCCCGCATACGCATGGTGACGTTCCTGGTTAATATCCAGCCACGGCATTTTGGCCTTGAGCGCCACAAACTGGCTGCGCCCACCCGAGAGCATGATGTCGGCCTTTGCTTCCTTGAGCATGGCATACATATCGCGTGGCCGCATGTCGTCTATCATGTGGGCATCCTCGCCCATGATTTCCTTGATCTTTTCCTTGTCTTCCTCGGTGGATTTTTTGACGCTGGTGCCCACCACCTCCATGCCTGCTTCCTGTAAGGCTGACACCACAGACCAGGATTTGACCCCGCCGGTAATCAGCAACACACGCTTGCCACTCAGGCGTAATTTGTAATCTGCAATCGCCGCCCAGGCGCGGGCTTCCTCGCGTGCAATAAGCGCTTCGGTACGCGTCATCAACTCGGCATCCGCCCCTTGCTGTATCAGCAGGCGGGCAATCTGGCGCAAGCTGTCGCTCATGTCGCCAATGCCGTAAAACGAACCTTCAAAAAACGGAATGCCATAACGCTCTTCCATCTTGCGCGCCACATTAATCATGGCCTTGGAACACACCATCATTGCCGCCTTGGCGCGGTGTGATTGCGCAACCTCGTGATATTTTGCATCGCCAGAGATACAAGCCAGCACGCGGATACCCAACTCATCCAGCAGTGGTTTGACCTGCCATAACTCCCCGGCCAGGTTATATTCGCCAATAATATTAATGTCGTACGGCGTGGTGTAATCAGGCTCCTGCGTGCCGATCACATGCGCTAGCAAGGCCTCACCCGCCAGCTTGTTGCCCAGGTTTTTTGGTCCGGCAAAGCCAGGTGAATTGACTGGGATCACCGGCTTGCCAAACTTTTCGCTGGCTTTCTTGCACACAGCCTCAATGTCATCGCCGGTCAGTGCAGGCACGCAGGTCTGGTAAACAAACACCGCAGGCGGGTCATATTTGGTGATGATTTCTTTAATCGCCTTGAACAACCGTTTTTCACCACCATAAATCACATCCAGTTCGTTCATGTCGGTGGTAAAGCCAGTTCTATAGAGACTGGAATCAGAGGACTTGGCGCCACGGTTATCCCAGGAATTCCCCTCACAGGCAATCGGCCCATGTACCAGATGCGCGACATCGGTAATCGGCTGCAAGGCGATCTTGGCACCATCAAACGCGCAGCCACCGGCGGCAGCACCAGGCGTCAATTGCTTGGTACAACCTTTCTTGCGTGCTTTTTCATCCTTGGCCTGATTTTTATCGCAGCCGGGTTCATTAAACACGTCCTGAATTTTTTCGTTCAAACTTGCCATGACAAGACACCTTTGGAGTTCTTGTTGTGGTTATTGCAAGGAATGTGCCACGCTGTTTATGTGTTTTAACTGTATGAATTTAAAGAACATTATTTTAAGTTATTGAATGTCGGAAAGCAGACAAATGCGACAATCGGTGTGGTGATAGATGGCATGTTGTAGGGTGGGCATGGATGCCCACGCGGAGGATTGTTTGTTGTTTGTGATGTTCTTTTTCGCCTCTCAGCGAGTTACTTTTCTTTGCTTGCACAAAGATAAAGTAACCAAAAGAAAGTGCACCCCAGCTTCCGCTTGTTTCCTGCGTTGCTCGTCAAAATAAGCGCTCGCAGAACTCATCCTAGCGGCCTGCACAAATCGCAGTCCACCGCGGGATTCGGACAGCCGCTCGCTTGATCTTATTTTGCCTGCGCTACTCGGCGCGGCAGATGGGGACCCCGAAAACCAGATTGGCGCAACGGTCCGTGGATTGAATAAAGGAATTGCTGTTTTTCAACGGTTCAAACTTCAACGATGCGAGTTTGGTGAGATAAATCCCATTCCATCGCGCTGAGTAGCGGAAACAAAGTAAGGAAGAAGGGAGCGACTGTCTGAGTCCCGCAGCAGCTCACGTTTTATGTGAGCTGCCAGGTCGAGTTTCGTGACCGCTTACTTTGTTGAGCAACGCAAGGGAGCCGAAGGCCGTGATGGCTGGGTGTCGTCCTCTTTGGTTACTTTCTGGGGGACAAGCACCAGAAAGTGACTCGCCTAGAGGCGAAAAAGAACATTGCAAACAAAAATCAATCATCCGCGTGGGCATCCATGCCTCCCTAAAGCTACGATAATCAATTAAACAGTCAGCAGAATAACGTTTTTACACCGTCATCCAGCTTAAACAGCAAAAGTCCTCAATCCATCTCTCTGGCATGATTCAAACTGTATTTCGGCAAAGCAATCGTCAACGCTTCACTGCCTATTTTCACCTGGCAAGCCAGTCTGGATTGCGGCGTTAATCCCCAGGCTTTATCCAACTGGTCTTCTTCCTCATCACTGGCAGCTGCCAGGCTGGCATTACCCTGCTGGATGATCACATGGCAGGTGCTACAGGCACACACGCCGTCGCAGGCATGTTCAAGTGCGATGCCTGCATTGAGCAGGGTGTCGCACAACACTTTGCCTGGTTTGGCTTCAATCTGCATACCTTGCGGGCAGAGTTCGGGGTGGGGGAGGATGGTGAGTTGGGTCATACGGTCAGGCTTTCCAGATGCTGGCCTGTGAGTGCCTGCTGTATGCTTTGGTCCATGCGGCGTGCGGCAAAGCTGGCGGAGGCATTGTTGAGGGCTTCGGTGGCATGGCGTAGGTCTTCGACTTTGTTGCTGTCACCCATGATCAGGGTTTCCGCCAGCGCGTAAATATGTTGCCAGATATGGTCCCATTCTGCTTTGCTGAGCAGGTTGTGGCCGTCTTCGGCCATGGCGGTTTCGGTGGCGTCCAGCAAGCGTCTGGCTTCCACCTGGGCTTCGCGCAAGGCGCGCATGCGCTTGTCGTGTTCGGCGTGATCGACACCCGCACGCAGCAGGCGGGTGATCTCGTCTTCGCTCAGGCCGTAGGAGGGCTTGATGCTGATTTGCGCAGCGACGCCGCTGGTTTGCTCTATGGCAGAGACCGAGAGCAGGCCGTCGGCATCGACCTGGAAGGTGACGCGGATACGGGCGGCGCCGGCTACCATGGGCGGGATGCCGCGCAGTTCGAAGCGGGCCAGCGAGCGGCATTCGGCCACCAGTTCGCGTTCGCCCTGAACCACATGAAAGCTCATGGCGGTCTGGCCGTCTTTAAAGGTGGTGAAATCCTGCGCGCGTGCCGTGGGCAGGGTGGCGTTGCGCGGGATGATTTTTTCGCTGAGGCCGCCCATGGTTTCCATGCCCAGCGACAGCGGGATGACATCCAGCAGCAGCCATTCCTGGTCTGAGCGGTTGCCTGCCAGCGCATTGGCTTGCATGGCGGCACCTAGCGCCACCACCTGGTCGGGGTCGAGGTTGGTGAGCGGTGGCTGTTTGAAAAAATCGGCCACGGCTTGCCGCAGTTGCGGCATGCGGGTGGCGCCACCGACCAGCACCACACCCTGAATGTCGTTTGTTTGCAAGCCTGCATCACGCAGTGCACGGCGCACCGGACTAAAGGTTTTGGCCAGCAGAGGCTGGCTCAGCTCAAAAAACAGTTCGCGGCTGAGGATGGCGTGGATGTCGCCGTGGCTGGACAGGCTGCAACGGAGTTCGGTGCTGCCCTGGCTGGTCAGGCGCTCTTTGGCCTGACGGCATTCATTGAGCAGGCTGCGCATGTCAGCAGCGTCTAACGTGTGCAATTGCAATGTGCTACACAGCCACTGGTAGATGGCGAGGTCAAAATCATCGCCGCCCAGGGCTGAATCACCACTGGTGGCCAGTACCTCAAATACGCCACGGTTCAAGCGCAGGATAGAAAAATCAAAGGTGCCGCCACCGAGGTCGTAGACGCAATACACGCCTTCAGCGGCGTTATCCAGCCCGTAAGCAATGGCGGCGGCAGTCGGCTCGTTAAGCAGGCGCAAGACATTGATACCGGCCAGTGTGGCGGCGTCCTTGGTGGCCTGACGCTGGGCATCGTCAAAATAGGCAGGGACAGTAATCACGGCGCCGGTGAGTTCACCGCCCAGGCTGTGTTCGGCGCGTGCACGCAACACTTTGAGGATGTCGGCAGAAATTTCGACCGGGCTGCGCACCCCGGCCACGGTCTCCAGTTTGACCATGCCCGGGCTGTCTACCAGGCGATAAGGCAACTGCCCCAGGTGTTGTATGTCTTGCAGGCCGCGTCCCATCAGACGCTTGACCGAGACGATGGTGTTGCGCGGGTCACTGGCGGCGGCAAACTTGGCCTCCCAGCCCACGGTGGTCTCAGCCACCTGATAGCGCACCACCGAAGGCAGCAGGTGGCGACCATGGTCATCGGCCAGTGCCACACATTCGCCACTGCGCACGGTGGCCACCAGCGAGTTGGTGGTGCCGAGATCTATGCCGACGGCCAGTCTGTGCTGGTGGGGCGCTGCACTTTGCCCCGGTTCTGCAATTTGCAACAGTGCCATAGTCACTCCTCAGAATACGCTGCGCGGGCATGCCCCGCTGTGAAACTTAAACGCTGAAACTCTCGCCGCAGCCACAGTTGGCCTTGGCATTGGGGTTGCTAAACTTAAAGCCTTCGTTGAGGCCTTCTTTGGTGTAGTCCAGTTCGGTGCCATCGAGATAGACCAGGCTGGTTGGGTCTACCAGCACCTTGATGCCATGGCTTTCAAAAATCTGGTCTTCTTCACGCGCTTCATCCACAAATTCCAGCGTGTAGGCCATGCCGGAGCAGCCCGAAGTTTTAACACCGACGCGCAAGCCGAGGCCCTTGCCGCGGCTTTCCAGGAATTTTTGTACACGCCCGGCGGCGCTGGGGGTAAGGGTAACAGTCATGTTCGACTCCAGTGGTTTATACCGAGAACGAGCTGCCACACCCACAGGTGGAGGTGGCGTTAGGGTTGGTAATGACAAAGCGCGCGCCTTCCAGGCCTTCCTGGTAGTCTATGGTGGCGCCCATCATGTATTGAAAGCTCATGGCATCTACCAGCAGCGACACCCCGGCTTTTTCTACCACCATGTCGTCTTCGGCGACCTGGTCATCAAAGGCAAAGCTGTACTGAAAACCGGAACAGCCGCCACCGGTCACGTACACACGCAGCTTGAGGCTGGGGTCACCTTCTTCGGCCAGCATTTCGCTCACCTTGCCGGCGGCATTGTCGGTAAAAATAATCGGGGTCGATAAAATGTCGTCACTCAAAACGGCTTCAGTCATGTCAGGCTCCTAGGCGTGGGGCTGGCAGGCGTCGTACTCGCCCTGTTCCAGCCCGTTTTTGTTGCGATAATCGGAAATGGCGGCGCGGATGGCATCTTCGGCCAATACCGAACAGTGGATTTTTACCGGTGGCAAGGCCAGCTCATCGGCAATATGGCTGTTCTTGATGTCCATGGCCTGATCCAGGGTTTTTCCCTTGAGCATCTCGGTCACCAGCGACGACGAGGCAATCGCCGAGCCACAGCCATAGGTTTTGAATTTGGCATCCTCAATTACCCCCTCGGCATTGACCTTGATTTGCAGCTTCATGACGTCGCCGCAGGCCGGTGCGCCGACCATGCCTGTGCCCACATCCTCGGCATTCTGGTCAAAACTGCCAACATTGCGCGGGTTTTCATAATGGTCGATGACCTTGTTGCTATAAGCCATATGTGTCTCCTTAAATAGCCGCCGCGCTGGGTTCGCGGTGCGATTCGGTGCCGTGCACCCAGCTCACGGAAGATAAATCAATGCCGGACTTCACCATCTCCCACAGCGGCGAGAGTTCGCGCAGTTTGCCGATCTTGGCGCCGATGAGCGCAATGGCAAAGTCCACGTCCTGCTCGGTGGTATACCGGCCAATCGAAAAGCGGATAGAGCTATGCGCCAGTTCGTCTTCGCGGCCAATGGCGCGCAACACATACGAAGGCTCCAGGCTGGCCGAGGTACAGGCGGAGCCGCTAGACACAGCCAGTTCCTTGATCGCCATCATCAGCGACTCACCCTCAACGTAGTTAAAGCTGACATTGAGGTTATGCGGCACACGCTGCTGTAAATCGCCATTGAGGTAAGACTCCTCAATCTGTGACAGGCCTGCCCAAAGGCGGTCACGCAGCAAGCGGACGCGGGCGTTTTCTTCTGCCATTTCAGCCCTGGCAATGCGGAAGGCTTCGCCCATGCCGACAATTTGGTGTACCGGCAAGGTGCCGGAACGGAAACCGCGCTCATGCCCACCGCCATGCATTTGGGCCTCAAGGCGTATCCTTGGCTTGCGGCTGACAAAGAGCGCGCCTATGCCTTTGGGACCATAGGTTTTATGCGCGGAAAAACTCATCAAATCGACAGGCAGCGCTTTGAGGTCTATCACCACCTTGCCGGTGGCCTGGGCTGCATCCACATGAAAAATCACATTGTTTTCACGGCAAATTGCGCCCAGCGTGGCGATGTCCTGGATCACGCCGATTTCGTTGTTGACCAGCATGACAGAGGCCAGCACGGTATCTGGCCGGATCGCTGCCTTGAAGGCTTCCAGATCGACCAGGCCGTTTTCCAGTGGTGATAAGTAGGTGGCGCTAAAGCCCTGGCGTTCCAGTTCGCGCACGGTATCCAGCACCGCCTTGTGTTCGGTGGTCATGGTAATGATGTGCTTGCCCTTGCCGCTGGCATAAAACTGCGCTGCGCCCTTGATGGCGAGGTTGTTGGATTCGGTGGCGCCAGAAGTCCAGACGATCTCTCGCGGGTCGGCATTGACCAGGGCGGCGACCTGTTCACGTGCTTCTTCCACAGCGGCTTCAGCTTCCCAGCCATAAGGATGGCTGCGCGACGCCGGATTACCAAACAGCTCGGTGAGGTAGGGAATCATTTTTTCCGCCACGCGTGGATCGACGGGCGTCGTAGCAGAGTAATCAAGGTATATCGGTTTCATACAATCAACCTGACAAAAGGTGGGTTCAGGCTAGCTTGAGCAAGCTCTGTGCCATGCCGGGCTGGATTGATTTAACCTTTTGATTTATATGTTAATTTATTGAATTCATGACCAAGCTAACAATGGAGGCTTGTCGTGTTTGTCGTGAATGCGACAAACAAAGCAGAGATATTGTTGTAAGGGTTGTTGCATTGTGCAGGTAGGCAGTTCACCTGCAACAGGTTGTAACAGTGGCTGAGACTATTTAATTATGTAAAACCTCTTGGTCAAATAGCCGTGAACCCCGTTTTTATCCGGGTTTTGCACCATTCGTATATATCAGCTTCAATGATCATGTACCCCGGCATGAAAATTGCTGAATTCAGCTTAACTCTTCATTTTTCAGGTGGGTATGATGGCGAACTTGTCGGATTCCAGCCACGTGGCACTGGTCACAATTTATGAGATAGGCAAGATACTCAGCTCCTCGCTAGACCTGCAGAAAACGCTGCGACAGGTGGTGAACCTGGTCGCCAACCACTTGGGCATGCAGCGTGGCATGGTCTATGTGCGCGACGATGGCGACAGTTTGCAGGTACTCGCCTCAGTAGGCTTTAGTAAAGAGGAGGTGGCGCGGGCGCGTTTCAGGGTTGGAGAGGGCGTGACCGGCAGAATCTGCCAGATGGGGATGCCTGCGGTGATTCCTGACCTGGTGCAAGAGCCATTATTTTTGAATCGAACTGGTGCGCACCGCTCGGTGGAAGGCATGACCGTCGCCTATCTCGGTGTGCCGATTAAAACCGGGCGTGAAACCATAGGCGTGCTCAGTTTTGAGCGCTTTGCAGAAGACAAGCATGGCCTGTTTGAAGAAGATTTGCAGTTGTTGACCATGGTCGCCAATCTGATCGGACAGACGATTCTGTTAAACCAGCAGGTGACCAGTGATCGCGAACAACTGATGCAGGAGCGTCAGCGCTTGCAGAAAGAGCTGGCAGGCAAATACAGCATAGGCAATGTCATCGGCCAATCCAAACGCATGCGCGAGGTATTTGCCGATGTGCATATGGCAGCGCCTGGTAACAGCACCGTCTTGCTGCGCGGTGAGTCTGGCACAGGCAAGGAGGTGATTGCGCGTGCCATACACTTTTTGTCTTCACGCAAGGACAAACCATTTATCAAGGTCAACTGTGCAGCCTTGACTGAGAGCCTGCTCGAATCCGAACTGTTTGGCCACGAAAAAGGCGCCTTTACCGGCGCCATGCAGGAGCGCAAAGGGCGCTTTGAACAGGCGCATGGCGGCACACTGTTTCTGGATGAAATTGGCGACACCTCGGCGGCTTTTCAGGTCAAATTGTTACGCGTATTACAGGAGCGTGAGCTGGAACGCGTTGGCGGCAACAAAACCATCAAGGTCGATGTGCGCCTGATTTGTGCCACCAACCGCAATCTGGAAGAAGCCGTCAACAAAGGCGAGTTTCGATCCGACCTTTATTTCCGCATCAACGTGATTTCCATCTCGCTGCCAGCCCTGCGCGAGCGACGCGATGATATCCCCTTGCTAGTCGAGAACTTCCTCGGCAAATTCAACAAAGAAAACAGTGCCCGTGTCAGCATCACCCCAGAAGCCATGAACGTACTCAGCAACTGTCACTGGCCGGGCAATGTGCGCGAGCTGGAAAACTGCGTTGAACGCTTTGCCACCATGGCGCGCAGCAATTTGATACGCGAGGTGGATATCCCTTGCCAGACCAACCACTGCCTGTCCTCCACACTGTGGAAATACCAGGCCCAAGGCACCGTGATTCCCATTGCGCCAGTCAATGTCAGCCCGGCCAGCCCACCGCCCCCAGTCGAGTTACCACCACAAGAGGCGGCTGAAGAAATGCCTCTGACCGAGCGTGAACAACTGGTGCAAGCCATGGAAAAAAGTGGCTGGGTACAAGCCAAAGCCGCACGTTTGCTTAATCTGACACCAAGGCAGATGGGGTATGCGCTGAAGAAATACAATATTGAGGTGAAGCGGTTTTAGGCGGTTTGCCATTGAGTAAATAAATTTAAAGCCAGACAGGTGCAGGTTTCCCTAGTGTTTTAGAAAGCTCAAACCCATCTTCTTGCTTATGCGCAACAAACTCCTCGTCTGCAGGCAATAATCCTAATGGGATTGGATTCCGTGCTAAAGGATTGTGTATCAGTGCCGTTGGCTCAGCATTGCCAATGGACTCACCTCCATTGAGATCAAGTGCCCAGATAGCACTAATGTACTGGAATTTTGGATCGGTAAACATTGTGGTGGATATAGGAGAATTATTGTGATTTGGAAACTCGGGGCGATGCTGATGTTGGCCCCCTAAAACTTCTCCGGATATTTTATCTAGTCTAATTTCATAGGGGCCAATTGGGAATACAGCTTCTACTGCAAATGGAGATTGGCTGATTCCAAACAAAGCTGGAAACGGGCCTGAGCGAAGTTGACAACCATTCACGGCAATAATATATGCATCGTTGGCTCCTACTAAACCAGACTCCAGATATCCCTTTTTTGTCATCCCATTTCCCATTAATGCCTCAGCTTTTTTTTGAATGGCGCCTGTCCAGCGAAGAAGGATTTCGCGATGAGGGAAAGCAACGACTCCACTTTCTGCTGATGAGGAAAGCCATTTTTCGGGAACGTTTATTGGTTCAGGGCATATGGCCTCAATCCAAACTTTTCTATTGTCATGCATTAGCAAAAAGTCTGGTCCTTCTCCTACATTCGTTCTCTGATTAAATATAAGTCCTTTTAGACGACGGGCAATTAATGCTTCAGATAAACGAGCCCAGAAATTTTGCTTTATGCTCGAAGTTAACTCCCGCACAAATTGTGAATCCGCCAAACCGGAATCAATAAACTGCTTACATACTGAGATTAAATGAGTTCGCCATGCGATAGCGCGAGGATGCGCGCCAGGAAAGTACAATTCAATTTGTTGTTCAATCAACTGTTTTTCAAGATCTGAACTCATTGTTATGAATCTATATTTACGACGGTAAGATTAGTAAAGGTTACTACGGTCTATATGAGGTTTTTCGACATTACACTAAATACCAATACAGCGTTTTCCACAATAACTTGGGGGCACTGTGAGATTGAAGTTTTCTAAGCAGCTCTTTGGTCCAAAGGTTTTATTTTAGTAAGAATCTCTGCCATCCGCTCCTTTTGGGTTGCGGTTTCATAATCCATTTGTAAGCCAGTCCAAAAGGCATCGTTTAATCCAAAGTATTTGGATAAACGTAAGCCTGTATCAACGGTAATTGCGCGTTTGGCAGCAATAATTTCGGCAATGCGCGCTTGCGAAACACCAATGTCTTTTGCCAGGCGATATGGGGTAATGCTATAAGGTTTTAGAAACTCTTCAAGCAATATTTCACCTGCGGTTGCGTATGAAGCTTTACACATAGGTTTGCTCCCAGCTTGGAACGTTACAAGTGAATGATGCCATAGCCGCGAAAAGACGCAATAGCGGTCAACTAGAATCATTTTCTATCTCAACCGCTGTTAGCAATCCGACAATCCTCTTTCCTCTTTGTCATATAGCTGACAATCCGAAATTCATGTAATCACCCATTTAATCCATTGATTTTTAATGGATTATTTTTTATCTGTCAGATGGCATGCGAATTGCAATACTCCTTGTAAATTCATATTGAGGAGCATGCAATGGCAATTTCGGCAGAAAGCCCAGCGAGCACAAGTCGCTTGCGTCCCTTACCCGGTATTAAGGTGGAAGTGGCTGGTCAGGCGGCTTCCGGTTGTAGTACGACTGGTGGCGAAGGTAAAGCCAGTTGCGGTTCCTCCGATGGTCAGGGGGATATGCCTGCGGAAATCTGGGACAAGGTTAAAAATCACCCGTGCTATTCCGAGGAGGCGCATCACCATTATGCGCGCATGCACGTGGCGGTGGCACCGGCTTGCAATATCCAGTGTAACTATTGCAACCGCAAGTATGACTGTTCTAACGAATCCCGCCCCGGTGTGGTGTCGCAAAAGCTGACGCCGGACCAGGCAGTGAAAAAAGTGCTGGCGGTGGCGAGCGAAATTCCGCAAATGACGGTGCTGGGCATTGCCGGGCCTGGGGATGCATTGGCGAACCCGGCCAAGACCTTTGAGACCTTCCGCCAGTTGCAGGAGCAGGCGCCTGATATCAAGTTGTGCCTTTCAACCAACGGGCTGGCGTTGCCGGACTATGTGGACGAAATTGCCAAATACAACGTGGACCACGTCACCATCACCATCAATATGGTAGACCCGGATGTGGGTGCCCAGATTTATCCCTGGATTTTTTACAACCACAAACGCATTTACGGCCGCGAAGCCGCCGAGATTCTGACCGAGCGGCAAATGCTGGGGCTGGAGATGCTGACTGCGCGTGGCATTCTCACCAAAATCAACTCGGTGCTGATTCCCGGCATCAACGATGAGCACCTGTATGAGGTGAACCGTGCGGTGAAAGCGCGTGGTGCTTTCTTGCATAACATCATGCCGCTGATCTCAGAGGCTGAGCATGGCACTTACTTTGGCCTCAATGGTCAGCGTGGGCCCACTGCGCAGGAGCTCAAGGATGTGCAGGATGCCTGCATGGGCGGCGCCAACCTGATGCGGCATTGCCGTCAGTGCCGTGCCGATGCGGTGGGCCTGCTGGGTGAGGATCGCAGCGATGAGTTTACCTTGGACCAGATCGAGCAGATGGACGTGGTGTATGACATCGAGAAACGCCGCGCTTACCAGGAACAAGTCGAAGCCGAGCGTCAGGCCCAGCACGCCGCCAAGCAAACAGCGCTGTCCGAGCAGGGCGCTGATGATGGCATGAAAGTGCTGGTGGCAGTGGCTACGACCGGTGGCGGCAAGGTCAACCAGCATTTTGGTCATGCCGATGAATTCCAGATTTATGAACTGACTGCCAGCTCGACCACCTTTGTTGGTCACCGCCGGGTGGATTTGTATTGCCAGGGCGGCTATGGCGAGGATGAGCAATTGCCCTCCATCGTCAATGCCATCAACGATTGCCATGCCGTGCTGGTTTCCAAAATCGGTGCTTGCCCACGCGATGAGTTGCTGGCGGCAGGCATAGAGCCGGTGGAGGAGTACGCCCATGAGTTTATCGAAAAAGCCGCTTTGGGCTGGTTTGCCGGGTACAGAGCCCGCGTCGCCAGCGGCGAAATTACCCATATCCCGCGCGGCGATGCCGCGATTCGACAGGGCGCCTTCAAGGCAGCCTGAGCCATCACCTAAAGGAGACCTCACATGGCATACAAAATTGTTACTTCGCAATGTACAGGCTGTTCTGCCTGTGAGCCGGAATGCCCTAACCAGGCCATTTATGAAAAAAATGGCGTGTTCATGATCAAGCCGGAAAAATGTACCGAGTGTATCGGCCATTTTGACGAAGCACAGTGTGTGGCTGCGTGCCCGGTAGACAACACCTGCATTATTGATAATGCCTATCCGCGTTATCAGGCATAAACGGAGAACCGATATGGAACTGACGATCACCCCCAAGGCAGAAAAGTTTATCAGCCGCATGATTCGTTTTAACGGCGGCACAGACCAGCACGGTTTTCGGCTGGTAGTTAGCCCTGGTGGCTGTTCTGGCCTGAGCTCTGAGTTTAGTGTGGAGGCCGCGCCTTTTGTCGGGGATGCCATTGTTGAGGCCAGCGGCGTACGCCTGTTTTTACCCGCTGAATCGCGCATGTTACTGGATGGTGCCGTGGTGGACTTTATGGATAGCCCGATGGAGTCTGGCCTGACCTTTCTCACCCCCAACAGCGGCAGTTGCGGTTGCGGCAGCAGTGGCGGTGGTCATGGCGACCATGCCAGCCATGGTGGCTCGGCGACGGTCAGTATCTCCAGTATCCAGCGGAAATCCTGAGGATTGTCAGCGGGTAGGGTGCGGCTATGGATGCTGACTTTAAACCGGAAGTGCTGGAAAACAGCTGGTTTGCCGAGCGCTACCGCGCCTTGCCTGCTGTGGCTAGCGAGCAACTCCGATTGGCCAGCATTCACTATGCCGACAGCAGCCGGGCCGAAACGCATCTGGTCATGGCGCGCATGATGGCGCCCCACAATCCTGCCGTCAAGGTAGCGGAATACCGTTTTTATTTCTATCAGGCCCGGTTGCAGGAGGCGTTGCGGGTGGCCGAGCAATGTATGGCAATGACGGCGTTGGAGCTCGGTTTTCCGCTCAGTTGGCGGCTTGTCAGTCCGCAACATGGTCAGTTTGAAAGTGATGAACCCGCCCACCGCTTTTATCTATTTTGTCTCAAGGCTTATGCCTATTTGCTGATGCGGCTACAGCGGTTGCAGGCTGGACGGGAGGCGGCAGAAAAACTGATGCAGCTGGATCCGGCCAACAAAGTGGGCGGTCAGTTGCTACTGGATGTGCTGGATCGGGCAGACCGGGAGGCTGAGGATGATTGAGCCCGGATCTATGGATCGCTTGCAGGCAGAAAGACACTGGATGGACAGTGATTTGCCTGCGGTTGACTGGCAGGGTAACGCCTTGTCATGTTCCTCCTGTGAGCATGCGGAATTAAATGCGCAGGGGCTATGCCAGTTGATGCGCAGTTGTGTGCATGACCGTTATGCCAAGCGCATAGACCGTTTTTTTAGCCAGCATCCGGCATTGGCCGTGCGCTATATTGACCACCCCTATTTTGAAGTGCGGGCAGTGGCGGCCAAGTTTCTGGATGTTTTTCACCTGAACCGCCTGGTCAGTGATATGGATGAAACCGTACGTGCCAGCGTTGCTTTGCGCTTGCCGTCACATTTGTTGCACAAACTCATCTATGACCCTGACCGTGAAGTTCGCATCCGGGTGGCTTTGCGCTTACCCGAATCTGAACTGGGCAGTCTGTTGTATGACAGCGATTATTACGTGCGTGTGATCGTGGCACGCCGCATTGCCCCCACACAGCTGTTTTATCTGATGCACGATGCCGATGCCTCGGTACGCCGCGAAGTGGCGGAACGTATCGGCATGGACTGGCTGCCTTTACTGGCAAATGATAGTGCGCAGGAAGTCCGTTTGACGGCCATTCGCCGCTTGCCGGTCGCGATGTTGCCTGCATTCCGCCTGGATGCTGACTGGCGCATCCGTTTTGAAGTGGTGTTGCGCATTGCGCCCGAGTTTTTAGCAGACATGAGCCGCGATAGCGACGAAGCGGTGGCGATGGCAGCTGTCGCCAGGTTACATCCGCATCTGCAAGCCCCTGTCCCGTCCCACCCGAATGAACCTAAGGAGAGTGTCCATGGCGACCAATATCGTACGTGACAGTGATGTGGTCGAACTGGTGAATCCGCCCCGGTTTGACTATGGGCAAAAGGTGCGCTCAAAAAAATATGTGCGCAACGATGGCACTTTCCCTGGCAAGGAAGTGGGCGAGATTCTGGTGAAAAAAGGCGATGTCGGCTATGTCACCAGCATAGGCACGTTTTTGCAGCAGTTTTATATCTATGGTGTGGATTTTTACGAGCTGGGTTACCGCGTCGGCATGCGTGGCAAGGAGCTGGAAGCGGATGCGCCAGAAGATGACGATGAAGACCTGCTGGCCGATGAGGCCGCGCAACAGACAGAGGAGGCATCAACATGACTGAAGTCGTAAACGCAGGCGCCAGTCTCGCCGGGTTTAATCTCAGGGAGCCGCGTACACCGCGCTTTCAGTGGGGGCAGCCAGTGGTGACTCTGGTGGACTTGCTCAATGATGGCAGTTATCCCGACCTCGCCGAAGCCGCCTTGCTGGCCGAGGCCGGGGCGCGTGGCGAGGTGGTCAATGTTGGCATGGTCGAAGACAGTGGCATCCCGGTCTACTTGGTGGAGTTTGCCGATGGCAAGGTCATCGGCGTGCTCGAAGAGGAGCTGGCCCCGGTGTAAGGGGCCTGCACACAGTGATGGCAATGCCGGTCACCTCTCTGTGTCCACACCCCAACGCGGTGGACCGTCTGCGTATCGAAAAACTGCTCGCTGGGCGCAGCCGCTACAAATACGTGGCGGCCACGGTCACGCCCTGTACCGACGGTTATCTGGTGCGCAGTCCGTGCTGTTCGCGCACAGTAGACCCGCAGGGCGGCGAGATTGATATTGCCCGCATTGAATACCAGTCCGGTGATTTCTGGCGCCTGTATCGCAAGGATGATGTCAGGCAATGCTGGCGCGCGCATGCGGAGTTTCACAGTTTGTCCAGCTTGCTGGATGTGCTGATTGCAGATGTGAATCGGGAGTTCTGGCGATGAAATGGCTATATCTGGACCATAACGCAACCACGCAGCCGCTACCGCAAGTGGTGGAGGCCATGCTGCCCTGGCTGAGTACGCACTATGGCAACCCGTCCAGCAGTCATCCGCTGGGGCGCCAAGCGCGCGAGGCACTGGTGAATGCGCGTGCCAGTGTGGCGGCTTTTTTGCAGTCCAACCCGGCCGAGGTGGTGTTTACCAGTGGCGCCACCGAATCCAACCATCTGGCCATCCTGGCGGCTTTGGCCGCCCGGCCCGAGCGGCGGCAGATTGTCACCAGTGCAGTGGAGCATACCTCCACCCGATTACTTCTGGCACAGCTGGCAAAACAGGGCGTGGAAGTGGTGGAAATTGGCGTTGATGCACAGGGACAATTGTCCATGCCGGAGTTGCTGGCAGCGGTGGGGCCGCACACTGCTCTGGTCAGCCTCATGCATGCCAACCATGAAACCGGGGTGATTTTCCCAGTGGCTGAAGCGGCCGAGATCGCCCACCGCCATGGCGCGCTCATGCATGTGGATGCGGCACAAAGTGCGGGCAAACTGCCACTCAATATGGCGGCGCTGGGCTGTGATTTGCTCGGGTTTTCTGCGCACAAACTGTATGCCGCCAAAGGCACAGGTGTGCTCTATGTGAAAAAAGGCCTGAGTCTGCAACCCATGCTGTGGGGCAATCAGGAACGTCACCGCCGCGGTGGCACCGAAAACCTGCCCGGTATTGTCGGGCTGGCCACCGCCTGCGATGTGCTGGGCGGAGACCTTGCCACCCATGCCAGCCGCATGGCGGCCTTGCGTGACCAGTTTGAACAGGCCGTGCTGCAGGCACTGCCCGCCGTCGAGGTCAATGGCGGCGGCCCCAGGGTGGCCAATACCAGCCATCTGTGTTTTGCAGGGTTAAGTGCGGACTCGAGTACAGACCTCAATGGCGAGGCCTTGCTGTTGCGACTGGAAAAACAGGGTGTGCTTGCCTCGCGTGGCAGTGCCTGTAGCGCAGGCGGCAATCAGCCTTCGCATGTGCTGCTGGCCATGGGCCGCAGCGAGCAACAAGCCTTGTGCTCATTGCGTTTTTCGCTGGGCATACACCATACCGCCGCAGACATGCAGCAGTTACTGGCGGCTGTGGTCACCAGCGTCAGACAGTTGCAACTGCAACAGGCCGCCTAACCTCATTTGAAAGGAAACTCGATGAAAGTGATGATACGCCGTACCGAACAGGGCTTGTCGCTCTATGTCCCGAAAAAAGATCTGGAAGAGCCGATTGTCGAACAGGAAAAGCCTGAGTTGTGGGGCGGCAGCGTCAAGCTGGCCAATGGCTGGCTGCTGAGTTTGCCGGAAATGGCCGCCGATACCCGCCTGCCGGTGACGGTAGAAGCGAAACGCATCGGTGAGTAAAGGAGAACAGGATGTGTATTGCTGAACAAACCCTGAACGAGATTGTGACGGCGCTGGGCGATTTTCGTACCGTGACCAGCAACCCGTTGACCATGTTGCGCGAATGCTATCCGGACATCAGCTTTCTGCGCATGGCCGAGCGCGATATGGATGAAGCGCCATACTGTCGCCTGAGTGATTTCAACCTGTATTTGCTGGATACCCGCGAGCACTGTGTCAAACTGACCCGTCAGCTCGAGCATGCCACCGGCATCGTACTCACCCAGCGGGATGCCTGACATGGCCGACCAGGATTATGCGGGCAGTGCCATCACCTTGAGCAGCGCCGATTATGGTGAAGCCGAAGCTGCTGCGATGGCCATGGTCTTGCAGCGCAATGCACAAAGTACAGGTCCGCTTGTCCCGGCGTTTGAACAGGCTTTTGCCAGCTGGCTGGGACGCAAGCATGCCATTGCCGTCAGCAGCAGTACCATTGCCTGCCTGCTGGTGCTGCGGGCCGCTGGCATAGGCAGTGGCGACAGCGTCATTGCGCCCTCGTATAGCTGGCGTCATCTGGCGCATGCCATCCACTGGAGCGGGGCGCAACCGGTGTTGAGCGAGATCGATTACTGGTCGCAAACCCTGGCAGCAGACAAGATTGAAGCTGCCTTGCAGCGGGCACCACAGGCCAGGGTCAAGGCCCTGCTGGTGAATAATACCAATGGTCATCCGGCAGACTGGCAGGCTTTGCGCACCCTGGCACGTGCCCAGCAATGGTTGCTGATAGAAGATGCCAGCGAATCTATCGGCTCGCGTTACCAGGGCCAGCTCACCGGCAGCTTTGGCGATGCGGCGGTGTTTGATTTCAGCCAGCCGTCTGCCCTGTGTTGCGGCAAGGCCGCTATGATCGTCACCGATGATGACACGCTGGCGCTCAAGCTCAGGCATTATCGCCAGCATGGCCATGACGACCAGGCCTCGCTCAGTGCCAGCCTGCGGCCACCGCTGGATGCCGGTATCAGCGAGCTCACGGCTGCATTGGGGCTGATTCAGCTGCAACGCCTGCCGGAGATACTGGCCAAACGCAAACTGGTCGAAGCCTGGTATCAGGCACAGATCTCCAGTTTTGAAGGCATCAAGCCGCCTTATATCGCCCCCGGCGTCGATGAGGTGCACTGGATGCTGTACTGCGTGCATCTGGGCACCCGTTTTTCAGCCAGTAGCCGTGATGCCATGGTCGAAGACATGTCCACCGAACTGGTGGAGGCCGCAGCCTACTGCAGACCCCTGCATTTGCAACGTGCCTATGTCGAGCACTACGGCATGCGCAAGGGGCATTTGCTGGTCACCGAAAAAGTGGCAGACCGCGCCATTGCACTGCCTTTTCATGGCGGGCTCACTGAAGACCAGATTGCCTTTATCGTCAAAACCGCCAAGGACGCCTCCATCAATGTCGGCGCCGGTGCGGCCATTTATCTCTAATCCTGCAAGACTTCGTCATCACAAGGAATACAACATGCCTACGCAACCACTGCCAGAAAGCGAACTGCAAGCCATCCGTCAAAGCCTGAGCGAAGGCAGTGTGATTCCCTATCTTGGGCCTGCCGTGCTGGAACTTGCGCCGACCACCTGCCAGGTGCCCGCCACGCCGGAAGCGCTGGTGGCCATGCTGACCACCAAGGTCAGCGTGCCACACAAAATCCGCAACAATCTGACCGCCGCTGCCCAGTTTATCGAGAACTTCAAGCACCGAAAAACACTGGTCAACCTGATGACGGAGGCCTATGCCGCCGGGGCCAGCCCCAATGCCTTGCACCGCTTTCTGGCCGCTTTGCCCAAGAAGCCTCTGCTGGTGGTGGATAGCTGGTATAGCAATGCCATGGCACAGGCGCTGGCCGGGCAGCACAACTGGGGCATGATACAGGGCGTGTCACAATCCGAGCACCTCGGGCAATGGGTGCACTATGTCGAGCCCGATGGCAACAGCATAGAAGCCAGCGAAGCCGATGCCTGGACCACCGTGCTTTATCAGCCGCTGGGCAGCAACCAGCCCGCACAAAACTATATTATTTCCGATTCTGATTATGTCGAGGTCCTGACCGAAATCGACATCCAGACCCCGATTCCGCCTCGCGTACAGGAGTTGCGCCATGGCGCGCACTTTCTGTTTATGGGATGCCGCTTTAACCACCAACTCACCCGCACCTATGCCAGACAGATTATGAAACGCTCTTCGGCGCAGCACTGGGCGGTAATTGACGGGCCGCTGACTCGCATGGAAGAAAAATTTCTGGCCGAACAGCAGATACGCCGTATCGACCTGCCGCTGGCTGATTTTGTGCACTGGCTGCAAACCGCCGAGCTGGCGCAACCGCTGGTCGCTGCCTGAGGAGCCCGCCATGCCCTTGTACGATTTTCAGTGTAGCCAATGTGGCAAAACTCAAGAGCTGTTGCTCAAACTCAATACCAGTGCGCCCGCCTGCCCGCATTGCGGTGGTACGCTGCAAAAACAAGTGTCCAGACTGGCTGAACCCGGCAAAACCGCTGGCATCATCGCCAGCGCCAGGGCGCAAGCCAAGCGCGAAGGGCACTTCAGCAACTACGCTGCTGCCGAAAGAAAAAAGCTGTGATGCGCCATGCCTAGGGTAAACCTGACCGACGCTCTATATAAGCTTCGCAAAGGGCGCGCGCGTTAACAGTTTTTCTTAGTATCCAGAGTACCTTCACGGAATGAGTTTTACTTGAGCAATACTGACTCAGTGGGGCTGCTGGGGACAGTCACCAGTGTCTTGAAGTTACTGTAAGGCATGGGTTTATAAAAGTAATAGCCTTGCACGAACTTGCACGAAGTGGTGTTCAAAAAGTTTAACTGCTCCAGAGACTCTATGCCTTCTGCCACTACTTCAAAGTGCAGAATTTCGGCCAGTTTGACGATGGCCTTCACCAGCTCGGTATTGTCCAGATGTAAGGGAATGTCGTTCATAAAGGCACGATCTATCTTGATCTGGCTGATTGGGTATTTGGTTAGATAGCTCAGTGAGGAGTAGCCTGTCCCAAAGTCATCCAGCGAAACTGTAATGCCCAGTGATGCGATCTGTAACAGGGTTTTTAGTACTTCTTCATTCTTCTCCAACAGCACAGACTCTGTGATCTCCAGTTTGATCCAGGCCGGATCGCACTGCCAATGGCTTAATTTTTGTTGCAAGCTGTCAAAAAACTGCGGCGCCTGAATCTGGTGCGAAGACAAATTGATTGCAATCGGGATCATGTCAAGTCGGTTCTGATTGATTTCGACGGCATAAGCGATGCCTTGATTCAAAATCCAGTCACCTATCTCCAGAATCTGCCCGTTGCGTTCAGCCACAGGAATAAATTTATCTGGCGGGATAAAGCCTTTGAGCGGATGTTTCCAGCGGATCAAGGCCTCGGCACCGGCAATCCGGTTGTCGCGAATATCCACTTGCGGTTGCAGGTAGATTTCAAATTCCTTGTTTTCAAGCGCATGTGACAGTGCGGCTTCCATTTCAATATAATCAAGAGACTCTTGTAAAAACCCCGGGGCAAAAAACAGGTACTGCTGGAGTGTTTTTTCCGCCTTGGTTGCTGTCAGCGTCGTGTAGGGAATCAATAGCTTGAAGTTCTCAGTATCTTGCGGCAGCTTCATGATGCCGGCAAAGGTCTTGATCTTGATGGTGCGTATGCCCAGTGAATAAGGGGCTTGCAGGCGTGCAATCAGTGTTTCAATTTCGGACACCAGCTTTTTATCATCCCCGCATTCTTCTCTGACCCATAGAAAACTCGAATAGGCGACGCGTGCAATCATGCTGTTTGACACGACTCTTTCTTGTAGTCGTGCCAAAAACTGGTTCAATAGTTCAGTGGTGCTGGCAGGTCCAATAAACTCTGACAGCTCTTCGAGTGACTGTACCCTGATCAGGGTCGCAACGACGGGTTGGTCTGCGGAGAATCGCTGCGGGTAATGGTGCAAAAAGCCCAGTTTATTCAGCACTCCGGTTTCCCTGTCAAACAGCAAGGACTGCTGCAGACGGAACATTAGGCTGTTTTCTTGCACTTGTTGTGGCGGCGTTTGCTTGCCTTCCAGCAAACCATTAATCACACCTATAAACTCATTTGGCTCTGACCCCAACACCACCAGAATCTTTGCATAGGTTTTTTTGCTCGCAAAATACAACACGGCCAGCAGAAGCAGCATGCTGGCCAGATAAATACCGATATTGGTAAATTCAATATATTCCAGTGACTTGAACTCTTGCCAGGTTTGCGAAAGATTCCCGGCCAGTGCGGTGTCCACGCTGTCTATGGTCGCTTTCCCGGCATGAAACAGAGGTGTAAATCGTGTTGTCACTGAGGCTTCTGACTTATCAGTCGGTTGCTGGATGAGTAACTGGTTGAGTTCGTCTTTAAACAGATGGAAGTTGCTCTCTATTTCGTCAATCAAACTGGCATTTTGCGAGTTGATTGCAGGGAGTTGTTTCAACTGCTCCACCTTGTTAGTCAGCACATGGAGTTTGTTCAAGATTTCTGGCAGGACGTGATTGCGCTCATATAAATCCTGCGTTCTGAGCGACTCTCGTACATCGGCAATCAGCATCAGGGTTTCTGTTCTGACCTCGTTCAGCGCCTCCATATTCGGGATCAAGGTATTCATGATCACGCCGCGTGAGAAGTAGGTTTTATGCGTCATCCAGATCAGACAGCCAACGGTCAAGGTAATGCTGATAATCATCATGAAGACGAATTTCAACAAGGTCCGTTTGATGTTGAGTTCCTGCATTTTCATAGCTAATTCCTTGTTTTAACGTGAAAAATTCACGTTGGCGGTTATGCGCCGCTCGTCTCTCTATAACGCCATAAATACCGTAGGCTTTAGGGTTAGTCTCAAGCATTCGATTAGGATAAATAAACCCACGCTTATTAGAGGATTAACGCATCCGTCAGTCTCTTAAAATTGAGCTAAACAAATGTAATTTCATTGGCACTACTGTAAGGATCCCATGAATGCAAAATTATTACGATCACACCTCAAGCAGCAATGATATGCCTGAATTTCACAATGAGGAATTACAGCAGTTGTGCCAATCGGTGCTGCCACTATGGGCAGATCAGATCCATGCTGCAAAAACACTGACCAGTAGCTCGATTGATGAGTTAAGTGCCAAGTTTGCAGGATTGTCGCAAAGCGTACGTGCGGTCACCAGCCATGGACAATCGCAGAGTAATGCGCAATTGCTTGAATTACTCAATTTAAGCCAGGATCAGTTAGCCATGGTGATTGCCTTGCTCAAAAACAGCATCGAAGAAAAGCAGACGCTGCTAGAGGCCGTTTCAACTTTATCCAGTTATACCAAAGAACTGTTGGATATGGCAGATATTGTCACTCGCATCGCCAAGGAAACCGGGATGGTCGCTGTCAACGCTGCGATTGAAGCAGCGCGTGTCGGTGAGCGCGGCCGCGGGTTTGCTGTGGTGGCCGATGCAGTGAAAAGACTGTCCTCAGATGCCGGCCGTACCGGCTCGCATATTTCTGAAACCGTGAATCGTGTGTCGCAAGCGATTAAAAATGTATCGCAAGTTTCAAAAGAGTTTGAAAAGAAAGATGCGCAAACCCTGGTGGAGGCCGAACAGATTGTGAATACGGTACTGGATAAATTTGGCCATACCGCGAATGAAGTGGTCGCAGAGAGCCAGCAGATGGTTAAAGAAAGCCAGCATGTGGCACAAGAGATTGATCACGTGTTGTTTTCATTGCAGTTTCAGGATCGTGTCAGTCAAATGCTAAGCCACGTTCAGCAGGATATCGAAAAACTGAATCAGCGCGTGGACGATGTGAATGGACTGGGCAGTGTTGATGAATGGTTAAAACAATTGAAGTCCACTTACACCATGCGTGAGCAAACTCAGATCCACGACAAGCGATCCAGACCAACTGTTGCTGCCAGCAAAAAATCTTTCACTGCGAGTGCCGCGCCACCGGCCAGCACCAGCAACGATGCAGATGACATCACTTTCTTTTAAACGCTTTAGATAATAAGGAATTAGCCATGGCAAAAACCATACTTATTGTAGATGACTCTTCTTCTTTGCGATCCGTAGTTGGCACCGCTCTCAAAGGCGCCGGTTACGATGTGATTGAAGCCGAAGACGGCAAGGACGCACTGACCAAGTTAAACGGGCAAAAAATCCACCTCATCATTAGTGATGTGAACATGCCCAATATGAACGGCCTTGAGTTCCTCAAAGCCAGCAAGCAAATCCCCGCCTACAAATTCACACCAGTGATCATGCTCACCACCGAGAGCGCCGAAGAGAAAAAAATGCAGGGTCAGGCTGGGGGCGCCAAGGCATGGATGGTGAAACCTTTCCAACCGCCACAATTGTTGAACGCCGTGTCCAAGCTGGTGTTGCCATAGCGCATCACCCTTAGCCATCCGTCGATTTTCTATCTCAGGGAGTTCCAGTATGCCAGTCATGATTGATACCAATGAAGCGCGTTGTGCGCTGACCTTTAGTGGTGAACTAAATATTTATAACGCGGCAGAGACCATGGCCCAGGTGAAGACGGAGCTCAGCAAGACCTTGCCTTTGCATCTTGAGTTGGCCGAGGTGGACGAAGTCGATGCGGCTGGTCTACAAATTTTGATGGCAATCCGCTTGCATGCACTTTCACATGGCGTGGATTTCCAACTTGCAAACCCCAGTGATGCAGTCATGGATTTGATTGAGCTCTCTGACACCGCTGGCTTTTTTGGCATCACCCAGGTGCTGACAGAAGTTGCCGCTTGAGACCACTATTTAAGGAGGAAACAAGATGCAACTAGATGAATCCCTACAGATTTACATCATTGAAAGCCGTGATTTGCTCCAGCAGATGGAAGAAGCGCTGCTGACGCTGGAACAGAATCCCGGAGACGAAGAAAAGATTAATGCCATCTTCCGTGCGGCCCACACCATTAAAGGCTCGGCCGGCTTGTTTGGCTTGGACTTTATCATCAGCTTCACCCATGTGGCTGAAAGCGTGCTGGATAAAGTGCGGAATGGTGAAATTGAAGTCACTGAAGAGATCGTGGCCCTGTTTCTTGAAGTGGGCGACTTTATCAGCAAGCTGATTGATCATGTGGCCGAAGGCACTACCCCAGATGCCGACACCCTGGTGGTCAACGACAGTTTGATTCACCGGCTCAATGTTTACCTGGAAGCCAAGCAGACGGCCAAAGCCGTGGCTGAGTTGCCAGTTGCGACTGTCACCGCCGCCGAGCCAGGCGCGGTAGAAAGTATGGACACCGCAGAAACCGGTTGCTGGCATCTCTCCTTGCGCTTCGGCCCGGATACCTTCCGCAGTGGCATGGATCCGTTTAGCTTCTTGCGTTACATGAATACCATGGGCCGCATTGTGCACATGGTCACCCTCACGCAAGCCCTGCCTGCACTCGAAGAGATGGATGCCGAGAGCTGTTTTCTGGGTTTTGAAATCAGTTACGAAAGTCAGGCCAGCAAAGTCGAGATCGAAGGTATTTTTGATTTTGTGCGTGATGATTGCGAGATTCATATCCTGCCGCCGCATGGGCAGATTCAGCACTATATCGACTTGATCGACCGCCTCTCCAATGAAGACATGAAACTGGGTGAGATTTTACTCAAGTGCGGCACACTGACGCCCAATGAGCTAGAGGCGGCGCTGGCCAAACAGGCCAACCCTGCAACTGGCGACAAGCAGCCCATCGGCCAGACACTGGTCAATGAGCAACTGGTGCAACCCGCGGTGGTCAATGCGGCGCTGGAAAAACAGCGTCAGGTCAAAGAAACCAAAAATGCCGAATCCAACTATATCCGCATTGATGCCAACAAGCTGGATGAGCTGATCAATCTGGTGGGCGAACTGATTATTGCAGGAGCTGGCGCCACACTGATTTCCAATAAGATCGGTGATAGTGCCATGAATGAAGCCACTTCCAATATTTCTACGCTGGTGGAGCAAGTACGTGACTCAGCACTGGCCTTGCGCATGGTGCAAATCGGCGCCACCTTTAGCCGCTTTAACCGTGTGGTACGTG
Organism: Methylophilus glucosoxydans; assembly: GCF_042676145.1. Lineage (NCBI taxonomy): Bacteria > Pseudomonadati > Pseudomonadota > Betaproteobacteria > Nitrosomonadales > Methylophilaceae > Methylophilus > Methylophilus glucosoxydans. The sequence continues at coordinate 165,568 of NZ_JBHTJW010000003.1, forward strand.
ATGTCAGCAAAGAGCTGGGTAAAGATATCCGCCTGGAGATCAGTGGCGAAGAAACCGAGCTGGATAAAACCGTGGTGGAGAAAATCAGTGATCCACTCACGCATCTGGTACGCAACTCCATGGACCACGGTATTGAATCAGCCGAGGTGCGTGTTGCCAAAGGCAAACCCGCTTATGGCACGCTCAAACTCAATGCTTTCCACGACTCCGGCAGCATCGTGATTGAAGTCAGTGATGATGGCGCAGGCCTTAACCGCGACAAGATTCTGGCCAAAGCCATAGACAAAGGCTTGGTCAGTCCTGAGCAGTCACTCAGTGACAAAGACATTTATAACCTGATTTTTGAAGCAGGCTTTTCTACCGCAGACGCCGTCAGCAACCTGTCTGGCCGCGGAGTGGGCATGGATGTGGTCAAACGTAATATTCAGGCCCTGCGCGGCACCATTGATATCCAGTCGCGGCCTGGCTTGGGTTGCACCATGAGCATCCGCCTGCCACTGACACTCGCCATTATTGATGGCTTTCTCGTGGGCGTGGCCGACTCCTCTTATGTGGTCCCACTGGATATGGTGGTGGAGTGTATCGAATTGTCGACGGCTGATTACGAGTCTTCAATCAGCGATAAACGGAACTTTATTAACCTGCGGGGCGAGGTATTGCCTTACCTCAAACTCAGGAATGAGTTCGAATGTAAAGGTGAGCCTCCAGCACGACAAAACATCGTTGTGATGCAGTATGCAAATCAAAAAATAGGATTAGTGGTGGATAAGTTGATTGGTGAATTCCAGACCGTGATTAAACCCCTGGGCAAGGTGTTTGAGAACGTCAAAGGTATTGGTGGCTTCACCATTCTTGGCTCAGGCAGCGTGGCACTGGTATTGGATGTCCCACGCATGATGCAACTGGCCAATATGGAAAGCATAAAAGAGCAGGCGCTTCTGGACAGTTAAGTGATCACTCTCCCAGTGGCGTAACCAAACAATTTATTGATTAAAGAAAGCGGGTTTGTAATGAAAGTTTCTCACAAGATCTCCCTCATGATTGCCATCGCAATCCTTGGATTATTCAGTTTGATCGGTCTCAGCTACAACAGTATCGACAAAGTATTTGATGCCACCAATATGTCAAATGTGAACTCTATTCCGAGTATTAATAGCTTAAATGAAGTGATGAAACGGTTTAGTCAATTACGTGTGCGCGTCTATCGGCATGTTTTGAATACCGATGCAAGTGCGATGACCGGGATTGAGCAAGCGATCAATGATGCCAAGCAAGGTGTAGAAAGCGGACTAACCAAGTATGGCAATGAATATGTGGCTGATGCAAAAGATAAGGAGTTATTGGATAGGGTTCGTAAAGGTTATGAGGCTTATTTGCCTGGGGTGAATGAGGTCATTAAATTTTCAAGAGACGGTAAGCAGAAAGAAGCCTTGGCTGTGCTGACCTCAAACGCAAAAGTGGCTGAAGACTTAAACAATGCAATCGACGAACATATGGCTTATAACCAGGCACTAGCTAAATCTTCTGCCGAAAATGCGTTGGAAATCAAGGCGACTGCGATTAAAACGGGCTTAATTATAGGTGGCTTGATTTCACTGTCTGTCTTGGCACTGGCATTTTTCATCATTCGGTCCATCACACGCCCCCTTAACAATGCAGTGATTTCTGCCAATGCCATTGCCAATGGTGATTTAACGCAAACCGTTGAAGTCACTTCCAATGATGAAATCGGCCAGATGATGGCCTCCATGAAAACCATGTCTCAAAAAATCAGCACGGTGATTAACGAGATCAAGGCCTCTGCAGACAACATAGCCAGTGCTTCTGAGCAAGTGAGTGCGACCGCACAAAGCATTAGCCAGGCGACCAATGAGCAAGCCGCTTCTGTCGAAGAAACCTCTGCCTCAGTGGAGCAGATGAGTGCTTCCATCAACCAAAACGCTGAAAACTCTAAAGTGACCGACGGCATTGCCGGTCAAGCCGCTAAAGACGCCAACGAAGGTGGGGCCGCGGTGAAAGATACCGTGATTGCGATGAAGAGCATTGCTGACAAGATCAGCATTATTGATGACATTGCTTACCAGACTAACCTGTTGGCCTTGAACGCTGCGATTGAAGCTGCGCGAGCCGGTGAGCATGGCAAAGGCTTTGCGGTGGTGGCAGCCGAAGTGCGCAAGCTGGCTGAACGTAGCCAGGTGGCGGCGCAAGAGATTGGTGAAGTGGCGAAAAACTCCGTGGGTCTGGCTGAGCGTGCCGGTGACTTGCTGGATGAGATCGTGCCTAGCATCAACAAAACCAGTGATCTGGTACAAGAGATTTATGCAGCAAGTGAAGAGCAAAGCAGTGGAGCCTTGCAGATTACGGCTGCGATGAATCAACTTAGCCAGGTGACCCAGCAAAACGCCAGTTCAAGCGAAGAGCTAGCAGCGACCGCTGAAGAGATGAGCGGTCAGGCCGAGCAACTGCAACAACTGATTGGATTCTTCAAGGTGGGGGTAGATGATCATCTGGTCTCGGCAGCCACTAAAAAGGTGATCAAAAAAGTCTCTAAACCAACGATTGGTCATGTGACTGGTGCCAAGTCAACTAACGACTATGCAACTCAAGTCGATGAAGCACAGTTCGTAAAATTCTAAGGAATATTGATTGTCGACATTCGCAGCAGCCTACAGGCGAGATTGCGAGAACTGCCGACAACTGTGAAAGGAAAAGTCATGAGTGAACTGAGTGTTGCAGAGCCACCAAAAACGCAGCAAGCAATATTAGAAAACGGGATTCAGCAGTACCTGACGTTTATCCTTGGTCGGGAGACCTTTGCCCTCAATATTCTCAATATCAAAGAGATTATTGAGTATGGGCAGCTCACTGAAGTGCCAAAAATGCCTGGTTTTATCAGAGGTGTGATTAATCTAAGGGGGGCGGTGGTGCCTGTAATTGATATGGCAGCGCGTTTTGACAAGCCCAGCGCAGATATCACGCGTAAAACCTGCATTGTGATTATTGAAGTCACTCATGCAGAAGGAACGCAGGTCGTTGGTGTGATGGTAGATGCCGTGAATGAGGTCGTGGATATCGAAGCAGGCAATATCGAGCCTGCGCCAAGCTTCGGTGCCAATATCCGGGCAGACTTTATTGAAGGCATGGGCAAAATTGATGGCAAGTTTGTGATTATTTTAGACGTCAATAGTGTCCTTTCGGTTGATGAAATTGCCACCTTAGCAGGTAGTACCGTCAACGGTTAAGCCAATAATTATATAAATGTTGTAGTGAGAGACTCTAAAAGTAAATCTGGATTTTAAATCCATATAAATGAAGGACATAACATGAAACTGACTGTTGCGAAAAAAATGCTGTTGTTGATATTTACGGCCATTGTTGGTTTGGTGGGCCTTGCTGTCATGGGTAGCATCCAGATGAACAAGATCTTTGATACCACCAACTATACAAACATTAACTCAGTACCAAGTCTGATTGATCTTGATCAGGCCAGAAAGCATGTGTTGCGTTTGCGGATTCAATTGAACCGTTATGTTTTGAATGTGGATCATAAAATTCAAGAAGAAGCACTTGCCAAAATTGAAGAGCACAACAAGGGGCTCAATGACGTGATAGATCATTATTTGGCAAATTATGTTTCTGATGAAAAGGATAAGGAAATTGCCCAGCGCATGAAACAAGGGGCGAGAGATTATGAAGCTGCTTATAAGCCATTAATCCTCGCTGTGCAGGAGGGAAAACGCGACCAGGCGAGAGATATTATCAACACAATCTCTCCGATTGCCGAAAGAGTCAGTGGGGCTGTAAATGATGATTTTGACTATAACGTTGAGTTAGCAAAAAAAGCAGCTGAAGAGGCGCAAGCAACCAAGTCACAAGCGAACACGATTGCGATGACGGTTGCCGGGATTGTGGTGGCGATTGCCGCTGCATTGGGTTGGTTTATCACTCAGGGTTTACTGAAACAATTGGGTGGTGAACCTGACTATGCCGCATCTGTGGTCAAAACGGTCGCTTCAGGGGATTACACCGTTCAAGTTGAAACCAAACCTGGCGATACCAGCAGCTTGTTGTATTCAATGAAGCAAATGGTCGAACAATTATTGGCTCAAATTGGTGGTGAGCCCGCCTATGCCGCAGGTATTGTAAAACGTGTCGCTGAAGGGGATTTAACCGTCAAAACGGATATCCGGGCAGGGGATACTGGCAGCATCCTGTTTGCAATTGACGGTATGGTCAACCGACTGACAGGCATTATTTCTGAAGTCCGAGGTTCTGCTGACAATATCGCCAGTGCTTCGGAGCAAGTGAGTGCGACCGCACAAAGCATTAGCCAGGCGACCAATGAACAAGCCGCTTCAGTAGAAGAGACCTCTGCCTCCGTTGAGCAGATGAGTGCTTCGATTAACCAGAATACAGAAAACTCCAAAGTGACCGATGGCATTGCTGGCAAAGCGTCTAAAGACGCCAACGAAGGTGGGGCTGCGGTAAAAGACACTGTGATTGCGATGAAGAGCATTGCTGACAAGATCAGCATTATTGATGACATTGCCTACCAGACTAACTTGCTGGCCCTGAACGCTGCGATTGAAGCCGCGCGAGCAGGTGAGCATGGCAAAGGCTTTGCCGTGGTAGCGGCAGAGGTTCGCAAGCTGGCTGAACGTAGCCAGGTGGCCGCGCAAGAGATTGGTGAAGTGGCGAAAAACTCCGTGGGTCTGGCTGAGCGTGCCGGTGACTTGCTGGATGAGATCGTGCCCAGCATCAACAAAACCAGTGATCTGGTACAAGAGATTTATGCCGCAAGTGAAGAGCAAAGCAGTGGAGCCTTGCAGATTACGGCTGCGATGAATCAACTGAGCCAGGTGACCCAGCAAAATGCCAGCTCCAGTGAAGAACTGGCGGCGACCGCTGAAGAGATGAGCGGCCAGGCCGAGCAACTGCAACAACTGATCTCCTACTTTAAAGTGGGTTCAGAAGAGACTGCTTTTGCCTCTTCAGTGAAAAAGAGCGTTAAAAAAGTGACCACGCCAGCCAGTAGCAAGTCAGCACTGCATGTAGCGACGGCCAATGCCGCCGATATTGATGAGTCACAGTTTGTGAAGTTTTAACTTGAGTGGGATCTGTGTGGCTTGTGCCGGGAAGCATAGGTCACACGGCCAGTCGGCCAGAAGTTTGTCAAATCACATGTGATCAATTTTGGGGGAAAGCATTATGTCTATCTTGAACTACAGGGCAGTCAATAAAAGTCGTATTCAAATTGCGCAGCAATATTTAATGCAATTGGCGAAGGGGCAATTGAATCAAGCCATTGATTTAAGCGTTCAAGATGAATTAACCCCCTTATTCCTGCAGATTTCTGAGTTGCAACAGCAGTTGGCGCAGAAGCAGCAATCGCTGGATGCTTTTACGCATGAGCTCAATCATATGTCTAAAGAGCATGACGCAGGCGATATCGATGTCGTCATGAATGCAGACAAGTTTCAGGGCGAGTTCAAGACCATGGCTGTGGGGGTGAATACCATGGTCGGTGGCCATATTGCGGTGAAGAAAAAGGCCATGGCGGTGATCAAGGCCTTTGGTGAAGGCAACTTTGATGCGCCTATGGAGCAACTGCCTGGCAAGAAAGCGTTTATTAACGACACCATCGAAAACATGCGTAGCAACCTCAAGGGCTTTATTGCTGACATGAACCATATGTCCAAAGAGCATGATGCCGGTGATATTGATGTTGCGATGAGCACAGACAAGTTCCAAGGCGACTTCAAGACCATGGCGGTCGGTGTGAACACCATGGTTGGCGGCCACATTGCCGTCAAGAAAAAAGCCATGGCAGTGATCAAGGCCTTTGGTGAAGGTAACTTTGATGCGCCCATGGAACAGTTGCCAGGCAAGAAGGCCTTTATCAATGACACCATCGAAAACATGCGTAGCAACCTCAAGGGCTTTATTGCGGACATGAGGCACATGTCCAAAGAGCACGACGCGGGCGATATTGATGTGGTGATGAATGCAGACAAATTCCAAGGCGACTTCAAGACCATGGCGGTCGGCGTGAACACCATGGTTGGTGGCCACATTGCCGTGAAGAAAAAGGCCATGGCAGTGATCAAGGCCTTTGGTGAAGGTAACTTTGATGCGCCTATGGAGCAATTGCCTGGTAAAAAGGCGTTCATCAATGACACCATCGAAAGCATGCGTAGCAACCTCAAGGGCTTTATTGCGGACATGAACCATATGTCCAAAGAGCATGATGCGGGTGATATTGATGTGGTCATCGATGCAGACAAATTCCAGGGTGACTTCAAGAGCATGGCGGTCGGTGTGAACACCATGGTGGGCGGCCACATTGCGGTGAAGAAAAAAGCCATGGCGGTGATCAAGGAGTTTGGTGAAGGTAACTTTGACGCACCTATGGAGCAGTTGCCAGGCAAGAAAGCCTTTATCAATGACACCATAGAGATGGTCCGCAGCAATATGAAAGCCATGTCGCGTGAAATTAACCTGCTGATTGAGGCGGCTTCACAAGGCAATTTGACCATACGTGCAGATTCCAGTTTGTATAAAGGTGATTACCGCAAGATGGTGCAAGGCCTCAATGACATGCTGGATAACATAGTCAATCCGCTGGTAGAAGTGATGGCATTGATGAAAGAGGTCGAGCAGGGTGATTTGACCCAACGCATTGACAATGAATACCAAGGCCAGCTTGAAGAGTTGAAGCTGTCCGTGGTCAATACGGTAGAGCGCTTGATGCAAGTGATTGTAGAGGTCAGGGGTTCTGCTGACAATATTGCCAGTGCTTCGGAGCAAGTAAGTGCGACTGCACAAAGCATCAGCCAGGCGACCAATGAACAAGCCGCTTCTGTCGAAGAAACCTCTGCCTCAGTGGAGCAAATGAGTGCTTCCATTAACCAGAATACCGAGAACTCCAAAGTAACTGATGGCATTGCCGGTAAAGCGGCCAAAGACGCCAACGAAGGCGGGGCGGCTGTGAAAGATACCGTGATTGCCATGAAGAGCATCGCTGACAAGATCAGCATTATTGATGATATTGCCTACCAGACTAACCTGCTGGCCCTGAACGCTGCGATTGAAGCCGCGCGAGCCGGTGAGCATGGTAAAGGCTTTGCCGTGGTGGCAGCAGAGGTGCGCAAACTGGCGGAACGTAGCCAGGTGGCGGCGCAAGAGATTGGTGAAGTGGCCAAGAACTCTGTGAGCCTGGCAGAACGTGCCGGTGACTTGCTGGATGAGATCGTGCCTAGCATCAACAAAACCAGTGATCTGGTACAGGAAATTTCTGCCGCGAGTGAAGAGCAAAGCAGTGGTGCAGAGCAAATTACTGCAGCCATGAACCAGTTAAGCCAGGCAACCCAGCAAAACGCCAGTTCCAGTGAAGAACTGGCAGCAACGGCCGAAGAGATGAGCGGTCAGGCCGAGCAACTGCAACAGTTGATTGCTTTCTTTAAAGTGAGTGGTGAGCATCACCTGCTCAAGGGAGCAGACAAGCCAAAAGCAAAATCACAGGGCAGTAAGCCTACGGTGAGCAAATCTTTCAATAGCCCAGTGATACAAACGCCTAAAACCGGCACCTTTGGTGGTGGGATTGATGAGGAGCAGTTCGTGAGGTTTTAAGTCGTCACAGCGACGTACAGTGTCGCGTGATTGTGATGCGCTTGAAACCAACAACGAGAGGATAGAAAAATGAGTGAATTGGCAATTGCAAGAGGTGAACAGCATCAGTTAAACGGTTTTTCTGATGCCATGCAGCAGTATTTGACGTTTGTCCTCGGACGAGAGGTGTTTGCGATCAATATCCTGAATGTGAAGGAAATTATCGAGTATGGGCAGTTGACTGAAGTGCCCAAAATGCCTGCGTTTATACGAGGAGTGATTAACTTGCGCGGGGCCGTAGTGCCTGTGATTGACATGGCGGCACGGTTCGACAAGCCGACGGCGGAGATCACACGTAAAACCTGTATTGTGATCATTGAGGTTGCACATGCGACGGGAACGCAAGTGGTGGGCATGATGGTGGATGCCGTCAATGAAGTGGTGGATATCGAGGCGGGCAATATTGAGCCAGCGCCAAGTTTTGGTGCCAATATCCGCGCAGATTTTATTGCAGGCATGGGCAAGATAGAGGGTAAGTTCATTATTTTACTCAACGTTAACAAGGTACTTTCTGTCGATGAAGTGTCTAGCCTGGCGACTGGCTCGACCTTGGCCAGTGAGTCCGCAGCGAGTTAAGTAGTGAAGGGGTAGCACATGGACCAGATTGAATCATTGACAGTAAAAGAATTTGGCTTGTTTAAAAGCTTTATTTACGCACAAGCCGGCATTGCCCTGTCAGACGTTAAAAAACCGTTGGTCAGTGGCAGGCTCAGCAAACGCTTGCATTTTCATCAACTCAATTCGTTTACGCAGTATTACAAATTGATCAATGATCCCGCCAATGCCAAAGAAAAGCAGATTGCGATTGATTTGCTCACCACCAACGAAACGCATTTTTTCAGAGAGCCCAAACACTTTGACTTCTTTAAAGAGGTGATTCTGCCCAAACGTAGCAAAGGCAAGCCTTTCCGTGTCTGGAGTGCGGCGTGCTCGTCAGGTGAAGAGCCCTATACGATTGCCATGTTGCTCGATGAACATCTGGGCAAAGAGCCCTGGGAAATCGTCGCCTCAGATTTAAGCACCAAGGTCTTGCAGCAGGCACAAAGCGGTTGTTACAACATGCAGCGTGCCTCCGAGATCCCCAGGCCTTATCTGACCAAATATTGCCTGAAAGGCACCGGCGATCACGACGGCGAGCTGCTAATTGTGAAAGAGCTCAGGCAACGGATCAAATTCTTGCAGGTCAACCTGACCAAGCCTTTTCCTGATCTGGGCCAGTTTGATGTGATTTTTTTGCGTAACGTGATGATTTACTTTGATGTCGAGACTAAGCGACAGATTACTGATCAAATGTTGCCTTTGCTCAAGAATGACGGGTACTTCATGATCAGTCATTCCGAGAGCTTGAATGGCGTCACTGAGAAATTTGTCTCTGAAGCGCCTTCTATTTATAAAAAAACTGCTAATTAGTTGTTATGTTGATGCGTACCCAGCCTGCCTTGAGTTTTGGATTGTTGGATAAGAAGCCTGAAGAGGTTTTTGAGGTTTTTTTGCAGCCTGGCGAGTGGTACTGGGGCGATGCCGATACCAGAATTCGTACTATTCTGGGCTCCTGTGTGGCAGTCACGATCTGGCATCCGGCAAAACAGATGGGGGGCATGTGCCATATCCTGTTGCCGCAACGCCATGTTTCACATAAAGAAAAAAATGAAACTGCTGCTGGCAAGTCAGGCAAGTATGCAGATGAAGCGATTGCCTTGATGATGGAAGAAATGGCCAAGTGCAAGATTCGACCACAAGACTGCCAAGTGAAAGTATTCGGCGGCAGCAATATGTTCCCGAAATTGCAGATCAATCAAAAAAACCATATTGGTGACCGTAACCTGCATGCCGTTCTGATGCTTCTGGCAGAGTATGGTTTTCATGTCCATGCCAATCATTACGGTGGCGAGGACTCACGCTATATTATTTTTGATATCTGGAGTGGGTTTGCCTGGGTGAAAAGCAAGGTTTAACGAGAATATTAATTATGAAAAAAATCAGGGTCATGATTGTGGATGATTCAGCAGTGGTCAGAAAAGTCCTTGCTGAGAAAATTTCAAAATCTTCAGAGATTGAGGTCATCTCTGCAGCGGCAGATCCCATTTTTGCCATGGATAAAATGATGAAAGATTGGCCGGATGTGGTGATTCTGGATGTGGAGATGCCCAGAATGGACGGCATCACCTTTCTCAAGAAAATCATGTCGCAGCGCCCCACGCCGGTCATTATCTGTTCGACGCTGACCGAGAAGGGCGCCGAAACCACCATTCAGGCGCTGGCGGCCGGGGCGGTGAGCATCGTGACCAAGCCCAAGGCGGGCTTGAAAGACTTTTTAGAGGATGATGCCAATGACATTATCAATGTGATTAAAGTCGCGGCAAAAGCCAATCTGAAAAGAATCTCGCATGCTGAGCCTGTGGCCAAGGTCGCTCCTAAACTGACGGCGGATGCGGTACTCGCGGCGACGAATCGTGCCATGGCGCAAACCACGGAGGGGATAGTGGCAATTGGGACCTCAACAGGCGGTACGCAAGCACTGGAGGCCGTGTTGACTTCATTACCACGTGTTTGTCCTGGCATGGTGATCGTGCAGCATATGCCCGAAAACTTTACTGCAGCATTTGCCAAAAGACTGAATGAACTGTGCGAGATTGAGGTCAAGGAAGCCGCCCATGGCGACCGCGTGATTGCCGGTCGCGCTTTGATCGCGCCCGGTGGTAAGCACATGCTGCTTAAACGCAGTGGCGCTCAATACCATGTTGACGTGATTGATGGCCCGCTCGTCAGTCGCCATCGCCCTTCGGTCAATGTGCTCTTCCGGTCGGTTGCCCAGCAGGCGGGTAAGAATGCTCTGGGCATCATTATGACGGGCATGGGGGATGATGGCGCCCAAGGTCTCAAAGAAATGCGAGAGGTGGGCGCAAAAACGCTTGGTCAAGATGAAAGAAGTTGCGTTGTATACGGAATGCCTAAAGAAGCAAACAAGCTGGGAGCCGTTGAACGGGAGGTTTCTCTGGCAAAAATTCCACAAGAAATTGTGATGTATGGTAGTGGGAGATAAGGTGAAAGCGCTGATTGTGGATTCTTCCAAGTCAACAAGAAAAATATTGTCATCTTTGTTGAAGAAATACGAGATTGAGGTTGAAGAAGCCGCAAGTCCCTTACAGGCAATCGAGTTATTAGACGGGCAGCATGTTGATTTGCTTTTGTTTTCTTACCATCATAAATCCATGAATGGGATTGAATTTTTTAAAGCATTGCCTCCCAAAACACGTAGCAGCTGCGTGAGTTTGTTGGTCGCATCAAATGCCATTCACCAAATTGCGCATGAATCTATTGAGGTGGGAATTACAGCCTGCTTTAGTAAATTAAATATCTCCTCTTTAGATACATTCATTCAGAACTTTGCACAGGCTAAGCGCAATAAACTCCAAGGTCGGGTGTTGCTCATTGAAGATAGTCCGTCTCTTTCTCAAGTCTATGGCGAGCGATTAGCGAGCATCGGGCTTGATTGCGAATTTTGTGTCGATGCTGAAGGCGCGATTCAGCGCATCAGCGACAACACTTACGATTTGGTGATTACAGACTTCAGCTTAGCCGGGATAGGCGATGGATTCTCCGTGATTAGCGCAATAAGAAATTCTCATGATGCGGCTAAGTCACGTATTCCGATATTGGCTATTTCAGGCTTAAATAGTCCTGCACGGCGAACACAATTGCTACTCAATGGTGCAAATGACTTTTACTCAAAAGACTCGTCTCTGGAAGAGTTTGAAATCAGGGTCAAGCATTTGCTGGAGAGCTATCAACTATTGCTCACATATGAGATGCAATATCAAACCATGCAATCACTGGCAACGCATGATGCATTGACCAAGTTATATAACAGACATTATTTGCGTGATGTACAGCAGCAAGTCATTTCTGAAGCCTATATGTCTTCCAAACCATTGGCGCTAATCGTTGCAGATGTTGATTTTTTTAAACAGATCAACGATACCTATGGCCATAAGATTGGCGATGAGGTATTAGCTGCGGCCGGTGCTTTATTTGCAAATTTCTTTGCGAATGAACTGTGCTTTCGTATTGGTGGGGAAGAGTTTTTAGTGATTTTGAAAAATACAACAACGTTAGCGGCCAGTCAGTATGCACAAGGCTTTTGCGACTACTTTGCGAATCAACATTTATCTGGTTTGAATGTCACAATCAGTGCTGGTGTTGCCTCCTATGAGTATGGAGACGATTTCGAACATCTCTTTGCGCGTGCGGATGATGCGTTAAGCAAAGCTAAACTTTCAGGTCGAAATCAGGTGGTACTTGATCAGTCCTTGAATATGTTGTCGCTGATGGCCTGATGAGTGAGATCTGATCATCGCTTAATTTATAACTTATGATGGGGCGTTGCCGTGCGTGTATTTAGTTGTGTCATCGTTTTGATTTCTCTCATTTTTTCAAGTCTTGCTCGGGCAGAAGTTGAAGAAGACGGCCGTTATTGGCTCAATATTTATGCGCAAGGTAAATTGCCGGTAGAGAATTTATACTGGAGCATGGACACGCATCCGCGCTGGCGTGATGAGGGCAAGCATTTTGATACGCTGATTCTGCGCCCGTCCATTTTTTACAAGGTGACGCCCAAGGCCAGTGTCTGGTTGGGTTATGACACGATTATCAATCATCCGGCAGGCGCCTCGGCCTATCAGGAAAACCGCTTGTGGCAGCAGTTTTCTTACCAGTTTGACCCGATTGGCGGCGTGAGCTTGAGCAGCCGTTCCAGGCTGGAAAACCGTGAGCGCGAGGACTTTAGCCAGCATGCCTATCGCTGGCGGCAAATGGTGCGCGCCAGTCTGCCTTCGAGCTTGAATCCGCAATTATCCTGGGTGGTGTATGACGAGTTGTTTATCAACTTTAACGATACACACTGGGGTCCGCGCAAAGGGTTTGACCAGAACCGCCTGTTTCTGGGCGTGAACTGGAAATTCAGCGACTTTAGCAATGCAGATATCGGCTATCTGAACCAGTTTATAAATACCAAAACCGTAGACCGTGAGAATCATGTCCTCATGACGGCGATCCGTTTTAATTTTTAGCGCAATCTGTCGTTAAATGCATATGAACTTAAGTAAGATTGTTTCGACTCTGTTGGTGTTGACCAGTAGTTTGCCACTGTCTGTCAAGGCGGAGGAGACGCCGGTAGCGGTGTCCTCACCCTTGAGCTTGAGTGGCTACCTCGAGACCTACTATGTGCGTGATTTTAATGATCCGCCCAACCATAAACGGCCCGACTTTATCTATAGCCATAACCGGGCCAATGATTTGAGCATCAATCTGGCCATGGTCAAGGCCAGTTTGAATACGCAACGTGTGCGCGGCAATCTGGCGCTGGCTTCGGGCAGTTATATGCGCGCCAATTACGCTGCCGAGCCCAAAGACTTGCAACATATCTTTGAAGCCAATGCGGGTGTCAAGCTTTCTGACAAACACGATCTCTGGCTGGATGCCGGGGTGATGCCCTCGCATCTGGGTTTTGAAAGTGCGATCGGCACCGAGAACTGGACGCTGACGCGGAGCTTGATGGCAGAGAGTTCGCCTTATTTTGAAACAGGGGCCAAACTCAGTTATACCTCAGCCGATGGCAAATGGATGGCGAGTGGCCTGGTGTTGAGTGGTTGGCAGCGCATCCGTGCACCGCAAGGCAACACAACACCGTCCATCGGCCATCAGCTCACCTATAAACCGAATGATCGGGTGACGCTCAATAGCAGCTCGTTTATCGGCAATGACAAATCTGACCGTGCGCGGCAGATGCGTTATTTTCATGACTTTTATGGCATCTTCAAGCTGGATGAGCAGTGGAGCCTGATTACCGCGTTTGATATTGGCGCCGAAGAAAAACCGCCAGGAGAGGGCGACGGCTACAATGTGTGGCTGGCGCCTGCTGTACTGGCCAAGTATCAGTATTCCAGCCAGTTCAGTGTTACCGGGCGCGTGGAATACTATCAGGACAAACAGGGGGTGATTATCAACACCGGCACTCCCAACGGTTTTAAAACCATGGGTTACTCGGTGAATGCCGATTATAAAGTGTGCCCGCGTGTCACTGTGCGTGCCGAGCTGCGTCAGTTGCAAAGCAGGGATGATATTTTTAATGAGTCGGGCCGTCGTCAGACTGATCAGAGTTTGATTGCAGCGACGGCGATTGCTATTCAGTTTTAATCAAGCCCATACTGAGGGCCAGGCAAGTGCGATGCGATGCAGACAAGGGTTTGCTTGCATGGCTCTACCCCAAAAATGTCAGTGTGTATGAGTTCATCTAAGGAAGCAGTTATGAATGCAGCGACACAAAATAACAGTGCAGACAGTGCAAGCGCAAAACAGACAGCGGGCGAATACCTGACTTTTATTCTCGGCAACGAGCAATACGGGATTGATATCCTCAAAGTACAGGAGATCCGCGGCTATGATCCGGTGACCCATATTGCCAATATGCCTGCCTTTATCAAAGGCGTGGTCAACCTGCGCGGCAAAATTGTGCCTATCGTGGATTTGCGTATCAAGTTTGATCTGGGCGAGGTGGTCTATAACGAATTCACGGTCGTCATTATTCTGAACCTCAGTGGTCGCGTCGTCGGCATCGTTGTCGATGGTGTATCGGATGTGCGAGAGTTGTACGAAGAGAATCTGCGTGAAATGCCGACACTGGTGACAAGGATTAACACCAACTATGTGATTGGTCTGGCAACAGTTGAGAGTGAAATGATTATTCTGGTGGACATCGAGCGGTTGATGGCCAGTGATGAAATGGAATTGATGGACAAGCCCGCCGAATAAATGCACCGCTGCCAAACAAAAAAATAAACCTGCGCAAGCAGGTTTATTTTTTTTGTGGCTACCCAGGCTTACTTTTTAACCGTCTCGCTAGGGTTGTGATATCTCGCCAGCCAATGAGCATAAGGGGCGGGCAACACCCAGGCGGCCTGATCCTTGCCTAGCGCCTTGGCCGCAAAATAAGGCCAATGCGGATTTTCAAGGTGCGCGCGGCCAATCATGGCCAGATCCAGTTGCTCGTTGCGGATGGCGCCATCCGCCAGGGTGGGGGCACCAAAGCCCCAGGCGGAAGACACCGGAATCCCGGCTTCTTGACGCACGCGCTGTGCAATCGGCGCCAGAAAAGCGGGTCCCCAGGGAATATTGGTTTCAGGGATGGTAAAGCCGACACTCACACTGAGCATATCCAGGCCACGATCACGCCAGGCTTTCACCAGCTGGATAGACTCATTCAAGGTTTCTTCATCTTTGCCATCATACTCAATCACGCCAAAGCGGGCTGTCAGTGGCAGATGCTCCGGCCAGACGGCGCGAATGGCTTCCAGGGTCTCAATGGTAAACCGTGAGCGGTTTTCAAAACTACCGCCATATTGGTCGGTCCGCTGGTTAGAGTGCGCCGAGGTAAAGCTTTGCCCCAGATAACCATGTGCAAAGTGGATTTCCAGCCATTCAAAACCAGCGGCCAGTGCACGTTTGGCCGCAGCCACAAAGTCATTTTGTACGCGGGCAATATCTGCTAGCGTCATGGCTTGGGGGACACGCGGCAAGCCACCGCCAAAGGCCAGGGCAGAAGGTGCAATCGGTTGCCAGGCACGCGGATCACTTTCGGCCATATGGTCATCGCCCTCCCAGGGTTTGTTGGCACTGGCTTTGCGGCCGGCATGCGCTATCTGGATGCCGGGGACTGCGCCTGCAGCTTTGATGGCCGCCGCAATCTTGCGCAATTGCTCTGCTTGCGCATCATTCCAGATGCCCAGACACCCAGGTGTAATGCGGCCTTCAGGTGCTACGCCGGTCGCCTCCACAATCACCAGGCCACTGCCACCGCGGGCCAGTGTCGCGTAATGCGCCTGGTGCCAGTCATTGGCGACACCATCTTCGGCCATGTACTGGCACATGGGCGGCACCGCAATACGGTTTCTTAAGGTCACTGCTTTTAACTGGAAACGAGAAAACAAATCAGCCATAAAACGTCCTTTAACAAATGTGTGTTGCAGAATGGGTTTAAATTCTATTGTTCGAATATAATCGAACAATAGAATAATATCAAGAGGTATGATAAATTCAGACCATGCGACAAATTAAACATCCCAGCATAGAACAGGTCGAACTTACCGACCTCATGTATGCCTTGTCTGACCCAACCCGGCTAGAAATTGTCGGGCGTCTGGCAGCCGCGGGCCGAAAGATGACTTGCGGAGAGTTTGATCTTAACCGGCCCAAGTCCAGCCTGTCGCATCACTTTAAAATCCTACGCGCAGCCGGCGTGGTCGAAACCATCATCGAAGGCACCGAGCATATGAATGCCTTGCGGCTGGCAGAGATCGAACAGAAGTTTCCTGGCGTATTGCAGTCTGTGTTAAGTGCGCTCCGCCAGTCGCCCTGACGCATTGAGAAAAGCGCAGGATCTGACTGCTTCTATGCAGTCTCCGTCATCGTTACAAGTCTTGTTCAGCGTGAACGTTGACTCATCTCCCAATGATGGTGGCTTGATGTGGCTGACCATTGGGACTCACCAGTTACTCTAGGAATCAATATGTTTGCTGATCAATCCTCACTGAAATTTTCTGAAATCAAGACCAATGTGCTTAGTGGGCTCACGGTGGCGCTGGCCATGGTGCCAGAAGCCATTGCTTTCGCCTTGATCGCACATGTGTCGCCGCTCACTGGGCTGTATGCGGCAGTGCTAGTTTCTTTGATCACCTCTGTTTTCGGCGGTAGACCAGGCATGATTTCCGGTGCTGCAGGGGCCCTGGCGGTGGTGATGGTGGCGCTGGTCGTTCAGTATGGGGTGCAGTATCTGTTTGCGACAATTATCCTGATGGGCTTATTACAAATCCTGTTTGCGGTGGCCAAACTGGGCAAGTTTATTCGTATGGTGCCGCATCCAGTGATGCTGGGTTTTGTAAATGGATTGGCGATAGTCATATTTCTTGCACAGTTTAATCATTTTAAAACGATACAGGCAGATGGCTCATATGGATGGATGAGTGGTGCGCCGCTCTATATTATGCTAGGGCTGATTGCGATCACCATGGCCATTATTTATTTGCTCCCCAGATTGACGAGAGCGATTCCCTCTACGCTTGCAGCAATCATTGTGGTGTCTACGAGTGTGATTTATTTGGGGTTGGATACCAAGACGGTAGGTGATTTGGGCTCGATTGCCGGTGGATTACCAACGTTTCATTTCCCGGAAGTGCCCTGGACGTTAGAAACACTTTATATCATTTTCCCCTATGCACTCATTCTGGCTGCCGTTGGCCTGATAGAAACCTTGCTCACACTCAATTTGATTGATGAAATGACAGAAACACGAGGGCGCCCCAACCGGGAAGCCATGGCGCAAGGGATGGCAAATGTTGTGACCGCTTTTTTTGGTGGCATGGGAGGCTGCGCGATGATCGGTCAAAGCATGATCAATATCAACAATGGCGCCCTTAAAAGGCTGTCTGGCATTGCGACCTCACTTTTTCTACTGTCATTTATTTTATTTGCATCGCGCTGGATCGAAATGATCCCGCTGGCCGCGTTGATTGGCGTGATGTTTGTGGTGGCCGAGAAAACATTTGAATGGGGCACGCTGAATTTGTTTGGCAAAGTGCCTAAGCAGGATGTGTTTGTCGGCTTGTTAGTCGGTGGCGTGACTATTATCGCTGATCTGGCGATTGCTGTGATCGCTGGCGTGATTGTTTCTGCGCTTGTGTTTGCCTGGGAGCATGCCAAACAACTGAAGGTTTACACAGAAAAAGATAAGAACGGCATGACCGTACATCAACTACATGGCACCTTGTTTTTTGCATCGATTGCTAATTTCCAGGCCCTGTTTAATCCCGCCAGTGATGACGCGCAGGTTGTGATTGATTTTAAACATGCAAAAGTGATGGATCATTCTGCCTTGATGGCGATTGATAGCCTGGCTGCAAAATATCGTGCGGTAGGCAAGTCACTGCATTTACGGCATTTAAGCCCTGATTGTCAGGAACTGCTGGAAAGTGCCAAAGCCATTATAGAAGTCAATCTGCTGGAGGATCCAACGTATCGAGTCTCGGATGATAAATTGGCATAAGCAAGCACAGCCAAGTTCTACAAAATGGTATGAATAAGTAAACGATGAGTATGAGATGAGTCTGATTAAAACCTATGTGATGGCTACCCTGGCAGCGATTCTGTGGGGAGCCAATTTCAACCTGGCAAAACCTGTGCTGGCTGAAATGAGCCCTTATCTGGCCGGTGCCAGCCGCTATACGATTGCGGCGATGGTCATGATCCTGATTGCCCGGTTTTCACAGGCGGTAATTCCCTTACGTGAGTGGAAGGCGTACTTGACGCTGGGGATTGTGGGTGTCTTTGGTTTTAACTTGTTTTTCTTTTTGGGCATGGCACATTCCTCGGCGATTAATGGCGCGTTGATCATGGCCTTAAACCCGCTTTTGACCGCGATCTTAAGCTATTTCATCCTCGGTGAGCGGCCCAAGCTGGCGCAGCTGCTGGCTTTCCCGGTGGGCATTGCTGGCGTCGCCATTGTGGTGCTGGGGGCAGGGGCGGAGTGGACGATTGCGACGGGCGACCTGTATATCATGATTGCATCGCTCAACTGGGCGGTTTATAACGTGTTGGTGAAGAAAATGATGCCTAAGCAGGTGAGCGGGATTGCCAGCACTGCCGGCATCATGACCGTGGGGGCGCTGGCATTGAGCCTGGCTGCGGCATGCAACGGTAGCCCGTTGGTGATGCCAACGGCACATGCCGGGTTGGCCTTGTTGATTATGGCACTGGGCGGCGGCGTCCTGGCTTACCTGTTCTGGAATGCCAGCATTAAACATTTAGGCCCTGCCAAAGCAGCGATTTTCATGAACCTGATTCCAGTCACCACCATGGTGATTGCCGCTTTTGAGCACGTTCCACCTACGCAGGGGCAATTGTTTGGTGCCGTGCTGGTGATCAGCGCCGTCAGTTTTAGCGCGCTCTCAGGGGCAAAAGCCCGTTAAGATTCACAGGAAACTTAAGGTTGATCTTGTCACCACGGCCAATGTGAGCCCGCTCATGTTCCCGTCATGCGCATGAGAGCATCTTCCTCTTCTTCAGGCTCGGTCGACTTCCAGCTATGGGGTGTATGGTCGGGTTGATCCAGTTTGAAGCGTTGGACGGACTGGCTCAGCTGGTTAGCCTGATCCAGTAATGATTCTGCTGCCGCGGCGGCTTCTTCGACCAGTGCCGCATTTTGCTGCGTGGCTTCGTCTATGTGGGTGATTGCCTGATTCACTTGTTCTATGCCTTTGCTTTGCTCAAACGAGGCTTCACTGATGTCTCGCATGATTTCAGAGACTTTTTTCACTGAACTGACCACCTCTTCCATGGTTTTACCAGCAAGGTCTACCTGTTTGACTGCATCGTAGGTGTTATTGACCGAGGTGCTAATCAAGCCATTGATTTCTTTTGCAGCGACGGATGAGCGCTGTGCCAGTGCGCCGACCTCATTCGCCACCACGGCAAAGCCTCGGCCCTGTTCGCCGGCGCGCGCCGCTTCTACGGCTGCGTTCAAGGCCAGGATATTTGTTTGGAAGGCGATGCCATCAATCACGGCAATGATGTCTTCAATCTGGCGTGCACTTTCATTCATTGCATTCATGCTGGCAATGGCCTCGCGTACAACCTGGCCGCCGTTTTCAGCCACGTTTGATGCTGTCAGCGCCAGTTGGTTGGCTTCGTGAGCATTCTCTGCATTATGTTTGACGATAGAAGCGAATTGCTCCATGCTGGCGGCGGTTTCTTCAAGGCTCGCTGCCTGGTCTTCCGTCCGGCGCGAAAGTTGGTTATTGCCACTGGCGATCTCACTGGCTGCAGTATCAATCGCTTCAACTGCCTGTCGTACGGCTTTAATCGGTTCAACAATCAGGTCCAGCGTCTGGTTGACGCCTGCAATCACCTTGCGGAAATCACCAGCATGTTTCATTTCGTCAGCCCGCACCTGGATACGTCCTTCCTTGGCCGCTTGTGCCAATAGCGCAGAGTCCTCGAGTAGTTGATTAATCGCCTGGATGCAAGTATTCAGGTTGTTTTTTATTTCGTTGAAATCGCCGTAATACGGGGCGGTAATCTCGGCAGGAATGTCGCCATGCGCGATCCGCGCGACATAGCTGGCCGCCATATTCAGCGGCACAATCACCGCATCCAGCGTGTGATTCACGCCCTCAATAATTTTTCTAAAATCGCCATTATGTTTACTCGCATCCGCCCGTGTAGACAGCTTGCCTTTGACGGCGGCCTGTGACAGGTGATTGGCATCCATAATCAGCGCATTGACGGCATCAATGCACTGGTTAAGGTTATTTTTAATGGTGTTGAAATCGCCATGGTAAGTGTCCGTGATTTTAGGTGGAATGTGGCCTTTGGCAATATGATCCACATATTCTGCAGCGACATTGAGTGGAGAAATGACCGCATCCAGCGTATGGTTCACGCCCTCAACAATTTTGCGGAAATCGCCTTCATGTTTGCTGGCGTCTGCACGTGTAGACAAGCGTCCGGCAACCGCCGCCTCTGACAACATATTGGCGTCCGCAATCAGCGCATTCACGGCATCAATGCAATGATTAAGATTATCTTTAATGGCATTGAAATCGCCATGATACGTTGCAGTAATCTTGTCAGGGATATTGCCTTTGGAGATATCTGCCACATAGCTCGCCGCCACATTTAACGGCACAATCACACCATCCAGCGTCTGGTTAAAGCCCTCGACCAAACGCTTGAACTCGCCATTAAAGGCTACCGTCTCTGCACGCGTAGACAATTGCCCTTCAATCGCTGCTTTCGCCAGCCGGTTGGTTTCCGTTGAGAGTTTGCTCAGCGTGCGTTGGAGTACCTGCATGGAGTGCGCGACACTGGTTTCATCGCCAACAGGCAATGCAATGTGCGCTGAAAAGTCACCATCAGAAAAGCGGCCAGCCAGCTCTGACAACTCAACAGGATCCATACCCAAACGTTTTTTAACCGTGCTGACGATGAAATAGCCTAAGCCGCTGGCAAACGCGATCAGCAGCAACACCATCACATAATTGGCGATCTCACCCTTGGAAATGACTTGCGCTGTTTCAGCTTCCAGCGTTTGCGCTGTCTTGTTTGTGTAGATGACCACTTGATCAACAATTGTTCGATGGGCCTCGTAGGCAGCGCTTAACTCGTGCAATGCAGACTCAATCTGCTTTTTATCCTGCGCATTCAGCGCAGGGATAAATTTGTGATCGTATATTGCAAAAAAAGCCTGGCCTGAGGCATACAGCTGTTCAGCCATCAAATGCTTGATCTCGGGGTTATTAAGTTTCTTCTCCCAGTAAGCATGGCGTTTTTCAAACTCGGCCCTAAGGACGCTGACTTTTTGCTGCAGGGGGGCCGCTGATGATGCATTCATGGCGACACTTTGCAGGATCAGTTGCCAGGTTTCGATCAAATACTCCGGCGGGGGTAATACGTCAGCGACCAGATCCTTCTGGTCTATGATCTTGTTGTATTGCTCCCCATTAATCGCCACTGTTTTATTGGCCTGCATATTCAAAAACACGAACAGGCAAACAGCCAGCAGGATAGTCGTCAAAACGCTGACTATCAAGGTAGACAGCTTGAGACGTGCAATTTGCATGAAAAAAGTCCTCTTTAGTAATATTTACACGCTATGAGTCTGCTATTAAACCTTTAAGTCGTTGGTGAGTATGTGCCAATAAAAACCGATTCATACGCTTAAATGATTGATTTTTATGAATATAATTATCGGGGATATTTATTTATGTTAATTTATTCTGGATGCTGACCTCTGCATGCGATGGCATATGTCGATAGCGGCCTTAAGGCCGGATGAGGCGGTTGCATGCCAATATCCGTCAATGGCAATGGCTGGATGACGGGTTAAAACAGCGTGTTCTCGGCGGACATCGTGGTTTGCAAATAGGTACAGATCGCTTGCAATAGGGTCGGATTCGCATGATGTTTATGCCAGTAAACGCCAATCGAGCGACCAATCGCCGGTAAGGCAAAGGGGATATAGTGCACATCATGATCCTCATGGTTGATGGCTGTGCCAGGAATCACGGCCAGCCCCAAACCATGTTTGACCATCATCCTGAGCGCTTCAAAGCTCACCGCCTTGAAATCATCATCTTTGTCCAAATGCTGCCGGGCAAAATTGGCATCAAAATGCTCCAGAATTTGCCGGTAATGCGACTGATCCTCCACCAGAAACAGCAGGGCTTGCTGGTTTAAATCACTGAGTTGCAGGCTTTTGCATGAGGCATAGGCATGATGGCTGGGCACGACTACGTACAACGGGTCATCCAGCAGTTTGATGCCCGTCAGACTGGCATGCGTGACCGGCAATGGCAGCAAGGCAAAATCAATTTCCTGATTCACCAATAAATCGATGAGCACATCCACATCTTCTTCCACATGTTGCACTTTAAATGGCTTGAACTGCTGTTTTAGATGGAAGATGTATTGCAGTGGCAGGGCATGCCCAAGAGACGGAAAACTGCCAAAGGTGAGCTTGGCAGAGGCATGCTGCCTGGCTTCACGAGCAATGTGAACAATCTGGTTTGCATGCTCGATCACCTGCGTGGCCGCCTCAATAATCTTTTCTCCCACAGGGGTGACGCGCACAAAATGCGTGCCTCTTTCAAAGATCTCCACCTCCAGATAGTTTTCCAGCTTTCTGATCTGATTGCTCAAAGTGGGCTGCGTGGTTGCACAATGTTCAGCCGCCTTGCTAAAGTTTTTATATTCAGAGACGGCTAATAAATACTTCAAATCACGTAAGTTCATGGCTTATCGGTCCTTGGCTGAGTGTGGGGTCAGAGGCGCTGGCAGGCAATCTTTTCCACATTGGTCAAAACGAATGGTGGGGCATGCATCTCATCATTCCGGTGGCGGCGCAGGGTCAGGCCCCGGCTTGGGCAAGACAGGCGGATAGGGTTGCGGCGGACAGGAAATCCGAACCGAATGTTGACGTAACAAGGTCTGTGGTGTGTGAACTGGTGTCAATTTCAAGAGACTTGTCCCAAGCTTGGTTTCAATATCAGGACAAGGCGTATGGTCGTGTCTACACCCCCCGTCCCGGGTTCGTGTAGACATCATCAGCACTGGGCGGTTGAGGAAGTATTTACTCGCGACTCCCAAGGAGGAATGTCATCTCCTATGGGGTTTGATATTAGATGGGCATCAATCTATCGTCAAGGGAATCTCCTCCCTATTTAAGCCTTTGTAAGCTCGCCGTAAGACGCCAAAGGTTCCATTGTTTGTTTGAATAAATCCATTCAAACAAACAATTTCATTTCCTCCCAGACTCCGCGTAAATTTCACCTCACAACGTACTGTTGTTTATCACTAGGAGTCAAAAATGAAACTGTTATCTACCCTTGTTCTGTTGTCTTTTTCAGTCGCTGGTTTTGCGGCCGACAACTCAAACGCCACAGATTTGAACGCGGTTGAAACGATGCTGCATACCAAGTTTGAATCGAGCCAGGCCAGCGCACAAAGTGCGTCTGATGATAGCCTCAGCCAGAATCCCTTTATCGAGCAAGTGATGGAAAATAATGTGCAGTCACAGCATCAAGTGGCTGCTGCCCATGAACACCACGGCTAACCCATGGGGAATGATTGCGTCATCCCCGCATAATGCGCGACGACAGTGACTGGCACTGCCGTTCGCCCGCAAACAAATCACCATCCTCCATCAGCGCTGATGGTGATGGTGTTTTTATGGCGTTAATCACTCACCAGCGCTTTAGCCACCAGTTGTTCAATTTCATTGGTGATGTCGGTCATGACGCTGGCGACCACGGCAAACTCCTTGCCGGCGTCGCCAGACCGTGCGGCGATGACCTGCGCGTTAAATGAAACAATCTTGGCTTCTTTGGCGATCTTCTGGATGCTGCTCATCAGGTTTTCCTGCTTTTTGCGTCTGAGCAGTTCGCAGTGTTTGGATTCATTTTCGTACGTGACCGTAATCTGGTTGAGGACGGCCACGATCAAGCTGGCCTCTTCGCCCAGCAAGGGGATCATGGCTGCAGGCAGACCCTGATTACTTTCGCAGGCGCTAATCGCCTGTTGGCAATGTTGAATAAATTGCCGGATTTTGGCCTCGTTATCTTCCGGGCCAAACAATACTTTTTCCAGCGCGGCAAAATAAACACCGGGATACTCATGGTTGCCTTTGACCAGAAGTGTATGCGTCTGGCTAAACAAGGCCAGCGCTTCTTTAGCATGGGCCAGCGCTTCTGGGTGGTGCGTACTCATCATCAGGTTGAGCACGATCCGTTGCGACAACATGCGCTGGCGGCCAGAAAGGTTGATCAGCGCCACCATGCGGTCACTATTCAGGATGGTGTGCTGGCCGGGTTTGTCGGTCTTTTTCATGGCGTGCATCGGTCTGTCCTCTGAGTCACCCTGGTTATCGTTGCACCCATATCTTGCCATTCCTGACTTCGACCGGGTAAACATTCAGACACACGGTTGCGTCCTCAAGACAGAGGCCAGTGCGTAGCTGGTAGTGATGCTTGTAAATCGGCGAGGCGACTACAGGCTCGCCGCCCAAATCACCGACCAGGCCGCGGGATAGCACATTGGCCTCGCTATGCGGGTCGTGATTATCCAGCGCGTAGAGCTGGTCGTCTTTAAGGCGGAAAATGGCAATTTGTTGGCCTTCAATCAGGGCACAGACCCCCATATTCGGCCAGATATCCTCGAGTGCGCACACTGGGTGCCATGCGCCTGCCTCGGCAGGCTGGGCGTTTGTTGCTTGTAACTGATTCATAGACGGTTTCCTTGATTACTCTGTTGCTGCCAGGATGGGGATGACCTTGGCGGCAGGTGCGGTCTGCTGTTTTTCTGCGGGCGTGGCCGGGCGGATCTGGTTGCGCTCATTGACGAAGACAATATTGTCGTCACCTGCCACACTATTGACGAAGCTGCGGAAGCGCTTGCGCACTTCGGGGTCAGTAACGGCGGTTTTCCACTCGTCCTGATAGTTGTCTACCACGTGTTGCATTTGGGATTCCAGTTCAGCGCCCAGCCCTAACGAATCCTCAATCACGACTTGCTTGAGGTAATCCAGGCCGCCTTCGAGGTTATCACGCCAGGTGCTGGTGCGTTGCAGGCGGTCAGCCGTGCGGATATAGAACATCAGGAAGCGGTCTATCATGCGGATGGCGTCTTCTTTGCTGAGGTCGCTTGCAAGCAGCTCGGCATGGCGTGGCTTCATGCCACCATTGCCGCACACATAGAGGTTCCAGCCATTTTCAGTCGCAATCAACCCCACATCCTTGCCTTGCGCTTCGGCGCATTCACGCGTGCAGCCCGAGACACCAAACTTGATCTTGTGCGGGGCACGCAGGCCTTTGTAACGGTTTTCCAGCTGTACGGCCAGGCCGACACTGTCATCCACGCCATAGCGGCACCAGGTGGAGCCGACGCAGCTTTTGACCGTACGTAGCGATTTGCCGTAGGCATGGCCAGATTCAAAGCCAGCAGCAATCAACTCTTCCCAGATATTGGGTAATTGCTCCACGCGGGCGCCAAACATGTCCACGCGCGCTCCACCGGTGACCTTGGTGTACAAGCCATATTTTTTTGCGATCTGGCCGATGGCGATCAGGCCGTCCGGGGTGACTTCGCCGCCCGGCATGCGTGGTACCACTGAGTAGCTGCCGTCTTTCTGGATGTTACCCAAGAAGTAGTCATTCGAATCCTGCAAGGACGCCAGGTCTTTTTTCAGGATAAATTCGTTCCAGCATGAGGCCAGAATGCTAGCGGCGGTCGGTTTGCAAATGTCGCAGCCCAAGCCCTGGCCGTGTTTATGCAGTAACTGGTCAAAGGTTTTGATCTGGCCCACACGCACCAGGTGGTAAAGCTCCTGGCGCGAATACGGGAAGTGTTCGCACAGGTGATTGTTGACGGTCATGCCCAGCTTGACCATCTGCGCTTTCATCACCTGCGTCACCAACGGCACGCAGCCGCCACAAGCGGTACCGGCTTTGGTGCAAGACTTGATGGCGCCTATGCTGCAATTGCCAGCCGCCACGGCTTCACCAATTGCGCCCTTACTGACGTTATTGCAAGAACACAGCACCGCGGTATCTGGCAGGGCATCCACGCCGAGGCCAGGTTTTTCCTTGCCATCACTGGCTGGCAGAATCAGGAATTCAGGATTTTCCGGCAGCGGCATTTCGTTGACGGTCATCTGTTGCAGCGTGCCGTATTCATCGGCATTGCCAATCAGCACCGCACCCAGCAGCTTTTTGCCATCTTCGCTGACGACGATTTTTTTGTAGATATTGCGCACTTCATCGGTGTACTGGTAGCTGCGGCAGCCATGGCTTTTGCCATGGGCATCGCCGACGCTGGCGACATCCACGCCCATCAGTTTGAGCTTGGTGCTCATGTCTGCGCCCTGGAAAGTGGTCGATGTTTCACCCAGCAGGTGTGCGCAGGCAGTGCGGGCCATGTCATAGCCAGGCGCGACCAGGCCGAACATCTCGTCGTTCCAGCTGGCGCATTCGCCGATGGCGTAAATATTGTGGTCACTGGAGCGGGAAAAGTCATCAATGGCGATACCGCCACGCGCGCCGATGGCCAGGCCGGATTCACGTGCCAGTTCATCGCGTGGGCGGATACCGGCAGAGAACACGATCATGTCGGTTTCCAGCCAGGTGTCATCAAAAAACACCATACGGTGGCGCGCAGTCGCTCCATCGACAATCGCCGTGGTATTGCGGCTGGTGTGCACGTGTACACCCAGCTCCTCAATTTTGCTGCGCAGCACTTTGCCGCCCGCTTCGTCTACTTGCACCGCCATCAAACGGGGCGCAAATTCAACCACATGGGTTTCCAGGCCCATGTCTTTCAATGCCTTGGCACATTCCAGGCCCAGCAGGCCACCGCCAACGACGACACCGCTCTTGGCGGTTTTGCCTGCTGCCGTCATGGCTTCGAGATCTTCAATGGTGCGGTAGACAAAACAGTTTTCACGGTCACGCCCGGCGACAGAAGGGACAAATGGATAAGAGCCGGTTGCCAGTACCAGCTTATCGTAGGCCAAGATCGTGTCGTCTGTCAGTGTCACGGTATGCTGGTGGCGGTCTATATGGCTGACGCGGGCATTGAGGCGCAACGTCAGGCCCGGCCGGTCATAAAATCCAGGCTCGACCAGCGACAGGTCTTCCGCCGTGCTGCCCGAGAAAAAACTGGAGAGGTGCACGCGGTCATAAGCCGGGCGTGGTTCTTCGCCCAGCACGGTGACTTGCAGGTTGGCGGCGGCCAGGTCAGGGTGGCGTTTCACCAGTTCTTGCACAAAGTAATGTCCCACCATGCCGTTGCCGACGACGAGGATGCGTGTGTGTTGATTCATCTTGTATTCCTAATCAGATGCAAGCAGGCAGTGTCACGATGTTTTTCATGTCAGTTGCGAGCATTGCGTTATCAAACTCAAAGCCTAAAAACAAAAACGGCGTCCATAGCCTATGCCGCGATTGCACATTGCAATACTGCGAAACAAGCTATGGACGCCGTTGTCCAGTATGAGATTTGCCGACGATGGAAAATCTCTGATTTAAAAATGGCATGACAAAACGCCACTTTGTGATAAAAAAAAAGCAATTGGCATGCCAACCGCCAGGATGGGGGCGCAGATGAATCGGGATTTATGCTAAGTCATTGTTCCTGATGTGTTTTATCTGCGATATTGCGCGTATGTTTGAGCTTGCGGGCACCGCGCGATCCATCTGCCATTGGTCTGGTGCACGCTAATGAGGCATGTGCACAGGATTGCACCATCCTTGGCGCAATCCTGTGCCGACAGGCGATCAAATGCATTCAGGTGCGCGCGTGATGTCCTTATCCCGCATGGGTTTTGCCATGCAGTTTGACCAGCCGCTTGAGTTCCGGCACGCAGGAGCCGCAACTGGTGCCACATTTTAGCTTGGCTTGCAGCGTCGGTAAATCTGCTCCCTGCTGGCAGGTTTCGATAATCTCGTTTTCTGAGACATCCAGGCAGTTACAGACGATCTTGCCGCGTGATTTTTGTCCAGTGGGGGGCGCCGCTAGCGGCGCCAGTGCCCATTTGCGCAATTCGTCGGTGAACTGGCCTTCGAGCATGACTTGCTTGAGCCAGTCTGCGGCCAGCATTTCACCAATCAGGCGCACCGCGCTGACCTGGCCTTGCTCGACCAGAATGCGTTTACTGATGCCGCGTTTGACATCATCCAGCCGTAGCATGGGCGCATCTTCGACCATGCCAAGCAACTGATCCAGCCGGGCGATCAGCTGGCTATCCGGGGCAGCGTGGTGCGACGCGCGCAGAATCAGCATGCCGTTGCCACGGCCATACAGTCCCACGGTGGCGTAATCAAAGGCCACCAATAGCGTGCGGATGTTGGCGAGCAAGTGCAGGTCGTTGCAGCTGCGCATCACCGTCATTTGCCAGGGCAAGCTCAACTTTTCGATCTTGACCGCCGTGTGCTTGAGTTCCGGTTGCTTGGAGGTTTTATCAAAAGCCGGTGGCATCAACACATTCACGCCCAAGCCGTGCATAAACTGGCTGCCCCAGTGCATGGGGATAAACAGCTCGGCCGGTTTGACTTCGTCTGATTGCTGCACCTTGATGATTAACTCACCGCGCTTGTTACTCAGTTTAACAATGTCGCCCTCACTGATCTGGCGTCGTTGCATGTCATCGGCATGCATGGAGACCACTGGCTCTTCGACATGGTTATAGAGCTGCGCCAGCGTGCCGGTGCGGCTCATGCCATGCCATTGGTCGCGCAGGCGGCCGGTCAGCAGGCGGAAGGGATGGCGCGCGTCCGGCTTGTCGGCGGTCGGCTTGTACACCGCGCTGACAAAATGCGCCTTACCGCCCGGTTTCTGGAACACGCCATCGGTGTACAAGCGGGCTTCGCCCTGGCTGGCGCCCGATTTAAACGGCCATTGTTGTGGCCCGCGGGTTTCCAGAATCTGGTAACTCAAGCCTGTGATATCAAGGTCGCGGCCACGCGTGCTTTCACGGTGCTCGTTAAAAATGGTTTCGGTATTCGGGTAGTTAAACAGGGTGTCTGGTTTACCCAGTTTTTGTGCCAAACGGTGGGCAAAGTCGACCACTGCCTCCCAGTCATGACGGGCTTCACCCGGCTTGGGGGCGGCTGGCTGCACGCGCGTGATGCGGCGCTCCGAATTGGTGACCGTGCCTTCTTTTTCGCCCCAGGTCGAGGCAGGCAGAAATACATCCGCATAGACATTGCTGTCGGTATTGTTAAACGCATCTTGCAACACGACCAGCTCAGCCTGTTGCAGGGAGGCCAACACATTGTTGAGGTCTGGCATCGAGTGTGCGGGGTTGGTGCAGGCAATCCAGATCGCCTTGATTTCGCCATTCTTTACGGCTTCAAACATTTCTACTGCGGTTTTGCCCGGGGTGGCCGGGACGTCGGGCACACCCCACAAGCGCGCGACTTCAGCACGGTGTTCGGCATTGGCGAGGTCGCGGTGGCCCGACAGCAGGTTGGCCATACCGCCGACTTCGCGGCCGCCCATGGCGTTGGGTTGACCGGTCAGCGAGAACGGGCCTGCGCCGGGCTTGCCGATCTGGCCGGTGGCCAGGTGCAGGTTGATCAGCGCAGCATTTTTTTCGGTGCCATGGATGGACTGGTTCAGTCCCATGCAATACATGGACAAGGTCGGGCCCGCACCAAACCACTTGGCGGCCTGAATGATATCGGCCTCAGGCACGCCACAAATATCGGCTACCATCTTGGGCGTGTATTCGCGCACGGTTTCCTTGAGCGCTTCAAAGCCTTCGGTGTGGTTGCGGATATAGGCCATATCGAGCAGGCCTTCCCACAGCATCACATGCAACAGGCCGTTAAACAGCGCCACGTCGGTGCCGGGCAAGATCGCCAGGTGCAAGTCTGCCAGTTGTGCGGTATCGGTGCGACGCGGGTCTACCACCACCATTTTCATGTCTGGATTCTTCGCCTTGGCATCTTCAATGCGGCGGAACACAATCGGGTGGGCAAAGGCGGTATTGGAGCCGGCAATGAACAGGCATTGCGTATGGTCGATATCCTCATAACAGGCCGGTGGTGCATCGGCGCCCAGCGTTGCCTTGTAACCGGCGACGGCAGAACTCATGCACAGGCGCGAGTTGGTATCGACGTTGTTGGTGCCAATCAGTCCTTTGGCCAGCTTGTTAAATACATAATAATCTTCGGTGAGCAACTGTCCAGAGATGTAAAAAGCCACCGCATCCGGGCCATGGGTGTTGATAATCTCGGCAAAGCGCTCAACCACATGATCGAGCGCGGTATCCCAGCTGACGCGCGTACGCGGCAGGTCACGCGACAGGCGTAGCTCCGGGTAGAGGGCGCGTGCGTCCAGTTTGGCGGTCAGGTGCAGGGTCGAACCCTTGGTGCACAGGCGGCCAAAGTTAGCCGGATGCTCGGGGTCACCTTTGACATCGACAATCTGCTGACCCTCGGTGGTAATGATGACGCCACAGCCGACACCGCAATAGCAGCAGGTGCTGCGGGTTTCACGTCGTTGCGGATGGAAGGAGACCGGTACTGCGGTGAGCAGATCGTTTGCAGTCTGGAGTTGTTGCTGTTGCGACATAAGAGAGCTGTCCGTGTTGCCTGAAAATTACGGGTTTAATTGCAGATAGACCATGCCATCTTCGACCTTGACTGCATAGCAGGCAGTCTGGCCGACATCGGGCGCTTCGGCCTGGCCATCGACCAGGCTGATTTTCCAGCTATGCAATGGGCAGGCGACTTTGTCGCCATAGACCAGGCCTTGCGACAGCGGGCCACCTTTGTGCGGGCAACGGTTGTTGAGCGCAAACACGCGGTCATCTTCAGTGCGGAACACACCAATGTCGGTCTCGCCATGACGCACCACACGTGCACCCAGGGCTGGGATGTCGTTTAGCGGGCAAATTTTAGTCCAACGCATTTTTTCCTCTTTTCCAATTTGTTACTGGCTTATGAGACCATTAACAAATAAATCAATAACACATTCACGCACAATGAAATGATGGCCAGCCACTGCCATTTGACCAGCCGCGCGCGGGCAATCAGCGGCGTGCGCGGGATGACAATGGGTCTGAGTTCGCCATGCTCCAGCGCCAGCAGCATTTCTTCGGCGGTTTCAAAGCGGTGTTCCGGTTTGCGGGCAATCGCTTTTAGAATCAGGTTTTCCAGCCAGGCCGGAATCTCGGGGCGGTAGCGGCTGGGGCGCACCGGTTCACCAAAGCGTGGCGACTGGAACGGCTCAATTTCACCATAGGGATACTTGCGTGTCAGCAGGTGATACAGCGTGACACCTGCGGCATAAATATCCGCCTGGCGGTCGGCCAGTTTGCCGTCAAACAATTCCGGCGCCATATAGCTGGGCGTGCCGGGATTTTCCATCTGCTCGGGCATGGGCAGCGTGGTGTTAAGCGCGACGCCAAGATCGAGGATGCGCAACCGTGTATCGCTACCCAGGTGAATATTGGCCGGTTTGATATCGCGGTGCACAATATTGAGCCGGTGCAGCATGCTCAAGCCACGCAACAGATCCTGGCCGATATTGGCCACGCCATTGATGGTGAAGTGATGGCCGGCATCCAGCCGTTGCTGCAAGGTGGCCCCTTCATGCCAGGTCATCACATAATATAAATGCGTGCGCTGTTCGCGCGTGAGCGGCAAAATTTGCGGCACACATTGCGACACCACGCGCTTGCCCAGCCACTCTTCATTAAGCAGGGCTTCGCAACTGGCCTTATCCTCAGCGCGGGCGGGTTGCAGGGTTTTCAGCACAAATAATTGCCCGGCGGCATTTTTTACCTGATATAACAAGCTGATGCGTGCATCATGTAACACGCGGGTGACGGTAAAGCCATCCAGGGTGTCGCCCACCGCCAGCTTGGGCGGCACCGGCAGGCTCAAGGCATCGGCCAGCATGTCGGTCAGGTGGTCTTGTCCGAGCTGATCGATACGCACCACCACGGCAGAGGCATTATCCTGACCACCTTGTTCCAGCGCTTGCCGGGTCAGGTGTTCGGCCATCAACTGCGGTGTATGGTAAAGCATCAATATTTTGTGCAGCTCGGCCTCGCCCAGTGCGGCCCACACACCATCACTGATAATGGCATACACATCGCCGGTTTGCAGCAGGCCTTCGGCATAATCCACGCTCAACTGGTCATCGAGGCCGACTGCACGCTTGAGTACATGCCGCATATCTGGCCGGTCCCAGACATGGTCGGTGGTCAGACATTGCAGCGACTGCTCGCGCAGGCGATAGATGCGGGTGTCGCCGACATGCGCCAGCACATAGCGCTGACCGCGTAGCACCAGCATGGACAGCGTGGTCGCCATGCCGGCCATCTGGCTGTGTTTGCGTGCCTGCGACAGCACCCAGCGGTTAGCCGCCTGAACCACCTTGTCCAGCGCATGCTGGATGGTCCAGGTATCGGGCGTGGCGTAATAATCTGCCGACACCGTGCGTATCGTCATCTCGGCAGCTTCGGCCCCGCCAGCCCCCCCGCTGATGCCATCAGCCACCGCCAGCAGGGCGCCCTTGATCTCCAGCTGCGCATCGGCAGGCGTCACCAGGCCTACGTAGTCCTCGTTACGAGGCCGCGGTCCGGTGAGGCTGCTTTCGCCGACGCTGATCCGTAATTTCATGCAGGGGTCCGTGATGACGCTAACATTTCAATGCTGGGCGGTTGTCCGATGCCATTAAATTTTGGCGCTGGTGACTGTGGCTGCGCCCCAGGTGGTGCGCCAGCGGTTTTTTACGCGTGAGAGGCCGATCAGCGCCAGAATTGCCAAGCCGGCAAAAATGGTCAGGCCGACCTGATAACTGCCCGTCACTTGTTTAGAGTAGCCTAAACTGGACGCCAGGTAAAAGCCACCAACGCCCCCGGCCATGCCGACCAAGCCGGTCATGACGCCGATTTCCTTGCGGAAACGCTGGGGCACCAGCTGGAAGACCGCGCCGTTGCCCATACCAAGTGCTGCCATGGCGAGCACTACTACCAGCAAGCCTAGTGACTGGCTAGCCATGCCAAAACTTAGGATAAACAGGAATACCGCTGCCAGCACATACATGGTGCTCAGTGAACGGATACCGCCGATGCGGTCAGCCAACCAACCGCCAATGGGGCGCACCAGTGAGCCGGCAAAGACACAGGCTGCAGTGAAATAACCCGCGTGCACCGCATCCAGGCCATACTGGTCGTGGAAGTAAATAGTCAATGAAGACGCCATGCCCACAAAACCACCAAAGGTGACGCTGTAGAAAAACATAAACCACCAGGCATCTTTATCTTTGAGCACGGCCAGGTATTGCGACAGCGATTTTGGCGCAGGCGTATCCGGGGCGTCTTTGGCCATCGTGACATAGACCAGCAACGCCAGCACCAGTGGAATCAGTGCCAGGCCAAATACATTGTTCCAGCCAAAGGCCACGGCCAGGCCAGGGGCGAACAAGGCCGCCAGGGCCGTGCCTGAGTTGCCTGCCCCGGCAATGCCCAGCGCGGTGCCCTGGTGCTCTGGTGGATACCAGCGCGAAGCCAGTGGCAAGGCCACTGCAAATGCAGCACCGGCGAAGCCCAGAAACATGCCTAGCAACAGCGCTTGCTGATAGGTATGGATGCCATGCAGCCAGGCTGTCAGCAGCGCGCCAATCACAATCACCTGACCAATCAGGCCGGCTTTTTTCGGCTTGAGCTGATCCACCAGCACGCCCATGACTATCCGCAGCAGCGCGCCTGTGAGTACCGGGGTGGCGACCATCAGGCCTTTTTGTGCCGGATTCAATTGCAGGTCGGCGGCGATTTGCACCGCCAGCGGCCCCAACATGACCCAGACCATAAAGCTCAGGTCAAAATAAAAGAAGGCCGAAAACAGGGTGGGTTTATGGCCCACTTCCCAAAAACTTTTTTGCATCATCTATCTCCCGGGCGTGCAATCAGGAGAATGGCACGCCACTTTTCATTTAAACAGTATTTGTCGTTACACGGTAATTGTGTCGAACTCTTTGTGGGCATCACGTTGGTTGACGCGTTCTGCCCACGGGTCCACCGCGCCTTGCAGCGCATACAGCAGACGCTCATATGCCGCTTTGCGGCCTTCAGCATCTTCAAGAATGCGTTTTTTCACATAATCCAGCCCGACACGTTCTATCCAGTGCACGGTACGGTCCAGATAACGTGCTTCTTCACGGTAGAGCTGGATAAACGCGCCCGAGTATTCAATCACTTCCTCAGCGGTCTTCACCTTACACAGAAACTGCGCCACTTCGGTCTTGATGCCGCCGTTGCCGCCGACATAAATCTCCCAGCCGGAATCCACGCCGATCACGCCGACGTCCTTGATCCCGGATTCGGCACAGTTGCGCGGGCAGCCTGAGACCGCAAACTTCACCTTGTGCGGGGCCCACATATGGTCAAAGGCTTTTTCGATATCAATGCCCAGTTGGGTGGAGTTTTGGGTACCAAAACGGCAGAACTCCGAGCCAACACAGGTTTTGACCGTGCGGATCGATTTACCGTAAGCATAACCGGACGGCATATCGAGGTCCGCCCACATGCCGGTCAGGTCTTCTTTTTTCACGCCCAGCAAGTCGATGCGCTGACCGCCGGTGACTTTCACCATGGGGACCTTGTATTTGTCGGCGACATCGGCGATTTTGCGCAATTGCTCGGGCGAGGTGACACCGCCGTACATACGCGGCACCACAGAGTAAGTGCCGTCTTTCTGGATATTGGCATGCACGCGCTCATTGATAAAGCGTGACTGCGGATCATCCTTGGCTTCATGCGGCCAGGTGGAAATCAGGTAATAATTCAACGCCGGCCTGCAGGTGGCGCAGCCATTCGGCGTTTTCCAGCCCATGCCCTTCATGGCGGCCGGAATGCTCAGGTATTTGTGTTTGCGGATTTCGTCACGCACTTCTTCGTGGTTAAAGTCGGTGCAGCCACACACGGCTTTGCTGCTCGAAGGCGGCGCGTAACCGCCACCCAGCGTCGAGGCCAGAATCTGCTCAACCAGGCCGGTACAACTGCCACAACTGGAGCCAGCTTTGGTGTGTTTTTTGACGTCATCCAGTGTGAACAGGCCTTGTGCCTGGATCGCTTTGACAATGGTGCCTTTGCAGACGCCATTACAGCCACAGACTTCCATTTCGTCGGTCATGGCAGACACCTTGTCCTGACCCTGGTGGCCGGTATTGCCCAGACTATCCTGCCCGAACATTAAGTGATCCCGGATTTCGTGGATCGGCTTTTTGTCGCGCAGCAGCTGGAAATACCAGGCCCCATCCGTCGTATCGCCATACAGCACGGCACCGATGATGGTGTCATCTTTAATCACGAGTTTTTTGTATACCCCGCCGACCGCGTCGTGCAGCAAAATTTCTTCGGCATCGTCACTGCCCATAAAATCACCGGCAGAAAACAAATCAATGCCGGTCACCTTCAATTTTGTCGAAGTGACCGAGCCTTTGTATACACCAATGCCGAAGTTGGCCAAATGTGTGGCGCACACTTTGGCCATTTCAAATAAGGGGGCCACCAGGCCATAAGCAATGCCACGGTGGTTGACGCATTCGCCCACGGCATAAATGCGCGGGTCATAGGTCTGCATGGTGTCGCTCACCACAATGCCGCGGTTGCAATAAATGCCTGCCGATTCGGCCAGCGCATAGTTGGGGCGGATGCCCACCGCCATCACCACCAGGTCTGCAGGCACTTCCTGGCCATCTTTAAAGCGCACGGCGACCACGCGGCCGTCTTTTCCGATCAATTGCTCCGTGTCTTTTTGCAGCAAGAACTGCAGCCCGCGCGTTTCTAGGGATTTTTGCAGCATCTTGCCTGCGGTCTTGTCGAGCTGGCGTTCCAGCAGCCATTCGTTTTTGTGCACCACGGTCACGTCCATGCCTTGCACCTTGAGGCCATTGGCGGCCTCAAGGCCCAGCAAGCCGCCGCCAATGACCACTGCATGCTTGTAGATTTTGGCCGCAGCGATCATGTCGTTGGTGTCTTTGATATCGCGGTAGCCCAGCACACCCTGCAAGTCTGCACCTGCAATTGGCAAGATGAACGGCTTGGAGCCGGTTGCCAGCAACAGGCGGTCATATTCAACCGTGAGGCCGTTTTCGGCGGTCACGGTGCGGGCCTTGCGGTCTATCTTGTTGACACGGGCGCTGGTATGCAAGGTGATGTTGTGTTCGGCATACCATTCGCGGCTATTGAGAATAATGTCATCGATGGTCTGCTCGTTGGCCAGTACGGGCGACAACATGATGCGGTTATAGTTGGGATAAGGCTCATCGCCAAACACGGTAATGTCGTACATGTCCGGCGCAATCTTGAGCAGTTCTTCCACCGTCCGCATGCCAGCCATGCCGTTACCAACCACTACCAGTTTCTGTTTTATCATTGAATCACTCCTTTCAGCGCTTATGCTGCATCGCCGATGCTGAGCCAGTGTTGCAGGTTTTGTTGCCAATCTTGTTCCTGTTGGCTGTTTCTGGCTAATTTCACCACTTCGCCGACCACAATAATGGACGGACTTTTAAGACTTTGCTGATGGGCCAGGTAAGGCATGGCTTGCAGCGTTGAGGTCAGGCCACGCTGTTCGGTGCGTGTGCCGTTCTCCACCACCATGCAGGGCATGTCTGTGGGCATGCCTGCAGCAATCAGTTCACGGCAGATTTCAGCCAGATGCTGCATGCCCATGTAAATGACCAGCGTGGTATGACTGGCCACCAGCGCTTGCCAGGGCAGGGGGCCGCCATCTTTGGTATGGCCAGTGACCAGCGTCACGCCATGGTTGTAGGCGCGGTGGGTCACCGGTACCTCCATGCTGGCGCAACTGGCAAGGCCACTGGTCATGCCCGGAATAATTTCGTAGTCAATATTGGCGGCGCGCAGTGCCAGCATTTCTTCGCCACCACGGCCAAACACAAACGGGTCACCGCCTTTCAGGCGAGCCACGGTTTGGCCTTGTTCGGCCAGGGCGATCATCATGCGGTGAATAAAATGCTGTGGCGTAGACTTGCAACCGCCGCGCTTGCCCACCGGCACAATACGCGCCTGCGGGCAATGCTTGAGCAGTTCCGGGTTGACCAGGTCATCGACCAGCACCACCTCTGCCAGCTGCAAGGCCTTGACTGCCTTGAGCGTGATGAGCTCAGGGTCGCCAGGACCGGCACCGATTAAATACACTTTGCTTGCTGACATGAGGGGCTCCTTTGCTTACAGACGAGACGTCCGTTTAGAACGTATACATGGCGGTCAGCCACAGTTTTTCGGTATCACGGAAACGGCCACGTGTGCCAGCAGCATTGCTGGTGGTATTCGGCCCAAGTCCAAACTGGTCACCTTCACTGAATTTTCCGTATTCAAACTTGGTCATCCAGTTTTTATCGATATTCCAGGTGACGGCGGCATTCCATTCCGTGCCGTAACGGCTGCCATTACGGTTGGTGCCGCTGCCCACGGTATAAAAGTCATTGTCAGAGTCAATCACGTGGTAATCGGCAAAGAACAGAAAGTCGCCGTAACGGTAAGTGGCTGTGACAAAGGTATCTTTAATGCCCTCACGTGGGGTGACCAGAAACTTGTCTACCCAACCTTGAAACAGGTGGTTGGTACCAAAAGGAGTCTGGAACGCGAAAGTATTGTTGTTGCTGGAGAGCAATTCCTGATCGACACGCATATTGAAGTTATCAATCCCGAAGCCACCGCCCAGCTTGTAGTAATGCGCATCAATGCGGCTATCACCACCCCGGTAATTATCCTGTTTGGCATATTCGGCAGTGTAGTGCGCGCGGTAGTTCGGTGTGAATGGATGTGTGCCATCGAGGCGTACGCCAAACGTTTTGTTGGACTGGCTGGCGGCATAATTGGCTGTTCCGGTGCCAAACCAGGCATTGCCAAAGCCCAGATTGTCAAAGTCGCTCAGGTAAGCGTAGCCAACCAGAAATTCGGTCGGGGAAATACGGTATCTGGTGTTCAAAATGTCGAGGTCGCCGCTTCTGTGCGTCGTGAAAATCTGGCGGACACGGTCAAAGTGAGCATAGAAAATTTCAGTATCTGGAATTGACTTGTTCAAGATGGACAGACCATCAAAGACCTGTGTATTTTGGCGGAAAGCAATATCCCCAATAAAACGCACATTGTCCAGGTTGACAATTTGTCGTCCTAAACGCACCTTGGTATTTTTAATGCCGGTCCAGTCTACAAACAGCTGGTTCACATCGGTATAGTCAGGATCCACTACTTTGGCGTAATTAATCTTGTCGCTCTCATTAGAGGCGCCATTGACACGCACTGGGTTAGTGCCATCGTTGAAATCATCTTGCAGTTTGCTGACGTTGGTAAGTTGCGCGGCAAAACTCCAGTTGTGGTACGGGGCCGTTTGCCAGCCAACCAGGCTGCGCATCGTCATGGCGTTGGCGTTGTCCAGGGCTTGATTGGCAGTCGGGTTAGGGCTGCCGTTGGCAAAAGTGGCCGGCTGTAAGCCATCCTGATCGACATACTCATAACGTAGTCTGAAACTGGTCAGATTTTTACCGGTTTTAATCGCGTCCATAAAAGTGTATTCAGGCAGAACTTCTTCTTCTGCCATTGCAGGGGAGCCAAGTGCCGCCAGCAAGATGGCTGCGGAAACTTGACGCAAGCGTGGGTGTAGGTTAGCGTTCATGTGTTGCTCCTTTTCTCTATTGGGGTAACCTTGCTTGGATGAGGATTGCTTTTGAAAAGCAAGTGGTGCTGACAGGTGGCCGCCTGCCAGCACCTTTCAGTTAGGCCGCCTTTTTGGCGTGCCGCTCATACAGAAACTTCAAAACTTCGCTGCGCAGATGGGTATACGCTGGGTCTTCCACCAGCTCCAGGCGTTTGCGCGGACGGGGTAAATCGACCGTCAGGATTTCACCGATGGTGGCTGCCGGGCCGTTGGTCATCATGACGATGCGGTCAGACAGCAACACGGCTTCGTCCACATCGTGCGTCACCATGACGGCAGTACAACCAGAACGTGCCATGATGGCCATCAGTTCGTCTTGCAGACCGGCACGGGTCAGCGCATCCAGCGCACCAAACGGCTCATCCAGTAGTAGCACTTTTGGCTCCATGGCCAGGGCACGGGCAATGCCCACGCGTTGTTTCATGCCGCCGGAAATTTCATTCGGGCGTTTTTCCATGGCGTGGCTCAAGCCCACCAACTCCAGTGCCGCGCGGGTACGTTCTGCCAGTTGTGCTTTGGTTTCGGTGGCAGCAAACACGCGTTCCACGGCCAGATAGACATTTTCAAAACAGGTCAGCCATGGCAGCAGGGAGTGGTTCTGGAACACCACGGCGCGTTCAGGGCCAGGCTTGGCGATTTCGCGTCCGGCACAAAACAGGTAGCCATCTGTCGGTTGCAGCAAGCCGGCAATCAGGTTGAGCACGGTAGATTTGCCGCAGCCTGAGTGGCCGATGATGGAGATGAATTCACCTTCCTGGATAGACAGGTTGATGTCTTTCAAGGCCTGGAAACTGCCTTTTTTAGTGTTGAAAATCATGTTGACGTTTTCAATCAACACATAGCGGTCTTGTTTTACAGCGGTGGTCATGATCAGAGTCCTTTACCAGTCAATGAGGCGTCGTGGTTATTCGTAGCTATAGCGTTTGGCCAGCATGACCAGACACTGCTCCAGCAACAGACCGACGATGCCCACAATGAAAATCGCGATGATGATGTGCTCAACGTTCAGGTTGTTCCATTCATCCCACACCCAGAAGCCAATGCCCACGCCGCCGGTCAGCATTTCTGCCGCCACAATTACCAGCCAGGCGGCACCGATGGAGAGACGCACACCGGTCATCATGTAAGGCATGACATACGGCAGCAGGATTTTGGTGATCACCTTCCACTCGGACAGGTTCAGTACCTTGGCCACGTTCATATAGTCTTGCGGTACTTTGCTGACACCGACGGCGGTGTTGATGATCATGGGCCAGACCGCGGTGATGAAAATCACCCAGATTGCGGCCGGGTTGGCCGCTTTGAATACCAGCAGGCCGATCGGCAACCAAGCCAGTGGGGAGACCGGCTTGAGCAGGCTGATAATCGGCGCCGCCATTTTTGACATAAAGGCATAGCGGCCGATGATAAACCCCATGGGGATGCCGACAATCGCTGCCAGCGCAAAGCCGGTGGCGACGCGTTTGAGCGAGTTCAGGATGTTCCAGCCGATGCCCATGTCATTCGGGTTGTTGATATAAAACGGGTCGCTAAACAGCTCCACCGCCGAATGCCAGGTCTGCACCGGTCCTGGCAAACCCTGAGTCAGGGCGGCCACGGTAGACCAGATGGCGCCAAAGATCAGCAAGCCAATCACAGGCGGCAACAGTCCTTCAAAGACACGTTTGGCCATTGCCGCCCATGCCCCGGCTTTTTTGCTTGCCGGGGTGGCTGCTGTTGCGGTGGCCGAGAGAGGGCTCACCACCGCGACAACCGGTTTTGCTTGCTTGGCTGGCATTGCTTTGGCAGCCTGCTCACTGTTTTGCATGATTTTTTCCTTGTTAAAGCTGACGACACTCATGGTGACTCTCCTTGAAAGAATTACGCTTTAACCTTGAAGCTGTTGGCATAAGCTTTAGGGTCTTTACCATCCCAGACCACGCCGTCAATCAGCTTGCTGCTGCGCATCACGTCTGTTGGCACGCTAATGCCCAGAGATTTGGCGGCTTCGGTATAAATATCAATGCGGTTCACCTTTTTCGCCACGCCGAGGTAATCCGGGTCAGACTTGAGCAAGCCCCAGCGTTTGTGTTGGGTCAGGAACCACATGCCGTCTGACAGGTAAGGGAAACTGACCTTGCCATCATTGAAGAACTTCATGTAGTTGGGGTCTTCCCATTTTTTGCCGATACCATTGTCGTAGTGGCCGAGGAAGCGACCTTCAATCACTTCTTCTGGCGCATTGACATAGGCTTTGCCTGCGATCAACTTGGCCACTTCGGCACGGTTTTTGGTCGCATCAATGTAGCGTGAGGCTTCGAGGATGGCTTTGGTTAACGCCAGCGCGGTATTCGGGTTCTTGGCGATAAAGTCAGCGGTGGTGCCCAACACTTTTTCCGGGTGGTCTACCCAAATATCTTGTGAGGTGGCGACGGTGTAGCCGATCTTGTCGTAAATGGCACGGGCGTTCCAGGGTTCGCCCACGCAGTAGCCATCCATATTGCCAATCCGCATGTTGGCGACCATTTGTGGCGGCGGTACGACGATGGTTTTCACGTCCTGCATCGGGTTGATGCCATAAGTCGCCAGCCAGTAGTACAACCACATGGCGTGCGTGCCGGTGGGGAAGGTCTGGGCGAAGGTAAAGTCGCGGTTTTCGTTATCCAGCAAGCGTTTCAGCGTGGCGCCACTGGTGACGCCTTTTTCCTTAAGCTGGTTAGCCAGCGTGATGCCCTGGCCGTTGTTGTTCAGCGTCATCAGCACGTTCATGTCTTTTTGCTGGCCGCCGATGCCCATTTGGACGCCGTAGATCAGGCCATACAACACATGTGCAGCATGCAATTCACCATTGACCAGCTTGTCACGTACGCCTGCCCACGAAGCTTCTTTAGACGGCACAATCTTGATGCCATATTTTTTATCAAAGCCCATTTGCGCGGCGACAATAATCGGCGCACAGTCCGTCAGCGGGATAAAGCCCACTTTCACTTCGGTGATTTCTGGCGCATCCGAGCCTGCCGCCCAAGCCTGGCTACGGATGGCGGAAGGCACCATGTTCATCATGGCGGCAGCACCAAACGCGCCTGCCAGCGTATTCATAAAGAAATGGCGGCGTTGCTGGTTCACCTGGTCAACCGGCGTTGCCTCGGTGGGGGATACATTTTTTTTGTCAGAACTGCTCATGTCGGCTCCTTGAGATTTGATTCGAAAAAGGGGTTCGGAAAATACAAAACAAAAAAGGCGTCCTGAATGCAGACCGTGGTCTACACTCAGGACGCCTTTGTCCTTTTGCTTGCAAGCCCTTTTGCTAAAAGGCTGCGGTACTTACATTAATTTAATAACGGGTATAACTCAGTTGTTAGGCAAATTACCTGATATCAGGCATTTGCCACGGAGCATATTTGACAGGATCGCCGTTGATCCAGCTTGCTCTTAAATAAGCATTAGCAAACGGCATGCCAACTTTATTTTATTTTTAAGTGATTGAATTGTAATGAAAATATTAGTTTCTTTTGTAAAGGGGCATATTATTGCCGGGCATAGTTGCACTGCTTTCGTGCGAACTGCTCAACATTGGCGCATGACTTGGGCTGGTGTGCGAGGAGCCCGAGCAACAGGATGACCATACACGCCAGCAATAGACTTAAGCCACGCCAAAAGGCCAGCGGATGACGTTCCAGCAAAGGCGGATGGGCATGACGCAGAAAGGCTGCATTCGGTTTACGCAGGTCAAATAAAAATTCAGAGGCCTGCGCATAACGTTTTTCTGCCTGCGGGTGCACGGCACGGGCGATGGCGGCGTCGACCCAGGCCGGAAACGCCGGTTGTGTATAGCGAATCTCCCGGTAATACAAACGTGACAGGTGTTGCGGATGTTTTACCTTCGCGACCTCTGTCCCATAGGGCAGTTTGCCTGTGAGGCACTGGTAAGTGATCACCCCCAAGGCATAAATATCCGATTGTGGCGTTGCTGGCCATCCCAGAAACTGTTCTGGCGCCGAGTATTGCAGCGTGCCAGGCAAGGTTACCGTGCTTTCTAGCTCGCTCATTTCTTCGAGACCAGCCACGCTCACGGCCCCAAAATCAATCAAGGTGATCTGGCCATCGGTATCGACCAGGATATTTTGCGGCTGCAAGTCGCGGTAGACCATCTCCAGTCGATGAAAGGCTTCCAGGGCGCTGGTGATCTGTTCCACCAGTTGGCGGACGGTCTCTAGGGATGGTTGCGGGTGATCCAGCAGCCATTGTTGTAAGGTTTGCCCCGGCACATAGTGCATCACACTATATAAAAACTTGCGCGGAGAAGCTGACGTATACGGCCGTAATATATGGCGATGGCTGATGCGCCTGGCCACCCATTCTTCGAGGTAAAAACGTTCCAGTGCCTGTGCATCGGCGGACAGGTCCACCGATGGGACTTTGAGGGCAACCTGGGTGCCCGTTTGCAGGTCACGTGCCAGGTAAACATGGCTGCGGTGGCTATGATGCAGGCAACGCAAAATATGGTAACCATCAAACGGCTTACCTTCTTCTATGGCCGGGGCAAAGGGGAGTGCCTGCATGCTTTGTGTCAGCGAGGCCATGTCATGGTCGGGCAGTTGTAACAAGCGCACCGCCAGTGCTGTCAGGTTATCCTCGCTACCGCGTGCATGCGCGAGTTTAACCCAGTGCTGGCAGAGACGATTGAGGTCGCTGGCGGTTTGGATATCCTGCAAGATTTCTTCTGAGGTCAGGTGTTCAAATACGCCATCAGACATCAATAAATAAACATCGCCTGCTTCCGCGGCCTCGCTGTGATAATCAATTTCTGGTTGCGGGCTCATGCCCAGGGCGCGTGCCAGATAGCTATGTTGATCATCGACCCAGAAACGGTGGTCTTCGGTCAGGCATTGCAATTGCTGGTCACGGAGACGGTAAATGCGCGTATCGCCCAGATGAAATACATGGATAGCCCGTGATTTAATGATCAGGGCGCTAAAGGTACAGACGTAGCCTCTGTTTTTGTCAAAACGATAAGGGCTGCGAAACGTCTGCGCATTGAGTGTGGCATTAATACTGCGTAAGACTTGCAACCCACCAGACTTGACTGACCATTCTACAGGGGTGAGCGCGTAATCTTGTATAAACTGCTGAATGGCCAGCGTACTAGCCTGGTCGCTGACATCGCTGCTACTGATGCCATCGGCAATGGCAAATACCCAACCTTTGCCAGTAGCAGGCGGGCTGTCTTGTGTGGTGAGGCCGAACGCATCCTGATTGACTGGTTTGCGTCCGGCCTCGGAGCAGGCGCCGCTTTCTATCTGCAAAGAGGCAGGCATGCCGTTTAGTAAGACTTGTAAGGCAGGAACTTGCC
Organism: Methylophilus glucosoxydans; assembly: GCF_042676145.1. Taxonomy (NCBI): domain Bacteria; kingdom Pseudomonadati; phylum Pseudomonadota; class Betaproteobacteria; order Nitrosomonadales; family Methylophilaceae; genus Methylophilus; species Methylophilus glucosoxydans. The sequence continues at coordinate 209,371 of NZ_JBHTJW010000003.1, forward strand.
GCTCATGGTGATTTTGACGCGATCGCCTTTAGGGTCGGCTTCGCGTTGCAAATCCATATTAAAGTCAATGGCGCTCATGATGCCATCGCCAAACTCTTCGTGAATCAAGGCCTTAAATGTGGTGCCGTAGACGCTGATCAGTTCGTAAAAGCGATAAATTAATGGATCGGAGGGCACCGCAGTGGGTAACGATCCTTTATAAGGTACCACTTGTAGTTGGCTTATGGCTTCTCCAGGCAGTTGTAGCAGTTTTCCCAAGGTATTGGCTTGTTCGGCAGAGAGGGTCATTTGGCCAAGTAGGGCGGCCGTTGTCCATTCCTTGCTCAAACCAATGGCCTCAGCAAGTGTTTTCCAGGACAGTTGCAAGGCATTTTTTTGTAACACTATCAGTTCTGTGACTTCATCTCTTGTCATGATTAACTCCATTGATATCGTGTGGGACGGGCTCACTGCCACGACGAGCAGGCGAGCATTGTTTACAGTTTACGTTTGGGTTGTGTGCGCACATGGGTGGTATACAGCGTCAGGCCGGTAAAGGCCAGGCCGCCCACCAGATTGCCAAGCGCAGTCGGGATTTCATTCCATACCAGATAGTCTGCAATCGAAAAATTGCCGCCCATGATCAAAGCAAATGGAAACAGAAACATATTGACGACCGAGTGCTCAAAGCCCATGAAAAAGAACAAAAAGATTGGCATCCACATGGCGATCACCTTGCCGCTGACGTTGGTTGAAATCATGGCCCCCACCACGCCCAGCGACACCATCCAGTTGCACAACATGCCACGGATAAAAATGGTGATCCAGCCATCCAGGCCATATTTGGCGTAGCCCAGTGTTCTGGCCTCGCCTATACCGGCGACTTTGGTGGCGATGGCGCCGCCATCGGTATTAAAGCCATAGGTGAAGATAAAAGCCATCATCCCGGCCACCGTGAGCGCGCCAGCAAAATTGCCAATAAATACCAGACCCCAGTTACGCAGGATTTGCGGCCAGGTCACGCCGGGGCGTTTGTCCAGCCAGGCCAGCGGAGTCAGCATGAAAACGCCGGTCAGCAAGTCAAATCCCATCAGGTAGAGCATGCTGAAGCCCACCGGAAACATGACAGCTCCTACCAGAGGAGATTCTGTCGCCAAGGCAATACTCACTGCAAACACAGCGGCCAGCGCCAGAATGGCACCCGCCATATAGGCGCGAATCACGGTGTCACGCGTGGCCATATAAATTTTTGATTCACCGGCGTCTACCATCTTAGAGACAAATTCGGCGGGGGCTAGATAAGACATTGCATACCTCTTACTTTCTTGGATGAGTCCAAAACAAAAAGGCGTCCTGACAGTCAACCCGCTTGAGTCTACTGTCAGGACGCCTTTGTCCAGATTGCTGAATTGGTTGGTACCCGCTGTATTCAAATCACCAGGATTCAAACACAAGCCAGGGGACCACCTATTTATACCCGCGCTTCCGCCATTGGAATCGCGTTAATTGATTGATAGCAATTGTTATGCCATGTATTAATATTGCGAATAACACTTTGTTTTAATGCTGTTTTTGTCCATATTTTACAGTTTTATAGGTGTAGATATACACCGCGTATATGCACAGGCATGGTGCGCATGCCCGATCCTGAGCGGTTAATCGCGGGAAAAATGTGTCTGTGCGAGAATGTTTTCCGCGATATCCACAATTTTGCGGTTTTGAGTCATGGCCGTACTGCGCAACTGTTTGTAGGCTTCCATTTCATCAATATCAAACTTGCGCATTAGCAGGCCTTTGGCGCGTTCGATCACTTTGCGCTCTGACAAGGCTTTTTTAGTATCGGCCAAGGTGACTTCCATCTCGGCAATCTGTTGCGATTGCTGTTGCAGCAACTGCATGATAGAAGTCACGGGTGCCGTATGCCTAGCTTCATTTGCCTGAAATTGCAGCGCACTCTCGACCGGAATCGACAGGTTGAAGAAACTACTATCCAGGGGATGATTGGGATCAGCGCTTTGCGTCATGGCATCCAAATATTGCTTTGTTTGTGCCAGGTCTTTTTTCGCATGGGCAGAAAGTTCTGCCAGCATGCGGTGCATGGATTGCACCAGCTGGCATTGAATTAGCCAGATTTCACTCAGGCGCTCACTGCACAACGCAAACCAGGTATCACTGGCGCTGGTATTGAGCGTTTGCTGATCTTTGGCCACCGTCAGCTGGTGACGCAAGTGCTCATGCTGCTGTTGTAGGCGTGAGCTTTGCAGGACCGCCCATGCCTGCTGTAGCTCCTGGGCGCCAAACTGGCTGAACAGTTCAAAATGGCGATTTTGCTGTGTGATCAATTCCAGCAGTTTTTGCTGATGCTCGCTTTGCATGCTGCCTGAGCCAAATAAATAAGAGCCGACTGCACGCTCCTGACCGGCAAACTCCTTGGCTTGCACCAGGTTGTAGAGCGTCAGCAAGCTGGTGGAGACCTTGCTGTTGACCGAGCTGTCCGTGATCTCGAAAATCAGCGAGATCAAGCTTTGTATAAAGCGGTTATAAGACTCTATGCAATCCGCAAATGAGATCTTGAGTAGCGTAATTTGATGACGTAAGTTTTTAAGCTGGTCCAAACCCAGCAAAATCCAAGAGATGAGCGTCAACTGTTTGGCATCGGTCAGCGCATGGCGGTCTAGATATTGTTGCAAGGCTTGCCTGAAATCGGTTTCAATTTGCTGATTTTGCACGACGATATCCGCACGTGCCTGCGAGAAGCGTTTGCCGGAAGACGCTAAATAAAGACAGCTGGCACCACGTTCAGCCTGAATTTGATGAATGAGCTGCCCAATTCTTTCGACAAAAGTAATTGAGCTATCCAGGCGCTCCAGCTCCTCGATATGTCTGATTTTAGCCAGGGTAATGGTTTGTGCGGGGGAAATGTCGGTCATCATCGGACTTGTTCAAGCAAAAACTGTGCGCAGGAGAATCGATGCGCTTGGCAAGGGCGAGCATTCTAACGGGGTTTGGCTGGATTGGACAATAGACCGTCGGTTTGCAACAGTGCACGTGCAATGTCTTCCACCGTCACGCGTTTGAGCATGGCCTGCTCGCGCAGGACTTTGTAAGCCTCGGTTGCACTGATTCCGCGCGCATGCGCCAACATGGCTTGTGCCGCACTGATTTCGCCTGCCGCCTGCAGTTTTTCTTCCAGGCGCTGGTTACGTTTGCGCAAGGTTTTTAATTGCTGGCAATGATGCATGGTCAGGATGAGGGTGGAGAGCAAGCCTTTGGCTTGCAGAGGCCTTACCAGCATGCCATGGCAACCCAGCGCAGTGGCGGTCTCCAGCGTGGTCGGGTTTTCATAATCCAGCACTCCAATCAGCGGGATCGCCGACTCTGGTGTCAGCCACGGCAGTTTCTTTTTCGCGCTGGCTTGGGCATCTAGCAGAAAAATCACCAGCTCGGTTTGCGCGGGTAGCTCAGCCACCGGCGGCCATAGCGCGACCGTCTGGCAGCCAATCCGGTGCAGTTGCTGTGTCAATACCTCGCGGTTTTCGTCCTCAGGATGAAAAATCGTGATGCAGGCATGGCGCAAATGGCGGAACAGCTCCAGCGTGGAGCGCGGCGCCTGCGCCTGCTTGGCCTGGCGCTGACCATAGTGAGGGGCGGTGGGCGACTCAGCCAACGCGATACTCCGCCGCATAAGGCAGGTTGTTCCAGCTGGCGCCTGGGTGCGTCACCAGATAAGGGTCGGGGATTACCGCTGCGGCACCGCCACCGGCGATGATCTCGAACTGGCCAGCCGCATTGACGCGCGCAATGCGCGGGTGTAGCCGGGTGTGGTGGTTGCCGGCATCAATGACAATACGGCCTTGCGGTGCGTCAAAGGCTCGACCCAGCAGCTGTGGCAACAGCGCATCATACTGGTCGCTCCCGGCCGCGCGCATCGCTTCGGCAAACAGGTGGGTTTGAAAATATGCCGCTTCCCAGGCCATATTGGGCGCAATCTCGTTGCCATACTGCTGCCTGAAGCGCGCGATGCAGGCCTGGTTCTCGGTACTGGCAATGCTTTGAAAATAGGGCGCAGACGTGATGTGGCCCTGGGCCGCACCGCCGCCCATTTCTGCCACCTCTGCTTCAGAGGTGGTCAGGCTGGCAATCGGGGTGTGCTGGGCATCCATGCCGATCTCGGCATAAGCCTGGTACAACAGGCGGGTGGCTTGCCCCACCACGGTTGAAAACACAAAGTCTGGCGATTTGGCCTTGATGTCACGCACCACCGCTAAAAAATCTTTTTCTGTCGCCGTCAGCGGTACATAACGCTCGGCCAGTTTTTTGCCGCCTGGAACTTCAAGGATAAAGTCACTCATGATGCGGTTGGACTCATACGGGTAAATGTAGTCGCAGCCGATCATGTAGACGCGCGCGCCAAAATGTCGCGTCATGTAGTCAGCCAGTTGTGCACTGTTCTGGTTGGGCGCCGCGCCGGTGTAAATCACATGCGGCGAGAATTCAAAGCCCTCGTAAGGCGTGGGGTAAAACAGCAGCTTGCGCCATTTTTCCACCACCGGAATCACGGCTTTGCGCGTGCTGGACATATAGCAGCCAAAGATCACATTGACGCCATCTTCTCGAATCATGCGCTCGGCCAGTAACTGGTATTGTTGCGGCATGCCCTGCGGATCATAGTGGACGGGCACCAGTTCTCGGCCAGCGATGCCGCCCGCGGCATTGATTTCTGCGATGGCAAAGAAAGTGGCAAATGCCTGTGAGCGTTCTATGGTCGCCGTGGCGCCGCTGGTGGAAAACAGCACGCCGACCGGGATCGGGTCAGTGTTTGCCATGAGATTCTTTCGTCAGGGGCTCCGGCCAGACCGGAGCCATTGTGTTGCATCGAGGGGATCAACTCTAGTGTGATCTCGCCTAGTTTCATCTAGCCTAGAGTGATCGCCAGTCAGAATATCCGACTATTCGTTAGGTAAGCCTGCGATGGGCGCCTCTTTGGTGCCCAACGTCGAGCGCGTAAACGATTCTACCATGTCACGCGCAGCCGCCGGGTCCTGTACCCATTTGCTGTAGAAGCTATATGGGCACTGTGCCACGCCTTGATCGCCATCGCCTGAGTTGAGCACACCGGTGTAGCCACGGTGCAGCAACTTGAACAGGTGATTTTCGGACTGGCCATGTTTGCGGAAGTCGCGGATCAAGTGTTTGCTTAAGGCCGCATACTGCACGCCATTTTCTTCCTCGCCACATTCGCCCAGCGTACGGCCATCAAAACCGATAATCGCCGAGTGGCCGAAGTAGGAGTAGACGCCATCAAAGCCTGCCGCATTGGACACGGCCACATAGGTGTTATTGGCAAACGCCATCGCCTTGCTGATCAGAATCTGCTGCTCTTTGGCCGGATACATATAGCCCTGGCAACGCACAATCAGTTCGGCGCCTTTCATGGCACAGTCGCGCCAGATTTCAGGGTAGTTGCCATCGTCACAGATAATCAGGCTGACCTTGAGGCCTTTGGGGCCTTCGCTGATAAAGGTTTCCTTGCCTGGGTACCAGCCCTCGATGGGCACCCATGGCATGATCTTGCGGTATTTCTGCACGATTTCACCTTGATCATTCATGAGGATCAGGGTGTTATACGGTGCTTTTTTCGGATGCTCTTCGTGCTGCTCGCCGGTGATCGAGAATACGCCCCAGACTTTGGCCTTGCGGCAAGCCTCGGCAAAAATATCGGTTTCCGGGCCGGGCACGGTGGTGGCATTGTCATACATTTCCTGACCGTCATACATGATGCCGTGCGTGCTGTATTCCGGGAAAATCACCAGATCCATGCCGGGCAGACCGGCTTTCATATTGACCACCATGTCGGCGATGTTGCGACAGTTGGCCAGAATCTCGGCTTTGGTATGCAAGCGGGGCATTTTGTAATTGACGACGGCCACACCGACGGTGTCCTGACTGCTGGAAATATCACCATGTATCATGAAGCTTCTCCTGAAAAATTTAAAAAAGGCTAGTGACTCGATACATACCGATTACGCATAAAAAAAGCCCACCGGCCATCAAATGGCGGGTGAGCTTTTTTGCTCGAATCATCACCGGCGCTGTTGACGGTGTGATTAAAATGTGGGGCGTAGCAGGTATTAACCTTGGTGCTAATTTAACGCCAGCCAGGCCTGCACGCCATACGTTAATTTGCGTACAAGGTCATTGATTGTGCGGCTTAATGCGGGCGTTCAAAGCGCCGCAACACATGGGCAGACATGCCCTTGGCCAGTTCTTCCTCGCCAAAAAACACCGCTTCGGTCTCGCCCAGTTCTTTTTGCAGGCGCAGGTATTCGTCCTCATGATGGGTGCGGATCACGACTTCGATATCCGGTTTGAGCTGCTTGGCGATCTCGACCATCTTGCGGATATTCATGGCATCCGGCGTGGCAATAATCAGCAGGGAGGCATTGGCAATGTGGGCCTGGATCAACACCATCGGGTCCGCCGCGTTCCCCGAGACGGCAGGTTGCCCCTGTTTGCGCAGTTTTTCCACCACTTCACGGTTTTGTTCGGCCACCACATAGGGGATGGCGGCGGCGGTCAGTGACTGCGCAATACGTTTGCCCACCCGGCCATAACCGACCAGCACCACCTGGCCTTCGAGGAACTTGCGCTCGGTGGTCATGGGCAACTCACCATAGGGGTCCATGCGTAACGAGAACTGCCGGGCCAGATCAGACTTGCTGACTACCCAATTGGCCAGCGGCTTGATCGATGCAAACACCAGCGGGTTCAAGGCAATGGAAATGAGCGCGCCTGCCAGTACCAGACTCATGCCATCGGGGGACATCAGGTTGAGTGAGACCCCCAGCCCGGCCAGAATAAACGAGAACTCACCGATTTGCCCGAGGCTAGCGGCTACGGTTAACGCGGTATTTAAGGGATAACGCAAGGCCAGCACAATCGCCACCGCCGCCAGCGACTTACCCAGGATAATAATGGCTACCACAGACAACACCTGTACGGGCTGTTTGATCAGAATGCTGGGGTCAAACAACATGCCAACCGAGACGAAAAATAACACGGCAAAGGCATCGCGGAACGGCAGCGAATCTTCAGCAGCACGGTGGCTGTATTCTGATTCACGCATGATCATGCCGGCAAAAAACGCACCCAATGCGAACGAGACATTAAATAAGGTAGAGGCAAAAAACGCCACCCCGATCGCCACCGCGATCACGGTCAGCGTGAACAGCTCGCGCGAGCCAGTGCCCGCCACATACCAGAGCAACCACGGCAACACCCGCTTGCCGACCACCAGCATGATGGCAATAAAGCCTGTCACTTCGAGCAAGGTCATGCCTATGGTTTGCCATATGGCGGCAACACTGGTTGCTTCACTCTGGCTACCGCCCAGCACGCCCGCCAGGGCTGGCATCAACACCAGTACCAGCACGGTCACCATGTCTTCCACCACCAGCCAGCCGACTGCAATCTTGCCGTTCATGCTTTCCAGAATACGGCGTGACTCCAACGCCTTGAGCAATACCACCGTACTGGCGCAAGACAGGGACAAACCAAATACCAGGCCTTCGCCCCAGCTCCAGTGCCAACTCCAGGCGACCAGCATGCCTAGCAACGTTGCCAGCGTCATCTGCGCCAGTGCGCCGGGCAGGGCGATGCGTTTGACCGACAGCAGGTCTTGTACCGAAAAATGCAGGCCGACGCCAAACATCAATAACATGACCCCGATTTCCGACAGCTGCGAGGCAATTTCAAGGTCGGCGACAAAGCCTGGGGTGGCGGGGCCGATCATGATGCCGGCCAGTAAATAACCAATTAGCGCAGGCAATTTGAGTTTTTCGGCAATTAGTCCAAACACCAGTGCCAGCGCAAACGCGACGGCAATGGTGGTAATCAGGCTCAGGTTATGGTCCATCGTCAGGGTTTCTTTTAAGTTATTTTATTTGCGTAGGCATACGCAATATGGATTTCGCAAGCGTTGATGCTATTTCAAGCACAGGCATACCGCCTGTTCAGACTGACCGTGTGCTGGCCAAAAAGTTGAAATTAATTGCGATCAATGTATTTATTTTTTATCTTGCAGCAAGAAGCCATGCCGCGTCAATCACCAATCGCAGGCGGCACGGAGTTAAGGCTGCGAAAAAGGCATGGACAAGCGTTGCAGGCTGTAGGTACACAATTGTTCTGCGCGCTGCCAGCGTTCACGTTCGCTCATGCTGCCAAAGTAAACAATGCTGAATACGCCTTCGATCACTGACTGGCAGTAGAGACTGACCAAGTCAAAATCGACGTCAGCAGGCAGCTCTTTGTGGGCAATGGCCTGTGTCAGCAGGCTGTTGATTTGCGCAATACGTTTTTTCTCCCAGTTGTAGCGCAGTTGCAGCAGCTCGGGCGAATCATCAATGCCCACATACAGAAAAAACAGCACGCGCTGGATAGAGCTGGGCTCGATATAACTGCGCACTTCCTGCAAGCAGTAGTGTTTCAGGTTTTCTAGTGCGCTATGCGCCGGTTGCCCCTGAAACGGTGAGGCTTGCTGGATGACACGCTCGGCCATGGCCGTGGCGACTTCAAGCTTACCTTTATAATGCCCGTATACGGCGCCGCGTGACAGTTGCGCGGCTTCGGCAATATCGGCCATGGTCGCCTGCGTAAAGCCTTTGCCGTAAAACACAAGCTCAGCTGCATCCAGAATCTGGTCACGGGTTTTTTGCGCGTCTTCTTTGGTTTTTCTAGCCATGTCGGGTGGTTCTAGCCTGGCGGCTCGTTGACAGTCCAGTCGTTGATGATGGCCGCTATCATACCAAAAAATAATTAATCAGTCATGATTGATTAATTATAAAAGTGCCGCTAGAATATTGTCATCCATACAATTAAGGGTAGTGCATGTCCCGTATTTCTCACTCGACGCTGGCGCTTTCGGCGCTGTTGATCTTGCAATTGGCTGCGTGCAGCAAGCCGAAAGAAGCCGCTCAGCCCGCAGGCGCGGCGCCTGTGGTGGAGGTGGTCAAGGTGCAGGTGGCGGATATTCCCGATGAGGTCGAACTCCCTGGCCGGGTCGAGGCCTACCGCATTGCCGAGGTGCGCGCCCGTGTCTCCGGCATTGTCGCCAAACGCCTGTACCAGGAAGGGCAGGTGGTGAAAGCCGGCACGCCGTTATTCCAGATCAATCCCGAGCAGTTACAAGCCAGCAAGCTCGAAGCCGAGGCTGAGTTGGCGCGGACCGAGGCCAACCTTGTCAATGCCAACGACAAGTTGCAGCGTTATCAGGCTTTGATTGGCGACCAGTCTGTGAGCCAGCGTGATTACCGCGCGGCACAAGCTGAGGCGCAACTGGCAAAAGCCGAGGTGGCCTCTGCCCAGGCCAAACTCAATCGTGCCCGGCTGGATTTAGGGTATGCCAATGTGACCGCGCCAATTGATGGCGTGGCCCGCCGCGCACTGGTCACCGAGGGGGCGCTGGTCGGCAAAGATGAAGCTACGCAACTGACCACCGTCGAGCAGGTCAATCCGGTCTATGTTAATTTTTCCCAGTCGTCCTCAGAAGTGTTTACCTTGCGCAAAGCGCTGCGCGATGGCCAGCTCAAAGGCAACGATGGTGACTTTAAAATTAAACTGGTCTTGCCGGATGGATCCATGTACGCCCAAGCAGGAAAACTTTCATTCTCGGACGTCTCCGTCAACCAAACGACCGACTCTGTGGTCATGCGCGCCATTTTTGAAAACCCGCAGCAGGTCTTGATGCCAGGCGCATACGTCAGAATCAAAATCCGTCAGGCCACCAATCCGAATGCGATTCTGATTCCCAGAGATGCGTTGATGCGTGACCAGTTTTCGACGCGTGTGTGGGTGGTGAATGCCAAAAACGAACTGGAGTCACGCGAGGTACAAGCCGGCCGTGTCATAGACAAACAGTGGGTCATTGAGCAAGGGCTGCAAGCCGGTGAGCAAGTGGTGGTCACCAATGTGGCGGCACAAACGGCGGGCAGCAAAGTGACGCCTAAACTGATCAGTGCCCAAGACAATATCACCAAAGCCGTGGCCCCTTAACCGGGCAGCGCGCAGAAAGACAGGAACCAGGCCATGAGCCGTTTTTTTATTGATCGCCCCATTTTTGCCTGGGTGATTGCCATTTTGATTGTGTTGGCTGGCCTGATCGCCATCAAACAATTACCGATTGCCCAGTATCCTGATATTGCCCCGCCCGTGGTCAATATCGCCGCAACTTACCCTGGCGCCTCGGCCAAGGTGGTGGAAGAAACCGTGACCTCGATTATCGAGCGCGAGATGAATGGCATGCCGGGCCTGATGTATGTTTCTGCCACCAGCAATGTGGGCATGGCCTCCATCAGTGTCACTTTCCGTCAGGGCACCAATCCTGATCTGGCTGCCGTGGATGTGCAAAACCGCCTCAAAAGTGTCGAAGTGCGTTTGCCGGAAATCGTACGTCGCAGTGGCATCACGGTAGAAAAGTCTGCTGACAGCTTTCAGCTGATTGTATCGCTGACTTCGGAAGATAACCGCTACAGTGAAATTGATCTGGGCGAGCTGTCATCGGCCACGGTGATGCCTACGCTCAAGCGTGTGCAAGGCGTGGGTAAAGTACAATCGTTCAGCCCGGAATACGCCATGCGCATCTGGCCAGACCCGCAAAAAATGGCCGGTCTCAATGTGGGCGTGACCGAGATCGTGAATGCCTTGCGCAGCTACAATACCCGCCTGACCTTGGGGCAGGTGGGGGCCAGTGGTGTGCCGGACGGTGCGCCACTGAGTGTCTCACTCGAAGCCGAGGCTACGTTAAAAACGGTAGACGATTTTGCCAATGTGCCTATCCGCATGCAGGCAGATGGCTCGGCCCTGTTGATTAAAGATGTGGCGAAGGTTGAGCTGGGCAGCAGTGACTACACCTACAGTTCTAGGGTCAATGGCAAGAATGCCGCCGGGATGGCGATTAAACTGGCGCCGGGTTCTAATGCGGTTGAAACCATCAAGCGGGTCAAGGTCGCGATGGAGCAGATGCAGCCGTATTTCCCGCCCAATGTCGCGTTTCAACTTTCGTATGACTCTTCTGCATTCGTTTCGATTTCGATCAAAAAAGTGATCCAGACCTTGGTGGAGGCCATTGTGCTGGTATTCCTGGTCATGTACCTGTTCATGCAAAACCTGCGTGCGACGCTGATCCCGACCATTGTCGTGCCGATTGCCCTGATGGGGACGTTTGCCGTCATGTACTGGCTGGGCTACTCGATTAATGTGCTGACCATGTTTGGCGTGGTGCTGGCGATTGGCATTCTGGTGGATGACGCCATTGTGGTGGTTGAAAACGTCGAGCGCCTGATTGTGGAGGAGGGCTTGTCCGCCTACGATGCCACGGTCAAAGCCATGTCGCAAATCAGTGGTGCCGTGGTCGGCATTACGGCGGTGTTGGTGTCGGTGTTTATCCCCATGGCCTTTTTCAGTGGCGCGGTGGGCAATATTTACCGCCAGTTTTCACTGGCTTTGTCGGTGTCTATCAGCTTCTCGGCCTTTTTGGCGCTCTCACTCACGCCGGCCTTGTGCGTGACGTTGCTACGCCACGAGACAGGCAACAAAGCGCGCTTTTTTGTCTGGTTTAACCGCAGCTTTCAGCGCATGACCGAGCGCTATACCCACCTCACTGGCGGCTTGCTCAAAAAGCCGATGCGCTGGCTGGCCGTGTTTGCCTTGATTGTCGCGCTGGCTGGCTGGCTGCTGGTGCGTTTGCCAAATGCGTTTTTGCCCGAAGAAGACCAGGGTAACTTTATGGTCATGGTGTCGCTGCCACAAGGCGCGACGCTGGCAGAAACCGCCAAAGTGCTGGGCGATATGAGTGAGTATATTCAGGCACATGAGCCCGTTGATATTATCTTTGAGGTGAGCGGCTTTAGCTTTTATGGCACCAGCACCAATAGCGGTATGCTGTTTATCACGCTCAAAGACTGGGCAGAACGGCCAAACCCAGATCAACAGGTGCAGGCGATTGTAAACCGCGTCAACCAGAAGTTTTTTGGTCGCCCCAATTTAACTATTTTTGCCATGAATGCGCCGCCCTTGCCCGAGTTGGGCAGTTTTGGCGGCTTTGACCTGCGGCTGGTAGACCGTGCCAGCGTGGGTGTTGAGGTGCTGATGAAAGCGCGCGACCAGTTGCTGGCTGAGTCTGCCCAGCGGCCAGAGTTGGCCAATGTATTGTTTGCCGGCTTGTATGACACGCCAGTGGTTAACATGCAGCTAGACCGCAGCAAAGCCAAGGCGCTGGGCGTGTCACTGGATGAAATCAACGACTCGCTGGCGACGCTGCTCGGCTCGAATTACCTGGGTGATTTTGTCTATGGTAACCAGGTGCGGCGCGTGATTGTGCAGGCCGATGGCAAACAGCGGCAAACGCTGGAAGATATCAAGAAAATCCGCCTCAAAGCGGCGGATGGCAGCCTGGTACCACTGGCTTCCATCATGACGCTGGACTGGGCCATGGGCACGCCGCAACGCACGCGCTTTAATGGTTTTCCGTCATTTAACATCAATGGCGGCCCCGCGCCCGGCTTTAGCAGTGGTGAAGCCATGCGCACCATGGAAACCCTGGTGAATGGCCTGGGCAAAGGCATAGGCTATGAATGGGCCGGGCAATCGCTGGAAGAGAAACAGTCGGGCAGCCAGGCCAGCCTGCTGTTTGGCTTGTCCATCCTGGTGGTGTTTCTGGTATTGGCCGCCTTGTACGAAAGCTGGGCGATTCCGTTTGCGGTCATGCTGGTGGTGCCGTTGGGCGTGCTAGGCGCCTTGCTGGGGGTGACCTTGCGTGAATTACCTAATGATATTTATTTCAAGGTCGGCCTGATTGCAACCATCGGTCTGTCAGCCAAAAACGCCATTCTGATTGTGGAGTTTGCGCGTGAACACGTGTTGCAAGGCATGCCGCTGATGGAAGCGAGCTTGATGGCGGCCAAAGAGCGTCTGCGCCCGATTGTGATGACCTCGCTCGCCTTTGGCGTCGGCGTGATCCCGTTAGCATTTTCAACCGGTGCCGCCTCCGGTGCACAAGTGGCCATCGGCACCAGCGTGCTCGGCGGCATCATTACCGCCACCTTGCTCGCCATCTTTTTCGTGCCGTTGTTTTTTATTGTCGTGGGCCGCTGGATGAAACAACCAGTCTCACAGCAAAGGGTGTCTCATGAAGTTTAGCCGTATTTCCATCATCCTTGCCGTGGCTTTCGCAATGGGCGGTTGCTCACTCGTGCCTGAGTATTTCAGGCCCGCCGCGCCAGTGCCTGAGGTTTATCCAGGTCAGCCAGCAAGTGACACCGTGAGCGAAGCGCCGCCACTCAGCTGGCAAAGCTACTTTGCAGATGCTGATTTGCAGCGCCTGATTCAGGTCGGGCTGGCGCATAACCGTGACCTCAAAACCGCCGTGTTGCGCATGGATGAGGCCAAAGCCACCTATGGCGTACAAAAGGCCGACCGCCTGCCAACCATACAGGGCAATCTCAATTACGACCGTAGCCGCACCGTGTTCAGCTCCAGCCAGGCGTTTGACGCCAAATTGTTCCGGGTTGGTGTGGGTATTTCAGAATACGAAATTGACGTGTTTGGCCGGGTAAAAAGCCTGTCGCAAGCGGCGCTTGAGCAATACCTCGCCGTGGCCGAAAATCGCCAAGCCGTGCAGACCACGCTGATCACCGAGATTGCCACCCAATACGTCAATTTTTTAGCGATCAACGACCAGCTCAAGCTCGCCCAGCAAACGCTGGATGACCGTAAGCAAACCCTGCAACGCACCCAGCGCCGCTTTGAAGCCGGGTTGGATCAAGTGCTGGATGTGAAAGCCGCGCAAATTCAGGTCGAGCAAGTACAAGCGCAGCTCGCACAATGGCAGCGCCAGCTCGCCACTACGCAAAATGCTTTGTATCTGCTACTGGGCGAAACCTCACACCGCACGCCACTGCCAGTCAAGCCGCTCGCCGCCTTGAAACTGGCCGACGTCACGCCAGGTTTGCCCTCCAGCCTACTAACCAGACGGGCCGATATTCGTGCTGCCGAGCATCAGCTCAAATCCGCCAACGCCAATATCGGCGCTGCCAGAGCCGCGTTTTATCCACGCCTGCAACTCACCACCAATGTCGGTTTGGTCAATTCAGACTTCTCCAAATTGTTCTCGGATACAGGCAGCAACTACTGGGCCTTCAGCCCGCAACTGGTGCTCCCGATCTTTAACTACGGCCGCAACAAAGCCAACCTCAACCTGGCCCAAGCCCGCCAGCATATCGAGGTCGTCAATTACGAAAAAACCATCCAGACCGCGTTTAAAGAAGTGATGGATGTGCTTAGTACACGCACAGTGATTGCCGAAGAGTTTGCCGCCAGAGAACGTTTGCGAGAGCTGGAGAGCAGTCGCTTGCAACTGGTGAAACGCAAGCTTGATCAGGGACTGGTGACTTATTTAGAGTTGCTTGATGCACAACGCAGCGTGTTGGACGCGCAGTCGCAAGCCGTGCAGATTCAACAGCAGGCGTTGCAGAATCAGGTAGGGTTGTATAAGGCGCTGGGGGGGAGTTAGATTTTCACAAAAAGCGTGATTGACGGGTTTAGGTTTGTATTTTAGGATGGACTAAAGTTTAAAAAAACCTGAAAATATTAAATAAAGTCCTTAGGCATTTAATTGACATTGCATCAATGAAGGAGTGTGTTGCTTCATTTAGGAATGTCTACTATAAATTAGGCATTGGCTAGTATGACCATAGACCCACAGATATCAGCTGCATTAATTGCTGGCTTTGCCACTATAGCCGCAGTTGTTGTTACATGGTGGCTTAATGAAAGGAAGAATTATAAAAAGTCTTCAGTAGAACAGGAAACAGTAGAATCAGATTCAATATTGCCGCTTGCCAAAAAGACCGACTCTGTAAGTCCTAAAGTTGAGGCCAGTAAAGATCAGCTGGTTGAGCTCACGTTAGCTAGTATTTCCAAGATTACCGTCAAGGAAATTATAGAATCAATTAACTCAGCGCCGCCTTTTCAGAAGGAATTGATTGCAAAGCAATATAACGGCATTGTTGTTAGGTGGATTGGCCATTTGAAAGAGGCAATGGAAGACCCACGCGACAAAGAAAGTGTTCGGGTAAGTTTAACCATTAACCAAGGCACCTATATTGGTGACTCATTCTGGTTCACTGAAAAAATGGCGAACTTCCCTGAGGTCCGCACTTTAAAAAGAGGGAGTGCAGTCAGAGTCATTGGTCAAATCTTGGATGCTAGTGGTCCTGGGTTGTGTGTAGACTTGAAACCTATTGCCATTGAAGTAATGGAGAACCATGGCTAACAATCACTTCACTCTCGCCCGAAAGCTTTCCAATGCTATGCACGAAATGGCTAAAGTAACCAGCTCGTAGGGCGTACCCGCTTGCGGTACGCCGAGCACATTAATTATCAATCATAAATTCAACTTGAACAGCATTTTGATCTTTTCTAATCCAATTCCATTTGCTGTGTGCAGTGCGTAAAGCGTTATCCCTATCCCTTAACTAATCAGTTTTTCTCACGGTTCAATTTGCATTCCTGCATCGCTCAAGCTATTTATTGACGCGATTAAGTTTGTATTTTAGTATCGCAAAAATTTAACAAATGTTGATGATTGTTAAATTCAAATTTCCCCAATAAACCCGAGCAGCAATTAAATGGGTAATAGCTTAAAAAAACAGGAGAATCAAAATGATGAGTTTTGCCTTTTTACTGTTAGTTTTGGTGGCGATTATCGCTATTGTTGGATGGTTGAAAACAACGTTTCAAGTTAATTCAAATGGGCATGATATTTGGCCTTTTTATGCAAAAAGGCCGCTTTCACAACCAGAGCAAATTTTATATTTCCGCCTGATTGAGGCGCTCCCAGACCACATCATTTTGGCTCAGGTCCAACTCTCCAGATTTTTAGGTGTTAAGAAAGGCCACAATTATCAATCATGGTCTAATCGTATTAATCGCATGAGTGCAGATTTTGTTATCTGCAAAAAAGATGCGTCTGTTGTTGCTGTGATTGAATTGGACGACAGTACACATCAGAAACTGGATAGACAAATTGCGGACAGTAAAAAAGATAAAGCATTAACAGCTGCAGCAATAAAAGTCGTGCGTTGGCAAGCTAAAGCAATACCAGACCTTTCAGAGATTAAAGCCACATTTTTTACTCAACTAACGCTATAAAGCAGCATTGGTAGGGCGGACCCGCTTGCGTTACGCCGTATTAATCGCAAGCCATTGAAACGAAATTATTTGAGATTTAATGTGGAGTGGTTATACTAATGTAACCATGAATGTTGTCTTTGATACATCGGTCTTAATTGCTGCCGTGCGGTCCAAGCACGGTGCAAGTTATGCGCTTGTATCATCTTTGCCCAGTACGCAATTTCAAATTTGCTTGTCGGTGGCGCTTTATGTCGAGTGGCAAGCGGTAATTACGCGCCAAGAGCATCTGCCACCTAATCAAAGTTCAGATAATGCGTTGGCATTTTTGCGGTATTTAGCTTCCATTGCGCATTTGCAGGATATTTACTATTTGTGGCGCCCGCAGTTGCGAGATCCTAATGATGATATGGTGCTGGAGCTTGCTGTAGCGTCGCAGGCCCGTTATATCGTGACCCACAACATACGTGATTTTCAAAACCTTCAATTTGATGTGCAAGCCATCACCCCCAGTGACTTTTTAAAGTTATTAAGGAGCCAGCCATGAGTGCTTTAACCATTCGTATTCCCGAGTCTTTACATCAAAACCTCAAAGCATTGGCTGAGCGTGAAGGCATTTCGGCTAATCAGTTTATTGCAAGTGCCGTAGCTGAAAAAATGGCCAGTGTGCTTACACTCAACTATTTAAAATCAGAAGCGACGCAGGCAAAACGCGGTGATTTTGAAGCTTTTTTGGATGCTGTTCCCGACGTACCGGTGGCCGTTGAAACAGATCAGCTGGATTATTAGCTGATGATCGGATTGATCAACGGCAAGCATTGGTCTGCCGTGATTACTTACCGAGGATTCAATGTCAGGCTTATTTCTGTTCGTCGCTCACGTACCGAGGAGGTAGCACTTTATGAAAGTTAAAGATTTTGAACAGCAGTTTGATGAAGGCTCTGATATCACTGCTTCTCTGGATTTATCAAAAGCAACACGCATCATGCAAGCACAAAAACGGGTGAATGTCGATTTCCCCACATGGATGATTGAGTCTCTTGACCGAGAAGCTCTGCGACTGGGTGTGACCAGGCATCAATTATTAAAGTATGGCTTGCTGAGCGTCTTGAGAAGTCTGCTTAAGTCCAGCTTGCGTTATGACTCTCGGGGGCAGAGCGAAGTATTCCACATTTAGTGTATGTCATCCATGAGCGAGAACATTTTTGTGCGCGTGCAAAAATGGGGTATTCATTAGCTGTCAAACTACCTCACCCTACAGACTAAACAATATTGTTCCACGGCAAAAATATAGATATGAAGTCACTTTTGCTCAAAGTAATCCGCTTTTATCAACGCTTCATTTCTCCGTACAAGGGTTTTTGTTGCTCGTATCGCTATCACACCGGGCATGCGAGCTGTTCTGTGCTTGGCTTGCGTGCAGTCCAACGATATGGCGTCATTGATGGCTTTATTATTCTGAGAAAGCGACTGTACCTATGTGGCGTATCTAGTCGGCGGTACTCCCCTCCGAAGCTTAGGCCGCATCGGAGCCAGCGCGGCGACTGTGATATAGGATGCGACTCACCCTGCGACATGGGGTGTAAGATGCCAAATCTTAAATCCTGTCCTATTTTTGAAGCCTTTAACTGCGCAGATGCATGTAGCTGTGATTGGCCTGCACGCGACAAAAAAGACAAAAATAATGATGAGGAAGTTTATCTGCCTCCAAAACGTTGAAGGCGCGCCTGTGCGTCAAACAACTTAGTCTAATCCCGCATTTGCAGGTACTATCTGCCCTCTACCATTCAAGAAGTGTCGTTTCCTCATGCAAAGTGAAGTCAAAGAGCCCGTCAGCCATGCCGTTGTGGCGGCCGTGCAACTGCCCAATGTCAGTGATATGGAGTTTGAAGCTTCGCTGAATGAGCTGCGTGAACTGGCAAAAACGCTGGGCTACAAGATTGTCCACACCTTTGTGCAGAAGCGCGCAGGCTTTGATATCACGGGCTATCTGGGTGTAGGTAAGCGCGAAGAGATTCGTGATTATGTGCGCAGTATGGCCGGAGACCCTGAGGCGCTGGAGTTTAATCCTGAGGCCTTGAATATTGAGGCGGTGCTGGTTGACCATGAAATCTCGCCGTCGCAGGCGCGTAACCTCGAAATTGAAGTGGGCTGCGAGGTGATGGACCGTACCATGGTCATCCTGGAGATTTTTCACCGCAATGCACGTTCACGTGCGGCACGTGCACAGGTGGAGATTGCGCGGCTGGGTTATATGGCGCCGCGTTTGCGCGAGGCGGCCAAGCTGGCGGGCCCGCAGGGGCGGCAGCGTAGCGGGGCGGGTGGGCGTGGTGCCGGTGAGTCGCACACCGAGCTGGATAGACGCAAGATTCGTGACCGCATCGCTGAGCTGCAACAAGAGATTGTGATCATGGATGGCGAGCGCCGCACGCAGCGTGCGCGGCGTCAGGAGCGGCAAACGCTGGCGAGTGTGGCGCTGGTGGGTTACACCAATGCCGGTAAATCTACCCTGATGCGTGCGCTCACGGGCAGCGAGGTGCTGGTGGCGAACAAGCTGTTTGCCACGCTGGATACCACGGTGCGCGCCTTGTACCCCGAGAGCGTGCCGCGCGTGCTGGTCAGCGATACGGTCGGCTTTATTAAAAACCTGCCGCATGGCCTGGTGGCTTCTTTTAAATCCACGCTGGATGAGGCACTGGATGCGGCGTTGTTGCTGCATGTAATTGATGCCAGTGACCCCGGGTTTGAGCGTCAGTTGGAAGTCACGGACACCGTGCTGGAGGAAATTGAAGCTGACACCGTGCCGCGGATTCGCGTGTTTAACAAGATAGATTATGTGGGGGATGCCGCCGCGCAAGCCGAGTGTGAAGCTGCACTGCGCCTGAAATATCCAGATTGCATCGTGATGAGTGCACGCCGCCCGGAAGAAGTGGCTAGTCTGCGGCAGAAGATAGTGGACTTTTTTCAGCAAGACCTGGAAGAAACCGAGCTTTTCCTGCCATGGTCGGCACAACAAGTGCGCGGCAAAATTTATAGCAGTTGCCAGGTATTGAGCGAGCGCTCTGAGGAAGAGGGCACCTTCTTCACCTTGCGCGGTGAGCCCAATACCTTCGCGCAATTGCGCGAGCAAGTTTTGCAGCTACAATAAATCGCCAGCCTCGAACGCCCACCTGTTGACCTCCATACACGGCACTGGCAACATGCAGGAATCATTTTTTTAAAAAGCCTTGTTAGCGCTTTGCCTATCATGAAAGAACGCCTGGTCTGCCCCATTTGCAAAACCGCGGGATCACTGCTGGATGTGGTGGATTTGAACAAATCTTGCGAGGAGCAGCGTGGAAAGTATCTGCCTCTCGCAGGCGTAGCTGTCTATTACAGCCTGTGCAATCACTGTGGTTTTTGCTGGGCGCCTGAGCTGCACCAATGGCCTTTAAGCAAGTTTGAGGAAGATATCTACAACGCGGACTATGGGGCGGTTGATCCTGACTATCTTCAGACCAGGCCAACCTCAAATGCAGAGGTCTTGCGTTCGATCTTCCCTGTTTTTCCGCCTACGTTACGGCATCTGGATTATGGCGGCGGCAACGGGTTGCTCTCACGGCAATTGTCAGCGGCAGGTTGGCATTCTAAGTCGTATGATCCCTTTGTAGACAAGCAGACGGACATTGCATCGCTCGGACAATTTGAGCTCATCACCGCCTTTGAGGTGTTCGAGCATGTGCCTGATGTATGGGCGCTGATGTCAGACTTGTCATCGTTGTTGGCTCAAGACGGATTGGTGTTGTTTTCTACCTTGCTCTCTGACGGTAATATCCATCCAAACCAGCGGCTGAGCTGGTGGTATGCATCCCCGCGCAATGGCCATATCAGCCTGTTTTCAAGAAACGCGCTCACTCTGCTAGCCCAGAGCAAGCAATTTAACTTTGGAAGCTTTAATAGCGGCTTCCATGCTTTGTACACCACCGTACCACCTTGGGCGAGCCATCTGATTCGTGTGGGTTAGCCACCAATCAAAACGGCTAACCGCATGGGTGCATTAAGCCTGTGCCAAGCCAATAAACGCCTGTACATAATCAATCTGTATATCTGCTTCACGAATCCCTAAGTAAATCTGCTTGGCAATACCTTGCTTACCAAGCTTAACCGGCACCACATCAAACCGGGTTTGATATTCCTCGACCAACCAGCGTGGCAGGGCGGCGACACCGCGGCCACTGGCGACCATTTGCAGCATGATATCTGTGGTTTCTATGGGCTTATGCACGTGCGGACTGATGCCGGCGGGTTGTAGAAACTGGTTGTAAATATCGAGACGGTCTATGTCTACCGGGTAGGTGATCAGCGTTTCGCTGCTGAGTTGCTCGGGTCGCACGTAGTCTGCTTGCGCGAGTGCATGTTGACGATGCACGACGAGCACTTGTTCGTAATCAAACACCGGCTGAAACAGCAGGCCGGGTTTATACAAGGGGTCGGGCGTGACCAGCATGTCGATCTCGTAGCCAAACAGCGCGCCGATGCCGCCAAACTGGAACTTCTGTTTGACGTCTACATCCACATCCGGCCAGTCAGCCAGGTAGGGCGAGACCACTTTGAGCAGCCATTGGTAACACGGGTGGCATTCCATGCCGATGCGCAGGGTGCCTCGTTCGCCTTGCGCAAATTGGCGCAGCCGCTCTTCAGCCAGTGATAACTGCGGCAGCAGGCGGTTAGCGACGGCGAGCAGGTATTGCCCGGCCTGGGTCAGGCGCAGGCTGCGGCCTTCGCGTAGCCAGATATCCGTCCCCAGTTGCTGTTCGAGCTTTTTAATCGAATGACTGAGCGCCGACTGCGTGAGAAACAGTTTTTCAGCGGCAGCGGTGAGTGAGCCTTGTTGCTCGACCTCACGGATAATCGCCAGATGGATACGTTCTATCATGTGTTATATATGAATTAAATTAATAGATAGTTGAAATAATACCATTTTACTTCATGGGTTGCGCTTTCTAGAATGCCGGCTCTGATTTGTTAAGGAACCCATCATGATCACGACCCACAATCTCGGTTTTCCACGCATAGGCGCACAGCGTGAGCTCAAGTTTGCGCTGGAGGCTTACTGGAAAGGCCAGTCTTCGTTAGACACCCTCAAGCAGGTAGGCAAAGACCTGCGGCAACAGCACTGGCAATTGCAATCGGTGCTGGATTTGGCGCCTGTGGGCGACTTTGCGTTTTATGACCAGGTGCTGGACATGAGTTTTACGCTCGGCAATTTGCCTGTGCGGGTGCAGGATTTTCATGGTGACCCACTGGATAACTATTTTCGTGTGGCGCGTGGACGCTCGGCTGAGTCTGCGGAAGCGCATGCGCAATGTTGTGGTGGTGTGGCGGCAGGCGAGATGACCAAATGGTTTGATACCAATTATCACTATATCGTGCCCGAGTTTACGGCCAACACGCATTTCAAGCTGGATGCGTCGCGCCTGCTTGCGCAATTGGCCGAAGCCAAAACACTGGGCGTGCAAACCAAGCCGGTGATCATTGGTCCAGTGACTTATCTGGCGATTGGCAAGGCTAAGGATGATTCAGACCGGCTGGCGCTGTTGCCGCAATTGCTCAATGTCTATGCCGAGTTGCTGGAAACGCTGGCGCAGCAGGGCGTGGCGTGGGTGCAGGTGGACGAACCTGTGCTGGTGACCGAGCTGACACCGGAATGGCAGCATGCGGTTAACCTGGCCTATCACCAACTCAAGAGTAGCCGCGTCAAGCTGCTGCTGGCGACCTATTTTGGCCCGCTGGCGGATAACCAATACCTGGCAGCCAACTTGCCGGTCGCCGGTTTGCATATAGACGCCATCAATGCCCGCCATGAAATTGTGCCGTTGCTGGCGATGTTGCCTGCACACAAGGTGCTGTCGCTGGGAGTGATCAATGGCCGCAATATCTGGAAAACCGATTTGAATGCGACACTGGACTGGCTGGCGCCGATTGCCGAGCGTCTGGGGGACCGTTTGTGGCTGGCGCCTTCTTGTTCGCTGTTGCATGTGCCGGTGGACCTCGACAGCGAGCTTAAACTGGATAGCGAAATCAAGTCATGGCTGGCGTTTGCCAAGCAAAAGCTCGAAGAGCTGCAGGTGCTGGCCACGGCCTTAAATCATGGCCGCGAGGCGGTGAAAGTGGCTTTGGCCGTCAATCAGGTGGCGATAGAGGCACGTCGGTTGTCCAAGCGTGTGCATAATCCGGCTGTGAAGGCCGTGCTGCAAACATTGACGCCGCAACTGAGGCAGCGCCAGAACGTTTATACGCAGCGTGCTGCCAAACAGGCCGCCTTGTTCAACCTGCCCAAATTCCCCACCACGACCATCGGTTCGTTCCCGCAGACGGCAGAAATCCGTCAGGCGCGTCGCCAGTTCAAGGCAGGTGAGTTGGATCAGGCGGGTTATCAGGCCGTGATGAAAGCCGAAATTGCGCGTAGTGTGCGCGAGCAGGAAGCGCTGGGGCTGGATGTGCTGGTGCATGGCGAGGCGGAGCGCAACGACATGGTGGAGTATTTTGGCGAGCAACTGGAGGGCTATGCCTTCAGCCAGTTTGGCTGGGTGCAGTCCTACGGCTCACGTTGCGTCAAGCCGCCTATCCTGTTCGGTGATATCAGCCGCCCACAAGCCATGACAGTGCAATGGATTGAATACGCGCAATCACTGACCAGCAAGCCGATGAAAGGCATGCTGACCGGCCCGGTGACCATGTTGAACTGGTCGTTTGTGCGCGATGATCAGCCACGTGAAGTGTCTTGCTACCAGTTAGCGCTGGCCATACGCCAGGAGGTGCTGGACCTGGAAAAAGCCGGTATCCGCATCATCCAGATTGACGAGGCGGCCTTGCGTGAGGGCTTGCCCCTGCGTAAGTCAGACTGGAAAAAATATCTGCAATGGGCGGTGGCGTCGTTCCGTATCACCGCAAATGGGGTGGCCGATGAAACCCAGATCCATACCCATATGTGTTACTCGGAATTCAATGACATTATTGCCGAGATTGCCGACATGGATGCCGACGTCATTACCATAGAAACTTCGCGCTCGGACATGGAGTTGCTGGATGCGTTTGATGACTTTAACTACCCGAATGAAATCGGGCCCGGCGTTTACGATATTCACTCGCCGAATATTCCAGAACCTGAGCGGATGGTCGCCTTGATGCAAAAAGCGGCGGCGCGCATCCCGGCCGAACGTTTATGGGTGAACCCGGATTGTGGCTTGAAAACCCGCCAATGGGCAGAAGTGATTCCGGCCTTGCGCAATATGGTGTCTGCGGCCCAGCAGTTGCGTGCACAGGCCGCACTTTAAGCCAGCCGTACTAAAATAACTTATACATTTATTTACAGGGCCCGCATACCGGGCCCTTTTTTATCATGCGAGGAGGCGGTAAACAATTATTTTTTATTGATAATGATTTTCATTTGTGTTTTTTCTTGCCTGCCGCTAAGATATGGTTTTTATTGATTGTCTTTCACGCAGTGCATCTTCATCCTGAACATTCCAAACTCGTGGTTGCCTTGGTCTATCACTACGACGAATTGGTGAGCTATGTCAGACGCCGTTTTGGCGACCAGCATTTCGCCAGGGATGTGGTGCATGATGTTTGCCTGGAGATCATGGAGCGGCCGCCACAACTGGCGGTGCAAACGCCGATGGCGTTTTTGCGCAAGCTGTCGCGTCACCGCGCGATTGACCGCTACCGGCAGTACCAGACGCAACAATCCCACCTCAATCACTTGCAGCAGACAGCAGAGCACGCGCATCAGATCGATGGCGAACGCGTCATGCATTTTGTACAACGTCTTGAGGCCTTGAAGCGCATCATAGAAGCGCTGCCAGCCCGGCAACGGCAAGTGTTTTTGCTGCATCGTCTGCACGACATGCCGCAGCAGGAGATTGCCGATGCGCTGGGTATTTCACGCAATATGGTGACGCAACATTTTAACAAGGCCATGGGCAGCATCCAGCGGCAGTGGGCGGGGCTATGAAAGCATCTGACCACACATTGAGTGCGCCCAACCAGCCTGCTGACCATCAAGATCCGCTGGCGCCATACGCTGACGCCTTGCGCGCGCACTTTCCCTCCAGGGAGGCCTTGCTGCAGGAAGCCATGCAGCAAACCCGGCAACGGCGTCGAATAAAACAAGCGTTGGCAACCACCGCTTGCGGCCTGTTGGCGGCCGTGGTCTGCTATGACCCAGTGTTGTCCAGCCAGCGCCTGCAAACGGCAATCGGTCAGTCTGCCCACTTCCAGTTACCGGATGGCTCTGCTGTCAGTCTCAATACCAACACGGTTCTAGTGGCCGAGCAACATCTGCGTTCGCGGCAATTAACGCTGGTACAAGGCGAAGCACTGTTTAAGGTGAAACACGCCTGGCAACCGTTTACCGTGGATGCCAACCAGGTGAAGATTCGCGATATCGGTACTGTGTTTAACGTCCGCAATACCGCGCAGGGGGCCATGGTTACGGTGGTGGAGGGCAGTGTAGACGTGATCACTGCGCAGGCACAGCGTCGGCTGACTAAAAATCTCTCGGTGACCACCCGCGGCGCAGCCATTTCTGAAAACCGGTGCACCAGTGCCGAGGCGGCTACCGCCTGGCAGCACGGGCGATTGATTTTTGATGGGCTGCCACTGCGTGACGTGGTGGCCGAATTGCAGCGCTATCACGCTGGTCAGATCACACTGGCGGATGCCCGGGTGGGGCAATACCGCCTATCCGGCGAATACGATATCAATGGCATCGCATCCTTGCTGGCCGTGTTGCCCGAGATTTTGCCCGTGCGTGTCGAAAAACAGGCAGAGGCTGACGTGGTGATCCGGCAGCGTTAATCCGTGCGGTTAAGCCGGATTCCCCGGTTCGATCACGCTGAGTCAGGATCATCCGTAAAAAAATTTCTAAAGGACATCAACATTGGCGAAGGCTGGCACGACATACCCATGTCATTCATTATTTATTCAATGGGAAGAAGATGTCATTTACTCGCAACTCTGCCTTGTTCGCCGCTTTGCTGTCCAGCCTGTCTGTGCATGCCGTCGAGCTTGATATGCCCGCACAACCGCTAGACAAGGCGTTGAAGGCCCTGGCCCACCAGACCGGGGAAAGCATTATTTTTTCAACGGAACTCACCGAGCACAAACAGGCGCCTGCGCTCAAGGGTGACTTGAGTGTGCGGCAAGCGCTGGAAAAGCTGCTGGCAGGCAGTGGGCTGGTGTTAAAAGCCACCGCCGCTGGCTATACGCTGACTAAAGCCGCTCCCCCGCCACATACACATAGTGAGCCACAAGACCTGCCAGAGGTCAGCGTGTCTGGGCAAACCGTGCAAGAGCCCGCCAATGGGCCAGTCAAAGGCTATGTTGCCAAGCGTAGCGTGACGGCGACCAAAACCGATACCGCCTTGATTGAAACGCCGCAATCCTTGTCGGTGGTGACACGTGACCAGATGAACGCACAGGGCGTGCAGTCGGTAGGCGATGCCTTGCGCTATACCGCGGGTGTGCAGTCCGAAGCAAACGGGCCAGACCCGCGCGCCGACAATATTGGTATCCGTGGCTTTAGCCTGGGCCGGGACCAGTTCCGCGATGGTTTGCGTAATTACGCATTTAATAACCAGGGCGGTACGGTGGTTGAGGCTTATGGCCTTGAGCGCATTGATTTATTACGCGGCCCTTCCTCCATTGTGTATGGCCAGGGCGCGCCGGGTGGGCTGGTTAATCTGGTCAGCAAACGGCCCACGGATAAACCGCTGCATGAGCTGGGGTTGACCTTGGGCCAGTATGACCGGCAACAGGTGCGTGGCGATGTCAGCCAATGGCTAGATGATGAGGGCGTGTGGTCTTACCGCCTGGTGGGCTTGGTGCAAAAAAGCGATACGCAGATCGACCGTGTCACTGACGACCGTGTCTATCTGGCGCCTTCATTGACTTGGCGGCCTTCGGACGCGACCCAGCTGACCTTGCTGACCGACTACCAGAAAAATGACCGTGGCCAGGGCTACCAGGCATTGCCGCGGGTCGGCACACTGGTGAGTAGCCCCTTTGGCAAAATTTCCACCAGCCGGTATGTGGGTGAGCCAGGCCTGGATAAATACGTGCAGGAACGATATTCGGTGGGCTACCAGTTTGAACATGCGTTTAATGAGCACTTGACCCTGCGTCAGAACCTGCGCTACCAGCAACTGCGCACCGATGCCATTTCAACCTATTTGGTGAGCTTGCGTGCAGACCAGCGCAGCATCAACCGGGCAGCGATGGGCACCGATGAAAATGTCGACAATGTGGTGGTGGATACGCATCTGCAAGGGCACTGGTCACATGGCATGTTTGAGCATACGGTGCTGGCGGGAATAGACAGCCAGCGCCTGGATAACCATGTGCTGCGTACATCAGGGACGGCGAGTCCGCTGGATCTGTATACGCCGGTATATGGGGTGACGCCGGTGAATCTGCTGCTGTCAGCCAATTTGAAGCAACAGCAACGCCAAACCGGGATTTACTTGCAGGACCAAGTAAAAATTGACCGCCAGTGGGTGGCGACCCTCGGGGTTCGTCAGGACCATACCCGCATGCAAACAGATAATGTGCTGAGTCCTGCAGCCTCCTCGTCGCAACGCGATCAGGCAGAAACCTGGCGCAGCGGCCTGGTTTACCTGGCGGAGAATGGCCTAGCGCCGTATGCCAGTTACACGGAGTCGTTTTTACCGGTGATCGGCACCATGTTTGATGGCAAGGCCTTCGCCCCTGAAACCGGCAAACAATATGAACTGGGCATCCGCTACCAGCCTAAAGACAGCCAGACACTGTTGAGCGCGGCCGTCTTTGATTTGCGCCGCCAGAACGTGACCACGACTGACCTGCAGCATCCTACGTTTAATCTGCAGAATGGGGAGGTGCGTACCCGCGGGCTGGAGCTTGAAGCCAAGACTCAGTGGGACGCCTGGTCGCTGATTGGTAGTTATACTTATATGCTGCCTGAAATCACGCGCAGTAATAATAGCTTGCAGGGGGTGCCGTTCCAGGGCAAAGATCCTAACCATGTGCCTCACCATACCGCCGCATTATGGACCGACTATCGCTTGCCTGGGCAATGGCTGCCCGGCCTGGTGGTCGGCGGCGGCGTGCGTTACACCGGTAGCCGTTTCGGTAACGATGCCAACACTTTCAAGCTGCCGTCTTATACGCTGGTAGACTTGGCGGTCCGTTATGATTTGTCCCAGCTGGGCACAGGCTGGAAAGGCTGGCAATTTGCACTCAATGCCAGTAATTTGTTTGATAAGGAGTATGTGGCCAATTGTGCATACAGTGGCGACGGTTGCAAATGGGGCTACCGCCGTAATGTGATGGCCAATTTAAATTTTCAATGGTAACGAGACACGCACTTGTGGTTTGGCATCGCTGGGTAGGCCTGGCGATGGCCGCTTTTTTGGTCATTGCCGGCTTTACCGGCGCCATCATCGCTTTTCAGGATGAGCTCGATGCATGGCTCAATCCACACCTGTATCAAGCGTTATCGCAACCAGGCCAGCCCATGCTGGACGTGTACCAGCTGCAAGCGCAGGCGCAACAGCAGGCGCCCGCCAATACCCGGGTCGATGAATTGCAATTCAAATTGCCACAAAGCACGCTGGAAGATCACCATGCAGAAGCCATGATCTTCCGCCTCACGCCTGTGGGTCCGCAGGCCAGCATCCCGGCAGATCAACTGTTTATCAACCCGCAATCAGGTAAGGTGCTGGGGTCACGCTTATCCACGGCAGGGCCATTCCAGCGCGAGACGCTATTACCGTTTTTGTATAAGTTGCATTATTCGCTGGCTTTGCCCGGTGTCAGCGGCCGCCTCATCATGGGCATTGTCGCCGTGCTGTGGACGCTGGATACCTTTGTGGCGTTTTTCCTCACCTTGCCCCGGCGGCAGCCACAATCCAAAAGCAGTTATTGGCAACGCTGGAAACCGGCCTGGCTGGTCAAATGGCAAGCTTCGACCACGCGTATCAACTTTGACCTGCATCGTGCGGTCGGGCTCTGGCTGTGCAGCGTATTGCTGGTTTTTGCCTGGTCCAGCGTCATGTTCAACCTGCGCGAGCAGGTCTATCTGCCCATCATGACCAAGCTGATGCCGTTTGATTTGTCCTGGCGCAACATCCCCAAATTGCCGCAACCGCTGACCAGCCTGCCCATGCCCTGGCCGCAAGCTCACCAGTTGGCGCAACAAGCCATGCAAGGCTTTGCAAAAAACCATCAGCTGCAGATTGATTACGAAGACCGTTTGCGTCTGGACCGCGAGCGCGGCGTGTACCAGTATTTTGTGCATAGCTCGGCCGATTTGCGGCAAGACCGGGGCAATACCGCCATTGCGATAGATGCCTATACCGGTGAAATCAAAGGCCACTGGCTGCCGACGCAAGACCAGTCCGGGAACACCTTTAGCAACTGGCTGGGAGCCTTGCATATGGGGCAAGTGTTTGGCATGCCCTACCGCATCTTTGTCTGTTGCACTGGCTTGTCACTGGTGCTGGTGACAGTCACGGGTGTGCTGATCTGGAGTAGAAAGCGCGCAGGTAAATCGCGTGTCACCTTACGCGCGCCACAGCCTGCCAATACACTGCAACGGCATTGATTCAGCGCCGTAGTTTCTGGCGTAACCATACTGCGGCTCAAACATGCCACCCGCGCGGATAGATGATATAATGAGAATTATTATCATTTATTGCATATGATCCATTTGTTATGCTGGCAAACGAATATACGCTGCAACAAACAGTAGGCGCCTTGTATATCGATCATCACCAATGGTTGCGCGCATGGTTGCGCGGCAAGCTCGGTTGTAGTGAGCAAGCTGCCGATCTGGCGCAGGATACGTTCTTGCGCATGATGCATGGCAAGCGCAATGTGCATGCCCTCGAAAAACCCCGCGCCTACCTCACGCAGATTGCCAAGCATTTGCTGATTGATCACTGGCGCCGGCAAGCGGTGGAACGTGCCTGGCAGGAGACGCTGGCTGTGGCGCCCGAGACTTTTGTTGCCTCACCCGAAGAGCGTGCCCTGATTCTTGAGGCGCTGGTCCGCATTGACCAGTTGCTGGACTGCCTAAAGCCCAAAGTACGCGAAGCTTTCCTGTTATCACAGCTGGATGGCCTCGGCTATCGAGACATCGGTGAGCGGCTGGGGGTAGGCGAGCGCATGGTGAAAAAATACATGGCACAAGCCATGTTGGCTTGCCTGATGATGGATGAGGGGCCATAACCATGCATCACAACCAGGCGGATGAGCAGCGTATTTTAAATCAGGCGGCAGAGTGGTTCGCGCGTTTGCAGGATCAGTCCCTGCATGCACAAGAGCTTGCACAGTGGCAAGCCTGGTTGGCGGCCGATCCTGCGCATGCACGGGTTTGGCAGCGCGTTGAAGCTATCAGTCAACCCTTTAAACAGCTGGCGACCACCGTGCCTGCCGCCACGGCACGAGCGACCTTAAAGCAGGTGCAGTCTTTCGAGCGTCGCCGTACCTTGCGCCGTTTGGGTTTGGGCGTGACGGTGCTTGCCAGTGGCTTGCTTATGCGCCAGGCCTTGCCGTGGCGTGGTTGGCTCAATGCCTATGCAATTGCGCATGCCGGTTATCGCACGCAAATCGGCGAGCGCAAAATCTGGCGCCTGCCAGAAGGCACTTTGCTGGCATTGAATACGGCCACTGCTGTGGATGTGCACTATGACCCGCATGTGCGTCGCATCGTTTTGCATCAAGGCGAAATTCTTGTCACCACCGCGCGTGATCTGCAGCGCCCGTCCAGGCCATTGGTGGTCGATACCCTGCATGCCCGGTTGACCGCACTCGGCACGCGCTTTACGGTACGTGGTGATTTGCAAGGCGGGCATGTGGCCGTATTTGAAGGCGCCGTACGCATTCGCCCGCATGATGCTGCCAGTGTGGATATCCTGGCAGGGCAGCAGGCGAGGTTCACGGCAACCGGGGTAGTCGCCGATGGGCGGGCAGACCTGGCCCGTGAAGCATGGTCGCGCGGGCAAATGGTGGCGGACAATCTACCGCTCGCCCAGTTTGTCGCCGAGTTAAATCGCTATACCCGCGTGCCTATCCGCGTGCAGCCGGCGGTGGCAAATTTGCGGCTGGTTGGCGTCTATCCGCTCAATTACCCGGCTCAGGATATTCCCTTGATCCTGGCCGCCATCGAAACGGTCCTGCCCGTGCGCACGCGTGAGGACGCGGCGGGTGGCTTGGCGCTGGTCGCACGATAAACCATTTTCTAATCAGAGTTCCCTTTTTTGATGCTCATCCGGCATACCAGTTGAACCCATTCAATATTCAACTTTGGAGCCTGATATCATGTCATCCCCAGTTTTATTCCGTCCACAGATGCGCAAGCTGCTTGTGCGAGCAGCACTGCTATTTCCCGCCATGGGCTTGCATCCGCTTGCGCCAGCCGCTTGGGCACAGACCACAGAGGCCACTTATGTTTTTGATGTTGCCGCAGGGCCGCTTTCAACCGCATTGACGCAAGTCGCAGCACAAACGGGCATGAGTTTGAGTGCAAATGCCGCGCTGTTGGCTGACAAGAAAGCAGCCGCGCTTAAAGGCCGCTACACTGCGCAAGCCGCATTGCATCAATTACTGGAAAATACCGGCCTGGCATTACAACAGACGGATGAAACGCATTTCAGTGTGATTCCTGTCATCACCGAAAAAGACGCGCCACAAACCTTAAGCGAGGTACAGGTGCAGGCCAGTAAAGAGGGTAACGGTCTGTTAAGCCGTTATGAAGCGAGTACTGCCAGTCAGGGGGCGCTGGGCGACAAGTCCTTACTCGATACCCCGTTTTCAGTCAGTGTGGTCAAGGCTGAGGACATTTTAGATCGCCAAGCTAGCAATGTTGCCGAGGCCTTCAAGCTGGATGCAGCCGTCACCGCGTCCAGTAATGGCGTGGCCCGGGAGAGTACCATGATTACGGTGAGAGGCTTGGCACTGGATTTATTGAATGGCTACAAGATCGATGGCCTGAATATTTCACCATGGAACACCGATTTACCGATTGAGCATTTTGAGCAGGTTGAGCTGCTGAAAGGCTTGTCCGGTTTTATGTACGGCTTTGCGCAACCGGGCGGCATCCTCAATTACAGACTCAAACGCGCCGGGGATACGCCAGTCACCCGCGTGACGGCGGGCTTAATGACGGATAGCCAGTACAACCTGAATCTGGATGTTGGTCGCCGCTTTGCAGAGGGGCGTGCGGGCATGCGTATTAACTACATCCATGAGGCAGGGGATACCTATCTTGATGCCCCGATCAAGCGCGACTCTGCCTCTGTGGCGCTGGATTTCAAACCTTCGGATCAACTCACGGTTGAGCTGGATAGTCTCTACCAGAAGCGCAAGGTCAATGGATCCATGTTTGCCCTGGTGGTGGATCAAAATGCCGCCAGCCCTAAACCGATTGATGGCGCACGCCGCTTGACGCAGGACTTCACTTATCATGAAACCGAGATGATGACGGCAGGCACGGCGTTGCGCTGGCAGTTTAATGACCAGTGGTATTTAAGCACTGCGGCGCGGGTTTCCAAGCTCAGGCGTACCAATTACGATAGTTATATGACCATCAATGACGATGCGGGAAACTTTAGCGATGCGCAAGTGCAGTGGTATAGCCAACATCACAATCAGTCAGCCAATCTGATGCTGCATGGCCAGTTTGAAACCGGCCAGATCAAGCATGCCCTGGTCACAGGCGCAGACTTGCAGACGGTGCATCGCAGTGGCGCGCCAGACAGCTTTGCCTTATTGGGGACGGGTAACCTGTACACTGGCCGCAGTGATGAGACTGATCCTGACGCAAGTATCAACCGGAATTTGAGTACCATTTTCAAAACCCGTAATGTCGGTGTGTTTATGAGTGATACCCTGCAGTGGACGCCGGAATGGAGCACGATTATTGGTCTGAGACATAGCAACTATGAGAAAACCCAGCCCAACGGCCCCACCTACAAAAAAAGCAAAATGACGCCGACTTACGCCTTGCTCTGGAAGCCACAAGCGTCCATCACGGCTTACGCCAGCTATGTTGAAGCGCTCGAAGAAGGCAATACGGCACCCATAGGCACCAATAACGAAAACCAGTCGTTTGGTCCGCTTGAAAGCAAGCAGTATGAAATTGGCCTCAAGCAACAGGGTAGTTTCTGGTCGGCCGAGGCCGCACTGTTCCGCATGCAGCGTGGTTTGGCGTATACCAATGCAGACAATGTCTATGTGCAACAAAGCAAAGGGTTGGTGTTGAGCGGGCTAGACCTGGCTGGCCGTGTCGAGTTAGGCAGCCAGTGGGCGTTGCGCAGCAGCCTGGTGTGGATGCAAAGCGAAAACAAAAGTGATGATGCCAGCGTGAATGGCAAGGATGCCGCTAATGCCCCCAGCTGGAGTGCAGCGCTGTATGCGGACTACCAGGTGATGGATTTGCCTGGCCTGACACTGTCGGCAGGCGCGCGTTACGTCGGTCAGCGTTATCTTGAGGCCTCCAATACCCATGCACTGGACAGATATACCTTGTTCGACCTCGGTGCGCGCTATCACACCAAGCTGAACGCGCATCAACTTACCTTGCGTGCCGGGGTGCAGAACCTGACCAACGAAAAATACTGGCAAGCACATGGCGACTGGAATTTCCTGACGCAAGGCGAGCCGCGTATCTTTAAAGCCAGTGCACAGCTGGATTTTTAAACGAGATGGCTGTGAGGATGGCTGCGATGACAGCTGCCATCTCGCCAGCGTCAGTAGGCTGGTCTGACGCTGGCTTGTCGCCTCAAGTCGCCTGGCGGTGAGGCAAAAAAACATTGTTTGAGGCTGGGCAAACATCAGGGCACAGTACAAAATGCTTGCTCTGGGCCTTGCAAAAAAATATATTCAGGCAAAACAATCACTTACTGTCTTGTAACAATATATTGTGTTTTTGTATGTTGAAAATGCATATATATTGATTTATAGTCACGTCCATACGGTATACGGGCACTGATCAGTGCCTGTCTTTAAAAGGGAATCTGGTGCGCGATGGCGATGGCCATTGTCAAGCCAGAGCTGCCCCCGCAACTGTAATCAGCGAGTTGTTTGCTGCTTTGCTCGCCACTGAAGCGATTCGGGAAGGCCAAGGCAAACAATCATGACCTGAGAGCCAGGAGACCTGCCGTGATTTTTTCTTGTTAACGTTTGAGGCGGGGTGTCCTCGGCAGATGCAGTGAGTCCTGTACTGATTGCAAGTCTGGTCTTTAAACGGGTGCAGGTTTTTTCTTTGATTGCTCGACAACGGGCAGGCTATTGCCAGAAAAAATGCGCCCCGCAGCCAGTGCCGTGTCCCTTCCGCCGCCAGCACTGGGAGCCACCATGACACAATACGAATCCATGCAAGCCACGAAACGTGATGGCCGCAAGGAACCGATTAACCTCGACAAGATTCATCGCGTCATTGATTGGGCCGCACAAGGCCTTAACAATGTGTCGGTGTCACAGGTGGAGCTCCGTTCGCATATCCAGTTTTATGATGGTATCCGCACCGACGATATCCATGAA
Source organism: Methylophilus glucosoxydans (assembly GCF_042676145.1). NCBI lineage: Bacteria > Pseudomonadati > Pseudomonadota > Betaproteobacteria > Nitrosomonadales > Methylophilaceae > Methylophilus > Methylophilus glucosoxydans. Next base: position 243,100 of record NZ_JBHTJW010000003.1, read on the forward strand.
ACCATTATCAAATCTGCTGCCGACCTGATTTCGGAAGAAACCCCGGATTACCAGTACCTGGCCGCGCGCCTGAATATTTTTCACCTGCGCAAAATTGCTTACGGCCAGTTTGAGCCACCGCATTTGTTTGACCATGTGACCAACCTGACCGCGCTGGGAAAATACGATCCGCACCTGCTCAAGGATTACAGCCGCGAAGAGTTTGATACGCTGAATGGCTATCTGGACCACTGGCGCGATATGAGTTTCTCTTATGCTGCGGTCAAGCAGCTTGAGGGCAAATACCTGGTACAAAACCGCGTCACCAAAAAGATCTACGAGAGTCCGCAGTTTCTTTACATTCTGGTGGCGATGAGCCTGTTTGCTAACTACAAAGGCCAGGCGCGTCTCGATTACATCAAGCGTTTTTATGATGCGGTGTCTACCTTCAAGATCTCGCTGCCGACCCCGATTATGTCTGGCGTGCGGACGCCGACACGCCAGTTCAGCTCTTGCGTGCTGATTGAGTGTGATGACAGTCTCGATAGCATCAACGCCACTTCCAGCGCGATTGTCAAATACGTGTCGCAGCGCGCCGGTATTGGCGTCAACGCCGGCCGTATCCGTGCGCTGGGCAGTGAAATTCGTGGCGGTGAAGCACAGCACACCGGCTGCCTGCCGTTCTATAAACTGTTCCAGTCTGCGGTCAAATCCTGCTCACAGGGCGGGGTACGCGGTGGGGCGGCCACGTTGTTCTATCCGTTATGGCACCTTGAGGTTGAATCCCTGCTGGTCCTCAAAAACAACCGTGGCGTGGAAGAAAACCGCGTGCGCCACCTCGACTACGGCGTGCAGATCAACCGCCTCATGTATCAGCGCCTGATCAAAGGTGAACAGATCACCTTGTTCTCGCCGCATGATGTGCCCGGCCTGTATGACGCGTTCTTTGCCGATCAGGATACCTTTGAGCGCCTGTATACCCAATACGAAGCCGATGACAGCATCCGCAAGCGCAGCTTGCCTGCCGTAGACTTGTTCTCGCTCATGATGCAAGAGCGCGCCGGTACCGGCCGCATCTACATCCAGAACGTGGACCATTGCAACACGCATAGCCCGTTTGATCCGGCCGTTGCGCCGGTGCGCCAGTCCAACCTGTGTATGGAAATCGCACTGCCAACCAAGCCGCTCAATGACATCAACGACACCGAAGGCGAAATTGCGCTGTGTACCCTGTCAGCATTTAACCTGGGCGCGCTGGAATCTCTGGATGAGCTCGAAGGCCTGGCCGAGCTCGTGGTTCGTGCATTAGATGCCTTGCTCGAATACCAGGATTACCCAGTCAAAGCCGCGCTCAATGCCACCGACAAGCGCCGTTCACTGGGCGTGGGTGTGATCAACTATGCCTATTACCTAGCGAAAAACGGCACCAGCTATACCGATGACGCTGCGCTGGGCCTGACCCACCGCACGTTTGAGGCGATTCAGTACTATCTGCTAAAAGCGTCCGTACAACTGTCTCGCGAGTTTGGCGCGTGTGGTGCGTTTAACGAGACCACTTATGCCAAAGGCATTTTGCCGATTGATACCTACAAAAAAGACCTCGACGCCGTGTGCAACGAGCCGCTGCGTCTGGATTGGGAAAGCCTGCGCAAGGAAATCCAGAAAGATGGCTTGCGCAATTCCACGCTGACGGCGCTGATGCCTTCCGAGACTTCCAGCCAGATTGCCAATGCCACCAACGGCATTGAGCCACCGCGTGGCCTGGTCTCGGTCAAGCAATCCAAAGACGGCATCTTGCGCCAGGTGGTGCCTGAGATTGACCGCCTGCGTAACCAGTACCAGTTGTTGTGGCGCATCCCCAGCAATGACGGCTACCTCAAGCTGGTGGGCGTGATGCAGAAGTTTGTCGATCAATCGATTTCAGCCAATACCAACTACGACCCAACCCGTTTTGAAGGCGGCCGCGTGCCGATGAAGCAACTGCTGAAAGATCTGCTGCAAGCTTACAAACTCGGCGTTAAAACACTGTACTACCACAACACTCGCGATGGTGCGAGCGAGGGCGGTACGGAAGCTGAGGACGATGGGTGTGCCAGCGGAGCCTGCAAAATTTAAATAAGCATTGACTCAGTGGCTGCGCGGGCAAATTGCTGCGTTGTGCGGTGCGCGAAATCCTCATGTACTCACGTGTACATTCCGGTTTCTGTGCTCCGTACGCCTTGCACTTTATCCCGCTCGCTCACTGTTTCAACGCTTATGGCAGTGGGGTAATAAGTACAATTTAAAAACAGTTTGAGCATTAAACTTAAACATTAGGAACACAGATGGCCTACAGCATCTTCACCAAAACCGATAATGATCAGTTAAAAGAACCCATGTTCTTTGGGCAGCCCGTCAATGTGGCGCGCTACGACCAGCAGAAATATCCGGTATTCGAGAAGCTGATCGAGAAGCAACTCTCCTTCTTCTGGCGCCCGGAAGAGGTTGACGTGTCGCAAGACCGTTCCGATTACCAGAATCTGCCCGAGCACGAAAAGCATATTTTTATCAGCAACCTCAAGTATCAGACCTTGCTGGATTCGATTCAGGGCCGTAGCCCCAACGTGGCCTTGCTGCCACTGGTGTCCCTGCCTGAGCTGGAAACCTGGATTGAAACCTGGGCGTTTTCCGAGACCATTCACTCGCGTTCCTACACCCACATCATCCGCAATATCGTCAATGATCCGTCGGTGATGTTCGACGACATCGTGCGCAATGAAAACATCACGGCACGCGCTTCGGATATTGCGCATTATTACGATGAGCTGATCCAGCAAACCATGCTGTACTCGCAGCTGGGTGAGGGCAATCATGTCATCAATGGCGAGACCAAGGTGGTCAACAAGCGTGCGCTCAAAAAGCTGCTTTACCGTTGCCTGATGAACGTGAATATCCTCGAAGCCATCCGCTTTTACGTCAGCTTTGCCTGCTCGTTTGCCTTTGCCGAGCGCAAGGTGATGGAAGGCAACGCCAAGATCATCCGCCTGATTGCGCGCGATGAGGCCTTGCACCTCACCGGCACACAGCACATGCTCAACATCATGCGTTCTGGCCAGGATGACGCCGAGTTTGCCGAGATTGCCGCAGAACTGCATACCGAGTGCTTCGAGATGTTTAAATCCGCCGCCGAGCAGGAAAAACTGTGGGCCGAGTACCTGTTTAAAGATGGCTCCATGATTGGCCTTAATAAAGACATTCTTTGCCAGTACGTGGAATACATCACCAACACTCGCATGGCTTCAGTCGGCTTGCCTCCGGCATTTCCCAATGCCAAAAACAACCCGATTCCATGGATCAACACCTGGCTGTCTTCAGACACCGTACAAGTGGCCCCTCAAGAGGTAGAATTAAGTTCTTACTTGATCGGGCAGATTGATTCAGAAGTCTCGGCTGACGATCTCAACGACTTTGAGTTGTAATTGGCTGCGCGGGCAAATTGCGGCGTTGTGCGGTGCGCGAAACCCTCATGTACTCTCGCGTACATTGCGGTTTCTGTGCTCCGTACGCCTTGCACTTTATCCCGCGCGCTCATTTATTGATTGTTTCGCTATTGATTTTAACAAGTCATTTTTAAAATGATCAGCATACGCAGCCAGCATACCCGCTTCAGCCTGATCCCGCATGAAACCTTGCTGGAAGGCCTGGAGCGCACCGGGCATGAGGTCGAGTACCAATGCCGTGGTGGCTATTGTGGCGCCTGCCGCGTGCGCCTGCTCGATGGTGAAGTTGAATATCTGGAGCAACCGCTGGCATTTATTGCCAGTGACGAAATCCTGCCATGCTGCTGCGTCCCCAAGTCGGATATCCGGCTCGATTGCGAACTGCGCCCCGAGTTGCAGGTGTTTCAGGCGCAAGAAGAGTTGTTCCCGGCACAAGGGTCACTGTTTGATGACCCGTTGCCCAGCACCGCTGACAGCCGCGTTAAAAAACTGGTCAGACGGCGCATACCCAGAGTGCGGAGCACGGCCAGCAATTTATCCCTGTTTTAATCCGGTGTTTTAAGCGCGGGCTTTAGCCATTAGCACACAACAAAAAAGGCGCGAAATCATTCGCGCCTTTTTTATGTGCTTGTTGAGTCTGCTGCTGAGACTAGCCCGCGGCACGCGGTGCCGGTCGCACCCATTGCATTTTGAGGTTGGGCGCACGTGTATCTAGGTCCGCGACCAGCTTGCAACTCAAAATTTCGCAGCGCCAATACATCTGGCGAATTTTCTCATCCGCTTCGGCACGGGATTTACCGTACACCTGCAGATTCTCTACCAACACCCCATTGGCGCTACGTATGGAGTACAAATATTTTCCAGATCTTTTAGCCATAATCGAATTTACCCACCCCGGGAACAATGCGTTGTAAAACATCGTAATTTTTTTAGTTATAAACACCATATCAGAGTTTTTTACTGATGTATACACCGCTAAGCGGTAGATAAGTGATTCAATTCAATACTTTAAGGGGGTATTTGCATAAAACACCTAAAATTTAGTGGCTAAGTTGAACTTTATGGCTCGAAGATTGCGCGCCTATCCCAATAGATAATGCTATATTTACATTAATTAACAATCGCGCATCACACGTTTGGCGATTGCTTGCGTTTGTACTATTAAAGGGTATAGTTTATGCTCACCATTGTTGAGACCAGCATCTTTATCAAGTACGCCAAGATGGTATGGAGTGATGAAGAGCGCGTTGAATTTATCAACTGGATTGCCGCAAACCCACTTGCTGGCGATGTGATTCCAAACAGTGGTGGTTGTCGCAAAGTGCGTTGGGCGCGCGATGGCATGGGTAAGCGCAGTGGCGTACGGGTGATTTACGTTAACCAGCTCGAGAAGGGAGAAATTGGCTTGCTGATCGTGTATGCAAAAGCCAAATTTGACAATCTCCCCAGTGACTTCTTGAGTGCTTTAAAACAGGAGTTCATTAATGACTAAAGTTGATCAAGAGATGGCGCAATTCAAGGCAGACTTGCTGGCATCAGTCAAAGAGCTTAAAGCTGGCAAGGTGGCGCGTAGCACGCAGGTAGATGTTTCCTTTGTGGTTTCAGCACGCAACCAGCTGGGGTTGTCGCAAAGCGAGTTTGCTCAATTGTTAGGGGTATCCGTGCGCACTTTGCAAGCCTGGGAGCAGGGGCGGATTAAACCTTCAGGTGCGGCGCAAACCTTGATGCGCATTGTGCATAAACATCCAGAAGTGCTGTTGGAGGTGCGTTGAGTTCGCCTCAACTATTTGTGCAAACTCAAGTTGATCGTTATAGAGAAGTTCAGTGAGTATCTGTTCACGTATTGTATGCTTAGCCACATGACGCCCCATAACAGCTCATAAAAAGCTGTGCTTGAGTCCGAAAGTCTTTACTCCAATCTCCCTTCTGTTTAAACTAAACTAACTAAACTTAGTTTAAGTTGGACATCATGCAAATTATCAATATTCACGAGGCAAAAACACAACTCTCTAAACTGGTGGATCAGGCTGTCAATGGGGAGTCTTTCATTATTGCCAAAGCCGGTAAGCCGCTGGTAAAAGTCACCCGGTTAGAGGCGACTGAGCCGCCCGCAATCAAGCGTATTGGCTTTATGCAAGGTCAAATTCAGGTGCCTACAGACTTTGATGAGATGGGCAAAGCCGAAATTTCAACCCTGTTTGGCCTCGAGTAAGATGAAGCTGTTACTCGATACCCATATTTTGCTTTGGGCAGCGGCGGGGGCTGAGCAGCTGCCAAGCAAAGCAAAAGCCCTCATTGAAGATACAGGCAATCAACTCTTCTTCAGCAGCGCCAGTCTGTGGGAAATTGCCATCAAGAACACCCTGGGCCGGGCGGACTTTAAAGTGGACTTGGCCGTATTACGGCGTAACTTGCTGGAGAACGGTTTTGAGGAGATCGCGATCAATAGCAGCCATGCCATGAGCGTCGCCACCTTGCCAGAGGTGCATAAAGACCCCTTTGATCGCATGTTGCTTGCGCAGACGCAGGTCGAAGGGGTGACGTTAATGACGGCAGATCGCCAGCTCGGCGGCTACCCGGTCGCTTTAGTCATGGTCTAGCGGCATATTGTTAGGCTGCACTCAGCAGCGTGATACCCATCTGCTGAGTGCAAGGCTGATGCTGTTCTGGTCTGCATTAAAAAATCATTTTAAAAAATAGCTCATCATTTACAATCATTAAAAAATAGCGCGCCAGACTGTTTGATCCCCGTGATTAAACGCATACAACAAAACTAGGCGTGCAACGATTTCCTCATCTTGATTCGACCATGACTGGAATGGTTTTGGCTTTGGTGTAAAGGGGTAGGTAGCGCATGCGTGAAACATCTTTAGAGAACCTGATTACGCGGTCCGAAAGGCTGGCCGAGCAAAATTACAGTACCTATTTTGTCCGCGTCATCCTTGTCAGCCTGCTAGGCTTTTTGATTCTGGGATTTGCCATCTTGATGGCCTTGATCCCGTTGGCCTTACTCATCGGCTTGGTCGCGCTGACCTTTGTTGCTGGTGGTGCAGTGCTACTCATCTTGCTCAAGCTGGGCAAATTGCTGATTTTAATGATCTTGCCCGCCTTCTTGATGCTCAAGGCCTCTTTCAAAGTCTTGTTCAGCCGCTTTGATAAGCCAGTGGGCACCGAGCTCACGCCCGACCAAGCGCCTGCGCTGTGGCAAAAAATCAAGTCACTCGAAACCGCGCTCGCAGGCCCCAAAATCAGCCATGTGTTGCTCACTCATGATATCAATGCCGCGATTATTCAATATCCGCGCTTTGGCCTGTTTGGCTGGGAAACCAATTACCTGATGCTGGGCCTGCCGCTGTTGCAAGGCCTCACCGAAGGCGAGGCGATGGCAGTGATCGCGCATGAGTATGGGCACCTTTCTGGCGACCATAGCCGTTGGTCCGGCTTTATTTACCGCTTGCGCTCCACCTGGGCGCGCCTGCACGACATGGCCAGTGGCTGGCGTGACTGGGGCTCGCGCTATGTGGCCAAAATGTTTGGCTGGTATGCGCCTTATTTCAACGCCTACAGTTTTGTGTTGGCGCGCAAAAATGAGTATCAGGCCGACCATGTCTCGGTCAAAATCGCCGGGGTAGAAAACACCGCCAGCGCCTTGTTACGCGTGCACGTGCTCTACCAGCTCGAAAAAGAATGCCTGCATGCGCAAATCCAGCAACGCGTTGCTACTGAGCCCACGCCCATGCAAGATAAAAGCGCCGTTTGGCAATCTATCGTCAACCAAACGCTAGAACCAGGTACCCTGCATCGTTACATAGACCTCGCCTACACCTACGAGACCAACCATCTCGACACGCATCCCGCCATCAAAGATCGCCTGAAAGCCATAGGTGTGGAACTTGAGACCCTGAAAACCCTGCCACGCGCAGACAACAGCACCTCCGCCGCCGATGCCTGGCTAGGCGCCGAGCTGCCACACTTCACCCACAAGCTCGATCAAGAATGGCAGTCCAACATCAAGCAAAACTGGAGCGCACGCCATCAGGATATCCAGGCGCAAACCGCCACCTTGAATGAACTGCTCGCCAAAGAAACGCTGAGTGCCGACGAGCAATGGCAAGTGATTGCCATTAAAGAAGACCTGACGCCAGACCAACCGCAACGCGCCGCCATTGAAGCCTTTGTGCAGCAACACCCTGAGCATTTGCAAGGCCGCTATAGAGTAGGGGTGTACAAACTCCTCGACGACGATGAAACCGGCATTGACGATTTAGAGTACGTCATGGCGCAAGACGAATCTGCCATCCTCGCCGCCTGCGAACAAGCCTACCATTACTACGCCGCCAAAAACCCGGCACGCGCCGATGAATACCTGCAACGCTACCAAGCCCGCGCCAACAAGTTGCAAGCCATCCACCAGGAGCTCTCCACCTTAACCCCAGCCGCCACGCTGGCACAACACGACCTCGACGACGCCACCGTGCAACAAATCCGGGCCGTCATCGCCAGCGACGCCAAAGATATTAAAAGGGTTTACTTGCTCAAGCGCGTGTTAGATGCCGACAACACCAAGGGCGACTATTTGCTCGCCTTTGAAATGCCTACTTTTTCACTCACCGACCCCTCGAAAAAAGTCATCGAGCGCCTGGTCAGCAAAGAGTTTCCCATCCATTTGTTTATTGTTTCGCTCAAGTCTGGCGCGTTTAAGCCATTTAAGAAAAGAATTAAAAAGCTGGGTGTGGAGCCGGTTTACGAGAGACATTAATTTTAATCTGGCCATCATTACCCTTTGAATTTATTTCTTGTCTTTGTGTCTTTCCAGGATGACTTATGGATGCGCTCGATTTCAGACGCTTAGTCACCTTTGGGTGAACATTAGTAGTTATATTTTGAAATTTTTCTATTAATTCTGGTGCTTAAATATTAAAATTGGAACCAAATTTATAGAGTATCGGTGATATGTCAAGAGCGGATTTATTAGTTAATTTGGTCAAAGCAGGCAGTCAAAATGACCAGAAGCTATTGCGCTCAACTGTTGACGCGATTGTTGCGGAAGAGAGAGCTAAACAGCACCATGTTTTAGCTAAAAAATTAGAAGATAATTTTAAAAGTAACTCAAGTAATGCTGAGGTCGTGCGTTCATTTGATGGTGGGCATGGTGGGCTGTTGTACGAGATTGAACCTCGCAGAACACTCAGCAGTTTATTGTTGACTGATGACACCCAGCAGGCTGTACTTGAATTAATTGAAGAGCATCAACGTAGAGACCTGCTTAGATCGTATAGCTTAGAGCCTCGGCATCGCATTCTACTAGAAGGACCTCCTGGGAATGGTAAAACTTCTCTTGCTGAGGCAATTGCTGCCGAATTGTTGATTCCTCTTTTTGTCGTGCGGTATGAGGCAGTCATCGGAAGTTTCCTTGGAGAGACAAGTAGTAGACTCAAAAAGCTTTTTGATTTTGCTCGAACACATGAGTGTGTATTGTTTTTTGATGAGTTTGATACGCTTGGTAAAGAAAGAGGAGATACCAACGAAACGGGTGAAATCAAAAGAGTTGTCAGTTCATTATTATTGCAAATTGACTCCCTGCCACCGCATGTTGTAGTAATTACCGCAACCAATCATGCCGAGTTGCTTGATAGAGCTGTTTGGAGACGATTCCAACTAAGACTTAGTTTGCCTGCCCCAACACTTGAGCAAGTTGTTACATGGTTTAAAAACTTTGAAGCCAAAGTTGGAATTAAATTAGGGGTATCGAGCACCGTTTTAGCGAAGCAATTTAAACCTGTGAACTTTGCTGAATTAGAGCAATTTGGAGAGGATATCTTTAGACGGTATGTTTTAGGACTACCTTCTGGAAATATGAAGTCAATTGTAAATTCACGATTACACCAATGGAGGAAGCGAGCTATCCCTGACGCTTAATAAAAAAGAAAATGGCAGAACAGCCAGAAAACTTACCTTTACTTCTCTTCCCACAAGCAGGCCGCCCATTACGGCGAGAAAGCCTGCAACCATCTCCACCGAGAATAAACTTACCTTCGTCAGACAGGCAAGGTGCTCGACTTTCTCCAAAATTTCAAATTCTACAAAATACTATCGAGGCACGAAATGTAGCCTTAGCAAATAACCCTGGCGATAATCCAGAGTTAGTACTTATTTTTGAAATTGTTGGAAGAGTTGATGAGTTTATAAGAGCTGTTTCAAGAATAAATGATCTTGATTGGCTTGCTGAATCAATTAATACCAACATCCAACCGGATAATGATTTTTATGATTCCGAAGATGAAACAAAACCGTTGGATGGTCGCTTATTTCTTATTGGTACAAATTTGCAAGCTTTAAGACAAATACATAGCTTATGGTTAAGATATGTTGAAGATAGCAATGTCTCATTTGAAAGAGGTCTTGGTCGTTGGAAGGACGTATTTAAGAGGCTAAAGGATGTCCGGTTTTGGTCTGCAACCGATCGCTTACCTTCTGAGGTTATTGAATACTGGAATGATAAGTTAGAGACTGAAGCAGCTTCAATCAAATTTGAGATTGAAGCTTGGTGTTACGAATCTGAAAATAAAAATCAAAGTTCTATTGCTGAAATTACTACTTTAGTCGAAAGATTGAATGGTCGCGTTTTGAGTAGAGCTTTAATCAAAGATATTGCCTATCATGGGTTCCTAGTGGAAATGCCTTCTGATAGCATTCGGCGATTATTAAGTAATTTACCACCGGAGCTTGTACTTTCTGATCGAGTGATGTTTTTTCGACCGATTGGACAAAGCATAGCTGAGCGCAATGATGATTCAACAACTCTAGCACCAGTAGAGCCTTCTGGTAGGCTTCCAAATGGGCCCCCTGTGATTGCATTACTAGACGGTCTGCCGCTCCAAAATCATCCAAATTTAGCAGGTAGAATAATTCTGGATGACCCTGATGGATGGGAGGCAACCTACGAAGCAAATGACAGAAATCATGGTACTGAAATGGCCTCATTGATTTCTATGGGTGATTTGGATGGACCTTCCAATCCGTTAAAAAAACCTTTGTATGTGAGGCCAGTTTTAAAACCGGTTGACAATGCATTGAGATCGCCTAGGGACGAAGTAACACCAAATGATGTTTTATTGATAGACCTAATCCATAGATCAGTAAAAAGAATATTTGAATCTGATGGAAATACCCCTCCTGTTGCTCCATCAGTGAAAATCATTAACCTTTCTTTAGGATACGTGGATTGTGTTTTTGATAATACGTTATCACCCTGGGCTCGCCTTTTAGATTGGCTGTCTTATAAATACAAAGTGCTTTTTATTGTAAGTGCTGGAAATCTACAGGACAATTTGGTATTAGATATACCAAGAGACACAATCTCAAATGTACCTCTTGATCAGAGAAATTTCCTTGCGATTAGAGCGTTACTTTCAGATTCTTTCAATCGACGTTTAATTTCTCCAGCTGAGTCTATTAACTCTCTTACCATCGGTGCAATTCACGACGATTTAACCACAGTACCGCCTCCCCCAAGATCATTTGACGTTTTTACAAAAGGTGGTATATCACCAATTTCAAGAATTGGTCATGGATACTTGAGAGCCGTTAAACCTGATTTATTATTTCCTGGGGGAAAAATACTATACAAACCAGCACTTCAAAGTCCTCCTGATAAAACTGTATTAACATTAGTTAGAAATGCTTTTGCTCCTGGTCACAGAGTTGCGGCCCCTATTTCTGGTACAAACAGTACTAAATTTACAAGAGGTACCAGTAATGCAACGGCATTAGCTACTAGAGCAGCGGGGTTCGCACATGAGGTTATAGAAACATTAAGAACTCGCTCTCCAAATGAAATTCCTGCGAATTTTGATGCTGTTCTAATTAAGGCTTTATTAGCCCACGGTGCTGAATGGGGTACATTAGAAAGTATGATTCTTAATTCATTCCCAGAAGTAACAGACCATCATAAAAAATCAAATTTAATTTCTCGTAATGTTGGTTATGGGATTGCAAATGTAGATAAATCTCTTTCCTGCACACAGCAACGTGTGACAGTGATTGGTGTAGGGGCTATTGGACATGACCAATCACTAACATACCGCTTACCTTTACCCCCATCTTTAAGAGCAAGAACTTTACAAAGAAAGCTTACAGTCACTCTTGCATGGCTTAGCCCTGTTAATCCCAAAAATGCTAAATATCGCTCTGCAAGATTATGGGTTGATCCAAATCATGAAGATTTTGGAACTGCCAGAGTAAATTGTGATTGGAGGCATGTGAAAAGAGGTACTCTACAACATGAAATATGTGTAGGTAACCAGGCATTAGCGTTTGTAGATGGGGATGATGTCGCCTTTACTGTTAACTGCACGAATGAGACTGTAACGCTTTTTGAAGAGCCTATAGAATTCGCTATTTGTGTAACCTTGGAAGTTGCACAAGATATTAATGTGCAGCTATATAACGAAGTCCGAGACAGAATCAGACCACGGGTGCCTGTTGAAATTTAGATTTTTGGAATTGCGCTCCTTAGCTTGGTCAACGCAACGCTGCGCTATTAAGACTCTGGCTTAGGCCGTCATACCTATTCGAGCAAGTATCTCTGGTATGTGTTCTGCGGCGACCGGGCGGCTAAACAGATATCCCTGTATTTCGTCGCAATGACTGTCGGTGAGAAAAGCCAGTTGCTGCTCAGTCTCTACCCCTTCTGCAATCACAGTGAGTTGCAGGATGTGCCCAAGTTGGATGATCGCACGGACAATTTCTGCACTGTCCTGGTCTTTGTGAAGGTCTCGGATGAAGGATTTATCAATCTTGAGTTTGTCGACCGACAGGCGTTTAAGATAAGACAGGCTGGAGTAGCCAGTGCCAAAGTCATCAATGGCTAGTTTGACCCCGATGTGTTTTAGCGTGTGCAGGGTGCTGATGACGGATTCTGTGTCCTGGATCAGGATAGATTCAGTTAGCTCGAGCTCCAGGCATTGCGGGGGCAGGCCGAAATCATTTAGCGCAGAACTGATGGTTTCTACAATATTGCCATACCGAAACTGGTGTGAGGATAAGTTGACCGCCACCACCAGCTGGGTTTGCCCTTGCTGGTGCCATGCGGCCAGTTGCCGGCAGGCTTCCCGCAGCACCCACTGACCCATCTGGATAATCAGCCCACTTTGTTCTGCGATGGGAATGAACTCGCTTGGCGAGAGCATCTGCCCATCGGCGTTTTGCCAGCGGATTAAGGCTTCAATCCCACTGATGCGGCCATCAGATAGGCGTATTTGTGGCTGGTAGTGCAGTAAAAACTCATTGTTTTTAAGTGCTGTGTGCAGGTCTGTTTGAATACGCATGCGCTTTTGCGCGTCGGCATTCATCTGCGTGACAAAAAAGCGGTAGGTATTGCGGCCACAATCTTTTGCCAAGTATAAGGCGGCATCGGCGTTTTTGCGCAGGGTTTCAAAGTCTTTGCCATCGCTTGGGTAGAGGCTGATGCCGATACTGAAAGACGCATGTAGTGTATTACCGCTGACCTCAAACGGCTCTTGCATGGCGTTAAGAATTTGCTGTGCGGTTTGAGTCACGATATCGGACGCCTGGGCGTTATTGATCAGCAGCACAAATTCGTCACCGCCTTCGCGGCTGAGCATGCAAGCCTCTGACAGCATACGTTCGAGGCGCCTGACCACCTCTTTTAGCAGCGCATCGCCTATGGCATGACCAAAGCTGTCGTTAATCTCTTTGAAGTTATCCATATCAAGAAACAGCATGGCGAGGCCGTATTCGCGCTTGTTAGCTTGATGGATAAACTGTTCAAAACGCTTGCGCAGTAACAGGCGGTTAGGGAGGCCGGTCAGTGGGTCATGGTGCGCCAGATATTCCAGTTTTGTTTCTGCGTCCCGATGTTCGGCACGGATACGCAGGGACTGAATGCCAAACGCCAGGTCATTGGCGAGTTCATCGAGCAGGGTGACTTCTTCAGCAGAAAATGCATAGGTGCGGGAGGCGTAGATTGTGATCACGCCTATGGTCTGTTTTGCCACTTTGAGTGGCAAGGCGATGCATGAAAGCAGGCCTTCCTGACTGGCGAGGTCGCCCAAATTACTCAAGCGGGCTGCATTGGGGTAGTCCTGGATAATCTCTACACGCTCGGATTGAAAGGCTTTCACGGCCAGGCTGATTTCCGGGGTTTGCTGCTCAAGCGCAATCGTTTTGGTCAGCTTTTGACCGGCCATTGCGGCAATACGCAGCGGTTGGTAGGTGCCATAGTTGGGATAACCCACCCAGGCCAGCGGATAGCCTCCGGATTCGATCACCAACTGGCAAATGTCGTTGAGCAGGTGCTGTTCGTTTTCTGCATGAATGAGCATCTGGTTACAGCTACTCAACAAACGCAGTGAACGATTGAGTGTCAGCATTGCTTTTTCGGACTGCTTTTGTTGGGTGATATCACGCAAGATGCAAAGCACCCCCGAGACCTCGCCGATGGCATCTTTTTCCTGAACAAGACGAAGCTCTATGACGCGGTCATGCGGCCAGTGGCTCTCAATGGTGCAAGCGGTTTCTTGCTCTAGGGTTTGCAAAATCGCATGGTGAATTTTTTTGCGTTCTGCTGGGGTGGCAATCAGATCAGATTCAAGCAGGGTCTTACCCAGCAGCGAGGATTCCTCTATGCCAAACAATGCTGTGAAAGAAGGGCTGACGTAGCTGTATCTGGCATGCTGGTCAAAGCGGGTAATATGGTCGGGATGGTTTTCAATCAGTGCGCGTAAACGCTTTTCACTTAATTTGAGTGCCGTGATGTCATGGGCAATCGCAAGGGCGCCTACTACGTTGTTATCACTATCCAGCTCGGGGACGGCATGAATTCTGAGGACCTTGGTGTGGACATTTGGACCATCAGGCAGCCGATCTAGAAAAAAATCAAACTCGATATCCGTGCCTGTTTCTATGACGCCGCGGATTTTTTCTTGGTAGTGTTGTAAAGCGACGGAGGAGGGTCTGAGCGAGCTGGGTGTTTTGCCTTGAAGATCTTTAGCAGGTTCACCAATCAGTTTTATTGCGGCTGGATTGAGATAAGTGCGCTTGCAATCTCTATCATAATGGATGACAGGTTCATGCAAATAATCAGTCAGCATGATGAATTTTCTGTCATCAGCAGCCATGGTTGTAACCCCTGAAAAATGTAGTTTTATTCGTTAAAGAATAGCACACAAACTTAATTGTTTTGACTTCACTTTACGAGACGCGAGTGCTGACCGTTTTACGGGTCTGCACACTTGCTTCAAGCATCTGGACTCAGTGTTTAAATGAAAAAACGATGTGCTCAGTATCAATTCATTGTCAATAAAAGCCCAACACCACTGATATATTAGCCAAAGCCATTTCTGAAATAATTACAAGTCAGAGTGTGATGGCGCTTATTTAACGATATCCGCTAGTTTGATGTTTTTGGGATGGATGAAACGCCATATGAAAAAGGGGCGCGAATTGCGCCCCTTAATAACTATCTTGCTTAAACTATGCTTTACGACGGCGTACAAATGCCCCGATCAATGGCAAACCTGCGGCAAACATCCAGGCAGCGGCAGGCGCTGGGACTGGCGATACAGCGGCATTGCGCACTAACCAGCTACCTACATCACTCTGCGCAGTCTGAATAGGCCATGCGCCACGAATAACGCTTGTTGCAGCTGTATACATTGTAAATGATGGCCCAAAGCTTTGCACTTCAGTGTAGATTCTTGCCTCTGTCGTTTGATAGTTGCCAGTCCCTGGGTTGTAGTCAAAAGGTGTTTGAATCGCAATGCCCCTTGTCCATAAACTGCTTCTAAAGAATTCGTTGGTATTACTGGTTGCACCTACGAGCGAAATCAAACTATTAACCTTGGTTGCATCTGAAGATGAGCTTGAGTAAGTAAAATTAAGACCGGCGTTTGTAAATAATGTGGCCACTTCATCGCCGGTTGCATAACGAAACCCACTATAAAGCCCGCCTGCACCAAATTGTGTAGAAACATAATTAAATGACTGATTAATACTCACTGAGACATCCAGCCACTCCAGATTGCTTGATGTGTCACGCGTGATCGCGCCATCGCCTGCAACTTTCCAGTCTGCTTGAGTGATTGCTGCATTGGCTTGGCTGGAGGCTGCGAACATCGCGGCGGCGATCATTACAGCACCTGAAAGGCGTCTGCTAATTTTTTTTAAGTTTGCCAATTTCATTTCTTTTCCCTGTTAATTAATGTTCAATAACTTTAACCCTTCAGGAATGCCCCCGCTATAGCCCCTTTGGGCGTCTCACAGTCGCACTTTGCGCACTGGCAAGTATTACGGTTTTATCGATATTGGTTGCTCTGGAGCCATTATCTGACTAGGGCATCAGCAGTGGTCAGGTTTGCGCTTGAGGGGGATCAGTCTTTAGAGCAATAGCTACATTGCTCATGTGTCATCCATTTTAAAAAGCTCAATTAATCAGCAGCTTGCCATTTATCCTTAGGTGGTAAAGTCGTTGTGAGGGATAATAACGCCCTTAGCATTTTGCCGCATTTGGAAGCCCCCCATGGAAGTTAAAGTCAATTTTCTCGATAAGCTCCGCCTTGAAGCCAAGTTTGATGACTTCACGGTGATTGCCGACCAGCCTATCCGCTACAAGGGCGATGGCTCGGCGCCTGGGCCATTTGATTACTTTTTGGCTTCATCGGCACTGTGCGCGGCGTATTTTGTGAAGTTGTATTGCAGCACCCGCAATATTCCGACTGAAAACATCCGCTTGTCGCATAACAATATTGTCGACCCGGAAGACCGTTACAAGCAGATTTTCAAGATACAGATTGAGTTGCCTGCCGATATCTCTGAAAAAGACCGCATTGGCATTTTGCGCTCGATTGACCGCTGCACGGTGAAAAAAGTGGTGCAGACCGGGCCTGAGTTTGTGATTGAAGAAGTGGCAAGCCTGGATGCCGATGCGCAGGCCTTGCTGACGGTGAACCCGGCGGCGGAGACGCAGACGTATATCACCGGCAAGGATTTACCGCTGGAGCAAACCATTGCCAATATGACGGGCTTGCTGGCGAGCCTGGGCATCAAGATTGAGATCGCTTCCTGGCGCAATATTGTGCCTAACGTGTGGTCGCTGCATATCCGCGATGCGCATTCGCCCATGTGCTTTACCAACGGCAAAGGCGCGACCAAGGAAAGTGCGCTGGCCTCGGCGCTGGGTGAGTATATTGAGCGGCTGAGTAACAACCATTTTTATGCCGGGTCTTATTGGGGCGAAGACATTGCCAATGCCGACTTTGTGCATTACCCGAACGAGCGCTGGTTTAAGCCGGGGCGCAAAGATGCGTTGCCGAAAGAGATTCTGGATGACTACACGCGGGCCATTTACAACCCGGATGGCGAGTTGCGTGGCTCGCATTTAATTGATACCAACTCTGGCAATCGTGAGCGCGGCATTTGCGCGCTGCCGTTTGTGCGGCAGTCAGATGGCGAGGTGGTGTATTTCCCGTCTAACCTGATTGAAAACCTGTACGCCAGCAATGGCATGAGCGCAGGCAATACGCTGGCCGAGGCGCAGGTGCAATGTTTATCTGAGATTTTTGAGCGGGCGGTGAAGCGCGAGATTATTGAAAGTGAAATGGCGTTGCCGGATGTGCCGCCAGCGGTGCTGGCCAAGTATCCCGGCATTGTGGCGGGCATTGAGGGACTGGAGGCGCAGGGTTTTCCGGTGCTGGTGAAAGATGCGTCGTTGGGCGGGCAATATCCGGTGATGTGTGTGACGCTGATGAACCCGCGCACCGGTGGCGTGTTTGCCTCATTTGGGGCACACCCAAAACTGGAAGTCGCGCTAGAGCGCAGCCTGACCGAGTTGCTGCAAGGCCGCAGTTTTGAAGGCCTCAACGACTTGCCGCAGCCGACCTTTGTCAGCGAGGCGGTGACCGAGCCGAATAACTTTGTTGAGCATTTTATTGACTCTAGCGGTGTGGTGTCGTGGCGCTTTTTCAGTGCCAAATCGGACTACGAGTTTGTCGAGTGGGACTTTTCTGGCAAGGGCGACAATGCCAACGCTGAAGAAGCCGCGACCTTATTCGGCATTTTGGCCGAGATGGGCAAAGAGGCGTATGTGGCGGTGTATGACCAGCTTGGCGCGACGGCATGCCGCATCTTGGTGCCTGATTATTCTGAGGTGTATCCGGTGGAAGACCTGGTGTGGGATAACACCAATAAAGCGTTGTTGTTCCGCGAAGATATCCTGAACCTGCATCAACTGGACGATGACCGCCTGCAGGCCTTGCTGGAGCGGCTGGAGAATAACGAGCTGGATGACTACAGCGATATTGCGACCTTGATCGGCATCCAGTTTGACGAGAACACGGTATGGGGCCAGCTCACGGTGCTGGAGCTTAAGCTACTCATCAACCTGGCTTTGCAGCAGTTTGAGGAGGCGCAGGATCTGGTGGGGGCGTTTTTGCAGTACAACGACAACACCCTGGAACGCGGTTTGTTTTACCAGGCCCTGAATGCAGTGCTCGAAGTGACGCTTGATGACGAGCTGCACCTGGCCGATTACGAGCTAAATTTCCGCCGCATGTTTGGCGACGCGCGCATGGATGCGGTGCTGGGCGCTGTCGATGGCAGTGTGCGCTTTTATGGCCTGACGCCGACCAATCTGCAGCTGGATGGGCTGGACAGACACCATAGACTGCTGGATAGCTACCGTAAATTGCATGCCGCACGCGCCAAGGCAGCGGCTGCTTAGGCGCGCTGACCAAGTGCAATTGGCGAATACTTAGGCATGAAGCCCGTCAGTTCTTCATCTGCATTGCATCCACGCAATCTGCACCGCGAGGGCTATGACTTTGCGCTGCTGGTGCAGGCGCATCCGGCCCTGGCGCCCTATGTGCGCCCGAATGCCTATGGCGATGACTCGATAGACTTTGCTCATCCGCAGGCAGTGAAAACCTTAAACCAGGCCTTGCTCAAGCAGTATTATGGTGTGGCGGTGTGGGATATTCCCAAGCATTACTTATGTCCGCCTATTCCTGGCCGGGCCGATTATGTGCATTACCTAGCGGATTTATTGGCCGAGTCTGGTCATGCGCAATCTGTGCGTTTGCTCGATATCGGCACCGGTGCCAATCTGGTCTATCCGCTGATTGCGGCCCAGGCTTATGGCTGGCAATGCCTGGGCGTGGATATTGACGCCAAGGCCTTGCGCAATGCGCAGCAATTGATTGAAGCCAATGGCTTGCAGTCAAAGATCAGTGTGCGTCAGCAGCCAAATGCGGCGGCGATTTTTAAAGGTGTGATCTTGCCGGGCGAGCAATGGACGCTGACCATGTGTAACCCGCCTTTTCATGCCTCGGCGGCTGAGGCACAGGCGGGCACACAGCGTAAATGGCGCGGGCTGGGCAAGCGGCCGCCGCAGGCACTGAATTTTGGCGGGCAAGCCAATGAATTGGTATATGAAGGCGGCGAGGCGGCCTTTTTGACCACCATGATTCATGAGAGCAGGTATTTTGCCCAACAGTGCGTATGGTTTACCACGCTGGTCTCTAAAGCCAGCAACCTGCCGCTGGTGATGCGTGAACTCAAAAAAGCGCGGGCAGTGAGGGTAAAAATGGTGGAGATGGCGCAAGGCCAGAAGCAAAGCCGCTTTGTGGCGTGGACGTTTCAGACGATCACCATGCAAAAAAGTCCGTCATCCGTGGCTTGATTGGATGCAGACATTTTTAAATACAGTGTTTGCGTAAATAGCGGGTATAATGTAAACACCCTGTGAACTACCAATCCTCACAGCGGCCTTGTCATAAATCATCGATATAATCCTCGTTCGTCCAGATTGGTGTTGCTGCGGCAACAGACCAACGCCCAATAATTTGTTGCATGTCTGTCGTTTGTGATGGGCGATGCACACTATTAAAGTTGAATAACCTTGTCACAAGAAAATACCCCTGCAAACACGACGTTTGCTGATTTGAATTTGTGCGCGCCTGTGTTGCGCGCGATTGCCGATGCCGGCTATACCTCACCGACGCCGATTCAGGCGCAGGCGATTCCTTATGTATTGCGCGGTGGCGATTTACTGGCCGGTGCGCAAACCGGGACAGGCAAAACCGCTGGCTTTACCTTGCCGATTTTGCATCGCTTGTCTGAAACCCCGTTAAAACAAACTGCCGCAGGCAAGCCGCGTTGCCTGATTCTGTCGCCAACGCGCGAGCTGGCAGCACAGATCGGCGAGTCAGTGACCACTTACGGTAAATATCTGCCGCTGAAAAGCATGGTGGTGTTTGGCGGGGTGGGCATTAACCCACAAATCAGCCGCTTGAAAAAACCACTCGATATCATGGTAGCGACGCCGGGTCGCTTGCTCGACCTGACCAACCAGAAGGCGCTGGATTTGTCTGGCATTGAAATTCTGGTGCTGGATGAAGCCGACCGCATGCTGGATATGGGCTTTATTCACGACATTAAAAAAGTGCTGGCCTTGCTGCCCAAGCAGCGGCAAAACCTGCTGTTCTCGGCGACGTTTTCCGATGAAATCAAACAGCTGGCAGATAATCTGCTGAATAACCCGGACCTGGTGGAAGTGGCGCGTCGGAACACCTCAAACGCGCTGATTGAGCAAAGCGTGCATATGGTGCCGCAGTCGCACAAGCGTGAGATGGTGAGCTTTTTGATCAAGCAACATCAGTGGGAGCAAGTGCTGGTGTTTACACGCACCAAACATGGCGCGAACCGGCTGGCGGAGAAGCTGGTAAAAGACGGCATCCCGGCGATGGCGATTCATGGCAACAAGAGTCAGAATGCCCGCACGGCGGCGCTGGCCGAGTTTAAAGCCGGGGGGATCACCGCGCTGGTGGCGACCGATATTGCTGCACGTGGCCTGGATATTGACCAGCTGCCGCAAGTGGTGAATTTTGAGCTGCCTAACGTGCCCGAAGACTATGTGCATCGCATCGGCCGGACTGGCCGTGCTGGTGCTACTGGGGCGGCGGTGTCGCTGGTGGATAGGGAAGAACTCAAATTGTTGAAAGACATTGAGAAGCTGATCAAGCGTGAGATCCCCAAGCTGCCAGTAGAGGGCTTTGTCGCCCCCGAAAAAAACAGTGAAGAGCCGGATCGGCCATCACGGACTCAGCCACGCAGTCAACGGCCTGCGCCTAAATCGGGCCAGGCGCCACGTGACGCATCGCGTAGTCAGAAACCAGGCCAACCCAGACAACATCAGCCTAAACCAGGCCAACCCAACGCTGCCCCAAGCAACCCGCGCAACGCTGGACAACACGCTGGCCAGAAAAAACCGGCGAATGCATCTGGACATCCTGCTGGCCAGCAAAAATCCGCGCGCCAGCCTGGGGGCCACAAACCACAAGGCGGCGCGTTATTTAGCGCCAGACCGGTGCCGAAAGCCGGTTAATGCGGATTTGGGTGGATGCCGATGCCTGCCCGGGCGTGATCAAGGACATCCTGTTTCGGGCGGCTGAGCGTAGTCAGGTCATGACCACCTTTGTCGCCAACAAAGTTCTCTATGTGCCGCCCTCAGCCTATTTGCGCGCCTTGCAAGTCGCCAAGGGGTTTGATGTGGCAGATAACGAGATCGTGGCGATGCTGGAAGCGGGCGATTTGGTGATTACGGCAGATATCCCGCTTGCCGCGCAGGTGATTGAAAAACAAGCGCATGCGTTGAATCCACGCGGGGAGTTTTATTCGGCAGAGAATATCCGCGAGCGACTGGCTATGCGCGACTTTATGGAATCACTGCGCGCCAGCGGGGTGGAAACGCAGGGCCCCAATGCCATGCAGGCGTCTGACCGCCACGCGTTCGCGCGGCAACTGGATCAGTTTTTGGCGCGCAAACGCATGGACTAGGCTAGCCTTGCTAAGCGTATGCGTTGATTACCGTTTGACGTCTGCTGCCAAGGTTCCGTCTGTATAGCAGGCCAAGCAACAGGCCGCCCGCCAACAGATTCAGGCTGATGCTGGATTCAGGCACCGGTGTTACGACCGACCAACCGATGGCCGCCATGCCTGCATAATCCAGATCGGTAAAATATTTGCGTGTGCCAGGGGTAATGTCTGGGTCCATTACCGTCTCCTGCGGTGTTCCGCCAACCGTGCTCATGGTGCCGGGCGCCCAGTGCGCCAGGTCATTGCTGAGGGCGACGGTCCCGGTTTCGCTACTGTTAAAATTGCTGCCGTTGACCTGTGCTTCAAACGAGGGGGCCAGGCCAAAGCCAAGCACATGGGCAATTTCGTGTACGGCCACCGTGTAAAAATCAAATTGGGTATTGGTCAAACCTGCCTGATCCTGGCCAAAATACCATGAGGTTGAACTGTTGAAGCTGATCATGCCACCCCAGGTGGCAAAGTCAGTGGCACTGTTACCCGTGGTGTTAGTCTGGCCACGGTCGACGGCGTTGGCGCAAAAACTGCCTAGCCCACTGCATGAATAGCCGCCGGACCCGCCTGCACCAATGGTGAAGCCACCAAGATTATCGCTACCCACATATATTTTGATCACATTTGCTGCCACACTCAGATTGGAGAGCGTTTGCGTCTGGTTAATATCCGAGGGGTCAAGAATCAGACCCTGGAAGTTGTTGAGGCCGCCTGAATTAATGGCGCTCAGTGAGTCGGTAATGCGGGTTTCAAACACCGAGGCAGCCGCATTGAGGGTTTGAATGTTGGTGCTGTTAAAGAAGCCGCTGGTATCGTAACTAAAGTCAAATTGGATATCAATATTGGCAAATGCGGACGGGGACGCCACGAGCAGGGCAGTGAGAGACCAGGGTAACAATTTCATCGCAGACGTATCCTCTTGATAAGTAATTTAGAGTTGTTTTAACCGCAGTATAGCGATTTTATGTCTGCTGTTGAGCATACTGCCGTGTCTGGGCTAAAAATAGCCATGATGCTGCCTGCGTTTAGGGCAAAATGCGACAGCATGCCACCCGATGGGGACCGCAAGGGGCTTAAGCCTACAGATATAGATGGTGCTGCTGGATATACTGGAGCACAGACACAGGCAACTGGTCTGATAAATTCTGGCCTGGATGCGCCAGTGCTGCACGGATGCCGGTCGAGGAAATCGCTGGTGGGCTCTCGGGCAAATAACCGATGAAGCCATGTGTGGCGGCTGCACACTGGCTGGCAAAGGCCTCGATAGCCACGAACTTTTCCGTGTGTTCTGCATGTAACACAAGCCTGGATGCCAAGTCTGCACGGTGCACAACCAACAGATGGCAATACTCCAGCAGCTCCTGCCAGCGGTGCCAGGTCGGCAATTGCTGGTAGCTATCCTGGCCCATGAGCAGACAGAGGGATTGCTCGGGGAAACGCTGGCGGAGCAGGTGTAACGTCTCTATGGTGTAAGAGGGGCCCTGGCGATCCAGTTCACAGCTGTCGAGCACGTATTGCGGATGCGCCTGAATGGCAAGCTTGACCATGGCAGCACGGTGTTGCGCCGTAACCGCTGGGGCAGTCTTGTGCGGGGGCAAGGCAGCTGGCACAAAGCGGATTTGCGTACAGTGCAGCGTGTCCAGCACGGTCTGTGCGAGCGCCAGATGCCCGTTGTGAATGGGGTTAAAGGTGCCGCCGAATATGCCTATGCATTCCATCTTCATGACTCTTTGGGTAGATTATGGCGTTGCGCATCCAGCATTGCACAAGCCAAACGGCTGCCAGCGTGATTAAGCGCGGACGTGGCCGTCACCCAAAACGACATATTTGAGGGAGGTTAAGCCTTCCAGACCGACCGGGCCACGCGCATGCAGTTTGTCGGTAGAAATACCGATTTCAGCACCAAAGCCATATTCAAAGCCATCGGCAAAGCGGGTAGAGGCATTGACCATGACGCTGCTGGAGTCCACTTCACGCAAAAACTGGCGTGCCTTGGTGTAGTTTTCGGTCACAATCGCCTCGGTGTGCTGGCTGGAATACTGGTTGATATGCGCAATCGCTTCATCCACGCCACTGACCACCTTGCAAGAGATAATCGCGGCCAGATATTCGGTGTAATAGTCTTCTTCAGTCGCCGCCTTTGCCTGTGGCACGATGGCACGCGTTTCGTCGCAACCACGGATTTCCACGCCTTTGCCTAGCAGCATCTCGGCCAGTTGAGGCAGGGCCGTGTTGGCGATGCTGCGTGCGACCAGCAGTGACTCTGCCGTGTTGCAGGTGCCCAGACGCTGGGTTTTGGCGTTTTCGAGGATACGCACGGCTTTGACCAGGTCAGCTTCGTCATCGACATACACATGGCAGTTGCCATCCAGGTGTTTGATCACAGGGATGCGGGCATCGTTGCTGATGCGCTCGATCAGGCCTTTGCCGCCGCGTGGCACGATCACATCCACATATTGTTTCATGGTGATGAGTTCACCGACGGCAGCGCGGTCAGTGGTCTCGACCACGAGCACGGCCGCTTGTGGCAAGCCTGCTTGTTGCAGGCCCTGGTGCACGAGCTTGGCCAGCGCCTGGTTGCAATGGATGGCCTCGGAGCCGCCGCGTAGAATGCAGGCGTTGCCGGATTTGATACACAAACCCGCCGCATCGACCGTCACATTAGGACGGGCCTCGTAAATAATGCCGATCACGCCCAGCGGTACGCGCATCTGGCCAATCTGGATGCCGGAAGGACGGTATTTGAAATTGCTCATTTCGCCAATTGGGTCTGGCAAGCTGGCAATTTGTTCCAAGCCTTCTGCCATGGTTGCCACTGATTTCTCGGTTAATGTCAGGCGGTCCAGCATGGCGGCTTCCATGCCATTGGCTTGGGCGGCTTGCAGGTCTTGCTGGTTGGCGGCGAGCAGGGCTTTTTCGTGCTGACGGATCAGGGCGGCAATATTGCGCAGCGCCTGGTTCTTGGTGTTGGTGTCAGCTTTTGCCATCAAGCGGGAGGCGGCGCGTGCCTGCTCCCCCAGTTGTTTCATATAGTGTTGAATGTCCATAATCGCTATTCTAACTGAAAACCTTAACGAGACCTGCCTGCCGCAGCTCTGGCCGTCTTGTTGGCTGCCATGCGCGCAATGCCTGTACATAGCCTTGACAGCTCCAGCCAGGCATCGCCATC
Organism: Methylophilus glucosoxydans; assembly: GCF_042676145.1. Taxonomy (NCBI): domain Bacteria; kingdom Pseudomonadati; phylum Pseudomonadota; class Betaproteobacteria; order Nitrosomonadales; family Methylophilaceae; genus Methylophilus; species Methylophilus glucosoxydans. Next base: position 267,610 of record NZ_JBHTJW010000003.1, read on the forward strand.
GCCCACGCCTTTTGCCATGCGGTCTATGTCAGACAGTTTTTGCAAAGCAGCTTCGATATGTTTTTGCGGTAAAAATTCCAGCGCGCGCCTGACTAATTGCTGGCGGTCACCAAATAGCCTGGCTTGACTCAGCGCGGCTTGCATGGCGATGCCTTGTTGCATGGCCAGCCTGACTTGCAACAATGGGCGGAACAGCCAAATCAGCGGATTCATGACCGCCACGGCGGTTTCGCCTTCTTCGCGCAGGCCTTCCAGCATGCGCATCACGCGTTGCGGGTCGCCTTGCAACATGGCTTCCCCCAGTTGCGAGACGTCAAAGCGGGCCACATTAAGCACGCATTGGCGGATGGCGTCTTCACTGAGCGGGCCGGGTGGGTAGAGCAAGCCCAGTTTTTGGATTTCCTGATGGGCGGCCAGCAGATTGCCTTCGACCTGCTCGGCAATAAAGCGACGCGAGGCTTCATCTGCAGTTTGCTGTTGCATGGCCAGTCGCTGCGCAATCCACTCAGGCAGTTGTGCCAGCGGCACCTGGTTCAGTACCAGCAGCACCCCATGTTGCGACAGGGCTTCGTACCAGGCGCTGCTGGTCATGTCACGGTCTGGGGCGGGCAGGGTGAGGATGATGGTGGTATCAGCCGCAGGCTGTTCTGCCAGTTGCTGCAAGGCTTTGGCCCCTTCCACGCCGGGCTTGCCGGTGGGGAGGTTGATTTCAAGAATCCGTTGCTCGGCAAACAGCGAAAAACTCTGCAGAAACTGGCTGACTTGTCCCCAGTTGAAGTAGCGCTCCACTGTAAAACTGGCACGCTCTTGCGCGCCATGTTGTCGTGCGGCGAGGCGGATCTGGTCTATGGCCTCGGTGATGGAGAGGGGCTCATCGCCCGCCAGCACGAACAAATGCTGTTTGGGAGGCAAATATTGCGTAAGTTGCGCCGCCTGAATGCGCATGGCTATTCGGCTTTTTTAAGGGCAGACAGTCGTCGCATGATGCCGTTGAGCACGTCTAACTGCATGCTGTCACTGAGCATTTTTTGCTCGGCCTGCTTGGCCAGCAAGTTGGCGTCGTTATAGGTATAGTCACGACGGCCTTCCATGATCAACGGCAGTGCCCAAGTTGGCTCACCGGTGACTTTGGTACGGTATTGCACGCGGTAGTACAGCTCGTATTCTCGCACCACCCCGGTCCCGCTCAGAGACAGAATACGCTGTTCGTTTTCTTCTTTGAGCAGTTCCAGCTGTAGTTCAGCTTCTTCTGCGTCGGTCACAACCTTGACACCCTGTTCTACCAAGGCCTTTTTGAGCGCAATGTTGATTTGCGTAGAGCCCTTGATGAAAATGGTTTTAAAGGCAATCGGTGACGGTTGGCGCAGGTGAAACCCGCAAGCAGACAAGAGCGCCGTCAGCACGGCGATGCTGCACCACAGGGTGATCGCGTGAATCCAGCGGGTAGGGGTTGTCTGCTGCACAATGCGCTCCTCGAAAGAAAGGGCTAAGCCACCACAATATTAATCAGTTTGTTGGGCACGACGATGATTTTTTTCACGCTGCCTTCATTCAGGAATTTTTGGACGAAGTCCTGATTAACGGCAGTCGCTTCAATCTGCTCTTTGGCCATGCTCTTGGGGATGCTGATGCTGCCACGCAGCTTGCCATTGACCTGCACCACGTATTCCACCTCGTCCTGTACCAGGGCTGAGTTGGCTGGTTCTGGCCATTTGGCAGACAGAATGTCTTCGCCAAGTTTGAGCGATTGCCACATGACTTGCGTGATGTGCGGTGCAATCGGTGATAACAGGCGCAACAGGATGCTGTAGCCTTCAAACGCCACGGCGATCCAGTCTTTTTCTGCCTCTTTTTGCACTTTCTCCAGCGTGTTGAGGATTTTCATGCAGGCAGAGGCCACCGTGTTGAACTGTAGCTTGCCCAGATCGACATTGGCCTGTTTGAGCACGCTGTGCACTTCACGTCTGTGGTTGGCCAGCTCGCCGGTCAGTTTGTTTGGCAGGTCAGCCGGTGTTTGTTGGGACAAGACATGGCCAAAATTCCATACCCGTTTCAAGAAACGGTGTGAGCCTTCCACGCCACTGTCTGACCACTCCAGCGTTTGTTCTGGCGGCGCCGCAAACATCATAAAGAAGCGGGCAGTATCCGCGCCATATTGTTCAATCAGCGATTGCGGGTCGACGCCATTACGCTTGGACTTGGACATGGTGCCTATGCCCTGGTAGTCAATAGCCGAGCCATCTTTGAGCAGCTTGGCACCAGTCACCTTGCCGTTGTTATCGTGTACCAGCTCGACTTCTTCCGGCGCAAAATATTCAATACCGCCTTTAGCCGTGCGGCGCGAGAAGATATGATTCAGCACCATGCCTTGTGTCAGCAGGTTGGCAAATGGCTCATCATAATTGACCAGGCCGAGGTCGCGCATGACCTTGCTCCAGAAGCGGGAGTAGAGCAAGTGCAGAATTGCGTGTTCAATGCCGCCAATATACTGGTCTACCGGCATCCAGTGATTGGTCTGTGCATCCACCATGGCTTCATTGCTAAAGCCTGAGGCATAGCGTGCGTAGTACCAGCTGGAATCGACAAAGGTGTCCATGGTGTCAGTTTCGCGCTTGGCGGGCTGGCCACATTTGGGGCAGGTGCAGTTTAAAAAGTCTTCGCGCTTGTTGAGCGGATTGCCTGAACCATCCGGGACACAATCTTCCGGTAATTTCACCGGCAGCTGGTCGTCGGGCACAGGCACATCGCCACAGCTGTCGCAATGAATGATCGGAATCGGGCAACCCCAGTAGCGCTGACGGGAAACGCCCCAGTCGCGCAGGCGCCAGTTGGTCTGCTTGCCGCCCAGATTTTTTTCTGCCAGATCAGCTGCCACAGCCTCAACTGCTTCTGCGTAGCCCAGATCGTTATATTTGCCAGAGTGGATGCAGACGCTTTTGGTTTTATCACCGTACCACTCTTGCCAGGCTGCCAGGTCAAATTCCTGACCGAGCACGCTGATCACTTGTTTGATCGGCAAATTGTATTTTTTGGCAAAGCCGAAATCACGTTCATCGTGCGCAGGCACGGCCATCACGGCGCCTTCGCCATAGGTCATGAGCACATAGTTGCCTATCCACACCGGCACCTGTTCGCCGGTCATCGGGTGGGTGACGGTCAGGCCGGTGTCCATGCCTTCTTTTTCCATGGTGGCCATGTCGGCTTCCATGACGGAGCCTTGCTTGCATTTGTCGATAAATGCTTGCAGCGCCGGGTTTTGTTGCGCAGCTTGTGTCGCCAGCGGATGCTCGGCTGCCACGGCACAGAAGGTCACGCCCATGATGGTGTCGGCACGGGTGGTGAATACCCACAGTTTGCCGTCATCAATCAATTGGCCGTCATTGTTTTTGATGTCGTGCGTAAACGCAAAACGCACGCCCACGCTCTTGCCTATCCAGTTGGCCTGCATGGTTTTGACACGCTCAGGCCAGCCTGGCAGTTTGTCCAGATCATCCAGCAATTGCTGTGCGTAGCCGGTGATGTTGAGGTAGTAGCCAGGGATTTCGCGTTTTTCTACGATCGCCCCCGTGCGCCAGCCGCGGCCATCAATCACCTGCTCATTGGCGAGCACGGTCTGGTCGACCGGGTCCCAATTCACCACCTGGGTTTTTTTGTAGGCGATGCCTTTTTCCAGCATGCGCAAAAACAGCCACTGGTTCCATTTGTAATAGTCAGGCTGACAGGTGGCCAGCTCGCGGCTCCAGTCGATGGCAAAGCCCAGTGACTTCAACTGCTTGCGCATGTAGGCAATGTTGTCATATGTCCATTGCGCTGGTGGCACGCTATTCTGAATCGCCGCGTTCTCGGCAGGCAAGCCAAACGCATCCCAACCCATGGGTTGCAACACGTTAAAGCCTTTCATATGGTGATAGCGGCTTAATACGTCGCCGATGGTGTAGTTACGCACATGCCCCATATGCAACTTGCCACTTGGGTAGGGGAACATCGACAAGCAATAGTATTTGGGCTTGTGACTGTCTGCCTTGGCCTGGAAACTCAGCTTGCTGTCCCAGTGCTGTTGGGCCTGTTGCTCGACTTCTTTAAATGGATACTGCTGTTGCATGCTGAAATGGGTTTGAAATAAAAAACAAGATTATACCTGACTAAGGTTCTGCTGGATGGTGGGGATGATTTTCCTGAAGCGGAATTTTTAACGCCTGCATATCCACGTAAGTGGTGGTTGATATTAACCAATTCTAAATCGGATTGGTTTTTTTGGACCAGTGATTAAATTGATTTATCATTAATATATAGTCATAAAATAGATTATTTTTATAACAATCATATAGTTAATAATTATCGCGATATGTTGGCATGTTGTTTGCAGCATTGACACACTCTGTTGTCATTTTTGGGGTTACACACATGCAAAAACCAAGAAAAAAACTGATTGTCGTTGCGACGGCATTTTCATTACATGCCTATGCGCTACAGGGGCTGGCAGAAGACCAGTCTCAAGCGAGCAAGTCGGTGGCGCTGGATAAACTCGAAGTCCGTGGCATTTTGCCCGACCGCCTGGACTCCGTGCCGGGGTCATACGATTTAATTGATGAAAAAGCACTGATGGAGCGCCGCCCATTCTCAATTCAGGAAGCGTTGAACAATGTGCCTGGTGTGAATGTCGTTGGGGAGAATACATTTGGTTTGGGCGTGAATATCGGGATTCGGGGATTAAACCCTCGCCGGACTTCACGTACCTTGTTAATGGAAGATGGGATGCCTATCTTTCTGGCGCCTTATGGAGATCCGGCAGCGCATTACACCACACCGCTTGAGCGTGTACAGCGTATTGAAGTTGTAAAGGGGTCCGGCCAGATTCTTTATGGACCACAGACCGTGGGCGGCATGATCAACTTCGTGACTCGGCCTGTGCCAACGGATGGACAAGTGCATGGAAATGTACAGGCGACGTTGGGTAACCATGACTTTAGCAGTCTTTACGGCACGATAGGCGCTGGTGATGAGCGTGGAGGACTGATGATAGATGCCCTACATAAAAAAGGCGATGGCATCCGCAAGCATCATGACTTTGAGATTCAGGAGTATACGGCGAAAGGACAGTTAAACTTGTCGGACCGACATACGTTGATTGCTAAAGCCAGTTATTTCCGCGAGGACTCGCATGTATCAGAAACCGGTTTGGGCCTTGTGGAGTATAACGAAGATAAGTATCAGGCACCTACTGGCAAGAATGATGTGTTTCAGCATGAGCGGACTACCTTTCAATTGCAGCACCTGTTTCAGGTCAATGAGCAGGTGAAATTGAGTACGCAAGCGTATTATGCAAAATCTGAACGGGCATCATTCAGGCAAATCAACAACCCAGGTGAAAATGCGGGTCGATCCCAACTGGAAAGATGTCCAGCAGGCATTGGCGGTAATGGTAACCCTAATCTGGCGTTAGCTGATCAATGCGGCGGGCGTTGGCGGCCACGTGAGTTTGAATATTGGGGGATTGAGCCACGTCTGGATATTCAACACAGCCTATTCGGGATCGAAAGTAATGCAGTATTGGGCTTCAGATATCATAAGGAAGACATCGATCGTAAACAATATCGTGGTGATGACGCCCGTTTCCAACATCTGGGTTTTGCCCAAACGACCTTGCCACGAGAAGATATTAAAATTGAAGTAGAAGCAAAGTCCTATTACGCACAGAATACCTTCTATGTTGGAGACTGGACATTTACGCCCGGTTTGAGACTAGAGGATATCCGGATTAAAACGGATGTGATGCGTGCAGATGGTAACCCCCAAAATAACCCTGAGTCCAAGTTAACGAATAATCAAACTAAGTTATTGCCAGGATTGGGTTTGACCTGGAATGGCTTTGAGAAAACAACTTTATTTGCGGGTGTGCACAAAGGTTTTGCACCACCACGTCCTGACCGTGACCTTTTTGCTGAAAATGGTGCGAATACAGCCGTTGTGAGTAAAACCAAGCCAGAGGAGAGTATTAATTGGGAGTTAGGTTTAAGATCGAGTTTCTTTAAAGGCGTTACATTTGAGAGTACCTTATTCCACACGGTCTTTGATGATATTGTCGTCGCTGGGCCTGTACAGGGCACATTCATTAATGGTGGTCAGTCTGAACAGAATGGTATCGAGTTTGGTGGTCGAATTAATTTTGGGCAGATTTACAACACTTCGCACAACTTCTACATCGCAGGCTCTTACACTAACTTGTTCACTGCTAAATTTAAAAAAACCAATGCAGCAGCTAATATTGTAGACGGTGATCGCTTGCCATATGCCCCTCGGCATCTTGCTTCTTTAAGCTTTGGTTACGAGCATCCGGTTGGTCTTGATGCACGTATCGGGGTGGATTATGTGAGCCGTCAGGAAGAGGATGTGTCCTTCAGAGCCGGCCGTAATAGTGCGAATGTATTGCGAGGGGTGACAGGTGATATTCCATCTTACGCGCTCATTAACGCGACTGTGAATTACAGACCGGTTGGGAGTCGCATGACTTATTTTGCTAGCGCTTATAATCTGGGTGATCGCGAATATCTTGCTAGCCGTGTCGATGGTATGGTGGCAGGACGCCAGCGTCAGGTGTTTGGTGGCATACGTTACGATTTCTAATCGTAACGTCCATAAAAAAAGCCCGCAACTTGCGGGCTTTTTGATTTGAAGAAATTATTTCAATGCTACAAAGATTTCTTCTTTAATGGTATTCAATTCACCCAGGCCATTGACCTTGACGTATTGCGGCGCACCACTGACGCCGGATTTGGCCCAATCAGAATAGTAGCCGATCAGTTGCTCGGTCTGGTTGTGGTAAACCTCAAGACGCTTTAATACCACTTCTTCCTTGTCATCATCGCGTTGTACCAGGTCTTCGCCGGTGACATCATCTTTGCCTTCCACTTTTGGTGGGTTGAATTTGACATGGTAGGTACGACCTGAAGCCGGGTGGCTGCGGCGGCCACTCATGCGCTCAACGATGGCAGCGTCCGGCACATCAATCTCAACCACGTAGTCAATGCCTACGCCGGCCTGTTTCATGGCTTCGGCTTGCGGAATGGTGCGCGGAAAGCCGTCAAACAGGAAACCATTGGCGCAGTCGGCATCTTTAATGCGTTCCTTAACCAGGCCGATAATGACTTCGTCTGGTACCAGGCCGCCTGCATCCATGAATTTTTTGGCTTCAAGACCTAATTGGGTGCCTGCCTTGACTGCTGCGCGCAACATATCGCCGGTGGAAATTTGCGGAATATTGAATTTTTCTTTGATAAAGGTAGCTTGTGTCCCTTTACCGGCACCAGGGGCGCCCAGCAGAATCAAACGCATAACATGCTCCAAAAATGGGTAAGAATAAAAAAACAGAATTATATCAGGCTCTGTTTTAAAGCAGATTTAAAATCAGCTTAAGGCTGCACACAATCGCAAATTGGCTAGCCTCTGCTAAGTGACTATTTTGTTATTAACTTGTTGATATGAATGGTTTTATGATTGATTTTGGCTTGCCAGATAATTGCTGATCGCCACAAACTCGGCCACGCTGAGATTTTCGGCGCGTAACTGCGAATCGATATTCAACGCGCTGAAGCCTGCATCATCCAGCAGTCCTTTCAGCGTGTTGCGCAAGGTTTTGCGGCGCTGGCCAAACGCGGCGGTGACCACTTTGGCAAACAGGGCTTCGTCCGTCGCCGGGAAAGGCAGGCTGGCGTAAGGCACGCAGCGGACAAAGGCAGACTCGACTTTCGGTGCCGGATCAAAGGCTTCGGGCGGCACGGTGACCAGATATTCCATCTGCAAACGGTATTGCAGCATGACCGACAGGCGGCCATATTCAGCGTTGGAGGGGGCGGCGACCATACGCTCGACCACCTCTTTTTGCAGCATAAAGTGCATGTCTATAATCTGCGCCGTGTTCTCGAGCAGCTTGAACAGGATGGGGCTGGAGATGTTATAGGGCAGGTTGCCGACGACGCGGATGCGTTCACCCAGGGTGCCGAAGTCAAACTTGAGCACATCCGAATTATGGATGGTCATTTTTTTCGCCGGATAAAAGCCTTGCATCCATTGAATGATGTCACGGTCGATTTCGACGACGTGCAAGTGGTTCAGCTGTTTGAGCAAAGGCTGTGTCATGGCGCCCAGCCCAGGGCCGATTTCCACCATCAGATCCTCGGCTTGCGGATGAATGGCGTTGATCAGGCTCTGGATGATGCTCTGGTCGATCAGGAAGTTCTGACCAAACTTTTTCTTGGCGATATGTTTCATTTGTGGTGAGTCTTGCGGGTATGCGAAAGTGCAATGGCGAGCTGGATGGCGCTCAGCATGCTGCCGATATCGGCTTGACCGCTGCCCGCAATATCCAGCGCCGTGCCGTGATCGACCGAGGTGCGGATAATGGGCAAGCCCAGCGTCACATTGACACCTTGGCCAAAACTGGCATGTTTGAGCACGGCCAGGCCCTGATCATGGTACATGGCCAGAAACGCATCGGCATGGGCCAGGTTTTTCTGCGAAAACATGGTATCTGCGGGCAGGGCGCCTACCAGTTGCATGCCCTCTGCGCGCAACTGTGTCAGCACCGGGTTAATCGTGTCGATTTCTTCCATGCCCAGATAGCCATCTTCCCCTGCATGCGGGTTCAGTCCGGCGACATAGATGCGTGGTTGCGGGATGCCGAAGGTGTGTACCAGATCATGGTGCAAAATACGCAGCGTGGTGGTGAGCGAGGCTTGCGTAATGGCGGCGCTGACTTGGGTCAGTGGTAAATGGGTGGTCGCCAGAGCCACGCGCATGCCTCCCCCCACCAGCATCATCACTACTTGTGCAGTGCCTGTTTTTTCTGCCAGATATTCGGTGTGGCCAGTAAATGCAATGCCGGCTTCGTTAATGATGCCTTTGTGCACGGGGGCGGTCACCATGGCATCAAATTCCCCGGTCTGGCAACCTGCCAGCGCGCGGTCCAGCATCTCTAGTACGGTGCGGCCATTCCGGGGATCCAGTTTGCCTGCTACGACGGGGGCGGCCGTTGGGATGGGCAGCACGGTCAGCGTGCCATCGCCTGCGTGGGAGTGAAGTGGCCGGACGTCCGTGTGTATGGTGAGTGGCATGCCCAGTTGCGCAGCGCGTGCCTGTAAAGCTTGCGGATCAGCCAGTACCACAATCTCTGCTGGCAGGGCGGTATGCGCCAGCTTGACGCAAACATCCAGGCCGATGCCTGCAGGCTCGCCAGACGTAATGGCAATTTTGGGCAAAGCGTTCATGGATGGTGCAGATGCGCCGGTTTCAGTGCGCTGCACTTAAAACTTGTCTTCCAGCCGCATTTCGACAAACGCCTTGTCGCGCAACTCATGAACCCAGTCGTTGTAAGCTTCTTCAGCCTTGCGTGCACGGATTTCCTGACGCGCTTTCAAGCGTTTGGATTCTTTGGACATGTCCTGTTTACGGCGCTCCAGCACCTGGATCAAATGCCAGCCAAACTGGCTACGGACAGGGGCGCTGACTTCGTTGATGGCCAATTCTGCCATGGTTTTTTCAAATACCGGCACGGTGTCACCCGGGCTGATCCAACCTAAATCGCCACCGTTGGAGGCGCTGCCATCGTCCGAATACTGGCGTGCCATGTCCTGGAATGGTGTACCGTGGTCTATACGCTCTTTAATGCCTTCTATTTTCTGTCTTGCTTCCTTGTCCGACAACACCTCGTTCGGTTTGAGCAGAATATGGCGGACATGGGTCTGGTCAACAATCAGCGTACTGGCGCCCGCACGTCTTTCATTGAGTTTTAGAATGTGCACCCCGCTTGCACTGCGGATTGGGCGAGAGATACCGCCTGGCTGCATGGTTTTAACCAGTTCAAGAAACTGGGCAGGCATCTGCTGACCACTGCGCCAGCCCAAGCCGCCGCCGTCCAGCGCATTTGGTGCATCGGAAAAGTTGGCCGAGGCTTTTTCAAAACTCATGCCGTCCGCCAGCGCTTTCATGATTTGTTCGGTACGTGCTTTGGCTTTTTGAATGTCGTCTGGGCCGCTGTCTTCGGGCAGGCGAATCAAAATCTGCGAGATGTTAAATTCATCCAGTTCGCCTTCTTTTTCCTGTGTCGTCAGGTAGTTATCAATTTCCGCTTCAGAAATATTTACTTTGTTATCAACATCGCGCTCGCGCAGACGGGCGATGATGATGTCATTGCGGATATCTTCACGGAATTTGTAAAAGTTGGTGCCATCTTCTTCGAGCGCTTTTTTAAACGCAGGCAAGGTGAGGTTGTTTTGTTCGGCAATCCGGTCTATGGTTTTGTCCAACTGCGCATCATCCACCTTGATGCCGGTTTGCGCTGCGAGTTGCAATTGCAGGCTATCGACAATCAGCCGCTCCAAAATCTGTTTCTGCAACGCTTCATCGGGCGGCAGGTCAGCGCCTTTTTTGAGCATTTGTGCTTTCACATATTCCATACGGTTCAGCATTTCACGCTCGGTAATCACGGATTGATCGACCACGGCAATAATGCGGTCCATTTTTTCAATCGGTTTTTTTTCTGCCGCGAATAAGGCTGCAGACTGTCCTGTGATGAGCAAAGCGGTACTCAACGTGAGGATTAAATTCAGTATATGTTTCATCATTGCGCGTTCTGGTCTCTGTAAATTGCCGGGATATCATAAGTGCGCATATAAGTTGGGATATTGCGCTTGATCACATTCAGCGGGTTGGCACCAATAGAGGTCAGCCCACCGAGTTCGAGTTGAAAAAACATGCCGTAGTTCGCATTGGCTGTGGCTGTTTGTACACGCTGCATAACAGCACGTGCCTGCCAGCAGCCTGCATCATACTCAAGTCCGCCCAAAAACTGTACTGCGTTGTCGTCACGGATTGAGTAGTTCAAGCGGCTGATGCCGTACCAGCCCGAGCCTAATGGCCACTGGGCAGAGGTATCAATCTGTTCGAGGACATTCGCAGTATAGCGATAGCCGAAAGTAAACGATTTACCTGGTTCCGGGTTATAACGCAACAAGTAATTGTTGCGCTGCATATTGCTTCTTTCTGTATCGTATTGCCAGAAAGTATCCAGATTCAAGCGACTGGAGAGCCTTGCCGTGAAGCCAGCCAGAATGTCCGAGGATTTGCTGATACTGGTGGTGGTATTGGGTAGTGTGACTTTCTGGTCTTCAAAATAATAGCGCTGCGCCAGCGTACCACTCAGGCGCTCAATGCCGGTTTCACTGTCAATCAGACGGCTGGTCAGGGCCAGCGTCATCTGGTTGGCATTATTGACACGGTCATCGCCACTAAACTGATTTTCATAAAAAATCGAGTTCTGGTTCAAGGTGTTGAGCGAGGTGTCAAAAATCGGAAGCTTGCTCTGGTCTTTATAAGGGATATACACATAGTATGCCCGTGGTTCCAGCGTATGCGTATACGTGGTATCAAACAAGCTGGTCTGACGGTCAAAATACAGACCGGAATCCACGCTCGCGATAGGCAGCGTACGATTCAACTGATTGTATTCTTGCGAATATCCTACCGGCGTATTGTTGCTCAAACTGTATTGCGTACTTTGCACACCAATTTTTGGCGTCACATAAGCGTAAGAGTTTTTCATCGGGTATGAAATCGAAGGGTAGACACTCATGCGACTGCCGCTAGGCTTGTCTACCATGCCATCCATGGTTTGAAAGTTAACGTATTGCGCTCCTGTCTGAACATGGAAACCTTTAAAATCATCGTTGTAGGTTAACGTAAGCTGAGGTAATCGCTGATAAACAAAAGAAACGTTATCCAGGTTTTGGTAGCGCTGAAGGATGCCGTTAAAGGTGACGTGCTCGCTGTTGTAATTGGCAAACACGGCTTGTTGCAAGTTCACGCGAGAAGTGACCTGAATCCGGGTCGCCAGGTCTGAAAAGTAAGTATCATCAGAAACCTTTTCAAAGCTGTAGCCGCCAGACCAGTGACTGCCAAAGCTTTGTAAATGCGTGAGCTTGGCGTAGTAACGGGTTTGCCCCGTCATGTTGTCTTTATCCAGATACTCCAGGTTGTTGATGCCGGAATAGGTTTCGCCCAGATAACGGAACTCTCCTTGCAGTTGCAGGCCGCGCTTGCTGAAGTAGTTGGTGGATACCGTGGCATCCATATCCGGGCTGATATTGATATAGTAAGGCGTTAAAAGCTGAAAACCGCTCCGTGAGGTCGAGCCCCACAAGGGTGCCAGAAAGCCGCTTTTACGTTGGTTGTTATACGAAAAGCTCATCCAGGGCGTGTAGAGGATAGGCACCCCTTTAAATTCCACATAGGCATTGGTTGCCACGCCGGTTCTGGAGTAATCGTTCAGCTCCAGGCTATTTGTCTTGATATACCAGTCATCCACATCCGCTGCACAAGAGGTGTAGCTAGCGCCTTTCAGGCGCTTGATGTTCTGGCCTTCAAACAGTACCTGTTTGGCGGTGGCGCGAATGTTGTCAAATGCGTTGCTTTTGGTGCTGGCCTGGGTGCTGTAAGACTGATTGTCTTCCAGATATCTTTTCGGGTCACTGAGTAAAATTGCCTGATCATTCAGCAAGGGACTACCGTCCTCATCGTTGGGCGGTGGCGGGCTACTTTTGAATTCAATGGATACATCACGCATTTCACCGATGTTTTCGCTCAGGCGCATGCGCAACATGGGGCCGGTGATTTTGGTTTGACCGGCGGTAATCACCGCATTGCCTTCGACTTGCAATTCATCGTTCTGGATATCGTAGCGAATATCATCGCCCGTGACCTGTTGCCCGTCTTTGCGCATCACAGCGTTGCCCGTCGCACGCATTTGACGGTCCATGCGCAGTTGCAGGGTGTCGCCTTCAATCTCAATCGCACCTGGCAAGGTGACCGCCTCTGCCAGCTGAATTTTTTCAGGGGCAGCCTCTTCCTCAGCGCGCAAGTGCTCAGGCGAGAGTGTGCCTATGGCCAGCAATGCCAGAATCAGGCGGATCCCGCGCTCCTGAAAAGTAGATGAGTGAACGTGCAAGTTATTCAAAGAGTGATCGTTTCGGTCAGGCCTGCCGTTGGCAGCGCAATTATTGCGGCGAATTTTGGGATGTTAGCCCGATGCCTTGTTTCAATTGCGCTATATTATTCATGAAAACGCTTAAAAAGTCATTTTTCCCTTAAAATGGCTGCCGCATTTTCATCGCAGCGGCCACCAGACAGGCCTATTCAAGATTTGGGATATTTTGTGGATAGAACACAGCACCTTCAGCAATGGCTGACAGACGTACTTCAGCAACCCTTTACGCTCAGCACGGCTTCTGCCGATGCCAGTTTCCGTCGCTATTTCCGCGTGCATCTGGCCGCAGAAACCCTGATTGCCATGGATGCGCCACCGCCCCAGGAGGATTGCCGTCCTTTTGTCCGCGTGGCCAAGCAGTTACTGGCCGCAGGGTTGAATGTGCCCAAGATTCTCGCGCAAGACCTGGAACAAGGGTTTTTGCTGCTCAGTGATCTGGGCAATGACACCTATTTGTCGCAGCTCAATGCCGGCAATGCCAAAGCCTTATATGCTGATGCATGCCAGGCCTTGATCAAGATGCAACTGGCGACCCAGCCCGCCGCTTTGCCGCCTTATGACAGTGCGTTGCTCATGCGTGAGTTACAGTTGTTCCCCGAATGGTATGTGGGCAAGCATTTGGGCAAAACGCTGACCCCGGAGCAGCAAGCGGTGATGGACAAGACATTTGCCTTGCTGGTCGACAATATTTTGCAGCAGCCACAAGTGACCGTGCATAGAGACTATCACTCGCGCAACTTGATGGTTACCGCCGAGCATAATCCCGGCGTGCTTGATTTTCAGGATGCCGTGATCGGGGCGATTACTTATGACCTGGTTTCGCTGTTCAAGGATGCCTATATCCACTGGGATGAAGAAATCATGATGGATTGGGTGGTCCGTTATTGGCAGTCTGCCAAGCAGGCGGGATTGCCCGTGAATACTGATTTTGGTGAGTTTTATCGTGATTTTGAATGGATGGGCGCTCAGCGGCATATCAAGGTGCTGGGGATTTTTGCGCGGCTGTATCACCGGGATGGCAAGGCGGGCTATCTCAAGGATATGCCGCTGGTGATGCAATATCTGCAAGCCGCTTGCGAGCGCTATGTCGAGTTGCGTCCTTTCTTCAAGTTGCTGAAGACGCTAGAGGCGGCATGACGATGCGCGCCATGATTCTGGCCGCTGGTCGCGGTGAGCGCATGCGGCCGCTGACCGACCACACGCCCAAACCCTTGCTGGCAGTGGGCGGCAAGCCCTTGATCGTCTGGCATATTGAGCGCCTGGCGCAAGCAGGAATCACTGAGATTGTCATTAATCATGCGCATCTGGGGGCGCAGATTGAAGCCGCGCTGGGCGATGGTGACCGCTGGCAGGTGAGCATCAGTTACAGTGCAGAAAGTTCGGCGCTGGAAACTGCGGGGGGGATCGCCTATGCCTTGCCACTATTGGGGACGCAACCATTTCTGGTGGTGAATGGCGATGTCTATACCGATATTGATTATGCACACCTGGCGCTCCCCGCCGGTAAACTGGCACATCTGGTCATGGTGGATAATCCGCCACAACATCCGGCCGGGGATTTTGGCCTGGTCAATGGCCTGCTGCAAGAAGACGCCAGCCATAAGCTGACGTTCTCAGGTGTGGGGGTTTATCATCCAGACTTGTTTGTAACGGTGACGCGCGGGCAGCCAGCCAAACTGGCGCCGTTATTAAAAGCCGCCATGCGGCAGCAACAAGTCAGCGGGCAGCATCATGCCGGGGTCTGGCATGACATTGGGACGCCGGAACGATTAAAACAACTGGATGAATGGTTAAGCAGATCATAACAAGCAGCAAAAAGGGAGCATCATGAAACCACCGTACGAGCATAAAACAGACAAGCTGGCGCATCAGGCCTTGATGTGGATAGAACGTTTAGGATTGGGGCTAGTGACACTGGCCACCTTTTTTTCACTGGCGCATGAACTGTCGCGCATGTGGAATGCAGGCATGGTCGGCTTGGGCGATTTGTTGCAGTTGTTCCTGTATCTGGAAGTCTTTTCCATGATCAACAGTTATTTTGGCTCTGGCAAACTGCCGATGCGCTACCCGATTTATATTGCCATGGTGGCCCTGGCGCGGTATTTGTTGCTGGATATGAAAGAAATGACAGAGACGCATATGCTGGCGGTGTCTGCCGCGATTCTGATTCTGGCCGTTTCGGTCTTGGTGATGCGTTTTGGCCATGCCCGCTATCCCTATGAGGATATTCCCCAGCAAAAACGGGATTTGTTGTAAGTGGCCGCTGAGGTCCTCAGCGGCACGGCTTAGGCAGCAACAAGGGCTTCGCTGGACAGGGTGACACGGTTGCGGCCATTGGCTTTGGCCGTATACAGGGCCTGATCGGCACGGCTGAACAGGCCCTCTGGCTGTTCTCCAGGTTGGTAGGCGGCTACGCCCAATGAGATGGTGATGTTGGAAATCATATGCTGCGTGATGGTGTTTTTGATATTGATCGCTGCAACTTTATGACGGATTTGCTCGGCGATTTCACGCGCGGTTTCCAGCTGCGTATTCGGTAGCAGCAACACAAACTCTTCACAGCCATAGCGCGCCGCCGTGTAGCTGTTGCCGGCAACGGTTTTAAAAATGCTGGCAACTGCCTGGATCACCTTGTCGCCAAACAAGTGGCCATAGCTGTCATTCACCTTTTTGAAGTAATCAATATCCGCAATAATCAGGCTGGTATCGACGATGTGCTGTTGCAGGCAATCGTGCAGCGCCACGTCAAAGCTTTTGCGGTTCATGAGGCCAGTCAGCCCGTCTTGCAAGGCTTCTTGTCTGGCCTTGATCATTTCGTTTTTGAGCGCGTCCACCTCTTCCAGGCTTGAGCTCAATTTGCCTTGCAAATGGTTGAGGCTATTGGTCATCATCAGCGTTTCTGACAGCAATGAGTCCAGTTGCAAAGCCAGTTGCGGTTCCTGTTGCTGGATCTCGTTAGACCAGGCATCCAGGGTTTTAGTGTATTCGCTTGTTTGCAGCCCGGTTTTTTCGGTCGAGCTGCGCATTTCGGTGACGACTTGGCTGAAACGTTCTACCAGTTTTTTTGCATGATCGGTATCAATGCCGGCAATATGCTTGTTAAAGACATGGGCCGTGCTTTTTTCATTCAGTTTTTTTTCTTTTTCAATCAGTGCGTTGACCTCATCAATCAGGCGCGCGTGTTCGCCGGACGAGTATTCATACCAGACCGCATAGCTGACTGGATGAAAGGCGGCATCCTGCATCGACATATGGTGGATGGCTTGCCGCAGGTGCTCTGCACTTTTTTCTTTGGTGACTTCGTATTGCATCATGGTTTTCCGCGATGTTCAGTTCAACACTAGGTATTCTTTATTTGTGATTAGGGCATACTGGATAACATATCGGCAGCTGCACAGAATTCTTGAGGCCAGGCCCTTTGCCTGCGAGGGCCGACAGTTTTTTTAGTAGAATAGCCACGATGATTCCAAGTTGATCCCGCATCAAGTAGCCCATGAAAAACGAAGATTTATTACAACTGGTCAGCGTCAAAATGCCTTATGGCAAGTATCAGGGACGCTTGATTGCCGATTTGCCCGGCCACTATTTAAACTGGTTTGCCCGTGAAGGCTTTCCACGCGGTGAGTTGGGGCGGTTGCTGCAATTGATGCAAGAGATCGACCACAATGGTTTGTCGCCATTACTCAACCCCTTACGCGAAACGCACAGGCATGACGATATTTAAAGGGATTGTTTTGCTGATTGCGCTATTGTCTGTGCAGGCCACCAAAGCCGAAGAGGCTTGGCAGTCGCCGGCGTACCTGCAGCTTGCCTTTGCTGAAGTCGCATTACACAACGAATACCGGCCAGGGGAGTTTGGGGTTCGCAAGTGGTTAAAGCCGGTCAAGGTATGGTTGGTTCACCATGCCGACGAACAGGAAAAGCATACAACACTGACGCGCTACCACCTTCAGCATCTGGCGCAAATTACCGGGCATGCTGTGGGTTTTGCCAGCAGTACGGCTGACGCCAATATGATTGTGATTTTTAGCGAGGCGGCACAATGGCAGCAGGATTTGAGAGCGGTGAGTGGCAATCCAAACATGCAGCCGCCTGACGATGCGGTCTGTATGTTTGGGTCTACCACCGATGCCGGGCAGGCGCTCAAGCGAGCCTGGGTGGTGATTCCCGTGGATCATGCGCAAGCGCACCGGTCACTGGTCTCGTGCATCGTCGAAGAAATCACCCAGGCCATGGGCTTGCCCAATGATTCCGAGCGCGTGTTTCCTTCGGTTTTTAACGATAAAACGCCCGAGGCCTTGCTGACGGGTCTAGATGCCTTGTTGCTCAAAATGCTGTATTTACCCGCCATCAAGCCCGGCATGCATGCCGCCCAGGTGCGACCCATCCTGGCACGTCAACTGCAACAATGGCAACAAGATGGCACCATAGAACAAGCTGAGCAATCGGTCAGGCGATCACCACTGTATGAGATGATGGGATTTTGATTGTGGGTGCCTGGCAGGCAGGGGGGAACCAATCCAGCAATCGCCGACCAAATACGCTACAATGCCCAACCATCCAGGATTTGCTTTGAGTGTTTCCATGCAAGAGTTTTCTCGCCGCCGCCAGCAGTTGATCAACCACATGCAGGCCGGTATTGCGATCATTCCTACCGCGCCCGAAGTGACACGCAACCGCGACAGTCACTATCCCTATCGCTTTGACAGCTATTTTTATTACCTGACCGGCTTTAAAGAGCCGGAAGCGGTGTTGGTGCTGATGGCCGGACCTCAGCCCAAAAGTATTTTGTTTTGCCGTGACAAAGACCTGGATCGCGAAATCTGGGATGGTTTTCGCTATGGCCCTGAAGCTGCCAAAACAGTGTTTGGCTTTGATGAGGCTTACTCGATCACGCAGCTGGACACCGAACTACCCAAACTGATGGCGAATCAGCCTGCCTTACATTTCAGCCTGGGCGCAGACAGCGCCTGGGACAGCAAAGTCACTGCTTGGTTGAATGCGGTCAAAGCACAAACCCGCTCTGGCATGCAAGCACCCGCCCAACTGCTTGATGTGCGTCAAGCGCTGGATGCCATGCGTCTGCTTAAATCGCCCGAGGAGATGGACGTCATGCGCCGGTCAGCACAGATTGCTGCCACCGCGCATAACCGTGCCATGCAGCACACCCGTCCCGGGCAATGGGAGTATGAGGTCGAAGCGGAGTTTTTACACACGTTTTATCGCCATGGTGCGCAAGCGCCTGCTTATACCAGCATTGTGGCCGGTGGCGCCAATGCCTGCACCCTGCATTACAACTTTAACAATGCCCAGCTTAAAGACGGGGATTTGCTGTTGATTGATGCTGGCTGTGAACTGGATGGTTATGCCTCGGACATCACGCGCACCTTCCCGGTCAATGGCCGCTTCAGTGGCCCACAAAAGGACTTGTATGAATTAGTGCTGGCAGCCCAGGCAGCCGCCTTGGGTAAAGTGAATACGCAGCAGCACTGGAATGCGCCGCATGAAGCTGCGCTCGAAGTGTTGGTGGATGGCTTCATTCACTATGGCTTGTGTCAGGGCAGCCGCGACGCGGTGCTCGAAACTGGTAGCTACCGCCAGTTTTACATGCACCGCACCGGGCACTGGCTGGGCCTGGATGTGCACGATGCCGGCGAGTACAAAACAGCCGACGGTGCGTGGGTCATGCTACAGCCTGGCCATGTGTTGACCGTAGAGCCAGGGTGCTATGTGCGTCCTGCAGACAATGTGCCGCCACATTTCTGGAATATCGGTATCCGTATCGAGGATGATGTGCTGGTCACCGAGCATGGCCATGAAGTGTTGACGGCCGCTGCGGTCAAAACCGTCGCTGATATCGAAACGCTGATGGCGCAACGCTGATCTTTTGCAACGGACGTCGGCTAGGTCTAAAAGACTGTTCTAAAAAATGTATTTTTTGAGTGTATTTTTGTCATACAAATGGATGCAGCGTGCAATTGATTGAACATCCCGTCGTGATTGGTGGCGGCCCGGTCGGGTTGGTGCTGGCCTTGTCTTTGCAGCAGGCTGGTGTGCCGGTCACCGTGCTTGAAGCGCAGGCGCCAGGCGCCATGTACGGCGATGGCCGCGCCTTGGCCTTGTCTTTTGGCACGCGCCAGGTGCTGGAGCAATTGCAAGTATGGTCCATGTTGGCCGATGCGGTCACTGCCATTGAAACCATTCATGTGTCACAGCAAAAAGGTTTGGGCCGCACCGTGCTCAAAGCACAAGAGCATCAGCTACCGGCGCTGGGCTATGTGGTGTCTTATGGCGTGTTGATGCGGGCGCTGGATGCGCGCCTGGCGCAATTGACCACTGGCATTAAGCTGCATTACGAAGCCCCGGTGACGGACTTGCAGGTGCATGCCAGTGCCGCCGATATTGTATATACGGCAGCGGATGGGCAACGGCACTCACTGTCTACGCCGTTAGCGGTGGTGGCCGATGGCGGCCGGAGTCTGGAGGCTATTCCGGGCTTGCAGCGCGACACCAAGCATTATGGACATGATGCACTGGTAGGCCTGGTGCAAACTGAACTGCCACACCGGCAGGTTGCCTACGAGCGCTTTACGCCACGTGGCCCGATGGCGCTGCTACCGAATGGCGACCAGTTTTCACTGGTGTGGACGGGCGAGCAGGCGTATATAGACGAGATTGCTGCGCTTGATGATGCCGCCTTTTTGCACGCCCTGCATGCTGCCTTTGGTGACCGCGTCGGCCGCTTTCTGCATGCTGGAAAACGCTTCAGGTTCCCGCTTAAATTAAGCAAACTGGAACAAACGTTTGCGGCGCATTGCGTGGTCATCGGCAATGCGGCGCAAACCATGCATCCAGTCGCCGGCCAGGGCTTTAATGTCGGCATCCGTGATGCGGTGGCGCTGGCCGAGAATGTGGCGTCTACGGCATCGCATGAGTGGGGCGCTGACCACCGCTTGCTCGCCTACCAGGCGTCCAGACAGCGTGATACCGGGCGTGGCTTGCAGTTTACCGATTTTCTGGTCAATGTATTTTCAAATGATTTGATCGGGGTGGGCGTGTTGCGTGGCGCGGGGCTGGGGATGCTCAGCATGTTGCCGATGGCCCGGCGTTTTCTGGTGGAAAAAATGAGTTATGGACGCTGAAAAGCACTTGATGCAGACAGACGTAGTGATTGTCGGTGCTGGGTTGGTGGGGCTGACCGCTGCCATCGCCTTGTCCCGTCTGGGCAAGCAGGTGGTCCTGACGGATGCCAAGCCACCGTTTGAGCTGCCAGCAGGCTGGGCCGACGATCAGTTAGACTGGGACAGCCGGATCTATGCGCTGACCAATCAAACCATGGACTGGTTAGCTGAGATTGGCGTCTGGCAGCATGTGCCTGCGCAGCGCGTGAACCCGGTCAACGCCATGCATTTATGGTCACCGACGCAGCATCATGTCCTGCCCAGCCTGAGCCTGACAGCCAAGGAAGCGCATCTGGCCCAAATGGGCTGCATTGTCGAGAGTCAGGCCTTGATGCAGGCGTGCTGGACTGTGTTGGCAGACGCCGACGTAACGGTCATCACCGACGCACCGGCGCAATCCTTGCAACAATTTGGTCATCAAATCCGTGTAGCATTGCCGCAGCAAACGATAGAAGCACAATTATTGATAGGCGCAGACGGCGCGAGTTCATGGGTGCGCTCGCAGTGTGGCGTCGGCGTGGAGCAAGTGGACTTTGCGCAGACGGCGCTGGTCACCAATTATGTTGCCACACAAGCGCATCAACACGTGGCAAGGCAGTGGTTTGGTGCCCATGAAACGCTGGCCTTGCTGCCGATGCCTGAGCAGCAGGTGTCATTGGTCTGGGCCTTACCCCACGCCGAGGCCGCCCGCATGCAGGCGCTGTCTGCCGGTGAGCTGGCAGTCGCAGTTGAACACCGCTGTGGTCAGGTCTTGGGCCCACTGACGCCTAATGGTGCTGTGGTGGCGTTTCCCCTCAGGCAGAATACAGCTGAAACCATGGCGTTGCCCAATATCCTGTTGCTCGGTGATGCCGCACACCAGGTGCATCCTATGGCCGGGCAGGGGGTCAATTTGGGCTTCGAAGATGTGCAAGCCTTATGTGCGGAAGTCGCACGCTTGCCGGGCATTAAGCCCTTGGGGGATGTTAACGTGCTGCGGCATGTCATGCGTGGCCGTCAACGCGATATCCGAAGCATGCATGCCCTGACGCGAGGACTGGATTTTCTGTTTGCGCGTCCACAGGCACTGTGGACGCATGCCGCCTTGCTTGGCTTACGCGGCGTTGAAAACAGTGCTATGCTGAAACGTTTTTTAATTCGCACCGCGACGCAAGCGTAGCGCCCGGTGCACGTTCGAGAAAGAGTTGGTATGAAAAAATACAACGCAACGGCTGTCATCAAGGCCTTGGGGGCCCTCTGTCTGCTGTGGTCTATGGGCAGCGTGGCAGATGAAGCCAGTCTGAAGAAACAGATCGAGAGTGCCTATCCAAAATTCAAGGTGGATAGCGTGACCAAAACCCCTTACGCCGGATTGTACGAAGTGTACATGGGTGGCCAGATCATCTATACCGATGATAAATTCAGTTTTTTGATAGCTGAAGGCCGCCTGGTAGATCCGAAAACCAAAAAAGACCTGACCGGTGAGCGTATGGATGAGCTCACTAAAATTGATTTTAATACGCTGCCTCTGGATCAGGCCATCAAGGTGGTCAAAGGCAATGGCAGTCGCAAGCTGGTGGTGTTCTCGGATGTGGATTGCCCATTCTGCAAGCGTCTTGAGCAAAAAGAGCTCACCAACATTAACGATGTCACCATTTACACCTTTTTGTATCCGATTGAACAGCTGCACCCGGATGCGGCCAACAAATCGCGTAGCATCTGGTGTGCCAGCAACCGTGTAAAAGCCTGGCAAGACTGGATCATGAACAACAAGCTGCCGACCACTACTGCCAAGTGCGATGTGCCGCTGGAAAAAGTCGGCGAACTGGCGCATAAAGTCGGGGTCAACAGCACGCCGACCATGTTCTTTGAAAACGGTAAACGCATGCTGGGTGCGCAGCCTTATGATGAGATTGAAAAGTCCTTGCAGGCTGCTAGCAAAAAAGCCATGTAAGCACGGTGTATATTCATTTGCGTTAAAAACAAACAAGGGGCGTAAAGCCCCTTGTTTTTTACCCGGTTGTTTTATCACGCAGGCGCGTGTATTTGCCTAGCCGCCACCACTGACCACTTTACCCATTTTGAAGATGGGCATGTACATGGCCACCACCAGCCCGCCAATCAGCACGCCGAGCACCACCATGATCACCGGTTCCATCAGACTGGAAATTGCCGCGACCGCATCATCGACTTCGCCCTCATAAAAATCGGCCACTTTGGTCAGCATGCTGTCCAATGAGCCAGACTCTTCACCAATCGCGGTCATCTGGATCACCATATTCGGGAAGACATTGGTGTTTTGCATGGCTACGGTGAGACTGGTCCCGGTACTGACCTCGCTTTGAATTTTTTTGGTGGCATCAAAATACACTTGATTGCCAGAGGCCCCTGCCACAGAGTCCAGCGCTTCTACCAGCGGCACGCCAGCGGCGAACATGGTTGAGAGCGTACGCGCAAAGCGGGCAATGGTAGCTTTGCGGATGAGTTCACCAAAAATAGGCAGGCGTAGCATTAGCCGATCCATGGTCGCCTGTAGTTTTGCCGAGCGTTTCCAGGTATAGAAAAAGAACCACAGGCCGCCACCCAGACTACCAAAAATGGCCCACCACCATTTTACAAAAAAGTCTGACAGGTTAATCACTACCACTGTCGGGCCAGGCAAGTCTGCACCAAAGCTGCTGAACAGCTCTTTGAACGAGGGCACCACAAAAATCATGATGACGGCGGTAATGACAAACGCCACCACGATAATCGAGGTCGGGTATACCAGCGCTGATTTGATCTTGCTTTTGATGGCGAGGATTTTTTCCTTGTAGGTTGCCAGGCGTTCCAATAAGGCATCCAGAATCCCGGCTTGCTCGCCAGCGCCCACCAGATTGCAAAATAACTGGTCAAAATGCAGCGGGTATTTACGGAAGGCCGCGCTCAGGCTGCTGCCTGTTTCAACATCGGCCTTGATGTCGCCCAACAATTTGGAGACCGCAGGGTTGTGGTGGCCCTTGCCGACAATGTCAAACGCCTGCAGCAAAGGCACGCCGGCTTTCATCATGGTCGCCAGCTGGCGGGTGAACAGCGTGACATCTTTTTCTGACACCTTGCCTTTGGTCGCCAGCGAACTTTGCTTTTTCACTTTGCTGACACTGATGCCCTGGCGGCGTAAGGTCGCATTGACGACGGCCTCGCCGTTGGCGCGCATCTCGCCCTTGACCAGCTTGCCTTTGCGGTCTTTACCTTCCCACAAATATACAGATTGTTTGATATTGCCAGTCGCCATAATGTCTTCTTAAAAAGTGAATGCCTACCCGTGTTACTCGTTGGTGACTGCTTCGACTTCCTCAATCGAGGTGAGTCCCTGTTTAACCTTGAGCAAGCCAGACTCGCGCAGATCTTTCACACCTTCGCGTTTGGCCTGCGCGGCAATGTCCATGGCGTTGCCATGAGACATGATGATGCGCGCGATTTCCTCGGTGATCGGCATCACCTGATAAATCCCCACCCGTCCCTTGTAGCCATTGTTACAATGTTCGCAGCCCCCTGGTTTGGCACCGTATAACTGCCAGCTGCCATCCAGATCAGCTTCAGTAAAGCCCACTTTCAATAGTGCTTCCTTGGGGACATTCAGCGGCACTTTGCAATGCTTGCACAACCGTCTTGCCAGGCGCTGTGCAGTAATTAACGTCACGGCAGAGGCAATATTGAAGGGGGCGACTCCCATATTTAATAAACGGGAGAGGGTAGTGGGCGCATCGTTGGTATGCAGGGTGGACAGCACCATATGCCCGGTCGATGCGGCCTTGATGGCCATATCTGCAGTTTCCAGGTCGCGGATCTCACCAATCATGATGATGTCCGGGTCCTGACGCAAAAAGGATTTAAGGGCTGCAGCGAAGGTCAGCCCCTGTTTGTCATTGACGTTGACCTGATTAATGCCCGCCAGCGGAATTTCGGCCGGATCTTCTGCGGTAGAGATATTGACGCCTGGGTCATTGAGCAAATTCAGGCAGGTGTACAGCGAGACGGTTTTACCCGAACCGGTGGGCCCGGTGACCAGTACCAGACCGTATGGGCGGTGAATGGCCTTGAGTAGCGCCTCCTGTTGTGGTGCCTCGTAGCCCAGTGCCTCAATGCCCAGCGTGGCACTGGAGGGATCCAGAATCCGCATGACAATTTTTTCGCCATGGATCAGTGGCAAAGTGCTGACACGGAAATCAATTGCGCGTGTTTTCGACAGGATCAGCTTCATGCGGCCATCCTGCGGAATTCTTTTTTCCGAGATGTCCAGATTAGAAATCACCTTGATGCGTGAAGCCAGCTTTTCCTTGATGGCCAGCGGGGGCTGCGACATATCCCTTAACACGCCATCGACGCGAAAGCGGATACGGTAAAATTTTTCATAAGGCTCAAAGTGCAAGTCAGACGCGCCCATATTAATGGCGTCCATCAAGATTTTTTGCAGGAACTTGACCACAGGGGCATCATCGACTTCCTGCATGATATCCGCTTCTGGCTCTTCGCTGCTTTCCTCCAGGCCAAGATCAAAATCATCCCCGCTGGCATTGAGTGCAGACATGCTGGTGTCTTTGGATTCGACAATTTTATCTATCCATTTGCCCAGTTTGTCATCTTCCACCACAATCGGGAACAAGGTTGCACCCATTTGAAACTGGATGGTGTCCAGCGCATGCAGATTGGTCGGGTCAGACAGGGCAATATAGGCCACATTGCCCTTTTGTTGCAGCAGCAGCACGCGATGCGACTGCATCAGTTTGATATCAATGCCTTTGTCAGGCAGCAGATTCTGTTCAAGCGCATCCAGGTCAAAAAAAGGAAAACCAAACGCTTGTGAGGCAGAGAGCGCGATTTCTTTGGGTGAGATTTTCTTTTGTGCCAGCGTCGCGGCGAGGAAGCTGGCTTTTTGGCTCTGACATTTTTCTTGCAGGGTGGCCGCTTCTTCTTCACTCATCAGCGAAGATTGCACCAGCATGCGGGCCATGCCGCCCAGTTTTTTTGTGCTTTCCAGTGTGGCCATAGCGTTCTGAGTCTGTTTCCAAAATCCTTAAATACGCCGTTTAATCGACTGATATAACAATACTTTCTACCTCAGTATATGGGGTCCAGGCGGGATTCAAATCGCAGAAAAGACGCGTTCTGATGCAGCTTTTGTGCAAATTTTAGGGAGTTTTCTTGACTTAACTCAAAAGATACAAAAATAGTCTTGACTTTTAAATTATGCTCACTTATAAATCCTTAAGGCGTTTGGGTTCAGGTTTTTTGTGGCCGTCTTTAAGTAAAGCAAAGCTTGTTTATTGCGACTGGAGTACTTGAGACAAACTTTTGGGGGCGCCTCCCTGTTAAGTAAAAAAGTAAGGAAGTAAAATGGCAACAGGTACCGTAAAGTGGTTTAACGACTCTAAGGGCTTTGGATTCATTACTCCGGATGATGGTGGTGACGATTTGTTCGCGCACTTCTCCGCAATCGTTGAATCTGGTTACAAAAGCTTGAAAGAAGGTCAGCGCGTATCCTTTGATGTGACTGAAGGTCCAAAAGGGAAGCAGGCCTCCAATATACAAAAAGCATAATTTTTGTTTTAGGGGTAAAAAATACAAAACGGCTCGCCATAGCGAGCCGTTTTTTTATGCTGGGCCTTGCGTGTCTGCTTACGCCATCTGTTTGATAATCTCGTCACCAAACTCAGCGGTGCCCACTTGCGTCGCGCCTTCCATCTGGCTGCTGAAGTCGCCGGTCACGCGTTTGCTGGCGATGGCCTTGGCCACACCGTGCAACACCAGGTCCGCAGCTTCCACCCAGCCCATGTGGCGTAGCATCATTTCGGCTGACAAGATCAGGGAGCTGGGGTTGGCCAGGTTTTTACCGGCGATTTTAGGCGCGGTACCATGTGTAGCTTCAAACATGGCAACGGTGTCGCTCAAGTTCGCGCCTGGG
This sequence comes from Methylophilus glucosoxydans, assembly GCF_042676145.1. Taxonomy (NCBI): domain Bacteria; kingdom Pseudomonadati; phylum Pseudomonadota; class Betaproteobacteria; order Nitrosomonadales; family Methylophilaceae; genus Methylophilus; species Methylophilus glucosoxydans. The sequence continues at coordinate 293,750 of NZ_JBHTJW010000003.1, forward strand.
GCAATGCCAATGCCGCCGACTTGTGCTGCCAGCGCATCACTCATGTAGTCACCGTTCAGGTTCAGTGCAGCGACAACATCGTAATCTTCAGGATGCAACAGAATCTCTTGCAGGAAGGCGTCGGCGATACAGTCCTTGATGACGATGCCGTTCGGCAGTTTGCACCATGGGCCACCATCAATCAGTTCTGCGCCAAACTCTTCTTTGGCCAGCTGGTAGCCCCAGTCACGGAAGCCACCTTCGGTGAACTTCATGATGTTGCCCTTGTGGGTGATCGTGACTGATTTGCGGTTGTTATCAATCGCGTATTGAATGGCTTTGCGGATCAGGCGCTTGCTGCCATCGATGGAGACTGGCTTGATGCCGATGGAAGAGGCTTCAGGGAAGCGGATTTTCTTGCGTACACCCATGTCGCTCAGGAAGTTGATGACTTTTTTCACTTCCTCCGTGCCAGCTGCCCATTCGATGCCAGCATAAATGTCTTCAGTGTTTTCACGGAAAATCACCATGTCGGTTTTTTCAGGGTGTTTGACCGGACTAGGCACGCCTGTGAAATACTGGATAGGGCGCAGACACACGTACAAGTCTAGCTCTTGGCGCAAAGTCACATTGAGTGAACGGATGCCGCCACCAACCGGAGTCGTCAGCGGCCCTTTGATTGAAATCACATAGTCTTTGAGTGCGGCCATGGTTTCGTCAGACAACCAGGTGTCTTTGTCATACAGCGTGGTGGATTTTTCACCGGCATAGACTTCCATCCATGAAATTCTGCGTTTGCCGCCATAGGCTTTTTCAACCGCAGTATCCACAACTTTGATCATGGGGGGCGTGATGTCAACGCCGATGCCATCGCCCTCGATAAACGGGATAATAGGTTGGTCAGGAACATTTAGGGTATTATCAGCATTGACGGTGATTTTGCTGCCAGTGGCGGGCACCTTGATTTTAGACATAGCACTTTCCATGTTATTACTGTTTAACAAACCCTTTAACGTCGTATGCCAGTTTACTGCGCATGAAAAACACCCGACGCTCAAGGACTATATTCCGATTCCCAACGTTTATGCCGCCGGGCGGTTAGATACCGATTCTGAGGGATTGCTTATTCTAACCGATGATGGCGCATTACAACATCGTTTGAGCCATCCCAAGCACAAACAGGTCAAAACCTATTGGGCGCAAGTGGAAGGCGCTCCTACACAAGCAGATTTGATGCCATTGCTGCGCGGCGTCGATTTGGGCGATTTTGTCACGCAGCCGGCGCAGGTCAGAATCATCGATGAACCTGACCATTTATGGCAGCGTGACCCGCCTATTCGGGCGCGCAAACAGATCCCGACCACCTGGCTGGAGATTAAAATCAGTGAGGGCAAAAACCGCCAGGTACGGCGGATGACCGCGCACGTCGGCTTTCCGACCCTGCGCCTGATCCGTTATGCGATTGGGCCTTACACATTGGACGGAATCTTGCTTGGGCAATATCAGGAAGTCAGTTATAAGAAGGTAATGTCATGAAACAGGTGGTGGTATTCAGGCACGCTTGCTGCGAGGGTGCTGGTTATTTGGGCACTTTTTTAGCGCAGCATGCCATTCCTTGGTGCGAGGTGCGCATTGATAAAGGCGAGCCCGTGCCTGACTCAGTCGAGGCATATAGTGGCATTGTGTTGATGGGCGGCCCCATGAGTGTCAACGATGACCTGCCCTGGATTCCGCCTTTACTCCAATTGATTCGCCAGGCAGTAGAAAAAGATGTCCCTTTGCTTGGGCACTGCCTGGGAGGGCAGTTAATCAGCAAGGCGTTGGGCGGTGTGGTGAGTAAAAACCCGGTCAAAGAAATAGGCTGGGGACAAGTGCAGGTGGCAGACGATCCTGCCGCACGAGACTGGTTTGGTGACTTGCAAGTGTTTAACAGCTTTCACTGGCATGGCGAAACGTTTTCGGTGCCGCAAGGGGCAACGCATGTGTTATCCAGCCCGTATTGCGTCAACCAGGCTTATGTCATGGGCAAACATATCGGTTTGCAATGCCATATTGAAATGACACCCGACATGGTCAAAATGTGGACGGAGCAATGGAAAAACGATATTGCCACCTCGGCCGCCAGCCCAGCGGTCCAGTCTGCAGAGACCATGCTGGCAAAAGTGAGCGAGGATTGCGACGTCTTGCACGCGGTCGCCGACAAGGTGTATAGCCGCTGGATTCAGGGCCTGGTCTAGCGCCATCTTCGCATGGGCGAGTTAGTGCTTGTCCTCCATTCCGCTCTGTTTAAGCTGCAGTTTTTGCATGGCATAACGCCTTTGTTTGTAACGGTTGTATTGCCACAGGTATTGCACCGGGCATTGGGATACCTGCCGCTCAATCGCCTGGTTCAGCAGTGCGGGCGTCTGTATGTCTTCGACCTTGGACAGATGGATATGAAAGCCTTCGCCAGCAGGCAGGCGTTCACCAAACGCCATAATGACCGTTGCGCCTGATTTCACGGCCAGTTTGCTGGCTAGCCCCATGGTATAAGCCGGTTTGCCAAAAAAATCGGCCCATTCGCCTTCACCATTTCGCGGAATCTGGTCAGGTAAAATGCCAATCGCTTCCCCACGTTTGAGCGCTTGCAGCAGTTTTTTGACCCCCGCGGCGTTGGCTGGCGCCAATGCAACCTGGCCTTTTTGCCTGCCTTCTTGTAGCAGGCCTTCCAGCCAGGTCAGTTTGGGGGGGCGATAGAGCACGGTGATCGGGTGTTGGCTACCATAATAAATAGAAGTGATCTCAAAGCAACCCAGATGTGGTGTGAGAAAAATCAGGCCTTTACCCGCACGTTGTGCTGCTTCAACCAAGTGCCAGCCAGTCGTCGCTTTTACCAGTGGCAGCAAGCCGGATTGTGGGGCGCCCCAGATAAATAGGGATTCCATCAGGGATTTACCGGCTTCTATCCGGCTATCTTTGGCCAGTTGCTGAACTGCTGCCTTGTCTTTGCACAGGCCACTTTGGTGAATATTCTCAATAGCGATGCCGGTACTTTTTTGATCAAGATGCCAGCTTAATCGACCAATCACTGCGCCCAGACGGTGGACGCAGCCTAAGGGTAACTTTGAAAGCCATTTGCAAAAAAACACCAACATCAAAAAATCTGCCTCGTGGAAAATCGCACTCAGGGTGCATTCTGTTAAAATCCACCCCCTAATCCTGCCATATTAACAAATCGTCGTTTGCTAACCCGTCTATTCGCTGATTAATTTTGAAAATAAGTGAGATTCAACCCGAAGAGGGCCGTGTCCGCGATGCCCTGATTGCGCAGCGCATGGACCACTTTGATGCCTGGTGGCAACTGGTGATTGCCTGGCTGGAGCCACCCAATCTGGAAAGAGGCGGTTGGAGTGGGGTCGGGCGCTGGCAATTGCCATGTGCTGATCATCAACTGGTTGAACTGTATGTGAAACGCCAGCAGAACCATACCCGCTTTAGCTGGCGCTGTCCCTGGCGTGGCTTGCCGACCTTTATGGTTGAATATGACATGCTCAAGTACTTACGGGCGCAGGGGGTGAGGGTGCCCGAAGTGGTTTATGCGGGCGTGCGCGATGTGCCAGCGGGCCGTCAGGCCATCCTGGCCACGCAGGCACTGCAAGGCTATGAGGAGCTTACTCCGTATTGCACGGCTGCCAATATGACTGCCAATCCGCCGTTGCTGATCGCTGTCGCACAGGCGTTAAAAACATTGCACGCTGCGGGCATACAGCATCGGGCGCTATACCCCAAGCACCTGTTTGTCCGCGCGCTGCCTGAGCACGAAACGTCTGGCGCTTATGAGATTGCATTCATTGATCTCGAAAAAGCCAAGCATATGTGGCTGCCAGCCTGGCAACGCTTGCGGGATTTGCGGCAATTCATGAGCCGTTTGCAGGATTGGCCGGACAGCCTGTTGTATCAGCTGTATCAAGCCTATGCAAGCGAGCATGGCCAGTGTTACCAACGCTGCGGCTGGTGGTGGCTGCGCTGGGGATTGAAGCGTTTAAACAAGAGATAATGAAACATGGTTAATTCACTGTTAATACTGACATCGAGTAGCACGGGCAATAATATCTTCTGTACGCCGGCTATCCGGTTTTTGCGTAAGCATCTGCCACAGGCACGCATTGATGTGGTCGCGCTGAATGCCCTGAGCGCACAGGTGTTTGAACACAACCCGGCCATCAACAAGCTGTGGGTGACCAGTAGTCTCCGCCGCGTCAATAAGCTCGCGCAAGACTATGACGCGGTACTGGCGTTTAATAAAAATGCGCTCAAAAAGCTGCCTTTTAATGATCCGCGCCTGCAATTGGCGACCATCGATAAAACCGATGTGCATTATGCCGAACAGCTGCTAGGCTTTTGTCAGCAATGGTTGAGCCAGCAGCTACAGCGCCAGATTGAAATCACCGATGAAGACCGTTGCTATGCGATTTACAGCGCGCCTGGTCAGGTGAGCTTGTTGTCACGCTTTGAGGTGCAGCCTGCAGACACCGTGATCAATATTCACCTGGGCTGTGGCACCACGCTATTGCATGGCTGGAAGTTTTTTTACGCCAGGCGTGCCGATGATAAAAAACTGTGGTCGATTGATGCCTATATTGAATTGGGACAATTGCTGGTCCAAGCCATCCCGGGCGTACGGCTGGTGATTACTGGCACCAGCAATGAAGCCTTTCTGGCAAAGAAATTTGTCAAGGCGGTGCCTAACAGTATTAACCTTGCAGGCAAAACCACGGTGGCAGACTTGCGCCAGCTGATGGAGCGCTCCAATCTGTTTATCTCACATGATTGTGGTGTATTTCACGTCGCGGCTGCCGCCCAAGTGCCGATGCTGGGACTGTTTGGCCCGACCAATCACTTGTTGACCGGGCCTTATCCGCAACGCGCCAACCGGCAATTGATTAAAAAAGACAGCATGGCGGACATACGCCCGCAAGAAGTATTGCAGCAGGCGCTCTTGCTGCTGGGACGACCTGCGCAAGCATGACCCTGCGCCAGTTAACCTCGCCGGGCCCCATCCGCCTTGAATTTACCATGGACGCCCAGCCGCCCTTGCAACTGGACACGCTGGTCCGCGTGCTCAAGGAGCGGCGCTGGGTGTTGCGGGGGACTTGGGATGGCCAGGCGATCTATGCCAAGCTGTTTGCGGGCAAAGAAGCGTCACGTTACGCCACGCGGGATGCGGACGGCGTGCGCCGCATGCTGGCTGCGGGCATCCGTACGCCAGCCTTGTTATGGCAAGGCACGCTGCATGACGGCACCCAGCTGCTAGCCGCATTGATTTATGCTGCTGTTCCCAATGCGGTCAATGCCGCAGAGGCTTATTCGGTAGAGCCTGCAGAGGGCAGATATGCTTTGTTGGCGCTGCTGGTAGAGGCTTTGGCAGCACAGCATGTCGCAGGATTGTGCCAAACCGATTTGCATTTAAAGAATTTTTTATTGGCAGAAGGCGTGGTCTGGGCCATTGATGGTGATGGGATCCGTCAGCGAACACTGAGCCGCAAACAGGCGCACCTGCAACTCGCTGAGTTGATTTCGAAGTTGCAGGTACTGGATCAGATGCAGTGGACGCAACGGCTACTGGATGTCTATTTGCATGCACGCGGCTGGCCGCGCAGCCTCACCGCTGCACAAGTATTGGCCTGGGGGCAACAGATGAAGACGCGTGAGGTGGAACACTATGTCACGCGTAAAATTTTCCGAACCTGTAGCGATGTGACCTGGCAACAGACGGCTCAAAGTGTGCAGGCGGTCAGTACCGCTGGCGGATTGCATCCCACGGACTTGCCTGCGCTGGAAGTGGCCATGCATGTGGGGCAGACCCTGAAGGCGGGCAACACCTGCACCGTAGGACATACCCAGTTGCAAGATCAGCCTGTCGTGATCAAGCGCTATAACATTAAAAATGCTTGGCATGCCTTGAGCCGGGCCTGGCGGCCCAGCCGGGCGGCCGCCTCGTGGCAAAATGCACACCGCCTGCAATACTACGGCATGCTGACCCCGCAACCCATGTTGATGTACGAACGCCGTTACTGCGGGCTGCGTGGCCGCGCGTATTTTGTCTCTGCATTTAGCCCTTGGCCCGATGTGCTGACCTTTTTTCAGCAGTCTCGCGATCCTGCGCTTGAGGCGCAGGTGGTGGAGCAATTGGTCATGCTTTGTTATCAGTGGTATCTGCTCAAAATATCGCATGGCGACCTCAAAGGCAGCAATTTGCAGGTCACCGATCAAGGCCAGATCGTGGTGATTGATCTCGACAGCATGCGCCAGCATCACTGTGCGCAAATGGCCTTGCGCGCACATGCACGCGACCTGCGGCGGCTGCTGCAAAATTGGAAACCGGATAGTTCACTGTATAATGCGCTGGTGGATAGATTTAAAACGGTTTATCCAGACCATACGCCACTCACCCTGGCGGGCATTTCCATTTAATCCATTCGATTGATTTGATCGTTACGCGAGTTTCTGCATGATTGTGTTAGGTTTATCCGGTGCCTTGGGGCATGATGCTTCGGCTGCCATTCTGGTAGATGGCAAAATTGTCTCTGCGGCAGAAGAAGAGCGCTTTATCCGCGACAAGCACGCCAAAAATCACTGGCCTTACGAAGCGGCCAAGTTTTGCCTGAAACAGGCGGGCATTTCCCCTGAACAAGTCGATATCGTGGCTTTCCCTTATGGTGAAATTCCGCTGACTTCGGCTGCGCGCTGGCATTACGCTAGGCGCTACTGGTACGCACCAGACCGTGCACTGGACGCCATTTTTAATGGCAACCGCCGTTTCCGTCGCAACCGCGACAAATCACTCAAATTGATGGAAGAGCTTGGGTTGAGCAAAGCCAAATATGTGCCGGTTGAACACCATCTGGCGCATGCTTCCAGTGCTTATCATCTGAGTGGCTTCAAGGAAAAAACCGCCATTGTCGGCATTGACGGCAAAGGGGAATATGCCACCACGTTTTTTGGCTATGGGGAACATGGCAAGATTCACAAAATCAAGGAATTCTATGACCCGGATTCACTGGGTGGCCTGTATGGCGCGATCACCGAGTTTCTTGGATTTGAGATGCTTGATGGTGAATTTAAAGTCATGGGTATGGCGCCGTATGGCGACCCGAACAAATATGATTTGAGCCGCCTGGCCAAGTTTGAAAACGGTGAGCTCATCATCAACACCGAATACGTCAACGTGGTCGGTTTGCGCCGTTACAAAGAAAATGGCAAAGGCTACTACTTCACGCCCAAACTGATTGAATGGCTAGGCCCCAAGCGTGAGGGCGACGAGATTGACGACCCGTATATTCATTACGCTGCCAGTGTACAGAAGCTGCTGGAAGACCTGGCTTTGCAGATGATTGAATATTATCTGGGTGATATTCTGCGCGAGACCGGCAAGATTGTGATGGCAGGCGGCGTTGCGCTCAACGTCAAGCTGAATCAGCGCATTATCGCCTTGCCACACGTGAAAGAATTATTTGTACAGCCTGCTTCTGGCGATAACGGTACCAGTCTGGGCGCGGCCACTTACGCTGCACATCTGGCGGGCGAAAGTATCCATAAAATGGAACACGCTTACCTCGGGCCTTCTTACACCAATGAAGAATGTATTGCCGCCTGTGAAGCGCATCCGTCCAAGCCTGTTTTTACCCGTGTAGAAGATGGCCCACGTAAAGCGGCAGAATTACTGGCCGCGGGGAATCCACTCGCCTGGTTCCAGGGGCGCATGGAGTTTGGCCCGCGTGCCCTGGGTTGCCGCAGTATCCTGGGTGACCCCAGCTTTCCTGGCGTGGCGGACCGCATCAATGCCCAGATCAAATACCGTGAGCGCTGGCGGCCATTCTGCCCCAGCATGCTGGACCGCGTGGCGGAGGATATTCTGCAAACCGACCATCCGGCGCCTTACATGACCTTCACCTTTGATGTGAACCCGGCCTGGAAAAACCGCATTCCGGAAGTGGTCCATGAGGACGGCACGGCACGTGCGCAGGTTGTGACCAAAGCCACCAATCCACGCTACTACGCGCTGATTGAGCATCTGGAGCAACTGCGTGGTAATGGCGTGGTGCTCAATACCTCGCTTAACCGACGCGGCGAACCGATGATTTGTAGCCCGACCGATGCCCTGAATATGTTTTATGGCTGTGATCTGGAATATCTGATGCTGGAAGATATTCTGGTGACCAAATCTGCTTGATGTCTGACTACATTCCATGAGTGTCAATGCACTACGCGAAAAAGAGGAATATTGTTTTAAGTCATTGAATCCTCTGAAAAAATGTTGGATTCGGGTAATTCAATTTGACGTAGTGCAGCAGTTTGGAGATAATCGGGGGTAGGGAGCCTGTTTGGATTCATATATCTTCACCCTATACTGTGACGCAATAGCAAGTTCAAAGCAGTTCACCAGGATAGTTCATCAGGTAGTTAAAACACAGTTGAGCGATAGTCAATGAAACAATCTCACATTGAAGTAACAGAACGCATCATCGAGCGTAGCCGTCCGACCCGCAAGGCGTATTTGCAGCGCATTGATGATTACCTGAACCGTGAAAAAGGCCCGGACCGCTTGGGCTGTGCCAACGTGGCACACGCGTTTGCGGCCATGCCACAAAACGACAAATTCAAGATTTACGCCGAGAAGCCGACACACGTCGGTATCGTCACTGCTTACAACGAAATGTTGTCCGCCCATCAGCCGTATGTGAACTATCCGGATATTATTCGTGATGAAGCACGCAAGCATGGCGCAACCGTGCAGGTGGCCGGTGGCGTGCCTGCCATGTGTGATGGGATTACCCAGGGCGAGCCTGGCATGGAGCTGAGCCTGTTCAGCCGCGATACCATTGCCATGAGTACGGCCATTGCCTTGTCTCATGACGTGTTTGATGCAGCATTACTGCTGGGCGTCTGTGACAAGATCGTGCCCGGCCTGTTGATCGGCGCCTTGCATTTTGGGCATTTGCCATGTGTATTTGTGCCAGCGGGCCCGATGAGCACTGGCATTGATAACACCTCGAAATCCAAAGTGCGTGAAAAATATGCACAAGGCTTGTGTGACCGTGATGAGTTGCTGGCCAGCGAATCTGCGGCTTACCACGGTGCCGGCACCTGTACCTTCTACGGTACGGCCAACAGTAACCAGATGTTGCTGGAAGCCATGGGCTTGCACGTGCCAGGGGCGGCTTTTATCCACCCGCATGATGGCATGCGTGAAGACTTGACGCGTGAAGCGGTGCGTCTGGTAGTGCAAAACGCTAAAAAAGATAAATTCGTGCCGATTGGCCGTCTGGTAGATGAGCATGTGATCGTGAACGCGATGGTGGCTTTGCTGGCTACTGGCGGTTCCACCAACCATTTGATTCACTGGGTAGCGGTTGCGCGTGCTGCGGGCATTATCATTGACTGGACAGATTTCCATTATCTGGCTAAAGGGACGCCACTGCTGGCCAGTGTTTATCCAAACGGTAAGGCAGATGTCAACGAATTCCAAGCAGCTGGTGGGCCAGGTTTTGTGATCCGCGAACTGATCGAAGGCGGTTATATGTATCCGGATGTCTACACCGTGAGTGGCGGCGGCATGCGCGATTACGGTAAAAAGCCGGAAAAAGAAGCGGACAAGCTGGTGTGGAAAGACTACCCGGCCGAAAGTGGTGATGAAACCATCGTGCGCACAGCCTCGCATCCGTTTAACGAGTCCGGTGGCCTGCGTCTGCTCAAGGGTAACCTTGGCCGCAGCGTCATCAAGATTTCTGCCGTCCCTGAAGACCGTCACATCATCGAGGCGCCAGCCATTGTCTTTGATGCGCAAGAAGAATTGCTGGCCGCGTTTGACCGCGGTGAGCTGGAGCGTGACTTCATTGCTGTCGTGCGCTTCCAGGGCCCTAAAGCCAACGGCATGCCAGAGTTGCATAAATTGACACCACCACTTGCTGTGTTGCAAAACAAGGGCTTCCGGGTGGCGATTGTAACGGACGGCCGCATGAGTGGTGCTTCAGGCAAGATTCCTGCTGCAATTCACTTGAGTCCCGAAGCCAGCGCGGGTGGTCCGATTGCCAAAATCCGCAATGGTGACATCATCCGCCTCAATGGTACCGTCGGTCAGTTGAATGTGCTGGTTGATGAAGACACCTGGGCTGAGCGCGAGGCTGAAGAGCTGAGCGATGCCAAACGGCATTACAACGCCCATGGCTTGGGCCGTGAGTTGTTTGGTGGCATGCGCAGGAATGTGCTGTCTGCAGAAGAAGGCGCCGTTACCTGGTTGTAAATGCACATTGCGTCGCAATACGTCGTTGCAGTTTGCTTGCCGTACTATTCGTACTGTCTACGCGCCTGCGCCTAGTCTTGCTTAGCAATCTTCATTTACATAAAGCAAACGATTAAAAAAACAATTTTTTTATTTATTAGGTCAATATTCAAAACATGAGCACATTAGAGTTAGCAAATCATGGCCCGGTGATTCCGGTGATTGTCATTAACAAAGTGGAAGATGCGGTGCCGATGGCCGAAGCGTTGCTGGAAGGCGGCATTAAGGTGCTGGAAGTCACATTGCGTTCCCCGGTTGCACTGCAAGCCATGGAAGAAATTGCCAAGCATGTGCCTGACGCGATCTTGGGTTCCGGGACCGTACGTAACCTGAAAGATGCGAAAAACTCCAAGGATGTGGGTTGCCAGTTTGCGGTCAGCCCAGGCTACACCAGCGAGTTAGGTAAATATGCCCGTGAAATCGGCTTGCCACTGTTGCCAGGCGTGTCTACCGGCTCAGAAATCATGATGGCGAATGCCGATGATTACTACTTCCTGAAATTGTTCCCAGCGGTGGCGGTGGGGGGCATTAACCTGCTCAAAGGCTTTGCTGGCCCATTTGCCGACGTGAAATTCTGCCCGACCGGTGGTGTCAGCGTTGAAAGCGCCCCACAATTCCTGGCATTGCCTAACGTGGTTGTGTGCGGTGGTACCTGGTTGACGCCTGCCGATGCCGTAGCCAATAAGGACTGGGCACAGATCACCAAGCTGGCGAAAGAGGCTTCTGCGATCGTGGCGGCCAAATAAGTATAGCGTTAGACAAATCGTCTATAATGAAGGCTTGTAGTGATACAAGCCTTTTTTATTTGCCAAGCCCACTCCGTTATGCCCCAAAGACCAGACCTCTCCCTGTATAAAACCATTGTGCTCGATTGCGATGGCGTTGTCCTCAATAGCAACCAGACCAAAGTGGATGCCTATTACAACACCGCCAAGCGGATGGGGGGGACGGAGGCGCAGGCGAAGGCTTTTGTTGACTATCATATCCAGTTGGGCAGCATCCCGCGCAATGACAAAATCCGTTATTACATCACCGAGATTATCAAACAGCCTTTAACGCCTGAGCGTTTTCAGGCCTTTATGGATACGTTTACCGAGATTCTGGATGAAACCCTGATGCAGTGTGAGGTGGCGCCTGCACTGATGGATTTGAAAAAAGAAACCGCAAACGCCAAGTGGATGCTGCTGTCTGGCGGAGATCAAGCAGAATTGCGGCAAATTTTCCCTCGCCGTGGCCTGGATACGCTGTTTGAACTGGGCATTTATGGTGGACCGACTAAAAAGAATGAGCACCTGGCCAGCATGATTGCCGATGGGACCATCCAGTTCCCGGCCTTGTTTATTGGCGATAGCCGCTTTGATCATCAGGCTTCGACTGGCGCCGGGCTGGATTTCATTTTTGTCGCAGACTGGACCGATATGCCGGACTGGCAAGCCTACTGCCAGACGCATGGGGTGACCGTTTGTCATCAGCTTGAATTGTCGCCTGTAACGGCTTTCTGTGCGCCCTAACCGTCGCCTGACTGCTTAAAGATGAATGCCGCCATGAAGAAAATTTCACCACTCAAACTGTTTTTAGGCCTGACTACACTGCACATGCTGGCCACCTGCTGGGGATTTTTCAGCATTGGTGCGCAAGCCACTACGGGCGCAGCCTTCTGGTTTCATGTCTGTGCCTGGCTGTTTTACAGTTTTGCCTATGCCGTCGTGACCCTGATCCCGGCCTGGCTGCAATCACTGCTGGCACGCACCATCAATCGATATACCGCACTATTGGCGCTCACGTTTTCCGTAATAGGCATTTTACTGGTCAGATCGGATTTAATGATTTATGACCTGTATAACTTTCATTTCAACGGCTTTATCTGGAATCTTGTTACCACCAAGGGCGGCCTGGCCTCGCTGGGGACCAGCGACGAGACCTATGTGGCGATCGGCGTATCGGTCGCGATTGTCATCCTGATTCAGCAGTTCGCCTGGTGGTTGAGTACGCGCATGCAGTCATTCAAGCCCGCGTTATTGCTGACACGGCCTTTGTACCTGGTTGTGCTGCTGGCCTTTGTCGCGCAAGCTGTCCTGTATGGCATCAGTGATGTCAAAAATAACGGGGCGATTCTTGATTCGGCGACAGTCTATCCCTTCTATAAACGGATTACCTTCCGCAGCTGGGCAGAAAAAATGGGCGTGCAAACGGTGCGTCATAGCAGTAATCACCTCAATGTGGATACTTCCAGAATTCAGTATCCTTTATCGGCGGTGACGTTTAGCGCCGTCCAACAGCCGCCGAATATTGTCATTCTGGTGGCAGAGTCTCTGCGCTGGGATCGTTTAACGCCTGAGATCATGCCTCATGTCTGGCAATTTGCGCAGCAAGGCTTGTATTTTAAAAACCACTATTCTAGTGGCAACGGTACGCGTGAAGGCCTGTTCGGCATGTTTTATGGGCTATATGGCTCTTACTGGTCCAGCTTTTTACATGCACAACAGCCGCCCTTACTCATGCAGCGGGTGCAGGCCTTGAACTACCAACTCGACCTGCGTACCAGCGCACTGTTTTCTTATCCCGAGTTTAATAAAACCTTATTCGCCAGCGTACCGCTTGCACAGCTGCACGAGGCGGAGGAGAAGTTAACCCCCTGGCAGCGTGACCAACAAAATGCCTCTGAGCAAATCGCCTTTTTGCGTGCGCGGGACAAACAGCGGCCATTTATGAGCTTTTTCTTCTTTGAGTCTACGCATGCGCGTTATGACTTCCCGGAGCAAGCCGTGATTGCCTCCCCGTATTTGAAGGATGTGAATTACTGGGGCATGAGCCGCGAGTCGCTCAAGCCCAAGATCGGCGAGTTCAAAAACCGCTATACCAATGCTGCCCATTGGGTAGATCAACAGATGGGGCGGGTGCTCGATGAACTGCGTGCGCAGGGCGCATTAGACAATACCATTGTCATCATCACTGGCGATCATGGAGAAGAGTTTCTGGAAAAGGGCTTCTGGGGGCATAACTCAAGTTTTGTTGAGGAGCAGACACATACGCCCATGGTGGTGTGGATGCCGCAGCACGCGCATGCCGAAATTGAGCGTATGACCAGCCATTTGGATATTTCACCAACGTTATTACAGGCCCTGGGTGCGCCTGAGGATAGCAGCAGCTATTCGCTTGGCCTGTCTTTGCTGACCACGCAGTCACGCCCATTTGTTGTGGTCAGTGACTGGCACTCTATTGGCGTGCAAACAACGGATATGAAGTACCGTATTCCATATTTGCATCATGGCGTGGATCATTTTGTGCCGACCGGGCCGCACGATGAATCGTTATCTGCCAGCACGCAAGACAGCCTCATGGCCAAATATCAACCATTGTTATTGCAGGCGATTCAGAATTGCAGCCGCTTTTTGGCCTTGCACAAAGACAAGGCGTCATGAGTACCACGGTGCAATTTAAAGCAGAAAATCCGCTGCCTGCCGAGATTCGGCAACGGCCGGATGTGTTTGATTTTTTTATGCAGTTGCCAGGCAAAAGTTTCCGCAAGGTTGCCGAACGCGAGACCTTGCGGATTGCGCTGGCCGGCCAGCATTTTTTTATTAAACGGCATTTTGGTGTGGGGTGGGGCGAGTTGTTCAAAAACTGGCTCAGCTTTAAACGCCCGGTGGTGAATGCGCAGAATGAGGTGGCGGCCATCGCCGCCTTGCAGCGCTTGCATATTCCCACCACGCCTTATGTGGGGCATGGCATCCAGGGCTGGTTGCCCGCCACTCAGCGCTCATTTGTGATTACCGAGGATTTGGGTGAGATTGTCACGCTGGAGGATTTGGCGCTACAGTGGCAAATCACACCGCCCACCCTGCGGTTCAAGCGTGCGCTGATCCGCAGGGTGGCGGAGATTGCACGTCAGATGCATGCGTATCCGCTCTACCATCGTGACTTTTATATCTGCCACTTCTGCTTTAAAGCGGCTGAATTGACGCTAATGCCGCCACGATTGCATGTGCTGGATTTGCATAGAGCAGAAATCCGCGCACAGCCTTCGCAACGTATGCAAATGAAAGATCTGGCTGCGCTGTATTTTTCAGCCATGGATGTTCAATTGACCCGCGGAGATCTGCTCACATTTCTTCGGCATTATGTTGGTGACGACCGTCAGTTACTGCGTGGGGATCCGGCATTTTACCGTGCCATTGCGCAGCGTGCCGACAAGCTTTACGCCAAGTACCAGCGCAAACGCCGCGCTGGCGTGGCCATGTAAGCGCGGCGTGAGAGATTTGGCGGGGTGAATTAAATCGTACCGTGTAGCTTGGTGTAAATCATGCCTGCCAGCTCGAAGTCCTCATGGTAATCAATATCGACCACCATATGGTTGGTTTCAAACAAGTAGGGATTGACGCCGATATGGTAGTGAAAGCGGTTGACCGTCTCGCGTTTGAGAATAAACAGGCTCCACAACACCGAATATAACTTGGGCAAGTCTTGCGAGACCTTGTGCCAGTAACCAAACCCATAGTTGACCGGATTGCCCTTGCCATCCAGCAAATGCCCTTTGAACGGCTTGACAGCAACCAGCGAATCATAATCGTTGCGGACATCTTTCCAGACCGCCAAAGCTTCCTTGAACTGATTAAACAAGGGCGAGGTGACCTGAATCCACATAATGTCATCGTCACCAGGCAGCGGGTCGGTTAGCGCTTTGACCAGGTCAGGCTGATAAATTTTGTTGCCGGTCAGGGAGGCATCGCGCTGCATAAAGTGAAAGCCATACTTGTCACACAACGGTTTGACCAGTTCCACACTTTCTGATGACACATAGACATTTTCTGGCGCTTCAAAGGTCAGAATTTGCTTGGCCTTGATGTCGAACAGCGAATCGTCCTGATAAAAAGGGCGAATATTTTTATGCGGAATACGCGTGGAGCAGGTTTGCAGCGGGATAATAATTTTCATAACTTAAATCATTTCTTGACGGATGCCGTCTCGGTAATTTGTTGCAAAGCCTCGGCAAACGACATTTTTGGAATAATCTCGGCAGGCAAGGCGCTCTGTAGCGACAGATTATATAGCTTAACCCCTGTTTTTTCACTGGCCAGACGCGCCAGCTCAAAGCAGCCGCGAATATGCGGTTCGTAATAGCGCAGAAAATCTGGTGAAGGATTGTGCTGGTCGGCATAAAAATGGGCTTTACCGGTGCCACCCAAATCCATACCCAGAATATAAATCGCCTCATAGCCTAGGGCAAACGCCAGTTGTACTGCCCAGGTGGCCACCGTTTTCCCGGCAAACACGCCTTGTTTTAAATTGTGGCTAAAGCCAATTGAGCGGCAGAAGGGCAATAAATCCGGGGCCAGCAGAATCTCAGGCGATTGCGTAAAAGCCTGCAAGTATTGCTCGGCGCTGCCTCTGGCCACCCCATATTTGCGACTCACCGATTCAATCAGGTAGAGATTGCCTTGCTTCAGCAGTTCTGGCGCACGCTCAGCAATAATACTCAGCCCTTCAAAGTTGAAGAAACAGCGCGCGCCCGAACGCACAGATTCGACGACACAATCCCACTGGCGCTCAAATACGCGGTGATCCACAATCACGCAGTCGGTCGGATGGAGCTTGGCCGCGCTAAATTTTTTAATTGCGCAATTGAGGCTGATGGTCGGATACGAGGCGATTTTCTGCAGATCAATCTCGGCCAGCGAAGGGCCGGAAGCGACGATCCAGCATGGTCCCCGTTGTTGTTGGCTCAGCGTATGCGCAAAAGGGATGGTGGCTATTGGCTGCTTTTTCCAGAGGACGGTGCAGCTGTGCTCCCCGCGCTGCAGGTCAAAGTCCGGGTGGCAGTTGTATTGATGCTTGAAGGCGTCACCCAATTGCCAGCGCCGGTAACCCATGCGCAATTTATCTAGGAATCTCATGTGTGCGTAATCACTTCTGGTCCAGCCACTGCCTGAAGTTTGAAAACCCATGAATCAGGATGATGTACAAGGCGATCATGCTCAGCGAGAAGTTTCTGAACTCATCCTTGGTGGTGAAGTTCAGGAACAGCAGCAGGTTAGGAATAAAAATCCCCAATGTATACCGTTTGAGCATGTCATCCATTTGTTGCCAGCCAGCGCGTATCCAGTAGGCCAGCCATGGAAACAGCAAGACGTGCTGCAACGTGGGCGAGAACAATCCCAGTGTATAAAAATCACTCAATTTGAAGTAATTGACCGGATTGAGCCAGAATTTTGCGTTATCAAGCAAGTGAAAATGTAGGGCTGAATCCGTGTTCCCGGTATAGGGTGCGATGATCCATTGCCGGATCAGGAAGCAGGCAATGAATTGTAGTGCAAAATAAGCCACGCGCTTTTGCATGGGATAGTCTTTGGCATGTAAGAAGAAAAAACCGAATGCGGCAACGAAGGCGGTTTCTTTGTTAAATGCCGTGAGCATGAGCAAGATGGACGCCAGAAACTTGCGGTCAGTCAGAAAGTAATAAGTGCTGACCGTGATACCAAGCAGTTCAAAGAAATCATAAAAATAGCCGCCACGCTTGAAGGTCAGCGGATAGATCAGGCTAAACAGCACCACGGCAAGGATAGAGGCCGAGTAGTTGTCAGAAAAGTGCAGAAAAATCTTGCGCAGGTAAATCAGCGTCAGCAGAAAACTGAGCAAAGTCAGGCCATACATCAGGTGGTAGTCCAGCGCCACGCGAGGCGTCCATTCCTCGGCAGGTACATCGTGAAAGAAATGGTTTTTCAGTTTGTCGGACGAGATGATGCGCTCAAACAGCTTTTCTTGTTTCTTTTCCGGAATCTGCTGTACGGCCAGGTCAGCCAGACGCGGGACCGTTGAGCGGTAAACATAGGGCTGGTAAGCCGTGCCATCAATCACCCCTACTAGCGACGCATAGCGGGAGTCGTCGCGGAAACCCCATTTAATGAAAAAGCTGTTGCAGACGTTTGCGGTACACGCCACCAGAATCACCCAAAGAATGCTTAAGCGCAGTAAATGTTTGAACGGTGGTTGCCAGAGGTTAAGAATGGGAAATTTTTGGGTCAGCGAATGAATCATGAGGAGGCCTGAACGAATAGTGAATTATTTTTATGAATTTTAACGTATTGCATCAGGGTATCACGGCCTGTTTGCTAAAAATCATGACTTTAGATTTACCGCGCCAACCGTAAAAGGTTTTGACCAGCTTGAAATTGGCTTTTTGCAAGGTTTGCACAGCGAGCTGTTCATAAGCCACATCCACTGCATCCTTGCTGATAGTGATCATATAGTAGTCATACTTCGAGATCGCCTGCTGCTTGACCAGCTCGGGAAACAGTGTATGACCCAGTACTCTATCCTGATATGGTTGGTGGGCATAAAACCGCGCATTTTCGGTGTCATAAAATACCGGTTGCTGTTGTGGGTTGATGGTCTGGATGTAGTCCACCGCCTGCCGATCAAGATCAATCGGATTTCTATCCCACAAGGAATAGGCGAGCATGGTAACCAGCAAGCAGGCAACCCCTCTGGTACTGAGCTTGGGCCAGCGGCTTTGCCATTCAGTCATGGCAAACGCGGCAAGGAAAATAAACACGATGCCACTGGCAATGACATAGCGGCTGGAGAGGACAAACACATTCAACAAGATCACCAGGCTGACGACAAAGCTGACGCTGAGTGTTGTCAGCGCCAGATGCCGGGCGGGTGCCGGTAAGCGCGACCACCAGCTCTGTTTGGGCCAGCAGATGGCAATTAATGCTGGCAGGCCGGCCGTTTTTAATGTTTTGCTGATGGCAATCAGGATCAAGGTCACCCAGAGGCTGAACAGGCCGTATTCATCCAGATCTTCACCTAATACCTGCTGGTTGATAATGGCGGCTTTTTGTTGAATAAAATCAATGCGTTCCCCAAACAGGCGCGTGACCTGAGTGACGATTTCTTGCAACCTGCCCAATTGATCCAGTCGCAATACGCCAGCGAGTAAGGCGATACCTAACATCAATGCCGTGAGCAGGCTGAGGCTATTGGCGCGCAGCCAAAGCTTTATTCGCGCTGAGGCGCTTAAGCCGGTATAGGCAAGCGCGCAGAAGGGCAGGGCGAGCAAATAAACCGCCGCTTCAATCCGGAATAAGGTGGCGATGACCATGGCGGCCTGAAACGCCAGCAGGTCCTGCCAGCGTTGCGTTTTAAGGCTGCGTAGCCAATATACCAGGCCCCAGGTATAGGCCGCCCAAAAGCCCTCGTCGCGCAGCAACATGCCTAATACACTGCCGACCATATATTGCGTGGAGAACAGCAGGCCATGCCCCCAGTGCAGCGTGCGCAACTTGGCGCCCGCTTCTAGCAGCAATTGTTGAAAGCCTGCGACAAACAGCACAAAGCACACTATATTCAAGCCGATGGCCGCGCTGTGTATCTCCAGACCCGTACTGCGGTGTATCAGTGCGAGCAGGCTTGGGTAGAACGGCCACGAGAACAGGCGATACGCCTGCTGCCATTGCCCGGCAGCAAGAAGTCTGGCCTGCTCAAAATACAACAGTGAGTCGTTGTTTAC
Source organism: Methylophilus glucosoxydans (assembly GCF_042676145.1). Classification (NCBI taxonomy): domain Bacteria; kingdom Pseudomonadati; phylum Pseudomonadota; class Betaproteobacteria; order Nitrosomonadales; family Methylophilaceae; genus Methylophilus; species Methylophilus glucosoxydans. The sequence goes on from NZ_JBHTJW010000003.1 coordinate 312,562, forward strand.
CCAGCCGTGCTGGTTATACATAATTTTGCTGACGATCAGAAAGGCGGCCAGCAAATACAAGGTTAACCACTGGGCTTGCGTGATTTTTTGCAGGTAAGAAAAGCGTTTCATGACGCAAACTCCACGCGCGTGAGTGCGAGTGTGGGTAAGACTTGTTCAGGGGACAATTGTCGCAAACAATTCAAATGACCGAGCGGACATACACGCTTGAAACACGGGCTACATGACAGCCCCAGATATTGGATCACTGCATCCGGGTGCATCGGTGGCGTATGTTTCGGGTCAGAGGAGCCATAAATCGCTACCAATGGCTTATCCAGTGCGGCAGCCACATGCATCAGCCCCGAGTCGTTACTGACCACGCGTTGGCACAACGACATCAGGTCAATTGCATCCCCCAGGCTGGTTTTGCCCGCCAGGTCCAGGCATCGCTGCTGCGTGAGCTGTTGGATGGAGGCCGTCACCGGGGCATCTTTATCGGAACCAAACAGCATCACTTGCCAGCCTGCATCTAGCGCATGATTGGCGACTTGCGCGTAATACTCGGCTGGCCAGCGTTTCGCTTCGCCATATTCGGCCCCTGGGCAGAGACCCAGCATCGGTTTGGAGGCATCGAGCTTGAAAGCGTGCAGTAATCGGTCAGCATTGGCTGCATCAGCGACCAATGCAGGTTGTGGCAAGGCGCTAGGGAGCACAGTTTGCGGGCTTAAGCCCAGCGTCATAAAGCGCTCGACAGTTTTTTTGAGACGGGTTTTATCCAGCGGGCGCATGTCATTGACCAAGCCGTAACGCATCTCTCCTTTAAAACCGGTCCGTAATGGAATGCCGGCAGCCCAGGGCAAAATGGCTGATTTCAGACTGTTGGTGAGTAAGATGGCTTGTGTGTAACCCTGAACCCTCAGGCCACGGCCAAAGCGCCAGCGCTCGCCTAAAGATAATTGCCCGTGTTTGAAGGGCAGGGCGATGGCTTGGGTGATTTCGGGCATGCGCGCCAGCAATGGCAGTGTCCACGAAGGTGCAGCTACATCAATCTGGCAAGCGGGACGGTCCGACTTGAGTTGCTTGAACAAGCTTTGCGCGAGAACCATGTCGCCTACCCACGACGGGCCGATGACCAGAATCTTGTCAGCACTACTCATGCATGCATTTTTTTAATCAGGTTGGTGGTACTTCGGCCTTCCACCAAGTCAATCAATGCAATTTCACCGCCCCAAGAGAGCACCTCTTTGCCGCCGACCACTTGGGCTGCGGTGTAGTCGCTGCCTTTGGCAATGACATCAGGTTGAACTGCCATGATCAGGTTCAAAGGCGTGTCTTCATCAAACAAAATGACCGCGTCCACAGACTCCAGGGCGGCCAGCACGCGCGCACGGTCATTTTCATTCACCACGGGTCGGGTCGGGCCTTTAAGTGCAGATACCGAACGATCGGTGTTGAGTCCCAGCACCAGTTTGTCGCCCCGCTTTTTGGCCGCTTCAAGGTAAGTGACATGGCCTGCATGCAATAAATCAAAGCAGCCATTGGTAAAAACGATTTTTTGGCCTTGCTGTTTCCAGCGGCTGACCTTTTGCTTGAGCTCTTCCAGTGCGCAGATTTTGTGCGCCTGTTCATTGCCTTGTGCTGTCATCAGCGCATCAAGTAATTCGGCCTTGGTAATTGGCACGGTGCCGACTTTGCCGACCACCACGCCAGCGGCAATATTGGCCAATGACAAGCTATCCAGTGCCGACAGCCCGTGCATCAGCCCGGCAGCCAGGGTGGCAATCACGGTATCCCCTGCGCCTGAGACATCAAATACTTGCTTGGCGGTGGCGTTCAGATGGTGGGTGCTGTCATCAATCAGCGTAATGCCCTCTTCGCCTCTGGTGACGGCTAGAAAATCCAGTTGCAAGCGTTGCTTGAGCGCCGTTGCTTTGGCGATTAGCGCCGGATCTTGCTGGCTGCTGTCGCAGGCTTCGGCGGTTTCTTTTTTATTCGGCGTGAGTGCAGTTGCCCCCCGATATTTGCTGTAATCGCGGCCTTTAGGATCTACCAATACCGGTATCTGCCGTGCGCGGCAACGCTGGATCACCTGCTGACAGACGGTTTCGGTGAGCAAGCCTTTGGCGTAGTCTGACAAAATCACCAGGGCAGGTTGCGCTGCCAGTGCAGTGTCAATATTGGCCAGAATTTCAGCTTGTTCGCTTTCGTTCAAATTCTGGGTATCTTCCTGATCCAGACGGAGCATTTGCTGATGTCCGCCCAGAATACGGGTTTTGGCAATGGTTGGACGATGCTGGCTGGTGAGCATGGCCTCGGTCGTAATCCCATGTGACTGCATGGCTTTGAGTAAGGTCTGGCCTTCACTATCATTGCCCATCAAGCCAATCATCTTGGTTGAGATACCCAATAATGCCAGGTTGGCTGCTACATTGGCGGCACCGCCTACGCGCTGTTGTTCGGATTTGATCAGCACAACCGGGACCGGTGCTTCAGGTGAAATGCGGTTGACCTCGCCGAGCAGGTAGCGGTCTAGCATCACGTCCCCAATCACCAGGGCATGGGCACCGTGTTCACCAAACTGCTGCACAACTTTACTGAATGCAGGATTCATCAGACTTAAGACTCCAGAATCTCGCACAAGCTGTGGCCGATAAAGATGTGCGCTTCCTGGATGCGTGCAGTCACGCTGGATGGCACCACAATGTTGTGCTTGCACAGGGCATTTAACTTGCCACCTTTGCCGCCAGTCATGCCTATGGTGGTGGCCCCAATTTCATTGGCGGTTTCAATGGCACGGACCACATTGGCGCTATTGCCGCTGGTTGTGAGGCCGATCAGCACATCCTCCGGACGACAGAGGGCTTCTACCTGACGGGCAAAAATATAGTCATAGCCATAATCGTTGCCTACTGAGGTCAGGATGGAGGTGTCTGTTGTCAGTGCAATTGAGGGCAGACCCTTGCGCTCTTTTTTAAAGCGGCCGACAATCTCTGCTGCAATATGCTGGCTATCTGCCGCACTGCCGCCATTGCCACACAGCAGAATCTTGCCCCCGCGCGCAATACAGTCACGCAGCAAGTTGCCCACGTCACTGATGAGTGGAAACAAGGGCTCCAGCGCTTGAAACATCGCCATATGGGCGGCGTGTTCGCCTTTGAGGTATTCAATATGGTTCATATCGCTCACAATCTATCGCTCAATTGTTGGATGACTTATGCGTAAGGGTCGTCTTGCATCAAATAGTTTTGCACATAGTCTTTGACGCCTTCCTCCAGCGAGGTAAACGGCTTTTTATATCCCGCATCGCGCAGCTTCTTCATCTCTGCTTGGGTAAAGTACTGATATTTGCCCTGCAGGTCTTGCGGCATATCAATATAAGTGATGTTGGGCTCTCGGCGCATACTGGTCATCACGTTGGTCGCCAGGTCTTTAAAGCTGCGTGCCTGACCGGTGCCTATGTTGTAAATCGCGCTAGCAACCGGTTTGTTTTTGAGGGCTGATTCCAGGAAAAAGCCCATCACATCCGCCACGTCTTTGACATAGACAAAGTCACGCAACTGCATGCCGTCCTCTATGCCTTCTTTGGTGCCTTTAAACAGGCGCATGGTCCCGGTCTCGCTAAACTGGTTAAACGTGTGATACGCCACGCTGGCCATGCGCTCTTTGTGATATTCATTCGGCCCGTAGACGTTAAAAAACTTGAATCCAGCCCAGGCGGGCGGGGTAGGTTGCTTTTGTGCGACTTGCTGCAACACCCACTGGTCAAAAAAGTGCTTGGAGTAGCCATAGCCGTTTAATGGCCGCAAGTTCTCAATGCTGGTATCGTCATAGCCTTGTTCACCACCGCCATACGTGGCCGCAGAGCTGGCGTAGAAAAACGGCACCTCATACTCGGCACACCAGGACCACAAGTCTTGCGAATAATGCATGTTATCCGCCACCAGCTTGTTAAAGTCACGCTCGGTGGTTGCGCTGATCGCCCCCATATGAATCACTGCCGTGATCTCATCATTCTCTTCGAGAAACTCAAACAGCTGGTCTTTATCCAGGTATTCGGCATAGTGTCTGTGTACCAGGTTTTGCCACTGGTTTTCATGCGTGATACGGTCAACAATCACCAGGTCTTGCCGACCCAGTTTGTTGTTTAAATGCCAGGCCATGATAGAACCAATCATGCCTGCACCACCGGTGATAATGATCATAGGGGAACGATAAAAACGTTAAAACGCGATTATAACGCGTAATTGGGGAGGGCTGGCAGTGGAATAGGCGAGCGCTGCAAGCAAGACCAATGCGAATGAACGCTGAAATGAGTTTTTATGCTTGGTGCAAAATGCAGGAGATAGATTTGCTATCTTTGTGCACGGTTCTCAGGCAGATAAATGCTGATACTAATTTTTTGACTCAACATCACGGCGCTCTCTCCACCAACACTGGCTATCTAGATAGCGAAGCTTTGGCCAGTGTTTTCATCCTTTTGACGTGCAGCCAAGTTAGATGCTGGAAAATGACATGTCAGTCATGAGGGCTTTTAAATGTTTAAAAAATGTGATGTTCGAGCCGCAGCGTTATTTTTCAGCGCCCATTGCCAAAGCGTGTTGTTTACTCGCTTGTGCTTCAGCTGCTGCTTTTGCTGAGTCAAACTCATTACTCACCCAACCCTGCAAATGCTCTAGTGCTATATCACGCATGGCTTCAATCCATACGGCTTCACTATTGAGTGCAGGGATATAGTGATATTCGCCTCCACCGACCGACTGGAACAAGTGTTTGCCTTCCATGGCAATTTCTTCCAGGGTTTCCAGGCAGTCACTGCTAAAGCCGGGACAAACGACATCTATCCGTTTGAGTTGTTGTTTACCCAACGCGTCTAGCGTGTTGGCGAGGTAAGGTTGCAACCATTCCTGACGGCCAAAGCGGGACTGGAAGGCGATTTGATATTGGTCTTTGCTTAAGCCTAAGGCCTCAGCTAGCAAGCGTCCGGTTTTGTGGCATTCGCAGTGGTATGGGTCACCTTTGAGTAGGTGGAATTTTGGCACGCCGTGAAAACTCATGACCAGTTTTTCCGGCTGGCCGTGTTGTTGCCAGTAGGCTTTAATATGGCTGGCCAAGGCTTGAATATACAGAGGGTGATCGTGGTAGTGCTTGATGGTGCGGATGGCGGGTACATTGCGCATTTTAAGCAGTACGCGCCATACCGCGTCTAGCGCCGCCGCAGTGCTGCTGGCCGCGTATTGCGGGTAGAGCGGGAATACTAAAATGCGGTCGCAGCCTTGCGCTTTGAGGGAGTCAATGGCGCTTTTCATACTGGGGTTGCCATAGGTCATGCCGAGTTCGACGGCAAACGGGCTGTTGATGTGTTTAGCCAGACTCTGTTGCAATAAGGTTTTCTGTTGCTGGGCATAAACCATGAGCGGTGAACCTTGGTCTGTCCACACGCTGGAATACTTTTCTGCCGATTTTTTCGGGCGAATCACCAAGATGATACAATGCAGAATCCAGCACCAGATAAAGCGCGGGATTTCGACCACGCGTCTATCCATCAAAAACTGCTGCAGGTAAGGCCGCAAGGCTTTCGCCGTGGGGGCGTCAGGCGTGCCCAGGTTAGCTAACAGGATACCCACTTTTGGTTGACTGCCGTGGGTGTAAGCAGGTTCTGGCTGGTAGTAAGTCATGAACGCATTTTAAGTGAAAAGTGCCTTTATGACTCACCTTGTTTTGAAAAGTGCCGACGTTTGTTGTTGCGATAGTTAATCTGGTCGCAAATCATGCGGCTGATTTGCGACCAGAATCTTTGTTTAGATCTAGGTTATTTCTTATGAATCTGGTTACCAATCACGCCACCAACCGCCGCACCACCGACCGTTCCGATGGAGCTGCCACCAGTTAAAACTGCGCCCGCGACTGCGCCTACACCCGCGCCAATGGCAGTGTTTTTACCACGCGTGCTCATAGAGCCACAGGCAGAAGTGCTCAGAGTCAGGACCAGCAGGGCAGTCCAAACCAGGGATTTCTGAAGTGAGACAGGGGATGGTTTTTTCATGATTTCCTCTCCAAAGGGATTAAACATGCGGGTATTTTAAGTAATTGAGCAGAGCGTAGGCAGTCAATCCAAGCTGATTAGTGTGTCAGAGGAATCTGACGGGTGAATATTTCTTATAAAAGAAAATCAAATTGTTGCGTAGACAAAATAGCCCTTGCCAGAGCATAACGTTGCTCTAACAAGGGAGGGCTGAATCATGTTTAAGCTTGTCTTCTGCGTTTCAATCCTAAGAGGCCTAATCCCGCCAATATCAGCGCTGCGGACTCAGGTTCTGGGACTGCGTTCGCTAAGGTAATGGTCCCTGCATAGCTGGCATTTGTACCTGTACTCTCTCCAACGACTTGCAGATAGTAGCTACCTTGTTGAATGCTATTTGTAAATCCAAAAGAAAGATTGGGGCCGGAATTGAATACCGTACCATTCATGACCAGATTTTTGTTTTCATCCAGTAAGTTAAATTCCTTGAACTGAAAGGTGGTTCCTGTACCAGAAATACTGGTGAGGACTTGTTGTAAGCCATCAGTGCTAAACGAAATGTAGTCATTGAAACTTGTATTGCCACTAAAAATATTGCTGAAAACATAACCGCCACCAGCTCGGGTCGCATCGTAGGTTGCAGCATACGTGGGATTAATGATTAAAGTACATAGGCACAGTGCAACGGATAAAGCGGATTTTTTCATAACAAACTCCTGAGTGATAAAAAACGAGCTTGTGTCGAGCGCTTTGCGCAACATAGACAAGCATGTAGATCAGGATTGTGAAAAAACAGCAGTAGAAGGTTTATCCGACCGTGGCTGATCTCGGTGTCGGAATTATTAGCCTGATATGGTCTGGCAATATTTAGTTTGAGAGTGCGCTAGATAATAGCTTGGCCGTGATATCGACAATCGGGATAATCCGCTCATAGGCCATTCGGGTCGGGCCGATCACGCCCAGCGTCCCCACGACCTGACCATCGACTTCATAGGGTGCAGTGACCAAGCTGCATTCATCCAGTGCCAGATAGCCACTTTCGCCACCGATAAAGATTTGTACACCATCGGCGCGTTGACTTTGATCAAGCAATTGCATCAGCGCCGTGCGGCGTTCAAAAATCTCAAACAGTTTGCGCAAGCTGCCGACGTTGGTTGAGAGCTCATTCACTTCTAGCAGTTTGCGTTCGCCCGCAATCACCACAGCCTCTTTTTCTGAAGGCTCTGGTTGGCTGGCAGCATCCAGCGCAGCAGACATGAGGTGATTGATGTCTGCCTGCATTTGTTGCAGCTCCTGCTTGAGCTTGATCTGTACTTCTTCCAGGGTGAGTCCCTGACAGTGGCTGTTGACATAATTGCTGGCGGTGGTGAGCTCACTGGCGCTAAAGGCGCGGTCGGTCAGGACAATCCGGTTTTGTACCTGGCCGTCATCGGTCACCAGAATCACGAGTATTTTTTTGTCATTGATATGTAAAAACTCAAGGTGTTTAAGCACGTTGCGGCTACGCTTGGGCGTCATGACCAAGCCTGCAAACTGGGTCAGTTGCGAGAGCATATCCGCCGCATTGTTAATGAGTGCTTGCGGGTCGGGCGAGGATAGCCCAGTTTTAAGCTGGGCGAGGGCGCGTTGATCAAGCGGCTGTACCGTCATCAGCGAGTCCACAAACAGGCGGTAGCCTTTTTTGGTGGGCACTCTGCCCGCAGAGGTGTGTGGACTAGCAATAAACCCCAATTGTTCGAGGTCGCTCATGACGTTACGTATTGTCGCAGGGCTGACATCCAGGCCGGAATGCTGGAGCAGGGTGCGGGAGCCTATGGGTTGCCCTTCACTGATGTAATGCTCTACCAAGGTTTTAAGCAAAATTTGCGCGCGTTTATCCACTTTAGACGATCTCATTAGAATGAGTTAGATTTTGCATCATTTGCGCCTGGGATAACAGCCCCTTTAGCTTTTCAGTTCAGGGCTTCTATGCTTTAATGCGGCATGCAATCTACATTCCGCTCAGTTGCCATTGTCGGCAAGTATATGGACACTGCTGCCTTGCAGCAAATGCAAAGTGATTTGACCCGCTTGGCACATCACTTGTTAGCCAAGGGGCTGCATGTCTGTGTGGAAGCCAATACCGCAGCCTATGTGGAACAAGAAGGTTTTGAGCAGGCCTCGCTGGAGCAGATAGGCAGCAAAGCCGATTTGGTAATTGTCATGGGCGGCGATGGAACCATGCTGAGCGTCGGCCGTGCTTTGCGTGAAACCGGCGTGCCCTTGATTGGCATTAATCGCGGGCGACTCGGCTTTTTGACTGACTTGCAAACGGACCAGATGCTGGATGAGATTGACGAGATTTTACAGGGTCATTTTCAGCTTGAGTCACGCATGTTACTGCATTCAGTGGTGACCAGAGCGGGCAGCCAGGTTTTGCCTGTGGTTGCCTTAAACGATGTGGTAATTAAAAGCGCCTTTCGCCTGATTGAGCTTGAGGTGCATGTGGATGGTCAGTTTGTGTCAAGACAGCGTTCGGATGGCCTGATTTTGACCACGCCGACCGGGACAACCGCATATGGTTTATCTGCCGGCGGGCCGATTATGCATCCCGATCTGGAGGCGATTTCGATCGTGCCTATCAGTCCGCACACGCTCAGTTATCGGCCGATCACCGTGCCTGCGGACAGTGTGATTGAAGTGATTGTGGTCAGCGCGGCAGACGCTCAGATGAGTTATGATGGCCAAGGCCAATTCCCTTTGGCCGCCGGAGACCATGTGCGTATTGCGCGCGCTGAGCAGTCGATTCGGCTCGTGCACCCTCAAGACTACTGCTATTTTGATATGTTACGCAACAAACTCAACTGGGGCTAATGCGCCCGTTTAACCATCTATGTTACAAGCCCTATCTATTCGAGATTTTGTCATTGTTGATGCGCTGGAACTGGAGTTCTCGGCAGGCTACACGGCACTCACCGGCGAGACAGGTGCAGGCAAATCGATTTTGATTGATGCGCTGTCGCTGAGTCTGGGCGCCAGGAACGAAGGCGATGTGACGCGCAAGGACTGTGACAAAGCCGAGATTTCCACCACGTTTGATATTTCGGGTAACCAGGCGGCTGCAGACTGGCTGCGTGCACAAGAAATGGCCGTTGATGACAGCTTGATTCTGCGGCGCGTGATTTATGCCGATGGCCGCAGCCGTGCCTTTATTAACGGTGTTTCTGCAACCGTCGGGCAGTTGCGTGAAATCGGGGAGACGCTGATTGATATCTACAGCCAGAATGCACATCACTCCTTGTTGAAAATGGCCACCCAGCGAGAAATTCTGGATGCCTATGCGCAGGCAGTGCCTTTGGCTAAAGACGTGGCTAAAAGTTATAAAGCTTGGTTTCAGTTGCATCAGCAACAGTCGGCATTCGAGAAAAATGCCAGTGAGTATGCAGACGAGTTGGCGCTGTTGCGTGACAGTACGCGGGAGTTATCACAGCTAGGCTTTGCGGCAGAAGAGTGGCTGGCCTTGCAGCAAGAGCACGTCAGGCTCAGTCATGGTGCCAGCCTGCTGACTGGCATGGAGGCGAGCTTGCAGATGATGAGTGAAGGCGAGGAGGTCAATGCGCTGGATTTGTTGTCGCAAGTGCAAGGCAAGCTCGCTGAATTGCAAGTCATCGATGCCGGATTGCAACCAATTGCAGAAACGGTCGATTCGGCGGTGATTCAGCTCGAAGAAGCGAGTCGGGCACTCAATCGGCATTTGCAAAAAAGTGAACTTGATCCCGAGCGTTTGGCTGAGGTGGAGTCACGTATTCAGACGATCCACACCGCGGCCCGCAAGTATCGGGTCAAGCCGGATGAGTTGCCAGCACTGTTGCAACAGCAGCAAAGCCGGATGGCTGAGCTGGAAACGTTTGCCGATGACGGAGCCTTGGCAAAACAGGTGCAGGCAGCGTGGCAGACTTATCAGCAACAAGCCGCCGCACTGTCTGCTATCAGACACCAGGCGGCGCAAGCCTTATCCGAGACCATCACCGGACAAATGCAGGCACTGTCACTCAAAGGGGGGCGTTTTGCGGTGAGTCTGACGCCGGGCGAACCGGCTGCCTATGGCCTTGAACAGGTGGAGTTTATGGTGGCCGGTCATGCCGGGGTCGAACCGCGGCCGCTCAATAAAGTCGCGTCAGGCGGCGAGTTGTCGCGTATCAGCCTGGCCTTGCAAGTGACCACCGCGTCATTAGGCACCGTACCCTGCATGATTTTTGATGAAGTGGATGTGGGCATTGGTGGCGGAGTGGCCGAAGTGGTGGGCCGTTTGTTGCGTGAACTGGGTCGACACAGGCAGGTGCTGGTCATCACCCACTTGGCGCAAGTGGCCTCGCAGGCGCAACAACATTTGCAAGTCAGCAAGTCTGAACAGCAAGGCGTGACCTTGAGCCGAATTCATGCACTCAATGCGCATGAACGGATTGAAGAAATCGCGCGTATGCTGGGCGGTTTGCAGATTACAGAGGCGACTCGCCAGCATGCGAAAGAAATGCTGGGTGTGACAGCCTGACTTGTAGCGTTTGCCATTGTGCAAGCTTTTGCGCAACACTCAGGCTGGCGTGTACCGGGCTTGTTGAAGGCAGGGTGATCTGCGGGATTGTGGTCTCTAAAACAACATGCTTTTTAAAGAGCTTTGCCGCTGCTTGACCATTAAAGGCAATACATTCTATGGTTGGAATGTGTTTGAGTAAGCCTGGAATATCATTTGCAATCACAGACTCGGCGACAATCGCACTATCCAGGCTGCCAGGTCGGCTGGCCGAGTGACACACATCCCATACCGCCAACTTGAGTGATTGCAGCTGGTCACAGCGTTGCGCATAAGCCGTTTGTTTTGGAATCCCGAATAATGTTTCCATGATGTGCCAGAACGCGTTTTGCGGGTGCGCATAATATTGATGTTGCCGCAGGGAGGTCACTCCAGGCAGAGAACCCAGAATCAGGATTCGGGCGCCGGCACTGGCGATAGGTGGAAAACCAGCAGCACTATGCATGTGAATCTGTGGACTTAACATGCCTCTGATCGAGGCTGACAATCAAGCGTATCCAGGTCGGTGTTAAGACCTGAATAGTTGATGGTTGAATATCAGGATTCGTTACAAGATGTTTTTGTACATGTCCCATAAATAGTTAAAGAGTGGTCTTGCATGCTAAAGCCATATTTTTCGGCGGCAGCTTTCTGTCTCTTTTCGATCTCTTCATCATAAAACTCTTCTACCCGGCCACATTTGATGCAGACAATATGATCATGGTGAGTGCCTTCATTCATTTCAAACACTGCTTTGCCACTCTCAAAGTGATGCCGTACCAGCAAGCCCGCCTGCTCAAATTGCGTTAAGACGCGGTAGACCGTTGCCAAGCCCACGTCTTCGCCGTTGGTGATCATGATCTTGTAGATATCCTCCGCGGACAGGTGGCGCTGCTCGCTGTTTTCAAATAGCTCCAGAATTTTTAAACGGGGCAGTGTTGCTTTCAGGCCTGCATTTTTGAGGTCTTTAGGATCATGCATAATTTTTGTCCGAGGGTTAAGTAGTATGGCGTACTTGATTCGCGAAACTACGTGGTATATTAATGTATGTAATGAATATACCGATTATAAAGTGAATCCAATGCGTAATTCTATCTTATTTGTGTTGGTTGTCGCATCTCTGGAGAGTGGGTGCGGCGCCAAGCTTCCATCAATGAAACCATTCAAGATGGACATCCAGCAGGGCAATGTGGTGACTTCAAAAATGTTAATGCAACTGCGGCCGGGTATGAACCGTTCGCAAGTCCGCTACATTATGGGGACACCGCTCATCGTAGATAGTTTCAGTGATAATCGCTGGGACTATTTTTACGAGTTACGCCAGCAAGGCCAAATTGTTGAAAAACGTCGGGTCATTCTGGATTTTGATAAGGACAGCCTGGTGGCTGTGCGTGGCGATGTGATTCCTTCGGCAGAGAACCCGGACATCAAAACCATTGTAGAAGCTCCGGTTAAAAAAGCTGAAGCGCCGAAAGAGGAGTCCTGGGCGGACAAGCTGAAATTCTGGGAGGGTGATGCTCAAGCGAAGGACGCTAAGCCAGCCAAAGCGGACTCAGTCAATAAAGCGGTAACTGCAACCCCTCCTGCACCAGCTCAACCAGCTGTCACTGCGCAGCAGATGGCCGATGAAGAAATTGTGCCGCATATCCCTGAGGGGGAATATAAGGCAGCCCCTGCGCCGCAAGAAATGGTGAAAGCGAATCCGGCAGAGGCGAGTACTCCGGCTTTGGCTGCCAGCACACAGGCCATGAATGAAAAAACCATGGCTGCCCAAATTGCAGACACCGTTGAGCCGCCGCCTGTCTTTGAACAGGATGCTGCGCCGCCTGTTGTGGTAGCACCTGCGGCTGAATCAAATACTGCAGCAAGCGCGGCTTCCACCGCGAGTGCTGCCTCAGCTGCAAATGCATCTGGCGTAAGTCCATCGGCCGCGGTCGCCGCGACGGCCGCTACCGTTGCTGTTGCTGAGGCTGCCCCTAAGTCAAAAAACAGCAAAAAATCAATCGCACCTAAACCGCAGACCAAGCCCTTGCCTGTTGCGCCGGTGGCTAAGCCAGCTTCACCATCGGCTACAGTCAACATGACTGAAGATGACGAGGTGATCCCTTATATTCCTGAGGGTGAATATGTCGCGCCTGTCATCCCAACCGAACAGGAAATGATCAAGGGCAATATGGCTGAAGCCAATCAGCCTGCGACGGATGCACAAGCGCATCAAGTGACTGAAAAAGGCGTTGCCCCAAAAGCAGAAGCAGCCAGCGAGCCAGCACCTACATTTATTGCGGAGCAGTTGCCAGAACCTGAACCCGAACCGGAGCTGCCGCCTCCACCTCCACCGTCAGTTTCAAAACCAGCTGTCAAAGAAGCGGTTGCGCAAGTGCCTACAGCTAAAGAGTCTGTGACGCCAAGCAGCCCTGCCGCCGCGCTTGCAGTGGCGCCTGTTGTTGCTGAGCCCGCTGCCTCTCCTCAGTCTGAAAGTCTGGCGGCTGCACCTGTCACGCCTGTATTACCACCAGAAGCTGTGCTTGCCAAGCCAGCCGAGCCTACTGTAGCGACCGTGGCAGAAAATGCTGCTGAGCCTTCTGCCGCTGTTGGTGATGCCGAGATTAATCAGGCAGTGGCCAATTGGGCGCAGGCCTGGCGTAGTAAGAATATTAAAACCTATCTGGCCGCCTACGCACCTGACTTTGTGCCAGAAAACTTGCCCAGTAAAGCGGCATGGGAGGCACAACGCAAGCAGCGCCTTTCTCCTAGCCAGGGCCCAATCACACTGGTCTTGAATAATATTGTGGTGCAGCGCGATGGTGCCTCTGCGGTGGTGCAGTTTGAACAAAAATATGCGGCCAAGGCTTACAAGGATGTGTTGAATAAGACGCTTGAAATGCGTTATGAGCCTAGCCAAAAACGCTGGTTAATTACGCGTGAGCGTACGGCAACGATTCCAGCCGTGGCTGCAGTAGCAGCAACGCCCAAGGTGATGTTGGCCGAAACGCCGACGGTTGCCCCTGCCATGGACCAGGCTGAAGTGGCAACACAACCTCCAGCCGCTACCCCTGAAGTCAGTGTAGAGGCGGCGGTGGATGCCTGGGCGCAGGCTTGGCGAAACAAAAATGTGAATGCTTATTTTGCTGCTTACTCGCCTGAGTTTGTGCCAGACGGGTTGCCTAGTCGCGGAGCTTGGGAGGCGCAACGTAAAAAACGCCTGTCTCCACAGCAAGGTAAAATCACGCTCGAAATCAGTGATGTGAGCGTGGCACGGGAAGGGGATAGTGCAGTGGTCACCTTCAATCAGAAGTATGCTTCTAAAGCCTATCGCGACGAAATGGTCAAACGTCTGCAACTCAAGCTGGATAACGCTAGCAAGCGCTGGTTGATCGTGCGTGAAAGTGCTGGCAATGGTGCAGAACTGCCAGCCACCAAGCAACAGGTGACGGCGCCAGAAGGTAGCGCAGAGCATCTGGATGGCGTGTTGGAGCAAATCGGTTTTTAATCCATTTGTCTAAAATAGTATATAAAACAGTAAGTTGAGCGAGTTATGTTGAAAGTAGTGATTGCAGGCGTGTCTGGCCGTATGGGGCATGCCCTGCTTGAAGGCGTTTTTTCTGATCCTGGCTTGCAACTGCATGCGGCCTTGGATCGTGCTGAAAGTGCCATGATTGGTCGAGATGCTGGTGAGCAGTTTGGCAAGTTGAGTGGCGTCAAGATTACTTCTGATGTTGAATCTGCATTGAAGGGGGCTGATGTGCTGGTGGACTTTACCCGTCCTGAAGCCAGTATGCAATATTTGCAAGCGTGTCAGCAGGCGCAGGTGAAGCTGGTGATTGGCACCACAGGGTTTAGCGAAACTGAGAAAGCTAGCATCGAAGCGGCTGCCAAAAATATCGGGATTGTGTTTGCGCCCAATATGAGCGTGGGTGTAACCTTGCTGATTAACTTGGTTGAACAAGCCGCGCGTGTATTGAACCAAGGCTACGATATCGAAGTCGTCGAAATGCACCATCGCCATAAAGTCGATGCGCCGTCCGGCACGGCACTGCGCTTGGGTGAAGCCGCAGCCAAAGGCATAGACAAGGCGCTGAAGGATTGTGCCGTGTATGCGCGTGAAGGTGTCACTGGTGAGCGTGAAGCGGGCACCATAGGCTTCGCAACCCTGCGCGGTGGCGATGTGGTGGGCGATCATACGGTGGTTCTGGCTGGAGTGGGTGAGCGTGTAGAGTTAACGCACAAGGCCTCCAGCCGGGCGACCTTTGCTCAGGGCGCGTTGCGCGCTGCCAAGTTTCTGGCACCCCAACAGGCCGGTTTGTTTGATATGCGAGATGTGCTTGGCTTTGACAAGAATTGATGGTTAAGCCGCTGATTTCACGCGGGCAATCATCATGCTTTAACATCCTCTGACAATACCTCGCCCTTGAGTGAGGCTTTAATCTAGGCTATAATGCCGCAATTCTGAACGGGAAGAGTCCAAAAAACTTTTCCCGTTTTGCACATCTACTCACCGCTGCATAGGGCCCTCGCAGGCATGTTGCGACCTTCAAAAGATGTGTTTCGATTCAAACTTAAGGAGCTAAAGGTGTCAAAAACAATTCCAGCGATTTTAGTGTTAGCAGATGGAACTGTTTTTAAGGGCATGAGCATTGGCGCTTCCGGTCATACAGTCGGTGAGGTGGTGTTCAATACTTCCATCACCGGTTATCAGGAAATTCTTACCGATCCTTCCTATACCGAACAAATTGTCACATTGACTTATCCGCATATTGGTAACTATGGTACCAATAGCGAAGATGTGGAATCTGGCAAAGTCTATGCTGCGGGTCTGATTATTCGTGACCTGCCCTTATTGGAAAGCAATTTCCGCAGTGAACAAAATCTTTCCGATTATCTCAAGACCAACAATGTAGTGGCGATTGCTGATATCGATACGCGCAAGTTGACCCGTATTTTGCGTGAGAAGGGTGCGCAAGCCGGCTGTATTATGGCGGGTGAGCATGTGGATGAGGCACAGGCATTGGCCCATGCACAGGGCTTCCCTGGGCTTGCCGGGATGGATCTGGCTAAAGTGGTGAGCTGTACACAAGCCTATGAGTTTACCGAGCAGGAATGGCAATTAGGCGCGGGCTTTAGCAAATCGGCTGAGCAACAGTTTCATGTAGTGGCATTTGACTATGGTGTGAAACGCAACATTCTGCGCATGCTGGTTTCACGTGGCTGTAAAGTCACCGTTTTGCCGGCCCAGGCAACTGCCGAACAAGCCTTGGCCTATCAGCCAGATGGCATTTTCCTGTCTAACGGACCTGGTGATCCTGAGCCATGTGATTACGCAATTAAAGCGATCAAAACCTTGGTGGATTCAGGCATTCCCACCTTTGGGATCTGTCTGGGCCACCAGTTGCTGGCATTGGCCAGTGGTGCAAAAACCCTGAAAATGAAATTTGGTCATCACGGTGCCAACCATCCGGTACAGGATGTGGAAAGCAAGCGTGTGTATATCACCAGCCAGAACCATGGTTTTGCGGCTGACCCGGCGACGCTGCCTGCCAATGTCAAAGTGACGCATGTGTCATTGTTTGATGGCAGCCTGCAAGGGATCGCGCGTACAGACAAGCCCGCCTTTAGCTTCCAGGGACACCCGGAAGCCAGCCCAGGCCCGCAAGAAATGAGCGTGTTGTTTGACCGCTTTATCCAGTTAATGCAAGAAAGAAAGTCCATCTAATGGCAAAAAGAACCGACATTAAAAGTATTCTGATTATCGGTGCAGGTCCGATTGTCATTGGTCAAGCCTGTGAGTTTGATTACTCTGGCGCACAAGCCTGTAAAGCCTTGCGTGAAGAGGGTTACCGGGTCATTTTGGTCAACTCCAATCCAGCCACCATCATGACTGACCCGGAAATGGCAGATGCGACTTACATCGAGCCCATTACCTGGCAAATCGTCGAAAAAATTATTGAAAAAGAGCGTCCTGATGCCTTGCTGCCAACCATGGGTGGGCAAACGGCATTGAACTGTGCCCTCGATCTGGACAAGCACGGCGTCTTGCAGAAATACAATGTGGAACTGATCGGCGCGACTAAAGAGGCGATTGATAAAGCCGAAGACCGTCAGAAGTTTAAAGAAGCCATGACCAAAATTGGCCTGGGTTCTGCACGTTCAGCGATTGCACACAGCCTCGAAGAAGCCTTGCAAGTGCAGGCCACTATTGGTTATCCGGCGATTATTCGCCCTTCGTTCACCATGGGCGGCAGTGGTGGTGGCATCGCCTACAATCGTGAAGAATTTATCGCCATTTGCGAGCGCGGCCTGGATGCCTCCCCAACCAACGAGTTGCTGATCGAAGAGTCGCTGCTGGGCTGGAAAGAATACGAGATGGAAGTGGTACGCGACAAAGCGGACAACTGCATCATTATCTGTTCGATTGAAAACCTGGATCCTATGGGCGTGCATACCGGTGACAGTATTACTGTTGCGCCAGCACAAACCCTGACCGATAAAGAATACCAGATCATGCGGAATGCCTCACTGGCCGTATTGCGTGAGATCGGGGTCGATACCGGTGGTTCCAACGTGCAGTTTGCCATCAACCCGAACGATGGCCGCATGATTGTGATTGAGATGAACCCGCGGGTGTCACGCTCATCTGCGTTGGCCTCCAAAGCAACAGGCTTTCCGATTGCCAAAGTCGCGGCCAAACTGGCGGTGGGTTTTACGCTGGATGAGTTGCGTAATGAAATCACCGGTGGTCAGACCCCGGCTTCATTTGAGCCATCGATTGACTACGTGGTCACTAAAGTGCCACGTTTTGCGTTTGAGAAATTTCCGCAGGCGGATAGCCGCTTGACGACCCAGATGAAATCTGTGGGTGAAGTCATGGCCATGGGTCGTAGCTTCCAGGAGTCTTTCCAGAAAGCGTTACGCGGTCTGGAAGTCGGTGTGGATGGTCTGGATTCGGTCACCGATGACAAAGACCGTATCGTCAAGGAAATGGGTGAGCCCGGTCCTGAGCGTATCTGGTACGTGGCGGACGCCTTCCGTTTGGGCATGAGTGTGGATGAAGTGTTTGATATCACCAAAATCGACCGCTGGTTCCTGGTGCAGATTGAAGAAATCATCAAACTCGAATTGTCATTGTCAGGCAAGTCGCTGGGGGATTTGACCAAAGAGACCCTGTTCCGCCTCAAACGTAAAGGCTTCTCTGACCGTCGACTGGCCAAGCTGTTGAGTACAGACCAGCATGCAGTGCGTGCTTTCCGTCAGGCGCTTAATGTGCGTCCGGTCTATAAGCGCGTAGATACCTGTGCGGCTGAGTTTGCCACCAACACGGCTTATATGTACTCGACCTATGAGGAAGAGTGCGAGTCCAATCCGTCGGACAAGAAAAAAATCATGGTGTTGGGCGGTGGTCCTAACCGCATTGGTCAGGGCATCGAGTTTGACTATTGCTGTGTGCACGCGGCGTTTGCCATGCGTGAAGATGGTTACGAAACCATTATGGTCAACTGTAACCCTGAAACCGTCTCTACCGATTACGACACCTCTGACCGTCTCTACTTTGAGCCGGTGACACTGGAAGACGTACTCGAAATCGTCAACATCGAAAAACCGGTGGGCGTGATTGTGCAGTATGGCGGCCAAACCCCGCTCAAGCTGGCGCGTGACCTCGAAAAAGCTGGCGTGCCTATCATTGGGACCACGCCAGATGCGATTGACCGTGCAGAAGACCGTGAACGCTTCCAGCAAATGCTGCATAGCCTGAACCTGAAGCAGCCGCCAAACCGCACAGCGCGTGCGCCAGAAGAGGCGATTCGCCTGGCGACTGAAATCGGCTACCCGTTAGTGGTGCGACCTTCTTATGTGCTGGGTGGCCGCGCGATGGAAATCGTGCATGAGCAAAGCCAGTTGGAGCGCTACATGCGTGAAGCGGTTAAGGTA
Source organism: Methylophilus glucosoxydans (assembly GCF_042676145.1). Lineage (NCBI taxonomy): Bacteria > Pseudomonadati > Pseudomonadota > Betaproteobacteria > Nitrosomonadales > Methylophilaceae > Methylophilus > Methylophilus glucosoxydans. The sequence goes on from NZ_JBHTJW010000003.1 coordinate 331,035, forward strand.
TCTAATGAGTCCCCAGTTCTGCTGGACCGCTTCCTGAACGATGCGATTGAAGTAGACGTGGATGCTTTGAGCGACGGTGAAGATGTGTTGATCGGCGGCATCATGCAGCACGTGGAACAAGCCGGTGTGCACTCTGGTGACTCTGCCTGCTCACTGCCGCCTTACAGCCTGAGCGACGACCTGCAAGATGAGTTGCGCAGACAAACCGTGCAAATGGCCAAAGCGCTGGGCGTGAAAGGCCTGATGAACGTACAGTTTGCCGTGCAGAACAGTGGGCAGGGCGATGTGGTATATGTGCTCGAAGTTAACCCGCGCGCATCCCGTACCGTGCCGTTTGTGTCCAAAGCCTGTGGCTTGCAGCTAGCCAAAATTGCGGCACGTTGCATGGCAGGTCAGACGCTGAAATCTCAAGGCGTGACCAAAGAAGTGATTCCGCCTTATTACTCGGTGAAAGAAGCTGTGTTCCCCTTCATCAAGTTTCCGGGCGTGGATACCATCCTGGGCCCAGAAATGAAATCGACCGGTGAAGTGATGGGCGTAGGGAACACCTTTGCCGAGGCTTTTGTGAAGTCACAATTGGGGGCCTCTGTGAAGATGCCTACTGGTGGTAGAGCTTTTATCAGCGTACGTAACGAAGATCACAAAAAAGTGATCGACATTGCACAGGACCTGGTTAAACTCGGTTTCACGCTAGTGGCGACCAAAGGCACAGCGCGTGCACTGGCCGAGCAAGGTCTGGAGGTGACACCGGTGAACAAGGTCGCTGAAGGTCGTCCGCATATTGTCGACATGATCAAGAACGATGAGATCAGTTTGATTGTCAATGTCACAGAAGACAAAAAGGCGATTACTGACTCGTATGAGATTCGCCGCAGCGCGCTTCAGAACAAGGTGACTTATTACACAACCCTGGCGGGTGCGCGTGCCGCTTGTATCGGCATGGCACAAAGCAAGGATATGGATGTCTACTCGGTGCAGGACTTGCACAAACGCCTTGGTTAACATACACTAGGCTTAGTTGATATTTAAATAAGCCACGCTCATTCGGGTGTGGTTTATTTTTTTTATACTCATTTTTTGAAGGTATTTTCATCATGGCAGTCAATCAGATTCCTGTCACCGTGAAAGGTGCAGAATTGCTCAAAGAAGAATTACAACGTTTGCGCGCGGTGGATAGACCCAATATTATCCAGGCGATCGCTGAAGCGCGGGCACAAGGCGACTTGTCTGAGAACGCAGAGTATGAGTCAGCCAAAGAACGGCAGAGCTTTATCGAAGGCCGTATTGCCGAGCTTGAGGCGAAATTGTCCAATCTGCAAATCATTGATCCAACCATGCTCAATGCAGAGGGCCGTGTGGTGTTTGGCGCGACCGTGAGATTTGAAGACCTGGATTCTGGCGATGCCAAAACCTACCAGATCGTGGGTGAGGACGAAGCGGATATCAAAAATGGCAAAATCTCGGTCAGTTCGCCAATTGCACGTGGCCTGATTGGCAAGTCTGAGGGTGAAGTCGTTGAAATCCAGTCTCCAGGCGGCGTGAAAGAGTACGAAATTATTGAGGTACTCTACGTTTAGTCCTTGCGATTGAATCATCTGGGATGCGTGAATAGTAGAAAATAGGAGCGTAGCAGCGATGGCCAAGCAATCAGGACTCACCGGATGGTTAAACCCGGTCTTACTTACGTTGTGGGTGGGGGCTTTGTGGATGACCGCCATCACCGCCAGTGTGCTGTTCAAAACCATTCCTGACCATATGCTGGCCGGAAACGTCGCAGGAAAGTTGTTTACCATTGTCAGCTACATTGGGCTTGTCAGCGGCTTGTTGTTGTTGATCCAGCGGCTGGCGAGTGACGGTTTTTCCGCATTCAAGCAAGGCCTGTTCTGGGTGATCCTCATCATGTGGATACTGGTCCTGATTGGCGAGTTTGGCATCCAGCCATTATTGGCTCAGCTCAAAGCCAGTGCTCTGCCAAACGATGTGATGCAAAGTGTGTTCGCCAGCCGCTTTAAAACCTGGCATGGTGTGGCGAGTATTGCTTACATGATTGAGTGTTTGTTAGGCGTCTGGTTGGTGGTCAAGTCGAACTGAGGCCAATAAAAAAACGCGCAAAGGAATGCGCGTTTTTTGTATCAGGCGTGTTTGTGAGCGTGATTACAGCTTGGGGATCACGATCTTCGCTGAGGCTTTCACGGTTTCGCTGGCGCGATAAAACACCAGTTGTTTGCCGATATGGTGCACGGCGATGGCGCCCGCTTTATCGGCGATCTCTTCGAATAATGATTTACGCAAATCGCGGTCATCGCCCGCCACTTGCACTTTGATAAGCTCGTGAGCATTGAGGCTAACCTCGATTTCCTTGAGTACCGCGTCTGTCAGGCCATTGTTGCCTATCATGACTACCGGATTTAAATTGTGTGCCAGACCACGTAAATAAGCGATTTGTTTGCTGTTTAATTGCATGCAAAATATTCCTTGAAAACAGACCGCATTTTAGCATGAAGCAGGAATTCCCCCTATGAAACCCTCCAAAACCAGTAAAGCCTGGATGCAAGAGCATCTCAATGACGAATTCGTCAAGCGTGCGCAAAAAGACGGCTACCGTGCCCGCGCTGCTTATAAGCTGCTCGAAATTGACGATAAAGATAAATTGATCAAGCCTGGCATGACCGTAGTGGACCTGGGGTCTACACCTGGCAGCTGGTCACAGGTCGCGGTCCAGCGCATCAAAGGCCAGGGCCGCGTGATTGCACTGGATATTCTGGAGATGCATCCGATTCCCGGTGTGGAATTTATTTGCGGTGATTTTCGCGAAGAAACGGTGCTGCAGCAATTGGAGGCCTCGCTGAATGGCAAGCTGGTCGATCTGGTGATTGCCGACATGGCGCCTAACATGAGCGGACTCAAAGATGTTGATCAGGCAGGGGCGACTTATTTGACGGAACTCGCCCTGGATTTTTGTCAGCATTGGTTGAAACCGGGCGGCAACTTTCTGGTCAAAGTCTTTATCGGCAGTGGCTTTGAGGAAATTGTGAAACAAATGCGAGGCCAGTTTGCCAAAGTCGTCACACGTAAACCTAAAGCCTCGCGTGATCGTAGCAGTGAAGTGTATCTGCTGGGCTTGCAGCGAAAAGCTTGAATTGCAATGCTTTTTTGCGTTTAGTTTGATCGCACAAGCAAAAAAATGGGTATACAATGCCATTGAAGGCTTGAAATTATGGGCTTTGCCTCCATTGTTTTCTTAGGGATTCTCCCTGCCTTTCGTTTTTAAAGTTAAGGAACCACTTTGAATAATCTACTGAAGAATATCGCGATTTGGGTAGCAATTGCCTTGTTGCTGATGACGGTATTTAATCAATTTAGCGGCACGGGCAGAAGCAGTGGCCAGGTGGTTTACTCTCAGTTCATGCAAGAGGTCAAGGATGGCCGCGTAGCCAAGGTGCAGATTGATGGTCGCTCCTTGCATGTGACTACCAACGAGGGCAAAAACTATGAGACATTCTCGCCTTCCGATCCATGGTTGGTATCAGACCTGCTTAAAAATAACGTTATCGTAGAAGCCAAACCAGAAGAGCATGAGTCCATGCTTATGAGCATTTTTGTCTCCTGGTTCCCCATGATCTTATTAATCGGTGTATGGATTTTCTTCATGCGCCAGATGCAAGGTGGAGGCAAGGGTGGTGGCCCATTCTCGTTCGGCAAGAGCAAGGCACGTCAACTGGATGAATCCAACAACAGCACCACATTTGCTGATGTTGCCGGTTGCGATGAAGCCAAAGAAGAAGTGGCTGAGTTGGTTGAATTCTTGAAGGATCCTAGCAAGTTTCAGAAACTGGGTGGCCGCATCCCGCGTGGCGTATTGATGGTAGGCCCGCCTGGGACCGGTAAGACATTGCTGGCCCGTGCGATTGCCGGTGAAGCCAAAGTCCCATTCTTCAGTATCTCTGGCTCTGACTTTGTGGAAATGTTTGTTGGCGTGGGTGCTGCGCGTGTGCGTGACATGTTTGAAACCGCCAAAAAGAACTCCCCTTGTATCGTATTTATTGATGAGATTGATGCGGTCGGTCGTCACCGCGGTGCCGGTACGGGTGGCGGTAACGATGAGCGCGAGCAAACGTTGAACCAGATGTTGGTTGAGATGGATGGTTTTGAGGCCAATTCCGGTGTGATCGTGATTGCAGCAACCAACCGTGCCGATGTTCTGGATAAAGCATTATTGCGTCCTGGCCGTTTTGACCGTCAGGTTATGGTCGGCTTGCCAGACATCAAAGGTCGTGAGCAAATCCTCAATGTTCATATGCGTAAAGTGCCCATTGATCCAGATGTTAGAGCGGATATTCTTGCCCGTGGTACACCAGGCTTTAGTGGTGCTGATCTGGCTAACCTGGTCAACGAAGCGGCGTTGTTCGCTGCACGTCGTAATAAACGCACGGTAGATATGCAAGATTTTGAGGATGCCAAAGACAAAATCTTCATGGGGCCAGAGCGCAAGTCTATGGTGATGCGTGAAGAGGAGCGTTTGAATACGGCCTATCATGAGTCCGGGCATGCGGTGGTTGCCAAGTTGCTGCCGAAAGCGGATCCTGTGCACAAGGTCACCATTATGCCGCGTGGCTGGGCGCTGGGCTTGACCTGGCAGTTGCCTGAGCATGACCGTATCAGCAATTACAAGGACAAAATGCTGGAAGATATCTCGATTCTGTTTGGTGGCCGGATTGCTGAAGAAATCTTCATGCACCAGATGTCTACCGGCGCTTCGAATGACTTTGAGCGTGCGACTAAAATGGCGCGTGACATGGTGACCAAGTTCGGGATGTCCGATTCGCTGGGGACCATGGTCTATGCAGGTAGCGAGCAGGATTCCTGGATGGGCAGTATGTCTTCACGGACCGTCTCAGAAGCCACGCAGCAAAAAGTCGATGCTGAAATTCGCCGTATCCTGGATGAGCAATATGCGATTGCGCGCAAATTGCTTGAAGATAACCGCGACAAAGTGGAGGCGATGACTAAAGCCTTGATGGAGTTCGAAACCATTGATGCTGATCAGGTCAATGACATTATGGCTGGTTTGCCAGTGCGTCCACCCAAGCAGAAAAATGGACCTACCATTAGTTCTGGTGGCAGTGGTTCAGGCACCATGGTAAACCCGGCACCACAACCAACGGCAAAAGGCGATGATACTGAGACCTAAAGCCTAACTAAAGATTGAGGTTCAGGTTGGCCACATGTTTGTGACAACCTGGCTTTCAGTTAAAATAACAAGGCTGGCTTTTGCCAGCCTTTGTTTTTTTGGAAATCAATGACCTATGCTCTTTCATTGTGGACGTTTTCGTCTCAATTTTGACCAGCCCCAAGTCATGGGTATCGTCAATGTTACGCCGGACTCCTTTTCCGATGGCGGTCAATTCCAGCAGGTGGATGCCGCGGTGCATCATGCGTTGACATTGATCGAACAAGGCGCCGCGGTGCTCGATATCGGTGGTGAGTCTACGCGGCCTAATGCGACACCTGTCTCCCTGACCGAAGAATTACAACGCGTGGTGCCGGTGATAGAGGCACTGGTCGCACGCGATATTCCCGTTCCGATCTCCATTGATACTTATAAGCCTGCCGTGATGCAGGCCGCGATTGCGGCTGGCGCCAGCATCGTCAATGATGTGAGAGGCTTGCAGGAACCTGGCGCGCTTGAGGTGGTTGCCAAGAGCGATGCCGGTGTTTGCATCATGCATATGCAAGGCATGCCGCAAACCATGCAGCTGGATCCTCATTATGAGGATGTGGTGGCTGAGGTGAAACTGTTTTTGCAGACCCAGCGTGATATGTGTCTGGCGGCAGGCATCGCCCAAGACCGCATTATGCTGGACCCAGGCTTTGGCTTTGGTAAAACGCGCGCGCACAATATTGCCCTGGCCAAGGCTTTGCCTGAATTTAGCGAACTGGGCTGCCCATTGCTGGTTGGCCTGTCGCGTAAATCGGTATTGGGACAAATGACGGGCAACGATGTCGACGCCAGATTGCACGCCAGTGTAGCTGCTGCCGTAATTAGTGCCATGCAAGGGGCACATCTGTTACGCGTGCACGATGTCAAGGCGACGGTTGAAGCACTCAAGGTGGTTGCTGCACTTAAATAGCCAGCTCAGCATGACCATACACAAGCATAACGATTAAAGGATACACACATGGGTAAGCAATATTTCGGTACAGATGGCATTCGCGGACGCGTCGGAGAGTCGGTGATTACGCCAGAGTTTGTCATGCGCTTGGGCTATGCAGCCGGACGTGTATTGGCCAGCCATGAACACTTGCCTGCGGGTAAACGCCCCACAGTATTGATAGGCAAAGATACGCGGATTTCTGGCTATATGCTGGAAGCGTCCCTGGAGGCCGGATTGTCTGCTGCTGGGGTGGATGTGCTGCTGACTGGCCCCATGCCGACACCTGCCGTGGCCTATCTAACGCGTGCCTTGCGTGCGCAGGCCGGCATTGTGATTTCTGCTTCACACAACCCTTACTATGATAACGGGATCAAGTTTTTCTCTGCGCAGGGCACCAAGTTGCCGGACGAGATCGAGTATGCGATTGAGGCCGCGCTGGCCCAGCCCATGCAGGTGATGGATTCCGCGCAACTGGGCAAAGCGAAGCGTGTCGATGACGCAGCGGGCCGCTATGTCGAATTCTGTAAAAGCACGTTTCCCAATCACCTTGATCTGCGTGGCCTCAAAATTGTGCTCGATTGTGCGCATGGCGCCACCTACCATGTCGCGCCGCCGGTGTTCCATGAGTTGGGGGCAGACGTCATCGCTATAGGCAATCATCCTGATGGCCTCAATATTAACGAGCAGGTGGGTTCCACTCACCCGCAAGCCCTGCAAAAAGCCGTGGTGGAACATCAGGCAGATTTAGGCATTGCCTTTGATGGCGATGGCGACCGTGTCATGATGGTCGATGGTGCAGGTAAGCTGCTGGATGGTGACCAGTTGCTTTATATTATTGCCATGGGCCTGTATGCCAAAGGCAAACTCAAGGGCGGCGTGGCCGGTACCCTCATGACAAATTTGGCCCTGGAACACGCCTTGCAAAAGCATCAGATTCCGTTTGGCCGTGCCAATGTCGGCGACCGCTATGTGTTGGAGCTGTTGCAGGAAAAAAACTGGAAACTGGGCGGGGAGAATTCTGGCCATATCCTCACGCTGGATAAACACTCGAGTGGTGATGCGATTATTGCGGCCCTGCAGGTGTTGCAGTCCTTGCGTGAAAGCGGCAAGTCCCTGCAACAGCTGGGTGCTGACCTGACGCTATATCCGCAGGTGTTGATTAATGTAACCACCAAACAAAAGCTGGACTTGAACCAGGCGGCCGTGCAAACAGCTGTGCAACAAGCTGAGGCTGCGCTTAATGGAGAAGGCAGGGTCTTGTTACGCGCTTCTGGCACTGAGCCCAAAATCCGCGTGATGGTCGAAGGGTTGAACCAGAGTTTGGTGCAAGCCCAGGCCGAGCATTTAGCACAAGTGATCCGTCAACTGACTAATTGAGCAAACAACATATAGACGAATTTTCTATTTTCACAAATGCCTCAGTTTGCTGGATGGGTCTGTGATATCTGAATTTATCAGCTACCTTCAGCCCTTCGGCTTACATATTTTTGTGGCCTAGTGTATCTGGCATTCTCTTGAGGTTGTTTTACCTGCGTTGTCAAAATATCACTTTGGCAGCCACAAGAAAGCGGAAGATTTCTCACTTTTTATCATGCGGCCTGTTTGCCTTGATAAACCGTAAGGTGTGGAAAGGGAATCTCAATACCTTCTGCATCAAAGGCATTCTTGATCCGTTTCAGGTACTCACGTTTGATGGTCCACTGCTGTAAAGGAAGTACCTTTAAACGACAGCGAATGACAACAGCAGAGTCTGCAAGATTGTCGACTCCAGCCATCTCCAGATTATCCAAAATAATAGGTTTAAATTCGTCGTCCATACATAAGTCTGCTCCAACTTGAAGCATGACTTGTATGACGCGTGCCACATTCTCTTTGTAAGCTACACCAATATCCATTACCGCATAAGCAAAATCCCGCGAGCGATTGGTTACCGTGCTGATCTGGCCATTGGGCACATAATGCACATTGCCTTCGTAATCGCGCATCTTCACATAACGCAGCGTAATTTCTTCCACCAAGCCAGCTTTGTCGGCAATTTCCACGACATCATCTTTGCGAATCTGGTTTTCGAGTAGCAGAAAAAAGCCATTAAAATAATCCTTGACCAAGCTCTGCGCGCCAAAGCCCACTGCCAAACCAACGACCCCGGCTGCCGCCAGTACTGGCGCAATCGAAATCCCAAGCTCATGCAGGATTTCAACCACGGTAATCGCCAGAATCACGGTGGTGACGATATACCGCAGCACCATGCTGAGCGTGTTGAGGCGTTTGATCTCTTCCAGGTTGTCTACTTGCCTGGAGTTGAGCTTATCTCTGAGTTTCACAATCAGGCTTTTGCTCAGCCGGTTGAGAAAATAAGCCACGCCAATAATGAAAAAAATACGCAGCAGGGTTTTTACCAGCGCCAGTATTTCCGCAGGTTGCTCTATTCCTAAGTATGTAAACCAAGACATGGTGTCAAACACTCCTTTCGATCAATAAAGTAAATGCACTAACTGGAGAGCCAATAAGCGGTCAGGGTCGGGATTTCTAGAGTCTCCTGCTCGGTGGAGATCGTTGAGCCACTGCATAAATCCGTCATCATCCTGGCTTTAAACAGGCCGCGTTGCTTAAACGGCTGCAGGTTGACCTGTTGCGCTTGTGTGGCAAAGTTGGCAATTACCACCACGTTGGCATGCATGCCAGAGGGTACATAGCGGTGGAAGGCGAACAGGTGCGGATTGTCTTGTGTAATCAGCGCGCGGTTGTTTAAATCGGCAAAGGCTGAAGTCTCCTTGCGGATCGCAATCAGTTGCTTAATCTGGCTGAAAATCCGTTGTTCGACGGTGCCTGGCTGATGACGGCGTGCCATCACCTCCCAGTCCAGTGTCGGTCTGTGTACCCAGCGGTTGTCGTGCATTTTGTTTTCATCTTGCAGATAACTGTCGTTATTGAGCGTACCAACCGCATCGCCATAGTAAATCAGCGGGATTCCGCCAAACGACAAAATCAGGTTATGCAACAAGACGATGGTTTTGATCGCATTTTCAATCGCCAGCGGATCCTGTGTTTGCAGGGCCATTTCCAGCCCGGCCAGTGAGGCCAGTGCGCCAGAAATACGGGCATCGCCGGTTTTTTTGTTGACGCCAAAGGCAAAGCCGCGTGCATTCGATTCAGGGTAATGTCCGGTGTAATAATCGACCAAAAAGCGGCGATGTGACACCGGTTCAAATCCGGCTTCGATAATGGCTTTATCACTAAAGCCCAGGCCAATATCATCATGGCAGCGCACATAATTGAGCCAGGTTGCGCGGTCCAGTTTTTCCGGCAAGTCCTCCACGCCCTTGGTCAGTAATACGGTACGTTTGGTGGCGACTGCATCCCAAAGCAGTGCCATAAATGTGGCGTTATAGGCAATTTCACATTCCTTGGCGTTGATGGCATCTTCACCAAAGTATTTGATAATTTCTGTTGGCGAAACTATCGCTTCGGCAATAAAGATCACGCCGGGGGCTGCAATCTGGCAACAATCCTTGAGCAATTGCAAAATCAGGTGGGCTTCGCGCTCGTTCTGGCAGCTGCTACCGATTTTTTTCCACAAAAACGCTACGGCATCCAGCCGTAGAATATCTACGCCCTTGTTTGCCCAAAACAGAATGATGTCCACCATCTCAATAAATACGGCAGGGTTGGTGTAGTTGAGGTCCCACTGGTAATGATTAAAGACCGTCATCACCCATTTGCCGGTGTCTGCGTTAAAGGTAAAACTGCCTGGGGCCTGTTCAGGAAACACTTCCGGCATGGCGCTTTCAAATAAGTCAGGCATCGTGCGGTCAGGATACATGAAGTAATAATCCTGATAGGTCTGGTTGCCTTGTTTGGCTTGTTGCGCCCAGGCATGCTCATCTGAGGTATGGTTGACCACCACATCCAGCGTTAGCAGGATTCCGCACTGCTGCATGGCGGCAATCAACTGTTCCAAATCTTCCATCGTGCCATGGCGCGCATCCACTTTCCTGAAGTCGCGTACTGCATAGCCGCCATCATTCTCATGTGGGGGGCAGTCACAAATCGGCATGATATGGACGAGGTTGATGCCGAGATCTTGCATATAGGGCAGCTTGTCACGCATATTGGCCAGGCTGCCCGCAAAGCCCTGGCTGTAGAGCGCCATACCCACCCACTTTTGCTGCATAAACCAGTCATGGTTTTTTTCGCGCTCCAGGTCTTTTGCACGCAAATGTGGCGCGCGCTGTGCATATTGTGTCGCCAGCACTTCCACCAGCCGCCCCAGTTGTGGCTTAAAGTCTTCGCGCTGACCATACAGATGCTGAAACAGCGAATAAATGGCGTAAAAGTTAGCGCCCAGCCGGGTATAAAAATAGTGCCAGTCTTTGCCAGCCGGTTGTTTGAACGAAGACAGAATCTCGTTCAACACCGCGTGGGAAATTTGTTCGTACATGTATCAAGGTCCTTGTTGATCTGATTATTTCAGGCTGTTGCGCTGCCGAATTTATAATGGCGCATGCCCTCCAGAATGCCGTGCGCATGCGTGGCCTCGGCAAAAAAGATCCGTGGCATGCCTTTTAAATGTGCCAGTTCTTCGCTATGGTTACCCACTACGACGGCCATGGTGTCGCCCATCAGCATCTCAATATCATTGCCAGAGTCGCCTGCCACCAAGAAGTTGGCCAGTGGCAAATCCCATTTGTAAGACAAATAGCGAATGGCATGGCCTTTGGAAGCGCGAACCGGCAAGATATCCAGAAACTCACCGTGTGAATAAATGATTTGCGCGTGCAGCCCCTGCTTGCGCAGATGCTGGCGGATTTTTTTCACAGGCGGCATCTTGCTGGCATCCACCACATAAGAAATTTTGAATTCACGCTGGTTTTCAGCAGATTGCAGACGTAGCCCAGGCAACTCCGCTAACGCTTTTAGCAAGTCATCACGTCGCCATAAATGGCGGATATGGTTAGCCCAGCCGATATCTGGCGTGCGGTTGAGCCCATAGTGAATTTCCGAGCCGACGGAGGTAATGAGCACATCCGGGATAGGAATATTGTTTTTACGCAATATCTCAATCGCACTCTCCAGCGGGCGCCCGGTGGCGATGCCAAAAATGTTATAGCCGACATTGGCCACCAGCCATTCCACCAGGTCCAGCTGCCCCTGTTGGTTGCCAAGCAAGGTGTTGTCTATGTCTGTGATAAACGCATATTTTGCCAGCGGGATCGGTGACTTGCCTTGATGCAGCGCGGCCTGCTGCTTGCGCAGGTTTTTGCGTTGTTTTCTTAGCAGTTGGTGTACCTCTCTGACATATTTGTTCACATGGCCCGCCCAGGTGTAATGGCGTTTGACATTTAAAACACCACTCTTGGACCATTTGTGCCAGCGTGCTTTATCCGTGAGAGCTGAGAGCAGGGCGGCAGCAATCGCATCGCTATCGAGCGTGTCTACCAGCAAGCCATGATGACAATTGGCCAGAATATCGCGCGGGCCGCCATCATCTGGCGCAATCACCGGCAGGCCGCAAGCCGCGGCTTCGAGCAAGGTCAACCCAAAAGGCTCAGTAAAGGCGGCGTTGATAAATACGCCACGGCTTTTGGCCGCCATGCGGTACAGCTCTGGGATATCTTCTTGCGCATGACTTTTGGGAATCGCTACTTTGCCCCATAAGTCATAGGCATCAATATCCAGCAGCAATTCATTCAACACCTGTGCCTGCGATTTTTCCAGGTCTCGAATGCGCTCTCGGCTACCGGCGACCAGCACCAGGTTAGCCTTCTTTTGCAGCGCCGGGTGGCTGCCATAAGCTGCTAGCAAGCCCTTGATGTTTTTGCGCACCTCGGGCCGGCAAATACACAAAATCATCGGCTTTTTCGGGTCATGCAAAAAGCGATGGATACTTTGCTCCAGCGTTGCTGGCATTGCCCGGCGGCCTGGCGGCGAAAAGCGCGATGTGTCTGTGCCGGGCGAGATGACGCGGAAGCGCTGATGATCGGCTTGCGCATACATGCCATATTGCAGCTCAACCTCCTGGCGTGTGCTGGTCACGATCATCGAGGCATGCTGAATTAGCGCATCCTCCTCGGCAATGCGGCGCTCAAAATTAAACTGCTTTTCAATCTTGTCTGCCTTGCGGCCACTGGAAAGCAGCCGCGCCTGCTTGGGTTTGCCCAGTGAATGGCCAGTATGAATGAGCGGAATGCCCAGCAGCATAGACAACTGGCGGCCCACATAGCCGGCGTCGGCATAGTGGGAATGGATCACATCTGGCAAGCGTCCTTGTTGACGTAAATAGTGTAGGCAACGGTCCACCATCTGATCCAGATGTGGCCATAACAACTCTTTGCGGATGTAGCGCTTGGGCCCGCATGGAAAGCGGATAATGCGCGCCTTATCGCTAAGTTTCTCTTCAGGCTGCGCATAATCGCTCGCCACCTGCGGGTCGTCGATCAACCGCGTCATCAGGTCGACCTTGCCGACTTGCGGATGCTCCGCCAACGCATTTGCCAAATCCAGTACATAAGTGCATTGCCCGCCGGTATCGGCATCCACGCCCAGCTCAAGTTGCTGGCCACGAATCAAACCATGTACGCTGATTAGCAGCACGTACAAGGATTCTGAGGGTTCTTTTTTATTCACACGCATGGCTACCTCCACTGGCTCACCACAAAGCAAGGCAATTGCACCTCAGGCCTGGCAACTGCAATTGATCATGATGAAAAATGCTGCAGGACTTCACGTCCATTAGATTGAAAGATGCTGCTTGCATCCATGTTTTCCGCAAAGGAAATAAGCGGGATATCAGGCCTGTAATACCCCTATTTCAACTACAGGCTATTAAATTGACATCAATTTAAAATAAAAAGTTTCAACTTTTAACAAGATTGCAGGCAATAAAAAAGCCCTGACCAACAGGGCAGGGCTGATTTTTTGCATGAGTTAGAGGCTAGTAGGCTTGACCGGTAGCAAAGAATACGCCACCCGCAATATGGTGGATGGTGCGTAACTCGTCATGCCCCTCAAAATGCCATTGGCCATCACTAAATACACGCGCATCGGCATGCGCCGCGATCACTTCAGCAATAAACAAGTCGTAAGTGTTCTGGTTATGCGGCTCGGGGATGATTTTGCACTCCAGCCACGCCACGCAATCTTTCACCAGCGGCGCGCTGATTTCCTGTGCAGCCAAGGTCTCAATGCCGTATTCGGCAAACTTGTCGCTGCCTGGCAAATCACGGCCGCTGATACTCCCCACCTTTTTCACCATCTCGATTTGCTGCACGCAAGGCAGGTTAATCGCAAACGTGCCTTCCGCTTCCATCAGTTCACGCGTGTAGGTTTTGCTGTCTATCACGACGGTGACTTTGGGTGGATTAAAGTCTAAAGCGCAGACCCAAGCGGCGGCCATGATATTACTTTTACCATCATGCGCAGAAGTAATAATAACTGTTGGGCCGTGATTGAGGAGGCGAGTTACGTGTTTAATATCTAACAATCTACAATATGTACCTAAAAGTTAAATTCACACGAGCCCCCAGTTTAAGGGGCTCTTTGGGGATTCCGTGGATCCAATTTTTTTGTATATCTCCATCCATCACAATTAGGCTTTCATCGGTAAGATAAATTTTCATTGGAGCAATAGATTTATTTTTTTTATGTTTAAAAATAAAGGTTCTTGTTTCGCCTAAACTTAGAGATGCAATAGAGGGATTTTCACCTAGTTCGGGTTCATCATCACTGTGAAAACCTAAGCTATCTAATCCACTTCTGTAATAATTTAATAAGACGCTATTGAAATTCTTTTTACACACTTCTTCTATTTTTTTCTTGATACTTAATAAAAGAGGCGTCCATGCAAGAGGTTCGAATTTGTTGCCAGAGTATGTATAGTTTTTACCTTTGTCTCCATACCAGGCGATTAATCTAGGTTGTATAAATGTTTTCCCCCATACTGTTATTTTTTCTTCGCGCCATGGGGTTTCTAGAATTAACCTGGATAATAAGTCTTCGTTAGAGCAGTCGAATTTTAAAGACTGCAACGAGTAGAGATCACCATCTGACATAGGTATTTTGATTAGTTCAGATGGTGATTCAAATAAGTCCATAAACGTTATTGTTCTTTAATGAGAAGTCTAAAAGAAATCTGACTTCTTAATTTTGGTTTATTGGGGAATTTTGTTAAATACTCTCCAAAAACACTTAATTGTTCATTTGAACTAGGGGTGACAGTTGCATCGGCGCTTGAGATAACCTTCATACCTTTCTCAGACCACTTATTATCAAAGTAAGTTGTGAAATCTGTATGTGCATTATCAATAAAGATAAAGGCTGAGCCTGTTTTGGATTTTGTGAAAATGGTATCCCAGAAATTTTCTAAATCTTCTTTATCCAATCTGGATACTTCGGAAACGAAATAGCTCAACGTAAAGATGTCAGAATCAAGGAACTTTTTTTGATATTGCCAAGATGTTGAGTCAGTAACGTCCAATGGTTGGAAGTTCGTATTTAAAATGATTTCTTTTAGAGAAGTTTTGTTATCTATTTCAGTCCATGAGTCAGCCCATGCTTGCTCTTTATCACAAAGGTAACATGTTACGCGGCTTACCTTTTGTTTATCTAAGCTGAGAAGGTATTTTAATAAACCAACAATATCACTCCCTGGCCCTCCACCGATGCAAGAAATTTTCAATATATCTTTAAGAAAAATACTTTTTATCGGCTCAAATTTGTCAGGATTTTTTAATTCAAGATTTTCTAGCAATTGGAAAATATAGTCAGCATGAGATGCGACGTATTTATAAACGTAAGCAAACCGTGTTGCAGGCTTTTTGTAATTTATGCCAGGAGAGTTTTTGTCAGTAAGTTTCTTATAATTATCAGCTAAATATTCAATCTGTTCTTTAATTTCCTTGTCAGTCGCTGACTCATCACCAGAATGTTCATTTTTTGTTTCTTTGTATAGATCATCCAAAACTAGTTTTACTAATTCAAAGATTGTTTTCATTTGGATACCCCTTTATTGTTTTTAATTTTTTGATTTCGAATCAATCAAGACTACTTCTGCCAGTTATCCTTCAATGTCACCGTCCTATTAAACACCGGCTTACCAGCCACACTGTCTTTTCTGTCGGCGACAAAATACCCGTGACGCTCAAACTGGTAACTATCACCTGGTTGTGCCTCTTGTGCGCTTTGTTCCAGTTGGGCAGTGATCACTTTGACAGAATTCGGGTTAATGTCTTCTAAAAAGTCTTTATCGCCGCTACCTGGATGTGGGTCTTTAAACAGTCTATCGTACAGGCGGATTTCAGTAGTGTAAGCGTGATTGGCGCTGACCCAGTGGATATTGCCTTTGACCTTGACGCTATCCGCACCTGGCGTGCCTGACTTGGTGTCTGGCAGGTATTCGCAATGCACGGTGGTGACGTTGCCAGCCGCATCTTTTTCGCAGCTGAGGCATTTGACCACGTAGCCATAGCGCAAGCGCACCATATTGCCGGGGAACAGGCGGAAGTAGCCTTTGGAAGGTTCTTCCATAAAGTCTTCGCGCTCAATCCATAACTCTTTGGAGAGTTTGACCACGCGTTTGCCTAAGTCTGGTTTTTGCGGGTGGTTAGGGGCGTAGCAGTCTTCGTCTTGGCCTTCTGGGTAGTTATCAATCACCAGTTTGATCGGGTCGAGCACGCCAATTTTGCGTGGGGCAGATTCGTTGAGAACTTCGCGCATGCAGTCTTCGAGGATGCTGTACTCTATCCATGAGTCGGCTTTAGACACGCCGATGCGGTCAGTGAACAGTTTGAAGCCTTCAGGGGCATAGCCACGGCGACGCGCGCCTGCCAGTGTCGGCAAGCGAGGGTCGTCCCAGCCAGTGACGTGTTTTTCTTCGACCAGTTGAATCAGCTTGCGTTTAGAGAGCACCACATAGGTCAGGTTGAGGCGTGCAAATTCATACTGGTAAGGTACCGGTTTGTTAATCATCCCGGCATCAGCCAGATTGTCCATCAGCCAATCGTAGAAAGGGCGCTGGTCTTCAAATTCTAGCGTACAGATGGAGTGGGTGATGGTTTCCAGTGCATCTTCAATCGGATGCGCGAAGGTGTACATAGGATAGATGCACCATTTGTCACCGGTGTTGTGGTGGTGGGCGCGGCGGATACGGTAAATCGCGGGGTCACGCATATTGATGTTGGGCGAGGCCATGTCAATTTTGGCGCGCAATACCATGCTGCCATCGGCGTGTTTACCATCGCGCATTTCTCTGAAGATGCGCAGATTTTCTTCTATGCTGCGGTCGCGGAATGGCGAGTTTTTACCTGGTTCGGTCAGCGTGCCGCGGTTGATGCGCATTTCATCGGCGCTTTGCGCATCGACATAGGCTTGTCCGCGTTGAATCAAGGCTTCGGCAGCGGCATACATAAAGTCAAAATAATCGCTGGCAAAGTAGAGATTGTCTTCTTTGCTGCCATCCGGGCGCGTATTGTCCCAGTCAAAGCCCAGCCACCGCACCATCTCAGTGATGCTATCTACATATTCCTGGCTTTCTTTTTCTGGGTTGGTGTCATCAAAACGCATATGACAGATGCCGCCATAATCACGCGCTAACCCAAAGTTGAGAAACACCGACTTGGCATGACCGATGTGCAAATAGCCATTCGGCTCGGGCGGAAAACGGGTGCGAATTTTAGCAAAATCGGTTTGTCCGCTGGCGTGATGCATGGCATCGCCTGGCGTACCAGCCCATTTCTTTTCGGCATATTTTTCTTCGGTAAGGTCTCTATCAACAATAGCACGGATAAAATTGGAGGCGGCGGGGATGGGTTCTTTTTCTGTCGACATGGCGGTTCTTGAAGTTGCTAAAGTGTGCTTATTTTACACGGTTAGCGACCTGACCCAAAACGCTTAATACAGGGCGTTTCGGGCTTTTATCGCCCGGCCTGACAGGGCGGGTATGCTACACTGCGGGCTATGAATATACGCATGATTATCGCCACTCACCAGTTGTTATGAACAAGCTGGCATTTCCTATTCTGGCCGTGCTGGCGGATGGCAAATTTCACTCTGGTGAAGACTTGGCCCAGCGTTTTGGCGTCACGCGCGCCACGGTATATAACGCGATTCAATCTGCTGAGCAGCTAGGCATCAAGGTGTTTTCAGTCCGTGGACGCGGATATCGCTTGCCCAAGCCGCTGACCTTGCTCGATGCAGATCAAATTACCCAGGCCTGTGGCGAGTATGCGCCCTGGTTTCATGTGCAAGTGCTGGCGCAGGTTGATTCCACTAACCGCTATTTAATGCAGGAGAGTGCGCGCGGTATTGCCCATGCGACCTGTGTGGCGGCGCATATGCAGACAGCCGGGCGCGGTCGACGCGGCCGTTCCTGGCATTCTCAATTGGGTGGTAGCCTGACTTTTTCATTGCTCTGGCGCTTTCAATGTGGTGCGGCTGGCTTGTCTGGCTTGAGTCTGGTGGTCGGTTTGGCATTAGTGCGGGCCTTGCACACGATGGGCTTAACCAGCGTGCGCTTAAAATGGCCGAATGACTTGCTGGTGTTGCAAGCGGGCAGTTGGCACAAGCTGGGCGGGATTCTGATTGAGCTGCAGGGGGATATGGAAGGCCCAAGTGCAGCGGTGATCGGCATAGGCCTCAATTTGGAATTGGAGGCTGACTTACAACAGCAGATTGACCAGGCGGCGATGGGCCTAAATCAGTTGTCGGGTGCGCCTGTAGACCCTAACCACTTGCTCGGCCACTGCTTGAACCAGTTGGCGCAACACTTAAGCCTGTTTGCCGAGCATGGTTTTGTCTATTTTCAGCCCGAGTGGACGGCGTATCATGCTTTTGAGCAGCAAGCTGTGAATCTGCTGTTAGCCAATGGCCAGTCGGTTCCCGGTCGCGTGGTTGGCGTAGCTGAAGAGGGCAGTTTGCTGGTGGAAACCGCTGCCGGTATTCAGCGCTTTAACGCAGGCGAAATCAGCGTTCGGAGTGCGTCATGAAACTGCTGATTGATGCCGGCAATAGCCGCACCAAATGGGCCTGGTGTCCTGAGCAATCGAGCCAGCCGACAGCGCTGCAGATCAATACCCTGGATAATCAAGACTGGTTTGAGGGCACCGCACAGGCGCAAGCCTTGCACGCCGCAATTGCTAAGGCGAGCCGGATCTATTTAAGCAATGTGGCGGGCGAGCGCTGGCTGCAAGCCTTGCCCGAGCGGGATCAACGTTTGCAAGCTATTGTCGCCACCTCTTTATCCTTGGGCTTGCAAAACAGCTACAGTCAACCCGCGCAACTGGGTAGCGACCGCTGGTGCAGCCTGTTAGCGGTATGGCGTAGCGAGGGAAAATCAGCATTGGTCGTCAGCGCGGGTACCGCAATGACGATGGATGCGCTGCTAGTCAAGCAAGAAGTTAAGCAAGAGCTCAAACAAGCACAGGCGATGTTTGCTGGCGGCAGTATCCAGCCTGGCTTGCGACTAATGTGGCAAAGTTTGCAACAAGGGGCGGCGCAACTCGATTATGCCTATCCCGACCTTGACGCTGGCACGGATGGCTTTGCGCAAAATAGCCAGCATGCCATGTGGGTAGGCTGCGTGCAGGCGCTGGCTGCTTCGGTGGCTGCCCAATATGCGCGCTTGTGCCAGCAACTGGATCATGTGCCATTATTGTTCATGAGTGGCGGCGATGCAGATTTAATCGCCAGATATTTGCCGCATGCATTGTCAGCACAGGCGATTATTGTGGATAATCTGGTATTAAAGGGATTGGCCTGCCTGGCTAAGTGTTCAGACGAATGAAAAGTATAAGTGAATGAAAAAAATATTCTGGATATTGGTATTGCTGAATGTGGTGGTGTTTGCTTATTTTGAGCGCGATGCCCTGTCACCTGCCGTCAGTAGCCTCAAACCAGAGCTCCAGCCACAGCAAATTAAAATCCTCACCGAGCAGTCATTGCTGTCTTACCCCACACGCCATCCAGAGGCGGCGGTAAACGAGCCTTCCGATTCGGTAGTGCAGCCTGCTGATAGCCATGTGCCTGCCAGTGAGCCAGTGTCAAAACCAGATGCCCAGGGTGCTGAAGCTAAACTGCCTGAAACCAAGCCATCTGAGCAAAAATCTCCTGAGCCTAACAAGCCCGTGAGCTCCAACGTGGTGGAAGCGAGACCCGCTGAAGCAAAGCAGGCAGAAAAAGCCCCGTCGGCTAAGCCCGCAGAACAACATGCCGCGACGGCTGGCGCATGCTATGAGTGGAGCAGCTTCAACACCGCGCGCTTGAATGAAGCCTTGAGCCTGGCACAGCAACTCAATATCAAGACTCATACCAATCTGATCGGCAGTCCGCAGGATAATGTGCGCTACTGGATTTATAAACCGCCGCTACCAACTGCCGAGGCTGCGCAAATCAAAGCCGATGAATTACGTAAACTCGGTGTGGAGGATTTCTTTGTTGTGCAAGACGACCCCAAATGGCGCAACGCAATCTCGTTCGGAGTTTTTCGTGATGAAAAACTGGCCGATAAGCTCATGCTAGACCTCAAAAATAAGGGGGTAAAATTGTTGATTAAAGCGACCCGTAATGGCGGTCAGGCGGTCATCAAAATGCAACAGGTCTCGCCACAACAACTTGTTGGTTTGCAAAAGGCGCGTTCGCAGTTTCCAGATGCCGTGCTTAAAGAAATACCTTGTAATTAAAATTCACAAGGCGTTAAAACGATAGACATCAAAAAACCCGCATTCGCGGGTTTTTTGATAATCAATCTTACTGTTGTGCTGCTTTTTGAGCTTCTGCTGCTTTTTTGGCCGCTTCTTCTTCCTTGGCTTTATCTTCTTGAATTTTCTTCAGCAAATCCCCATTGGCTTTCAGGCCTGTCATGATTTGATTATCTACATTGTTTTTACGATCAAACACAAGACTATCGCCTAAAATCACTTTTACCCAGTCTGGATAGCTGTAAGCCGTCCCCTTGTTGTGATCAACAATCGCGCCTATGCCACCGCCAAACAGAATGTTACCCCACATCCCGCCATTGGCTCTGGAGACCAGAACAGCAAAACCAGACTCTGCATTATCCTTTTGACATTTAATTTCGAGGTTTTGACCAGAGCGATGCACAACCAGGCTACCCGGTGTTTTGGTGGACCACTCACCGCGCTCATTTTTTGCCGTACATTTGGCATCTTCAACGAGTTGATCTTGTTTGTTGTATGTTTCAACGCGAATCGGTTGATTTGAATCTTTGGTAATCGACGCACAACCCGAAAACAGAAGGCTGCTTGCCATCACAAAAGCGACGTGATGATATTTCATATACTCCCTTATGTTGTTATTAGTTAACTCCCGTGAGCAGGAGTTAACTAATATTATAGAGGGCAGGTATATTTTTAGTAAGAGATGTTAATAAATTTATGTTTACCGCTTTTTCGGTGGCAGCATATCGGTGATGGTGCCTTCCTTGAGTTCAGCGGCAAAGCATACTGTTTCAGACAAGGTGGGGTGAGCATGAATGGTCAGACCCAGGTCATGCGCATCGGCGCCCATTTCAATCGCCAGCACAGCTTCAGCCAGCAACTCGCCAGCATTGACGCCAACGATTCCGGCACCAATCACACGGTGAGTGTCTTTGTCGAAAATCAGTTTGGTTGCGCCTTCGGTACGCGCGATAGACAAGGCGCGGCCACTGGCAGCCCACGGGAAGCTGGCTTTTTCGATCTCAATGCCTTTGGCTTTGGCTTCGGTTTCGGTGAGGCCCACCCAGGCCACTTCTGGGTCTGTATAGGCGACGGAAGGGATAACACTGGCGACAAATTCGACCTTGTGACCGGCAATCACTTCTGCGGCTACTTTCGCTTCATGCGTGGCTTTATGGGCCAGCATGGGTTGGCCAACAATATCACCAATCGCAAAAATGTGTGGGACATTGGTACGCATTTGTTTGTCGACGCTAATGAAGCCACGGTCATCGACGGCCACGCCAGCATTTTCGGCACCAATATTTTTACCATTCGGGCGGCGACCAATAGAAACGAGCACGCGGTCATATTTTTGCGTCTCTTGCGGCGCATTTGCACCTTCAAAGTCTACATAAATCCCATCCGCCTTGGCTTCGATCTTGGTGACTTTGGTCGACAACATAATGCTTTCAAAACGTTTTTCCATGCGTTTTTGCAGTGGACGCACCAGGTCGCGGTCACAACCGGTAATCAGGCCGTCCATAAATTCCACCACGCTCACTTTAGAGCCCAGCGCGTCGTAGACCGTCCCCATTTCGAGGCCGATAATGCCGCCGCCAATCACCAGCATACGGCCTGGGATATCGGCCAAAGCGAGTGCGCCAGTGGAGTCCATGATGCGTTCATCTTCAGGCGCCCCCGGAAATTTAGTGGCTTGTGAACCTGCGGCAATAATCGCATTCTCAAAACCGACCAGGGTGACTTTGCCATCGGCGCCGGTGACGGCAATCTGGTGTGGGCTAGTAAATTTACCGACGCCATTGACCACAGTGACACCGCGCGCCTTAGCCATCTGGCCCAAGCCACCAGTCAGCTTGCCGACGACATCGTTAGCTTTCCAGTTGCGCAGTTTGTCGAGATCAATGTCCGGTTTGCCAAAGCGCAAGCCATGGTGTTCGGTTTCTTGCGCTTCAGTAATGACTTTAGCCGTGTGTAACAAGGCTTTGGAAGGGATGCAGCCAACATTGAGGCAGACGCCACCAAGTGTTGGATAGCGTTCTACCAGAACCACTTTCAGGCCAAGGTCGGCTGCACGGAAGGCGGCAGTATAGCCGCCAGGCCCGGAGCCCAATACCATGACCTGGCAGGTGACATCATGATTACCTGTCGGTACCGCTGGGGCAGGGGCTGCCGAAACTGGGGCAGCGGGCGCCGCTGTGGCGGTGGTTTGTGTGGCGGGTGTAGCAGCAGGTGCTACGGCAGGTTGTGCTGCTGTCGTGGTTGATTCAGCACTTTCCAGCAGCAAGATCAGGCTGCCTTTGGCGACTTTGTCACCCACCTTGATTTTTAACTCCTTGACCACGCCAGCATGTGAGGAAGGAATGTCCATGGAAGCTTTGTCAGACTCCACAGTAATGAGGGAATCTTCTTTGGCCACGGTATCGCCGACGGCGACCAGCACT
This sequence comes from Methylophilus glucosoxydans, assembly GCF_042676145.1. Taxonomy (NCBI): domain Bacteria; kingdom Pseudomonadati; phylum Pseudomonadota; class Betaproteobacteria; order Nitrosomonadales; family Methylophilaceae; genus Methylophilus; species Methylophilus glucosoxydans. The sequence continues at coordinate 353,304 of NZ_JBHTJW010000003.1, forward strand.
TCAATCACATCGACACTGTCAAAATTGCCGATATCCGGCACCACTATTTCAACCATTTGACTCATGAAAACCTTATATATGCGTTAGTTTTGCTATTTTATCACCAAAAGAACAACCGCACTTTTGGCTTGTCACTGCTTGATTGTCCCGATAGATGTTTCAATCGCATCGAGCATCAGTGTTTACCGGGGGCGGTTGTGACTGGCTTAACCGCTGTGGCTGGCTTCATGGTGCAGGTTTCATGGCCGTAATTGCCGCCCGTATCATCTGGTTCGTAATAATCGTTTTTAAAGGTCCAGCCGGCCTTGCCCACTTTGCTGAATTGACCCATGCCGGTGGAGAATTCTGCATATTTGGCATCAGACAGTTTAAAGGTCATTGCCAACTGTTTGCCACGGGTAATGGCCTGGCCAGTGTAGCTTTGCTTGTTTTCCGTGTGTGTTGCCAGCTCGTAGACGGAAACTTGTGCTGTGCTGTTGCGGCGGTTCTTTTTGAGATAAATGGTCACTTCATAATCGCCGACAGCAATATTGTTGCCTTTGCACAAATATTCACCACTGTAATCCGGTGACGCGGCAGGGGCTGAAAACGCAGTGGATGAAAAGATTGCGAACAGACTAAAGGTGATTAAACAGGATTTAACGTTCATATGACTTCTGAAATAAATTTTTGGCGTGAGAAAGTTTAAAAGCCTGAGTTTTTTGCGAGACTTTTGAATACATTTCATCATAATTGCAATTACATAATTTACCAAGTCTCTTTTAGTGTTTTTGTCGCTTGCAGCTTGTAAAAGCAGGGCGCAAGCCTAGGTGATTTATGAGAGAATAGCCGCTATTTTTAGCAACCTCGTGACAAGGTGACCATATTGCAGCGTTTGTTATCAAGAATTTCACCCATCGTCTGGCTGACCTTGTTTTTACTTGGCTCCGTTTACTACGTCTGGCGATTGCAGCAACCACAAGTGTTGCTTGAGGTGGATGCGGATGCGTTGCCCCTGCAATGCATCTCTTATTCGCCTTATTACAAGCCTGGCATGAGTCCGCTGGTCAAGGATATGCATGTCGATCCGCTGCAGATTGAGCAGGATTTACAAGCCTTGTCCAAAGTCACGCGCTGTGTGCGCACTTATTCGGTCGGCCAGGGGATGGATTATGTGCCCAAGGCTGCGCAAAAACTGGGCATGAAAGTCATTCTTGGCGTCTGGATCGGCTGGCTGGAAGATCTCAACCAGGCAGAGCTCAAGCTAGCGGTGCAGCAAGCGAACCAGTATCCGGAGACCGTGCGTGGCATTGTGGTAGGGAACGAGGTCTTGTTGCGCGGCGAGCAGTCCGAGCCCAAGATGCATGGCTACCTGCAATGGGTGAAAGCCAATACCAAGGTGCCAGTCACCTATGCCGATGTGTGGGAGTTTTGGCTCAAGCATCCTACTTTAGAGCAGGACGTGGACTTCGTCACCGTGCATATTCTGCCCTATTGGGAAGATAAGCCGGTTGCCATTGATCAGGCGGTTGCCCATACCGCCTCGGTGATGGGACATTTGGGTACAGTCTTTAAAAAACCTATTTTGATTGGTGAAACCGGCTGGCCATCGCAAGGTCGCCAACGCTTCTGGGCCAAGCCGAGCGCGATCAATCAAGCCAAATATATGCGTGGTTTTTTGCAGGCCGCCAAGCAGAGTCAATGGCAATATAACGTGATTGAAGCCGTGGATCAGCCTTGGAAGCGTGAGCTGGAGGGCACGGTCGGGGGGTATTGGGGCGTGCTTGATACGGACCTAAAACCCAAATTCAGCTTGCAGGGAGCGATGGCTGAGCGTGCAGATGGCTTGAAACCCTATCTGGCCGCGCTCGGGCTGGGGCTGCTACTCGTTGCCTATGGATTTTATCGCCATCGCCCAGCGAATCAATTGGCGGTACTCGCATTAAGCGGCATGCTGCTAGGCTTACATGCCTATCTGCAACTGGAATATGTACACTTGGCGGCCCGTAATTCTCTAGAGCTGAGCATGCTGGCTGGGCTTGCCGTGCTGGGTTGGGGGCTGCTTGGCTTGCAGCTCAGGCACTGGCTGGGGTTGAACGCAAAAGCTTGCCTGGAACAAGCCGCGCTCCGACTGCTGGCGGTCGGATTCTTGCTGACCAGTGGCGCGCTTGCAGTTAATGGGCGCTATCTGGATTTCCCCATCATCTTGGTCTGCCTGCCATTGGTCGCGATCATGATTTCTTTATTAATGCCACGCGCTCAGACTGGTCAAACAGGGGCCGTCAATGCTGGATTCTGGCTCGTGGCTGCACTGCTGGTCATGGCTGCCAATTGCGCCGTGGCCGTGGCGATCATGGAGCCAGGGAATACCATGGCCTGGTGGTGGACTGCTGTCTGCGGTGTTGCCTTGCTGATATTACCTCTCAGAAGCCTACAAGTAGGTATTCCGCTGACAGCCAACGCTGCTGATTCAGCGTATCATTCAGTTTAAAACAATAACTCATCAATAACGGGAAGTGTGAGAAGTGATCGTTTCATGGTTTAAAAAATTGCTGCCAAGTCTGGCGTTTGCGATAGTCTTTTCAGCATTGCATTTTGGCCTCTGGACGCTGGCCAACCGGGCGCTGCCACTGATCAGTGTCAAGCCGGAAGTCAATGGATTTGCCTATACCGGTTACCGGGCCAACCAAAGCCCGCTCGAAGGGCAGCATCCGAACACCGCCGAACTGGCGCAAGATCTCGACCTCATGCATAAACATACGCGCCACATTCGTATGTATTCATCACTGGATTTGAACGAGGTGATCCCGCTGGCCGCCAAGCGCAATATGAATGTGATTGCGGGGGCCTGGATAGATGCAGACAAGCAGAAAAATACGCGGGAAGTGTCTGCCTTGCTCGAAAAGCTGGAAAATTACAGCAATATTGACCGTGTGATTGTTGGCAACGAATCGCTGTTGCGTAACGATTTGCCAGTTCCGTCCTTGATTGAATACCTGGATTTTGTCCGCGAACATAGCAATGTGCCAGTGTCTACCGCCGAGCCTTGGCATGTCTGGCTCAAACACCCGGAGTTGGTGAAGCATGTGGATTATATTGCGGTACACCTGTTGCCTTACCATGAAGGCGTGCCCGTTGAAAAAGCCGTGCAATACACCATTGAACGCTATAACCAGCTCATGGAAGCTTATCCTCGTAAAAAAATCGTGATCACCGAGGTAGGCTGGCCCAGTCGTGGTCCAGCGATTGGCGCTTCTGTCGCCAGCGAAGTCAACCAGGCGCGTTTTATCCGCGAGTTCCTGGCCCGTAACTCCATTGAGGATCTGGATTTTTACCTGATGGAAGCGTTTGACCAGCCCTGGAAAGTTGCGCTGGAGGGCTGGGCGGGTGCCTATTGGGGCATGTATAACGCTGATCGTCACCAGAAATACTCCCTGCAAGACGCGGTACCACCGAATACGCGCTGGATTGCCAAAGCCACTTGGTCTACGGTGCTGGCATTTATCCCGATGATGTTTATTGCCTGGCGCTTTAAGCACTGGGGCATAGGTGGCGTATTGTCGATGGCAGTGTTGTTTCAGGCCTGTATCACGACCTTGACCATTGCCTGGAATCTGCCAGGGGACTACTACTACACCTTGCGCGATTTTGTGGTGCTGATCGGGCTGATATTGGGTATTGCACTGACCTCGATGGTGTTGATGATCTACGCCGCCGAATTTAGTGAGGTCATGTTTAAACCTTACTGGCGACGGTTCTTTAAACGCGCCCAGCCATTACCTGCCGATCAGGAGTTATTTGTCTCTATCCACCTGGCCTGTTACAACGAGCCGCCAGAAATGGTCATTGCCACGATTGATAGCCTGCGTAATCTGAACTACACGCATTATGAGGTGATCGTGGTGGATAACAACACCAAGGATGAGGCGAAATGGAAGCCGCTTGAGGCTTATATGGCGAATATGCCAGATAACTTCCATTTTTATCACTTGCCTTCCTGGCCAGGCTTTAAAGCGGGCGCGCTGAATTTTGCACTGGATAAAACCCACCCGGATGCGCAAGTGGTGGGGGTAGTCGATGCAGACTATGTGGTGACACCAGACTGGTTGTCCGACCTCGTCCCTCATTTTCAGGAATCGCAAGTGGCGGTCGTACAAGCACCACAAGCCCACCGTGAATGGGAAAATCATTTCTTCCACCGCATGTGTAACTGGGAGTTTGAAGGTTTCTTCCGCATTGGCATGCATCACCGCCATGAGCGTAATGCGCTGATCCAGCATGGCACCATGACACTGATCCGCCGTGAGTCGTTGCAAACGCTGGGCGGCTGGTCTGAGTGGTGTATTTGTGAGGATACCGAACTTGGGTTGCGATTGCTCGAGAGAAACATGGAGTTGCGTTATATTGATGAAACCTTTGGGCGTGGCTTAACACCGGCCAACTTCAAAGCCTTGAAATCACAACGTAATCGCTGGGCATTTGGGGCGATGCAAATACTTAAACATCACATGCCAAAGTTGTTGGGTAAATCATCACTCAACTTTAGTCAGCGCTACCATTTTTTGACTGGCTGGTTTGGCTGGTTTGGGGAGGCCTTGCAACTGATCTTCACCATCGGTTCTATCGGCTGGACGATTGCCATGTTGGCATTCCCTAAATACTTCAGTTTGCCAGTGGTGGTCATGATTGTTCCCATACTGTGTTTCCTGGCGATCAAGGCCATTCTGGGACCAGTCTTGTACCGCAAAACCATGCATTGCAGCTGGATGGATATCTTTGGCGCTTCACTGGCCAGCTTGGGTTTATCACATGCCATTGCTCGGGGTATCATCAGTGGCCTGACACACAAGGCAGGCGTCTTTGTCGTGACGAATAAAACCAAAGCCAAACTTAGTAATTGGCAGCTGATCGCGCCAATCAAGGAGGAGTTGACGATTCTGATCTCTCTGTTGCTCAGCGCAGCAGCCATGTTGTATTCGCGCGGTTTTAGCAACCTGGATGCGCAATTGTGGGTTTCCATGCTGGCGCTGCAATCCCTGCCGTACTGGAGTGCGTTGGCATGCCAGTGGATATCGGAACGCAAGTAGACCAATTAGCGCAAGACCATCTTGATGCTTTTCCACCCGAGCGGGTGGAAAAGCCACTTATATACAAAGGACGTGCGGCCAGCAGCAATCAGGTCAGCCGCTTTGATCCACATCGCCGCGAAATCATAGATGACGGCTGGGGCAGTCTGGATGAAGAGGCGCCGGCCCTACGCACAGAAGTCATGCTGGATGCGGCTAAAAGCATCATCAATTACATTCAATCTCCCGATCTGCCGTTTGATCGTACCCTGAATCATTACCGTGGCTGTGAGCATGGCTGTATTTATTGCTATGCCAGACCCACGCATGCCTATCTGGGGCTTTCTCCCGGCCTCGATTTTGAGTCACGCTTGCTTATGAAGGCGGAGGCTGCCGAGCTCCTGAAAAAGGAATTGGCACACCCCAAATACCGCTGTGCGCCGATTGCCATCGGTATGAATACGGACAGCTACCAACCCATAGAGCGTGAATATCAACTGACGCGCCAAGTGATTCAGGTGCTGAGCGACGCCAATCATCCCTTTAGCCTTGTCACCAAGTCCTCACTGGTTGAGCGTGATATTGACCTGATTGCGCCTATGGCTGCCAAGGGGTTGGCCAGTATTTATCTGAGTATTACCACGTTAGATCGTCAGATTGCCAGACGACTGGAACCGCGGGCAGCCGCGCCTGAGCGTCGTTTTGAAACACTGCGTAAACTGAGTACAGCAGGTATTCCAACCGGCGTGATGGTGGCGCCGGTGATTCCGGCCTTAACAGACTGTGATATGGAAAAGATTCTTGAACAGGCGTATCAGGCAGGCGCGCGCAAGGCGGGCTATGTGTTTTTGCGCTTGCCGCATGAATTAAGTGATTTATTCCAGGCGTGGTTGCAACAATATTTTCCACTCAAGGCCGACCATGTCATGAGCTTAATCAAGCAAAGCCGCGGCGGTAAAACCTATCAAAGTGGTTTTGGTCAGCGCATGCGTGGTGAGGGCATATTTGCCGACCTGCTGGCGCATCGTTTTAAACTTAGTTGCCAGAAATTGGGCATGTCAGGCGAGCGGCTTGATTTGCGCACGGATTTGTTCTCTGCTGATCCTAGCTGGGGGCGTGCTATTAAGCCTCAACAACAATTCTCATTGTTCTAAAAAATATTGATCACTATCGTCGGTATGCATTGATTGAGATATAATTGCGTCTTATTCTCAATTAATAGCAACCCGAAATGTTTTATCGAAAGACACGATTGTCGCTGGTTGAGATTTTCACATCATTCTCAGAAAGCGCTTAGTGCAACATCCACGCCAACTCTCAGCCAATGCCCAACGTGCAAAAACCATCCGCTGGTTACGACAGGTGCATGGATGGTTAGGTTTATGGGGAGCATTACTGGGGTTGCTGTTTGGCGTCACCGGGATTCTGCTGGATCACCGCAATACCCTTAAAATCCCTGCAGTTCAAATCGAGCAAAAAGAAATTCAGCTGACAGTCCCCGCTGCTTATACCGCGACAAAGCAGGACTTTGTTCGATACCTGCAACAGACATTTGAGATTGACCATGCGCCTTTTCAAAAGAAGGCCAAGCCTGCATTCAAGACCAAATCTTCCGCACGGTTTATGGGTAAAACCTTAGCGCAGCCAGAAAAATGGGAAGTCGAATTCCGTATGCCGCAACTAAAACTTACCGCAGAGTACGTGGTGGGTAATGAATATGCGCTGGTACGCAAGGAAGAGGTAAATGCCTGGGGATTTTTGACCAACCTGCACAAAGGGACGGGCGCAAGTGTGGGTTGGGTACTTATGGCTGATACGTTGGCGGGTGGGCTGATTGTGTTGTCTATCACGGGTGTATTGCTCTGGACCAAAATGCGTCAGTCAAGATTGATATTGGCGGGATTGATGGGGAGCTCTTTGATAATGGGCGTGTGGTTGACACTGGCGATGTTGTAACCATTGCTTGGAAAGTATTTAAGTAGCGCTTACGCTGTGGTTAGTTGGATTTATGTTAATATATTGAATGATAATGATTATTATTTAATATAGAGAGTGATCCATGAAGTTCCAGACCGCGGCCCTGGTCGCAGCCACCTTGTCTACATCCATGGCAAGTGCAGAAGCGTTGCAGCCCGACCATCAAACCTTGCCAGAAGTGGCCGTCAAAACAAACAAAATCGCAGAGTCAACCACTGCCCCGATTAAAAAATATCGGGCCAGTCAGGCACGTACCGCAACAAAAACTGATCTGCCAATTAACGAAACCAGCCAATCCATCTCGGTGGTCAGCAGTGAGCAAATGCGCGATCAAGCGGTGCAAACGCTGGCGGAATCGCTACGTTTTGTGGCGGGGGTGGATGCCGGGCAACGAGGCCGGCGCGGGCTGGATGACTTTTCGATTCGTGGCTTTGTGCAAAGTGATTATGTGCTCAGAGATGGGATGCGGATGGCGTATGACCTCTCCTGGATACAAGCTGAGCCTTTCGGTCTGGAGCGGGTAGAAGTGCTTAAAGGGCCTTCTTCTGTGCTTTATGGCCAGACCGGTCCGGGCGGCTTTGTCAATTTAGTCAGCAAGCGTCCAACCGATACCCCTATGGCCCGTTTTGGCATGGCTTTTGGCAATTATCAGCAACAGCAATACACCGCAGATATTTCTGATGCGCTGAATCAGGATAAAACCCTGCGTTACCGCTTGGTGGCCTTGACTGCCAGCAGTGATGACCAGGTCGATTTTGTCGATAGAAAGCGCCAGTATGTGGCACCTTCACTGACTTGGGATATCAGTGACAATACCAGTTTGACGGTATTGACCAGCTATCAAAAGAGCAGTTATGTGCCGATACGCGGATTACCTGCCGATGGCACCATCTTGCCTAACATAAATGGCGATATTTCCTTCAAACGTTTTGTCGGTGTGCCCGGCCTGGACCATTACGATACAGAACAAACTTTGCTCGGTTATGAGTTCTCGCATGCTTTTAATGCGCATTTGAGTTTTAGGCAAAACGTACGCTATAACACCCTCAATTTGAACGGCACCTTTACCGAACCACGGACGCTTTCAGCCAATCAGCTCAACTATAATCGCAGTGCGTCTATTCGTGATTTGTCTGCCCAAATGTGGACCTTGGATCATCAATTGTCTGCCAACTTCACGACTGCAGCTTTTAGTCATCAAATGCTTTTTGGGTTAGACCACATCCGTTATTATTTAAACCGCTTTTATGCGACTCGAAGCGTCTCGGCTTTAAATCTGTTCAATCCCAATTACAGTAATGTCAGTTTGGGCAATGTGACTGTGACCGGGAATAGCACAGGTAGTGACGAGTTATTGCAACAAGGGGTTTATTGGCAAGATCTGGTTAAATTTGGAGAGGGCTGGAATCTGCAACTGGGCTTGCGTCATGACCGCTCCGAAATTAATCAGAACCGGATTACAGGCAACAATAGCCAAAGCAATGCACACAAAACCACTGGCAAGCTGGGCCTGCTATATGCGTTTGAAAATGGCTGGTCGCCTTATGTCAGTTACAGTGAATCGTTTGTGCCTTTGGTTGGGAGTACCTTTGCGGGAACACCTTTTGTGCCAGAAACCGGACAGCAAAAAGAAGCCGGTCTTAAGTACGCCTCTCCTGATCAGCGCTTTTCCACAACCTTCTCTGTGTATGAGTTAAAGCGGCAGAATGTGACCACCAATGATCCGGTTAATGGCGCCAGCTTTAGTGTGCAAACAGGCGAACAGCGCCACCGCGGTTTTGAGTGGGAGGCGACGGGACAAGTGACTGATGATCTCAACCTGGTCGCCAGCTATACCTACATTGATGCGGAAGTGACCAAAAGCAACTCGACTAATCTGGGTAAGCGGCCCATTCTGGTCGCAAATCATATGGCGAATGCCTGGCTTAATTACAATCTGAGTGCAATTTTGCCAGGCTTAAGCGCCGGAGCAGGGGTGCGTCATATCGGTAAACAAGCGGGCAATGAGACCAACACATTTGATGTTCCCGACTACACCTTGTTTGATGCGGGCATTTATTACACACGAGACGCATGGCGATTTGCACTCAACGGCAAAAACCTGGCCAATAAACGCTATATGGCTGGCTGCTCCAGCCAATCCGTTTGTTTTACCGGCGACCCGCAAATGTTGTTACTGACTGCAAATTACGCATTTAAATAATTTAGGCAAGACATGATGCAGGCTGACCATGGATCAGCGCATTAAACGCAGTTAATATCGCAGCATGAATGATTTATTGTTTGTCTATGGCACCCTGCGTCAGGGTAATACCCATGCGATGTCGCTGTATCTGGCTCAGCAGGCTGATTTTGTCGCCTATGGCTGGTTTCAGGGGCTAATGTATCAGATCAGCTTCTATCCTGGCGTTGTGGCTTCTAACGACCACTCTCATCGTGTATATGGAGAGGTATATCGCCTCCGCGATGCGCAAAGTGTGTTGGCCATGCTGGATGAGTATGAAGAATGCAGTGTCCGGCATCCACAACCCGCCGAATATCAACGGGTTCAAACACAGATTATCACGATAGATGATCAGCTGCTTGAGCCAGTATGGATTTACCTCTACCAATGGCCTGTAGCAGATAAGGCGAGGATAGTGACCGGGGACTTTATGCACCCGATACAGATGGCTTAAAACACAAAGGGCGCTTTCAGCGCCCTTTGCGTATTTACTCGTCTAAAAATCAGAGTAACAAGCGTCTTACATCACTCAGCATCACACGCAGATGGCTGGTGAAACGTGCGCCGTCCGCGCCGTCGATGACGCGGTGATCGTATGACAATGACAACGGCATGATCAGGCGTGGGTCAAAGCCGCCCGTGTCTTTGTTGTACACCGGCTGCATGGCCGCGCGGGAAACTCCCAGAATTGCGACTTCAGGGCAGTTGATAATCGGCGTAAACATGGTGCCGCCAATGCCACCGAGGCTAGAGATGGTAAAGCAGCCACCCTGCATTTCCTCAACTTTCAGCTTGCGCTCACGGGCCTTGGCAGACAGGTCCGCCAGGTCACGTGCAATGTCCATCACGTCTTTCTGATTCACGTCACGTACCACAGGCACGACCAGGCCGTCCGGTGTATCACAGGCGAAGCCAATATTGTAATACTGCTTGAGGATCAAGCTATCGCCTTCAGGGGACAAGGAGGCGTTAAAGTTAGGGTAAGTACGCAGGGCGTTGACCACTGCTTTCATCAGAAAAGCCAGCAAAGTCAATTTCACGCCACGCTTCTCGGCTTCGGCCAGCATGGACTTACGGAAGTCTTCGAGGTCGGTAATGTCAGCTTCATCAAACTGTGTGACATGCGGCGCGGTGACCCAGTTGCGGTGCAAGTTGGCACCAGACAGCTTCTTGATGCGGGAAAGTGGTTTGGTCTCGATATTGCCGAACTGGCTGAAATCAATGACCGGCATGGGCAAGGTGCTTAAACCACCGCTAGTACTCATGCTTTCAGACCGTGGTTTAGACAGTTCGCCTTTGACGTAGGCTTGTACATCACTTTGCAAAATACGGTTTTTAGGGCCGCTGGCTTTCACCAGTGACAGGCTCACCCCCAGTTCACGCGCAAACTTGCGGACAGACGGGCTGGCATGTGCCAGTTTGCCGCTGCTGGCTACGGTGCTGGCAGCCACCGGGTTAGGCGTGGCTTGCGGCTGGATGACTTGGGGAACTTCAGCCACCGGGCGGGTAGGCTCAGGAATCGCAACCTTGGCTTCATCCACCGTTACAGTAGCCACCACGGGTGTGGCGGTCGGCTGCGGGGCCACTTTTTCTGCCGGTGCCGCTTCGCCAGCGGTGTCCAGTGTCAGAATCAGGGCGCCTTGCTTTGTTTTGTCGCCCACTTTGATGTGAATTTCCTTGACCACGCCAGACAGCGAGGAGGGGATATCCATAGAGGCTTTGTCAGACTCTACGGTGATTAATGAATCTTCCTTGGCGACGGTGTCACCGACGCTGACCAGGACTTCAATGACGTCGACGCTGTCAAAGTTGCCGATATCCGGCACCAGTACTTCTTTGATAGACATATTGTGTATGTTCCTTATGTCGTGACCTTAGATCGTAGCCGGGTTGGCACGACTAATGTCGATATTGTATTTTTTAATGGCTTCGGCGGCCTTGCTGGCTGGCAGTTTGCCGTCGTCCACCAGGGCTTTCAGTGCGGCCAGCGTCACATAGTAACGGTCAACTTCAAAGAAGCTGCGCAGGGCTTCACGGGAGTCAGAGCGGCCGTAACCGTCTGTACCCAGGGTCACAAATCTGTTGGGTACAAATGGACGAATCTGGTCGGCAAAGCTGCGCATGTAATCCGTAGAGGCAATCACAGGGCCTTCGGCTTTTTGCAGCGAGGCTTCAACATAGCTCAGTTTAGGTTTCGCTTCTGGATGCAGCAGGTTGTGACGCTCGGCGTCAATACCGTCGCGACGCAGCTCGGTAAAGCTAGTCACACTCCAAACATCCGCAGACACGCCCCAGTCTTGTTCCAGCAACTCGGCGGCAGCAATCACTTCACGCAGAATCACACCGGAACCCATCAATTGTACTTTCGGGCCTTTGGCTTTCGACTTGCTGAAGCTGTACATGCCTTTGAGGATGCCCTCGGCACTGCCTTCCGGCATAGCCGGATGGCTATAGTTTTCGTTCATCAGGGTGATGTAGTAATACACATCTTCCTGATTTTGTACCATGCGGCGCATGCCTTCCTGGATGATCACAGCCAGCTCGTAAGCAAAGGTAGGATCGTAGGAGATACAGTTAGGAATGGTCGCGGACATCAAGTGGCTATGGCCGTCTTCATGTTGCAAGCCTTCACCGTTGAGGGTGGTACGGCCAGCAGTCGCGCCCAGCAAGAAACCACGGGCACGGCTGTCGCCCGCGGCCCAGGCAAAGTCGCCAATACGCTGGAAGCCAAACATGGAGTAATAGATGTAGAACGGAATCATCTGGGTGCCGGTAACGCTGTAAGACGTCGCCGCGGCTAGCCAGCTGGCAAAAGAGCCAGCTTCGTTAATGCCTTCTTCTAAAATCTGGCCGCTTTGTGATTCCTTGTAGAACATCACCTGATCAGAATCTTGTGGCTCATACAACTGGCCCACCGAAGAGTAAATGCCCAGTTGGCGGAACATGCCTTCCATGCCAAATGTACGCGCTTCATCCGGCACGATAGGCACCACATATTTGCCGACTTGTTTGTCACGTACCAGCGTAGACAGGATACGCACAAAGGCCATAGTGGTGGAGATTTCACGGTCACCGGTGGCGCCCAGCATGTTTTCAAACGCGGACAGTTCAGGCACAGTCAGCTCGTTGCCTTTACGGCGGCGGCTAGGTACAAAGCCACCTAAAGCTGCGCGGCGTTCCATCATGTACTTGATTTCCGGGCTGTCTTCAGCCGGACGGTAGTAAGACAGGTTTTCTACCTGCTCGTCAGTCAATGGCAGGTCAAAACGGTCACGGAACGCCTTCAGTGAGGCAATATCCATGCTCTTTTGCTGGTGGGTGGTATTCTGGCCTTCGCCGGCTTCGCCCATGCCATAACCCTTAACAGTTTTGGCGAGGATGACAGTAGGTTGACCTTTATGAGTCACTGCGGCCTGGTAAGCTGCGAACACTTTGTGCGGATCGTGACCACCACGGTTCAGGCGCCAGATATCGGCATCAGACATCGCAGCCACCATTTCACGCAGTTCTGGATATTTGCCAAAGAAATGCTCGCGGGTATAGGCGCCGCCTTTTTGTTTAAAGTTCTGGTATTCACCGTCCACGCACTCTTCCATGCGTTTGCGCAGAAGGCCGTCTTTATCCATGGCCAGCAGCGGATCCCAGTAAGAACCCCAAATGACCTTGATCGCGTTCCAGCCCGCGCCGCGGAAGTTGGATTCCAATTCCTGAATAATCTTGCCGTTGCCACGTACCGGGCCATCCAAGCGCTGCAAGTTACAGTTAATGACAAAAATCAGGTTATCCAGGCCTTCACGTGCGGCCAGCGAGATCGCGCCTTGTGATTCCGGCTCGTCCATTTCGCCGTCACCACAGAATACCCAGACTTTGCGGTCAGAGGTGTCGGCAATGCCGCGGTTGTGCAGATACTTGAGGAAGCGGGCCTGGTAAATCCCTGCCAATGGGCCTAAGCCCATAGACACGGTCGGGAACTGCCAGAAATCTGGCATCAACCAAGGGTGAGGGTAGCTGGAAAGGCCATTGCCGCCCGTTTCCTGGCGGAAGTTATCCATTTGTTCTTCGCTGATTCGGCCTTCAAGGAACGCACGTGCGTACACACCTGGAGAGGAGTGACCTTGGAAGTAGACGCAGTCGCCGCCAAAATTCTCGTTGGCTGCGCGGAAAAAGTGGTTAAAGCCCACGTCATATAGAGTGGCTGCCGACTGGAAGCTGGCGATGTGACCGCCAATGCCGGGCGATTTTTCATTGGCACGCAACACGGTCATGATCGCATTCCAGCGGATCAGGGCACGGATACGGCGCTCCATCTCAGGGTCGCCTTGCAGTTTTGCCTGCAAATGGGTGGGGATGGTGTTCACATAAGCGGTGGTCGCTTTGTAAGGCAAATGGCCGCCAGAGCGGCGGGCCTGATCAATCATTGCTTCCAGCAGGAAGTGGGCACGTTCTGGCCCTTCATTCTCAATGACAGCGCTGAGGGCTTCTAACCACTCTTGGGTTTCTTGTGCGTCGGTTTCATTGAGGTGTGCTTGCGAATGCGTTGCCATGCGTGAGGATTCTCCGAGTTTTAAGTCGCTATGCGTATAATCTAGCTTCGAGCAATGCCTAGAGCTGAGAAAGTGTTGATTACCAAGAAGGGATTCCGAAATTGGACACTGCTTTTATGGTATCACGTTGCTGCACTCAAGTGATGAGTCTCAGCAAGCTATCAATTAGCTGTAAGTGTCTCTTTTTTGACGCTTTTGGTCAAGTTTTGCATATGCTAGACACGCTTGTCTACTGGCTTTTGCTACGTTTATTTAATGATTTATATAAGAGTGTTTTTTAACTGTATGCGCATCGAGTGGTCCCAAAATTCTGAAGTCAATTCAACCGTGTTGTCCGCATTTGCGCAGCATATTTTGCTGGTATTTGAAGAAAAATACTTTTCCACCCTGCCATTTGGCGAAGCATTAGCCGCAAAACTGGCGCGGGCTGGCCTCACTGCCGCCGATTTGGCACAAAAGCCGGTCACGCTTGAATGGCCAGATGGCCGTCTGGTGAGTCTGGTACAAGTCGAGGCCAGTAGTCCTCGTTTTGCGTTGAATAGCCTGTTACGCAGCGCGGTGAAGCCGTTGCTGGAGGAGCATCCTGCGCGCATCGCCATTGGTGTGTATGCAAAAAAACAGGCCAGCGCGTTCGCCCGGCAGGCGGCGTATGTCACGCTGGTGAACGCACAAGCTTTGCCAGTGCTCAAGAAAAAGCACAAGGGGCAGTCCTTACGTGAAATCGGTCTTTTTGGTGTCGATGCCCTGGACTGGACGGAAGAAGTCATCGCCTTGGTCGCTGGCAATACCGTATGCCGTGCCTTGACCATGACGCCGCCAAATATGTTGACGCCATCGCTGTATCAACAGTGCTTGCAAACCATGGCGAGCGAAAAAGGGTGGCAATATGAGGCGTTTGATATTGATAGGCTAAGGGCGTTGGGCGCAGGTGCTTTTGTGGCCGTGGCGCAAGGCTCTGAGCCGCAGGATGCCGCGATTGTGAAGTTGAGCTATCGCCATCCGCAGGCGAAGAAAACCCTGGCGCTGGTGGGCAAGGGCATTTGCTTTGATACCGGCGGCCATAATTTGAAATCGGCCAAATATATGCAAGGCATGCATCAGGACATGAACGGCAGCGCCGTGGCGGTTGGCGTGTTGCAGGCAATTAGCGCACAACAGTTGGATGTTAATGTGGACTGCTGGCTGGCGCTGGCGCAAAACCATATTGGCCCCAATGCTTACAAGCAAAATGATGTGGTCACGGCGCTCAATGGCATGACCATCGAAATCGTGCATACCGATGCCGAAGGCCGCATGGTGCTGGCTGACACCCTGACCCTGGCCAGCCGCAGCAAACCGGATGTCATCCTTGATTACGCCACACTCACCGGTAGCATGCAAACCGCGCTGGGGTCGCGCATGAGCGGCATTATTGCCAATCAGCCCAGCCTGGCGCAGCAGATGGTCGAGGCCGGTACTGAGAGTGGCGAGCGAGTGGTGGCGTTTCCATATGCAGAAGATTACGACAGCGAGTTGGACAGCGATATTGCCGACATCAAGCAGTGCACCATGGACAGTGATGCGGACCATATGCTTGCCGCGCGGTTTTTAGGCAAGTTTATCGAGCATGAGGTCGATTGGTGCCACATAGACTTATCGTCTTATACACACAAGGACGGTTTGGGTGCGGTCGCCAGTGAGGTGAATGGCTTTGGTGTGGCCCTCACCTTGCAATGGCTTAAGCAGTTTCTCGCCAGCAAAGCTAAACGTTAATTTGGGCGTGCGTGCTAGCCACACGCCCCGCATCTGGCCAGCCATTCGCGACCTTTCAGCATCAGGTGCCAATAGACCTTTGGTAACAGGTATTTCTTGAGCCACCAGGCAGAACGGCGGGCTTTGGTTGAATCCCAAGGGAAGGTAGGGACAATTTTGCCACCATAGCCAAATTCGGCCAGGATGATTTTGCCTTTTTCAACCGTCAGCGGGCAGGAACCATAACCGTCATAACGCGAGGGCAGTGCCAGGCCCGCCCGCGCCGCCAACAGGTTTTCTGCGGCAATGACCACTTGTTTGCGAGCTGCCGCTGCGGTTTTGGCATTGGGGGTGTTGGTGCAGTCACCCACGCCGAAAATATCTGGATAGCGCACATGTTGCAAACTGTGCTGATCGACTTCCACCCAGCCATCCGCATTCGCTAACGGGCTTTGCTTGATAAAGTCGGGCGCCGTTTGTGGCGGCACCACATGCAGCATGTCAAACGTTTCGCTGATGTGCTGCACGTTGCCGTCGGCATCCTTGATATTAAACCAGGCGGTTTTATTGGGGCCGTCCACTTCTATCAGCGTGCTATTCAAATGCAAATCCACCTGATAGCGGCGGATATACTGCATCAGCGGCTCCACATACTCTTTCACGCCAAACAAAGCGGGGGCGGCACTGTAAAACGAGGCCTTGATCTGGCCTAGCCGACCCTGCGCCAACCATTCTGCACAAGAAAGATAGAGCGCTTTTTGCGGTGCGCCTGCACATTTGATTGGCATGGGGGGCTGGGTAAACAGGGCTTTGCCCGACTGTAATTGTTGCACCAGTTGCCAGGTGTAAGGAGCCAGGTCAAAGCGGTAGTTTGAGGTCACCCCATGTTTGCCCAGCGTTTCTGGCAAACCTTTAATGCCCTCCCAATGCAGTTTAAGGCCTGCGGCAACCACCAGTTGTTGATATTGAATCTTGTCCAGGCGGTCAGTGACAACGTGTTTTTCTTCAGGCATAAAGCCGGTCGCTGCCGCGTGTAGCCAGGTGACACCGTGCGGGATGCATTCAGCCATGGGGCGTACCGTATTCGCTGCGTCAAACTCGCCCGCGCCGACTAAGGTCCAGGCTGGCTGGTAATAATGCTGCGCTGCCGGCTCAATAATGGCAATCGCAAGTGTGTTATCGCGTTTTTTCAGACTGGCAGCCATAGCGCAACCCGCCGCGCCACCACCGACAATCACAATATCAAAGTTATTTTTTTGCATGGTGTGAAACCGTCTTCTCTTATTGATCTTATTCTTTGAACCAGCCTTTGACTTTATCCAGTAAGCCCTCTTTGGTCTCCGCTGATCCACCGCAACAAGCAGGTTTGCTTTGGGCAGCCACAGCGGGCGACTGTAAGGCCAGTTGGTAGACTTGATTGGCCCGGTTGCCAGTACGGCAAAAGCCGACGACGGGTCCCGGGTGGCTGGTCAGCAAGGTTTGCAGTTGAGCCACATGCTCGGTTGAGATCTGGTTGGGGACTACCGGGATGTACGCATAGGCCATGCCTAGCGCCGCCGCTTGCGAGGCCAAGGCTTCGCTGGTCGGCTGCGACCCTCCGCCCTCGCCATCAGGCCTGAAGTTGACCACCAAGGTCGTGCCTTGCGCAGCTAGCGCATTTAAATCTTCAGGCGTGAGTTGGTCGCTGATACTGTAATGTTGGTCGATTTGTTTGAGATTCATCGTGACGTCCTAGGCAATGATGCATTGTCCCCGCCGGATTATTTGCAAAACTCGTGGTGTAACACCTGGATCACCGCAAGCGCGGCGGGGCTGCCTATGCGGTAAAACACGTTTTTACCTTCGCGGCGGGTGGTTACCAACTGCGCTTCGCGCAACACGGTTAACTGTTGTGACAAGCTGGGTTGCCTGAGATTCAGGCAGGCCTCTAATTCACTGACGGATTTTTCGCCTTGTGACAGTTGGCACAACAGCATCAAGCGGTCTGTATTGGCCATGGCCTTCATTAACTGACTGGCTTGATCGGCCGAGGCCCTTAGCTGATCAAACAGATCCACCGCAATTTCTGAAGTTTGCATATTACCCCTTGCATAATCATTTATATTTTTATTTTCTTTGTACGTTGAAATTCAATCATAAACCTGTTGTCACAGATTGTGTACGCTTTAACACTTATCTGGGCATGACTTTTTGTGTGTTACGGGTGATGGACTGACGGGGTGCGTTATCAACTTAATCCAATTTGCATATTTTTGGGGCAAGCTTGCGGTCAATCCTATGACGATGACCCTCGACCTCTACCAAGTTGCCATCGCACGTCCACATGCCAAATCCATCTGAAACAGGGATGCAAATCAAACTGTGATAAAGTGCAGTACATAAAAAAGTGGCTGTCATGCAGGTATGACAAGCAAAAAAATGAACGAATGGGGATATTGGGATGATGCAATCATTAGGATGGATCAGTCTGTTTCCAGAACTGGAAGCATTGGAAGACTCTGCAAAAAAACTGGTTTCGCAGTATGCGCGCATTGTAGAGGCGCCGGTTGGTGCGATTGGCTATCGCGAAGGTGACCATTGCGGCGGCTATGTGCTGCGTTTAAAAGGGCGCTCGCGCGTTTATAAAATGTCAGCCAGCGGGCGTGAAATCGTGCTTTATCGCGTGGGTGCCGGTGAAACCTGTGTGATCACGACGACTTGCCTGTTAGGCAACAGCCAATATCCGGCCTCTACCGTGGTTGAAGATGACATTCAGGATGTGATTATCCCGGAAGCCATTTTTCATAAACTCATGATTGATTCGCCGGTGTTCAGGCAGTATGTCATGCAGAACTACGGCGCACTGATCAGCGACCTCATTGTGTTGCTGGATGAAGTCGCTTTTCAGACGCTGGATGCACGCCTGGCCAAGTGGCTGTTGGACATGGGCAATAACACCATACAGCGCACCCATCAGCAGATCGCTGACGAATTGGGCACCGCGCGTGAAGTCATCAGCCGCCAGCTTAAGCGCCTGGAACAAAAGGGCTGGTTGACTATGGGCCGCGGTGTGATTGAAATCCAGCAACGCGGCGAGTTGCTCAAGCTGGCCAATAGCAATCAATAACCTGCTTGTATCCACGCTGATACAAAATTTTGCTCACGGCGTCCTGTCTGTGCGTCATCGCACAGAACAGCCTGCACGTTATCAATCTCAACTGCCACATGCAGTGTGAATGTTGAGAGGAGAAACAACGTGCGTAAAACTATCGCAATCAGTGCCTGGATGTTGCTGGCTAGCCAGGCTGCATTTGCCGATGCCGAATATATAGACCGGGCGCGGGTGCTGTCTGTGGCGCCCCAGGTGCAACAAGTAAATCAGCCACGTCAGGAGTGCCGGACTGAATACATCAATGAGAGTGTTTATCAGGCGCCGGCGCGATCTAACACCGGCGCCATTATTGGTGGCGTGGCAGGTGGTTTGCTGGGCAGCACCATAGGCCGGGGTGGAGGCCGTGTGGCAGCGGCCGCTGTTGGTGCCGGGGTAGGCGCCATTGTTGGTGACCGTGTGGACAACCAGAATCCCTATGGCAATGAACGTGTTGTCACCCGCCCAGTGCAGCAATGTGTGATGGTGGACCAGTGGCAAACCGTGACCACGGGCTATCTGGTGAATTATGAATATCAGGGCCGCCAATACGCTACCATGATGGACCGCGATCCCGGTCCAACGCTGGAAGTGGCGGTGATGGTAAGGCCAAATGTCGCACAGGTGCAGCCGATGCCTGCGCCAGTCTACCGTCCTGCCGCCATGAGAGGACATGGTCCGCGCCACCATCCATATCCACAATATTGGTAAGTTTCTGATTGAGGCTCATGACGCGTTGCCAGAGATGGCAGCGCGTTTATGCTTTGAGCAAGACGATCACGGCCCCGCTGCCGCCATCATTGGCCCGTGCCTGGGCATAGGCAATCACTTCATCCTTTTGCATGAGCCAGTTGCGTAATTTGTGTTTAAGCACAGGCTCTTTATTGCGCGAGCCCAGGCCTTTGCCATGCACGATGCGTACACAACGCAGCCCACGTTTTTTACAGCCGGCAATAAATTCGGAGACTGTGACCCTGGCCTCATCACTGATCAGGCCATGCAAGTCGATATGCGCTTGCACCACCCAATGACCACGGCGCAGTTTGCTTAACACCATCGGCGATTGGCCTTCGCGTAAATACAATAACTCTTCGCCGCTTTCGAGTTCGTAGGCAGGGATGTAGTGATCGCTGAGCGAATCGATCAGTGCCTGTTTTTCATCGCGGATCAGTTGGCGCGGAATCGGTTTGGGTTTTTTTGGCGCATGGGAAACTCGGTTGGTTTTGACCGGACGTGCGCCTTTGACTGCTTCGTAAAACAGTGACACATCATTTTCATCGTTGTCCGGGTGTTCTTGTGACATAACCCGATTTTAAAATAAAAAAGCGCACCGGGGTGCGCTTCTTCACGATTGCTGCTGGATTTATTCCAGACTGGTCAGATAGCGCTCGGCATCTAGCGCAGCCATACAACCGGTGCCGGCACTGGTGACTGCCTGGCGGTAAATATGGTCTTGCACATCGCCCGCAGCAAATACACCGGGGATGCTGGTGGCTGTGAAATTGCCTTGTCGGCCTGCCTGGGTGACGATATAACCGCCCTCCATCTCTAACTGCCCTTCAAAGATTTGCGTATTCGGCTGGTGACCAATGGCAATAAACACGCCTTTGAGGGTAATGTCCTTGGTGGTGCCAGAATTGACGTCTTTCAGACGCATGCCCGTCACGCCCGTGTTGTCACCGAGCACTTCGTCCAGCGTCTGGAAGGTTTCCAGCACCACTTTGCCTTCTTTCACGCGCTCCATCAGCTTATCCACCAGAATGGCTTCGGCCTTGAATTTGTCACGGCGGTGGACCAGGGTAACCTTGCTGGCAATGTTTGCCAGATAAAGCGTTTCTTCCACAGCGGTGTTGCCGCCACCCACTACGGCGACCTCCTGGTTGCGGTAGAAGAAGCCGTCACAGGTGGCACAGGCAGACACGCCCTTGCCAGCAAACGCTTCTTCGCTGGGCAGGCCCAGGTATTTGGCAGAAGCGCCTGTAGCAATAATTAGCGCATCGCAGGTGTACTCGCCACTGTCGCCCACCAAACGAATCGGTTTTTCTGTGAGATGGGTGGTATGAATGTGGTCAAAAATCATCTCGGTGTTAAAGCGCTCGGCATGTTGCTGAAAGCGCGCCATCAGTTCCGGACCCATGACGCCGTTGGCATCTGCAGGCCAGTTATCGACTTCGGTGGTGGTCATGAGCTGGCCGCCTTGGGCGAGACCAGTGATTAAAACCGGGTTAAGGTTGGCGCGAGCCGCATAGACGGCTGCCGTATACCCGGCAGGGCCGGAGCCAAGAATCATTAAACGGGCGTGTTTAGTTGCCATGGTGAAAATTCCATTCAGGAAGGTTATTTTTATTCAGATGGGGATGACCATGGGTTTTTAAATGGTCATCTTCCAGTCAAGTGATCAATATATAAAGGTTTTTTCAGCAAGCTTCTTAGCATCCAAGCAGTTTTTTGGCTTAGGCCGCTTTGCTTAACATCTGCTACGCCGAGTGAGCCTACAACGAAAGACTGCATCCGTAGCTTATTTTTCTAATAAGCTACGTAACATCCATTCAGTTTTTTAGTTCCGACATCACCAGCAGGTTAGCCTACACTGAAAGACTGCTCGGAATTATTTTTCCAACAAGCTTCTTAGCATCCAAGCAGTCTTTTCATGAACCTGCAGGCGTTGAGTCAGCAAGTCAGCCGTGGCTTCATCAGAGGCTTTCTCGGCTGCCGGGAACACGCTACGTGCTGTGCGGCAAACCGCTTCGTGACCAGCCACCAGTTCGCTGATCATATCGTTGGCTTTAGGCACGTCCACGGTTTCTTCAATGGAAGTCAACTTGGAGAATTGTGCGTAAGTGCCTGGCGCATACACGCCCAGTGAACGGATACGCTCAGCCACCAGGTCTACGGCCAATGCGAGCTCGGTGTATTGTGTTTCAAACATCAAATGCAAGGTATTGAACATCGGGCCAGTGACGTTCCAATGAAAATAGTGCGTTTTGAGATATAACGTGTAAGTGTCTGCCAGCAGCTTGGACAAGCCTTGCGCAATTTCCTGGCGGTTTTCATTGTTAATTCCGATATCCATGAGCTCTCCTTGTGAGTGATTAGGGTATTTTAGAACCTCGTTCCCCTGTCTGCAATTTGATTTTGCTATAATCATTTAAGTTCACTCTTGCAGAGAAAGAGACAACATATTGTTTTTTAATAAGAAAAAAGCCGCTAATGTCCGTCTGGAAAAAGTCTCGACGGAAAAACAGCTGCGCGACGCCAAGCTTATCCGTGAAGTTGCCTGGATTGCGCTGGCGGCACTCGGTGTTTTTTTGGCGGTGATTTTACTGACTTACTCGCATGAAGATCCAGGCTGGACGCACGCGGTGGGGGAGAGTGACCGCATTCACAATGCAGGCGGCACGGTAGGTGCCTGGATGGCTGATATTTTTCTGTCTCTGTTTGGATTTTCTTCCTGGTGGTTTGTGGTGTTGGCTTTTTTTGTGGTGTGGCTCATGTATCAGCGGTTGCACCAGAATGCGGCTGAAAAGCAGGATTGGTGGTTGAATGCCGTCGGCTTTGCCTTGATGCTGCTTGCCTCTGCAGCCCTGGAGTCTGGGCATCTGGTGAGTTTACCTGCTGATTTTCCACTCAAGCAGGGTGGGGTGATTGGTAGCGGCATCGACCATCTCCTGCGCAATATGTTTGGTTTTGCCGGATCGACCATGTTGTTGCTGGTGTTATTTGCCACGGCCTTTAGCCTGTTTACCGGCTGGTCGCTGATCACCATGAGCGAACGGCTCGGTGAGTGGGTCATTCAGTTTTACCAATGGAGCGTATTGAAATATCAGGACTGGCAAGACCGTCAAGTCGGCCGCCAGGTGTTGCAGGCGCGTGAAGAGTTTGTCGAGGCGGAACGCAAGCGCATTGAAGACCGCAAGCCGGTGGAGATTACTGTGCCCGAGGTTGCCATCGCGCCAAGCGAGCGCGTGGTCAAAGAGAAACAGGCGGTGTTGTTTGAGGCCATAGAGCAGGAAGGCCTGCCACCGTTGCATTTGCTGGATGCGCCTAACCAGTCGGTGGAGTTGCAATCGGCAGAAACTCTGGACTTCACCTCGCGCCTGATTGAGCGCAAGCTGATGGATTTTGGCATCGAGGTTAAGGTGGTCACTGCGCAGCCTGGTCCGGTGATTACGCGCTATGAGCTGGATCCGGCACCTGGTGTGAAAGGCAGCCAGATCACTAACCTGTCTAAAGATTTGGCGCGGGCCTTGTCTGTGATCAGCGTGCGGGTGGTCGAGACGATTCCTGGCAAAAGCTATATGGGGCTGGAAATTCCTAACCCCAAACGCCAGATCGTGTCACTCACCGAGATTATGGGTAGCCAGGCTTATGCCGATTTAAATTCGCCGCTCGCGATTGCCATGGGTAAAGACATTGCCGGCAAGCCGATTGTGGCCGACCTGGCGAAAATGCCGCATGTGCTGGTAGCGGGGACCACCGGTTCTGGTAAGTCGGTGGCGATTAATGCGCTGATTTTGAGCTTGTTGTACAAAGCGGAAGCCAGCCGCGTTCGCATGATCCTGATTGACCCGAAAATGCTGGAATTGTCTGTATATGAAGGCATTCCGCATTTGTTGGCGCCAGTGGTGACCGATATGCGCCAGGCCGCCAATGCTCTCAACTGGTGTGTGGCCGAGATGGAGCGTCGCTATAAACTGATGTCTACGCTGGGTGTGCGTAACCTGGCTGGCTATAACCAGAAAATTGTCGATGCGAAAAAACAGGGTACTTCGATCCCGCATCCATTTAGTTTGACACCGGACGAGCCGGAGCCACTCGATGAAATGCCGTTGATCGTCGTTGTGATTGATGAGCTGGCTGACTTGATGATGGTGGTGGGCAAAAAGGTAGAAGAACTGATTGCACGCTTGGCGCAAAAAGCCCGTGCCTCAGGCATTCATCTGGTGTTGGCCACGCAACGCCCGTCGGTAGATGTGATTACCGGCCTGATTAAAGCCAACGTGCCCACACGCGTGGCATTCCAGGTCTCGAGCAAGATAGACTCGCGTACCATTCTCGACCAAATGGGCGCCGAAACTTTGCTCGGCCAGGGGGATATGCTGTATCTGCCGCCCGGTAGCGGCTACCCGCAACGGATTCACGGTGCATTCGTCAGTGATGGCGAAGTACATAACGTGGTTAACTTCCTCAAGGCGCAAGGCGAACCAAACTACATTGAAGGCATTCTCACCAATGAGACCGAAGGCGGCGACCTAGATAGCCTGGGTGGTGGCGAGGCCAGTGCGGGCGGCGAAAAAGACCCGCTGTATGATGAAGCAGTGGCGATTGTGCTCAAAACACGCCGCGCCTCGATCTCATCGGTGCAGCGTCAATTGCGCATAGGCTACAACCGCGCTGCCCGCCTGATCGAAGATATGGAACGTGCCGGACTGGTCTCTGCCATGCAAAGCAATGGCAACCGTGAGGTATTAGTGAAAGCCGGAGGAGACCATGAATAAAGTATTTACCCGAGTGCTGCTGGCGTTATGTAGTGTATGTCTCATTTCAACGGCATTTGCCGATGGCATCGATGATTTAAAGCAGTTCTACCAGAGCACGCATGCCATGCGCGCCAACTTCAAGCAGACCGTGTTTGACCAAAAAGGCCGCAAGCTGCAAGAGGTCAACGGCACCATGCTATTGCAGCGGCCCAACAAATTCCGCTGGGATTATCAAAAGCCTTACGAGCAGCAAATCATCAGCGATGGCCGTCAGGTATTTTTGTTTGATGTCGACTTGCAGCAAGTCACCCTGCGTACGGTAGATAAAGTATTAGGCACCAGTCCCGCGGCTTTGCTGGCAGGTGGTCCTAATGTCGAAGAGAGCTTCCGTCTCACGCGTTTGCTCGATTTTGAGGGCTTGCAACGGGTACAGGCCAAGCCAATTCAAAAAGACAGTGGTTTTCAGGTGGTGATCATTTCCTTCAGCCAAGGCAAGCTGGCTGAAATGCGTCTGGTGGATGCGTTTGGTCAAAGCACGCATATCGTGTTTTCAAACGTGGAAGTGAACCCCAACCTCAACGCCAACCAGTTTTTGTTTACTGTGCCCAAAGGGGTGGATGTCGTTGGCGAGTAGCCAGTAGACCGCGCCAGAATCATCATGTCATCCCTGTTTGAACCGCAAACTCCCTCCAGTATTCCACTTGCTGAGCAGCTACGACCAAAAACATTGTCTGAAGTGGTCGGGCAAACCCACCTGCTCGGTGAGGGCAAGCCGTTGCGACGCGCATTTGAATCCGGCAAGTTGCCCTCGATGATTTTATGGGGCCCACCAGGGGTGGGTAAAACCACATTGGCGCGCCTGATTGCGCAAACTGCGGATACCGAATTTGTGCCGCTCTCTGCCGTGCTATCCGGCATTAAAGATATCCGCGAAGCCGTTGAGCGTGCAGAACTCACCTTGCAACAAACGGGTCGCAATACTATCCTGTTTGTCGATGAGGTTCACCGCTTTAACAAAGGGCAGCAGGATGCGTTTTTGCCTTATGTCGAAAGTGGGCTGATCACCTTTATTGGCGCCACCACCGAAAACCCCTCATTTGAAGTCAATAGCGCGTTGCTGAGCCGGGCGCAGGTGTTTGTACTCAATGCACTTAATGAAGACGAGCTGGCGCAATTGCTTGAGCGTGCGCGCTTAAAAGTCGCACCTGCTGTTGCCCTAGATGAGGCGGTGCAAGAACAGGTGCTCGCCTATGCCGATGGTGACGCCAGACGCCTGCTTAATTTTGCTGAAGGCCTGTTTAACGGCGCCATTGCAGCCAAAGTCGATCGCATAGATGAATCCTTTTTGCAGTCCACCATGGCCAGCAAGCTGCGCCGCTTTGATAAAGGTGGCGAGGCGTTCTATGACCAGATTTCTGCCCTGCACAAATCCGTGCGCGGCTCCAATCCGGATGCCGCCTTGTACTGGCTCATGCGCATGCTTGATGGCGGCGCTGAGCCACTGTATCTGGCCCGTCGCATTATCCGCATGGCTTGGGAAGACATTGGATTGGCTGATCCACGCGCCATGCAGATTGCGAATGATGCCGCTTTGACGTTTGAGCGCCTGGGTAGCCCCGAAGGCGAACTCGCCCTGGCCCAGGCTGTGATTTATCTGGCCGTGGCGGCTAAAAGTAATGCCGGGTATATGGCTTATAACCAGGCCAAAGCCTTTGTTGCACAGGATAAATCCCGCGCCGTGCCGCTGCATTTGCGTAATGCCCCCACCAAGCTAATGAAAGCACTGGATTACGGCAAAGAGTACCGCTATGCCCACAACGAGCCTGAGGCCTATGCGGCAGGTGAAAGTTATTTTCCCGATGATTTAGCACCGCAATCCTTTTACCAACCCACACCACGCGGTTTGGAAGGTAAAATAGGCGAAAAATTACAGCACTTAAGAGAGCTGGATAAAAAAGCGAGAAAATAATGCCTTAGTGTTTTATTCTTTTTCAACGGGATATCAAAAATAAGGTATTTAATAAAAATAGCTATGAAAGGTTCTTAGTGAGTCTAGCGATTGAAACTGTTTTTCAGCAGGCTGTTATGTTTGCGCAGTCAGGGAGATTGCCAGAGGCAAAACAGTTATTTCAGAAACTTCTCAAGGAACTACCAAATCATCCTCAACTTTTAACCAATCTAGGTAGGATTGATTTCCAGTTGGGGAATCTCTCTTCAGCAGTAAAATTTCTTCAAAAGTCAGTGCAAATAGATAGAAATCAACCACAAGCTTTTTTGGTATTAGGGAATGGCTTTTTTCAATTAAAGGACTATCAAAAAGCAATAATTGCTTTTAAAAATGCCATATCTTTATCGCCGAAGGATACTGATGCATATTTTGGATTGGGAATTGTTTTGCATCAAATCAAGAAAAATGAAGAGGCGTTGAGTGCTTATGATCAAGCTATCTCTTTGAGGCCTTTTTTTGCAAAAGCTTTTAATAATCGTGCAAATGTATTAAAGGATCTCCATCGTTACGATGAAGCAATTGAAAGTCTTAAACGAGCAATTCAGATTGATCCTGAGTTTGTAGATGCTTACTACAATCTTGGTAATACACAGCAGATCTTGAGGCGTTTTGAAAGTGCAGTCAGTAGTTATGACAGAGCAATAGCTTTAAAGGCAGATGATGCTGATTCTTATCACAATCGCGCAAATGCATTATCTGCATTGGGCTTATATGGAGATGCGATTGCAAGCCTGGAGCGTTCGTTACAAATTCAGCCTGATTTAATAAAGGCTTACTTTAGTAAGGCGAACATATATAGTACTGTTTTAGACTATGAAAATGCGATTAAAAATTATGAGCATGTCCTCGCATTTGACCCTGATTTTGATTACTTGCTGGGGAACTTGATACATACAAAAATGATGCTCTGCGATTGGAGCAATTTAGATCATTTAATATCGCTGCTAATCAAAAAAGCTAAAAAACTGGAAAAAGTGACCGCTCCTTTTCCAGTACTTGCTCTCACTAATAGCCTCACTTTGCATAAAAAAGTTTCTGAGGTTTATTCAAGAAAAATTTTAGTTCAAGAGACAAAATTTATATCTCAAAAAAAGGAAATAGATAACAAAATCCGTATTGGATATTTTTCTGCTGACTTTCATAATCATGCAACTATGCACTTAATGGCGGATATTTTTAAATATCATGACAAGAGTAAATTTGAGGTGATTGCATTCTCTTTTGGGCCTGATAAAAAAGATGAGTGGAGGGCACGAGTGCTTCCTCACTTTGATGAATTTATTGATCTCAGAAATATAAGCGACAATGAGATTGTCGAATGCGCAAGAAGCAAAAGTATTGATGTTGCGATAGATTTAAAAGGGTTTACCGAGGATGGTAGGCCAGAGATTTTTAGGCAACGCGTTGCCCCCATTCAGGTAAATTATCTAGGCTTTCCCGGTACAATGGGATCAGAGTTTATGGATTATATTATCGCTGACAATGTCTTGATCCCTGCAGAGTATCGAAAATATTATTCAGAAAGGGTTGCATATTTACCCAATTGCTATCAAGCGAATCTGGATCAACGCAAGATTTCAGAGAGACTATTTACACGAGAAGAACTAGGATTGCCTTCATCTGGCTTTGTATTCTGCTGTTTTAATAATAGTTATAAAATCACTCCAGCAATGTTTGAATGTTGGATGAGTATCTTAAGAAACACTGAAAATAGTGTCCTCTGGTTGCTTTGTAATAACGATTTAGCGAGCAATCATCTTAAAGCTGAAGCTGTTAATTATGGAGTAGACTCAGCGAGATTGATATTTGCTAACAGTATGTCAGTCGAAGAGCACTTGTCGAGAATTAGGCTGGCCGATCTGTTTTTAGATACGTTTCCGTATAACGCTCATACCACTGCCAGTGATGCGATTAGAGTTGGGATGCCAGTATTAACGCTTATGGGCGAGTCGTTTGCAAGCAGGGTAGCAGCGAGTTTATTAACTTATGCTGATCTACCAGAGCTTATAACCACTTCAATGCAGCCATACACCGAGCTTGCAATTGAATTAGCATCAAACACAGAACGATTCAAAAAAATTAAAGAAAAGCTAGAACTGTCCATTAGTAAAAACGTTTTATTTGATGCTAAGCGGTTCACTGCTGATCTGGAGAGGTTGTATATGCTAATGGTAAAACAGCATAAAAATGCTGTTGAAAGTGATCATATATGTTTTTAGCAATCCTCTTGACGCTCTGACTCATGAGTGTTGAGATTGGTTAGGATAATAAGTTTTTGAATTTCTTTTATATATTTTTATAAGGCCTTAATGCGTTATAAAAATAAAAGTTATTAAGAATGAGTTTAAGGAAAGTATGTTAGATATTCAGTTGTTACGTAATGATTTAGATCATGTCGTTCCCCGTTTGGCGGCACGCAAATTTGCTTTTCCGGCAGAAGAATTCAAAGCACTTGAAGCGCAGCGCAAAACCATTCAAACCAATACGGAAAATCTTCAAGCCAAACGCAATGCAGCCTCCAAGCAAATCGGCATCGCCAAATCCAAAGGCGAAGATACCAGTGCAATTCTGGCCGAGGTGGCAGGTTTGGGCGATGAGCTGAAAGCGGCCGAGGCACAACTCAATGAAGTGCAAGCGAGCATGCTGGCGCTTATGCAAAACGTGCCTAACCTGCCGCATGAGAGCGTGCCGGTCGGGCAGGATGAAAGCCAAAACGTCGAAGTGCGTCGCTGGGGTACGCCACGCCAGTTTGACTTTGCCGTCAAAGACCACGCTGATGTCGGTGCGCCATTAGGGCTGGATTTTGATACAGGAGCTAAACTTTCAGGCGCGCGTTTCACCTTTATGAAGGGCCAGATAGCCAAACTGCACCGCGCGATTGCCCAGTTTATGCTGGATACCCAAACCGAGAAACATGGCTATACCGAGTGCTATACGCCGTATATGGTCAACCGTGAAACCCTGATTGGTACCGGCCAATTACCCAAGTTTGAAGAGGATTTGTTCTCTACCGCCCACAATGACAGCAAGCTCTACCTGATCCCGACTTCAGAAGTCACGCTGACCAACACGGTGCGGGATGAAATTGTCGCCATGGACAGCCTGCCGATCAAGCTGACCGCGCATACCCCATGCTTCCGATCAGAGGCCGGGTCTTATGGTAAAGATACCAAAGGCATGATCCGCCAGCACCAGTTTGATAAAGTCGAGATGGTGCAGATTGTGCACCCTGACACCAGCTATCAGGCGCTGGAGGACATGGTCGGCCACGCCGAGGCGATTTTGCAGGCACTCGAACTGCCATACCGTGTTGTCTCACTTTGCACCGGCGATATGGGCTTTGGCGCTGCGAAAACCTACGACCTCGAAGTCTGGTTGCCCGCACAGAATACCTACCGTGAAATTTCATCTGTTTCCAACTGCGAAGCCTTCCAGGCGCGCCGTTTGCAGGCCCGTTTCCGTAATGCCAATGGCAAGCCTGAGTTGTTGCATACCTTGAATGGTTCTGGTCTGGCCGTCGGCCGTACGCTTGTAGCTGTGCTGGAGAATAACCAAAACGCTGATGGCACGGTGAATATTCCTAAAGCATTACAACCCTATATGGGCGGAAAGACCCTGCTTAGTTAATAGATTCAATCGCTGTTTTTAAAATGCCTTGGTTGATAGCCAAGGCATTTTTATTTCTAACTAGTATGTGTTACATGGCATCAATTGTTGCGATCAATGACTCAGAAAATTGTACTTATTATCAGAAACTGCATGTCACAAAAATTTCATGCAACTTTACTTAACTCCTAAGCACATACGTATATGTCATTCACAGAAAAATGACATTGGTATGACAAATCTATGAAATTTGTTAAACAGGAGCTGAGATCATGAAAACATCACTACGTTTTATCCCTTTATCATTGTTCATTTTTTGCGCCAGCGTGCAATCTACCCCGTTTGACGCAGGCAATGGTAAACAAGGTTTTAAATTGACTTGCAGTGAATTCAATAGCAGTTTAGAGGAGTGCAAAACCAAGGCCAAAGACCTATGCGCCAGTGATTTCAAGTTGGTGGAACATCATGTGCTCGATCACCCAGATGCGGGGGATGGTTTTTATATGCCAACAGAACACCATTTGGTGGTTGAATGCAACAAAACTTAATGGTTTGAATTTTTTATGATGCCCTGGCTAACAACCAGGGCATTTTTATGTCTGCGATTTTGTATGGGTCTACGCCAGGGTCGTAGGGCGGGAAGTATTTTTGCATGATCTGGTAATAGCTTCGGACCAGCTCGGTATAGATCACGGGCGCGCCGCAGCTACAGTAGCCATGTTTGGCGTTAACGTAGTGGGTGGGATCGTTGAGCAGTTGGTAGCCGCGTTTGACGTCTGCCCAGCTATCGGGATTGAGGCCCAGGCGCTGGGCAATGATGCGGGCATCTTCGAGGTGGCCGACGCCGTTGTTATAGGCAGCCAGGGTCATAAAAGTACGGTCAGGTTCGGGAATGCGTGCGGGAATGCGGTCTTTCATCCACAGAAAAAACTTGGCGCCAGCCATCACGCTTTGCTTGGGGTCGAGGCGGTCGGTGACGTTCATCATATTAGAGGTTTGTTCGGTGAGCATCATGAGCCCGCGCACATTGGTGGGCGAGGTGCTGTAATTATCCCAGTGAGATTCCTGGTAGCTGAGCGCGGCAAGCAGTCGCCAGTCGATGTCTGTGATTTCTTGTGCGTTTTTAAACAGGCGGATATACCTGGGTAGCAAGGTCTGCGATTTGGTGAGGAAGGTAACCACATCAACCGGTTTTAAACGTTTGGTATGGCCGTGATAGCGGTCAACCAGGTTGCGCAGTACGCCATTTTTTTCGATCTGCTTGAAAAAAGCCTGTACTTGTTTGAGCCGCGGTTCGCCATGCAGTTTGTTTAGCGCCCAGGCGATTTTGTCGGCCTGGCCCAGCATCATGCCAGCATCCAGCTGCGGATAGTTATATTGCAAGATCGCCAGCAGGTGATTGTCTGCCACGGTAAAGTCGATCTCATTGCGTGCCACCGCTTCAATCAGTTGCTCTGAGCTCATTTTGTCGGATTCTTTCCAGGTCAGGCCCGGATACTTGGCCTGCAACTCGCGCATGCGTTCAACAAAACTGGTGCTTTTGGGCAGCACAATGCGTTTATTCAAAAGCGCATTGGCATGACTCGGCTCACTGTTTTTGTCGCGGTTAAACACCACCATGGACTGCACCTGGTTAAACGCCGGTCCAAACAGCACTTGGCGTTTACGCGCAGGGGTGATGCTGATGTCGGCTGCTGCAATGTCGGCGTCGCCTTTGAGCAGGGTAGGGAACACTTTTGAAAAACTGTCTACCACCACGAATTCGAGTTTGTACGGCGGCCCCAAAAACTCGACAAAGCGTTTGGCCAGGTCATATTCCAGTCCGGCGTAATTGTTCTGGCTGTCGATAAAGTAGGTGCTGGGGCTATTGATCGTGACAAAGCGAATGGTGTAAGGATCCGGCTTGGGTTTGGCGCGTGTGGCTGGTTTTGTATCACTATTATCGCTACACGCACTGAGCCCCAGGCAGAGCAGGGCCGTTAACCATGCGGCGCGAACCAAATGGGCAGAGAGAAAACGCATGAGCCAGCAAAGCGGCAGTGAAATGCCGCCAGTTAAACCCGTGTTGCGATCTGGCCCTGATCTGCAATCAGGATGGTTGTAGCTAGTTTGGCAAAAATACCATGCTCAACCACGCCGGGGATATTGTTCAGTGCTGCGTTGAGGCTATGCGCATCCAGGCCAGCCTCAAAGCGCATATCCAGTACCAGACTGCCATGACTGGTCATGCACAAGCCGTCTTTGGCCACATTGGGTCGTAACTCTCCGGTGCCGCCGATGGCTTCAATGCTGCGCTTGGCCGCTTGCCAGGCAAAGGGCATCACTTCAATTGGGATAGGATAGTTCTGGCCAATATGAGGCACCAGCTTGCTTTTGTCGGCTACCACAATAAACTGTTTGGCCGCCTTGGCCAGCAGTTTTTCCATGACCAGATCATAGCCGCGGCCTTTGAGCAGCGTGTTGTCGGGCGTGATTTCATCCGCGCCGTCCACATAAAGGTCTATCTGGCTGAGCTGTTGCAGGCCCAGCACGGTCAAGCCAACGCTTTGCGCCTTGATCATGCTGATGGTGGAGCTGGCAACCGTGGTCACCCGCAGGCCTTGCTGCTGGCGTTGCGCCAGCGCTTCAATAAAGTAATTGGCGGTAGATCCTGTGCCCAGGCCTACGATCATCTCGTCTTTGACGTAGCTGGCAGCTTCCAGCGCGACGGCTTGTTTGTCATTCATCTTTATCATCTCCGTGCTGGGGTCATACATTTTATTCGCTCGGGCGTCTTAGGTGTCATTCCATGACAGCCGATCGACGCTTGCAGTTATAATAGCAAACTCGGCAGATTCGCCAACAAATACTCATCTAACCTGAGCAATAAGAGTCTAATTTTTTATGGCAGTTTCACTCCCCGTGATCGGGCATCCGCAGCGCTTTTCTTTTCAAAGTCAGGGCCTGGATAGCCAGGCATTAGCCGAGCTGGCTTGTGGTTTAAAAGCAACAAACACGCCCCTGGTCGTTTTAACGGCGAGTGCGTTTGAAGCACAACGGCTGATGGACGAAATCCCGTTTTTTGGCAAAGAGATTGCCGTGCACTTGCTGCCAGACTGGGAAACCCTGCCGTATGACGTATTTTCCCCGCATCCAGACTTGATTTCTGAGCGCCTGGCAACCTTGTATCAACTGAGCCAAAACCAGAGCAATGTGGTGATTGTGCCGATGGCGACCGCATTATTGCGCCTGCCGCCGGTGGCTTACCTGGCCGCGCACTCGTTTATGCTCAAAAAAGGCCAGCGGCTGGATGTGGAGGCCTTGCGCAATCAGTGTGCGCAGGCGGGTTACCACCACGTGAGCCAGGTGATGGCGCCGGGTGAGTTCAGCGTGCGCGGCGGGTTGGTGGATTTGTTCCCCATGGGCAGCGCCTTTCCCTACCGCATAGACCTGTTCGATGACGAAATCGAAACCATACGCACGTTTGATATCGACACCCAGCGTAGCGTCTATCCGGTGCCCGAAATTCGCATGCTGCCTGCGCGCGAGTTCCCTATGGATGAAGCGGCGATCACGCGCTTTCGAAGCCAGTTTCGCGAGTACTTTGAGGGCGACCCGCAACGCGCCAAAATCTATAAAGATGTGAGTAAAGGCACGCCCAGCGGCGGGGTCGAATGGTATTTGCCGCTGTTTTTTGAGCAGACAGCCACACTATTTGATTATTTGCCCGCGCAAACGGTCCTTTGCCTGCATGGGGACCTGGACAAGGCCGCACAAACATTCTGGGCCGATGCCAGTACGCGTTACCGCCTGATGGCGCATGATGCGGAAAAACCCATCTTGCGCCCGGAAACATTGTTGCAAAAAGCCGATGAATTTTTTAAGCGCACGCATGACTTCGCGCTGGTCACTCAGCAAATTGCCCAACAAACCGTTTTACCGCCTGTCGATGTAGATCGACGTGCCGAGCAGCCCTTGCACAAACTGCAAGCCTTTATCCAGCAATTTGACGGGCGGGTGCTGATTGCCGCAGAAAGCCTGGGCCGGCGCGAGACCATTGCGCAACTGTTCAGCGATCATGGCCTGAGTTTTTCACTGGCTGAAGACTGGGCCGCCTTTGCACAATCCAACTTCCCGGTTATGCTGGGCGTGGCGCCCTTGCATCAGGGCATGGTGGATAAGGATGCGCGCGAGGGCGCGTTGGCGGTGGTCACCGAGGCCGAGCTGTATGCCAGCACCGTGCGCCAGCAGCGCCGCCGCAATCAGGAGAAAGCGCGCAATGCAGAAGGCATGCTCAAAGACTTGTCCGAACTGCGGCTGGATGACCCGGTGGTGCATGAGCAGCACGGGGTGGGGCGCTACAAGGGCCTGGTTAATATCGACTTTGGCGAGGGCGAGACTGAGCTGTTGCTGATTGAGTATTTTGGCGAAGACAAACTGTATGTGCCGGTGTCGCAACTGTTTCTGATTTCACGGTATTCCGGTGGGCCGCCCGAGAGTGCACCATTGCACAGACTAGGTAGCGGCCAGTGGGAAAAAGCCAAGAAAAAAGCCCTCAAACAGATTCGCGATACCGCCGCCGAGTTGCTTAACCTATATGCGCAACGCGCTGCGCGCAAAGGCCATGCCTTTACCTTGGGCCTGCATGATTACGAGGCCTTTTGTGAAGGCTTTCCGTTTGAAGAGACGCCAGACCAGCTTGATGCCATCGAAGCCGTCATCAAAGACATGCAATCTGGCCGCCCCATGGACCGCCTGGTGTGCGGTGATGTTGGCTTTGGCAAAACAGAGGTCGCGCTGCGTGCCGCTTTTGTCGCGGTGATGGGTGGCCGTCAGGTGGCGGTGCTGGTGCCCACCACCTTGCTGGCCGAGCAGCATTACCAGAACTTTGTCGATCGCTTTGCCGAGTGGCCAATCAAGGTTGCCGAAATTTCCCGGTTCCGCACCGCCAAAGAGCAGGCCGAAGCCATCAAGGGGCTGGCCGATGGCAGCATAGACATCATCATCGGCACACACCGGCTGATTCAGAAAGACGTCAAATTCAAGAACCTGGGTTTAGCGATTCTTGATGAAGAGCACCGCTTTGGCGTGCGACAGAAAGAACAGATGAAAGCCCTGCGTGCCGAGGTCGATGTGTTGACCCTGACCGCCACGCCGATTCCGCGTACCTTGAGCATGGCGATGGAGGGCTTGCGTGAGTTCTCAGTGATTTCGACCCCGCCGCAAAAACGGTTGGCGATTAAAACCTTTCATACGCCTTATTCGGACGGCATTATCCGCGAGGCGGTCATGCGTGAATTCAAGCGCGGCGGCCAGGTGTATTTCCTGCATAACGAGGTGGATACCATCTATGTCATGAAGGAAAAGCTGGAGAAAATCGTGCCCGAAGCCCGTATCGTCATCGGTCATGGCCAGTTACGCGAGCGCGAGCTGGAACACGTGATGCGCGACTTTTACCAGCAACGCGCCAACCTGTTGCTGTGTACGACCATCGTCGAAACCGGCATCGACGTGCCCACTGCCAACACCATGATCATCAACAAGGCCGATATGTTTGGCCTGGCGCAATTGCACCAGTTACGTGGCCGCGTGGGTCGCAGTCACCACCAGGCTTACACCTATCTGCTGACCGATCCGCACCGTAATATCACGCCGCAAGCACAAAAACGGCTAGACGCGATTCAACTGCTCGAAGACCTGGGGGCAGGCTTTCACCTCGCCATGCACGACCTTGAAATCCGCGGTGCCGGTGAATTGCTGGGCGACAGCCAGAGCGGTGAAATGCAGGAAATCGGTTTTAACTTGTATTCCGATATGCTGAATCATGCTGTTAAACAGCTCAAGGCCGGCAAAGAGCCTGACCTTGATGCGCCACTGGGGGTGACCACCGAAATCAATCTGCATACCCCAGCCTTGTTGCCCAACAATTATTGTCCTGACGTGCACGAGCGGCTGGTGATTTATAAACGCCTGGCCAACTGCGACGACGACGACGCGCTGGATGCCATGCAGGAAGAACTGATCGACCGTTTTGGCCTGTTGCCTGAGCCCGGCGAGGCGCTGATTGCCTGCCACCGTTTGCGCATCGCCGCCAAAGCCTTGGGCATTATTAAAATCGACGCCTCTGACGCAGCCATTCAGTTGCAGTTTAATGTCAAAGCCGACCTCGATCCGCTCAAGCTGATCAATCTGCTGCAACGCGACAAGCGCTGCCGCATGAATGGGCCAGATAAATTACGTGTCACGGTGCAGCTAGGCAACCTCAATCACCGTGTAGAATTAGTGAAAACCCTTTTGAAGGAATTTATGTAATGTTAGAAAAATTAGTGGCTGCCGTGGCGGGCTGGATTATTGCCGTGATTGCCAGCATGGGCTATGGCGGCATTGTGTTGCTGATGGCGATTGAATCCGCCTGTATTCCTTTGCCTTCTGAAATCATCATGCCGTTTGCCGGATTCCTGGTCAGCAAAGGCGATTTAACGCTGTGGGGTATTGCGCTGGCAGGCGCTGTCGGTTGCGTCGTCGGCTCGATCCCTGCTTATTACCTCGGCATGTACGGCGGTCGTCCTCTGGTGGAGAAGTTCGGTAAATATGTGCTGATCAGCAAAAAAGACCTCGACATGGCGGACCGCTGGTTTGCAGATCATGGTGAAATCATTATTTTTATTGCCCGCCTGTTGCCTGCCGTGCGCACATTTATCGCTTTCCCGGCAGGGGTGGCGCGCATGAACATGACGCGGTTTGTGGCTTACACCTTTGTCGGCTCACTGATCTGGTGTTTTGTGCTGGGCTACGTGGGTATGAAGGCCGGCGAGCATTGGGAAGACCTGAAGGTGTACTTCCATGAGTCGCATTATGTGATTGCTGCCCTCGGATTGATCTTCTTTGCCTGGTATGTGCGCAGACATTTTAAAAACGAAGAGGCTTAATTTAAAAAGGGCGTCTTTAAATACAATCGTTTTTTGTTTTACTAGAAGTTATATTGTCCGGTGGCGCCAAAAAACCTTGGATCCCCGTAAAATGCAATACGGTTGCCAAAGAAGTCTCTGCCTTTGGTTTTGGCATAATGATTGTCAAAAAGGTTACGTGCCCAAAGACCGAGTTCCCAATGACGGTCATTAGTTATGAATTTAACTTGGGCGTTAATGAGATGTCGGCTTTCCAACTCGCTGGTCTCCTGATCGTTACTTAAACCACTATATGTTTTAGTCTGGTAGGCATCTTCAATAAAAAAATTAAACTTCCCATTCAGTGAAGGGGCGTTCAATGTGTAATCAACTGCTGCCCTTGCGCTAAATCTTGGGGCGTCAGGCAATCTTTGACCTGCTGCATTTCCTGCGTTTGATCCGCTTGGGAAATCAGTAAAACGAGCATCTAGAAAGCTAAATGTTCCTGATAGATGCCAGCTTGATCCAATTAATCCCCTAAAGCTTGACTCAAAACCGCGTGTTTCAGCTTGAGCTGCATTTCTCAATTGCAAAACAGTTTGGCCTGTGCCTAAGTCCGCAAATTGAAACACCTGAAAGTCATGATAACGCTGCTGAAAAAGAGTGGCATCATACTGCCAGCGGTGATCTTCAGATTGACCTTTCAGACCAACTTCAACACTATCAACGGTTTCTTTATCAAATCTAAAGCCATCATTCACTTGTGCCGTAGATAAAAAGTCAACATTCCAGCCACCGCTTTTAAAGCCTCTAGCATATTTTGTATAAGCTTTTAAATGATTGGATAGAGCAATGGTTGCACCAATCGTTGGCGAGAAAAAATCATCTCGCCTGTGGTCTTTGTAGTTATTTAAGGTAGCCAGATTTAGCGCTCCACTTTGCGTGCCATCGCTATTAAATCCTAATCGTTTATGTTCGCTGTTATAGCGTCCTCCCAGATTCAGTGTGACTGACTGGCTAATATCCGCATCAAGTGAGCCAAATAGTGCAATTGCGTCAGTTGTCACTTTGCCTACATGAGGTGCTCGGGCATTTGGTGCAATTCCAAAAGCCGCATCAAATGGCACAAGGCCTATGCCAGGTAGTTGAACGAGGGTGGAAGTGTCTTGCCCAAAAAATGCCGTTCTATGCGTTTTTGCAGCTTCATGTTCACCATAAATGCCAAACACATATCTAATGCTTTGATTTTGCGGCGAGTTAATACGTATTTCTTGAGATGTTTGAGTAAACTCATCTGCAAAGTCGGTATGAATCAAATCGGCTGTACTGTAATCGTTATCCAGTCGCTGAAGGTTCTTTGTATGGCGCATGGCACTGATAGAAGTCAGCGTATGGCCTCTATCCATTAAATATTCGGCCTTAAGTGCGCCACCGAATATTTCGTTTTTAGCGAATGGTTGATTGTTTACACTCACTTTATTTTTATCAACCCTTGATAAAGGCGCGTCAAACAACCCGGACGTCGCTTGAGGTAAAAAATCAGTGTGATGGATATTAGCGTAATCAGCACTTACATCTATGGTTAATTGCTCGGTCGCTAGGTATCTAAGCTGGCCTCTAGACGCAAAACGATTGATATTCTTTAATTCATCGCCCGTGGCTGTATTTTCAATAAAACCATCACGCGTTTCAGAACTTAAGGTGATTTTGCCTAACACATCCTGCCTGATTGGCCCTGTAACCATCATGGCATTTTCAAAATAATTCAGGTTGCCAATCCCAGACCTCACATATCCTTCAAAAAACTCGGAAGGTGGCTTGGTTGTAATGTTTACCGCACCTGCATCAGTGTTGCGCCCAAACAAAAAGCCCTGCGGGCCTCTTAAAATTTCGATCTGCTCAATCTCAAAAATGGGAGATTCTAACGCAGGTGCCTGGCCAGCATATACGCCATCGATATAAACGCCTGTGCGCGTATCGAATCCAATATTTCTACCTCCTCCGCCAATCCCACGAATAGAAATTGCTTTAGTGAGCCCATTTTGAATCACCGAAACGCCAGGTGCCAAACCTTGGGTTTCTGACAAGGTTTTTGCGTGCCGTTGATTTAATGCTTCCTGATTAATGACAGTAACCGCGATGGGCGCTTCATCTATGGGTTGAATGCGTTTTTGTGCGGTGATGCTAACGGGAGGGAGCTCAATGTTTTCTGATAAGGCAAAATCGGACTGTAAACACAATCCGCAACCAGTTAGCCAGTAAAGCTTATTTAAGGCAGTCTTACTCAAAACAATATCGCTTTTATATTTTTAGTTGATTATAGCGATAAGCACTTGTGAGATTCAATCCTTGAGCATCTCTATGACTTTAAATATGAAAAAACCCCCACATCAGATTCAGGAGAAAAATCTGTACCTATTGAATTCAAATGCAAACACTTCAAGTCACCTTTCAATTATATGATTCGAAAGTCATCCTGCAAATTTCGCCAATGGTTTGTCAGTGTTAGTTTATGTGCCTCATTCATTGGAAGGTTCTTGAGTTCACCTGGCCAAAGATTCCTTGCTTTATCCATGACATCATCCAGATGGGGTTTAATGGCTCTCCAAGGGATTCCGGCATGTTCTGCCCAATGCTGAAAGTTTGCCAGTGAAACGTCATACCAGTTTTTCGTTTTGCCCAAGTTGAGTGCAAAATGTTTTTCACCGTCAATGTAGACGCTGGTAGTCACAATATCGTAAGCCGGTGAAAGTTTTGGCGTAATTTTATCGGCATAAATTAAACTCCAATTCTTGAGGTGCGCATCGCCATTAGCTAGCAGGATATTGACCAACAATCGCCTGGCAAACTGCTGCACATCAGCTAAACCCTCACCAGAAAACGTGTAAATAATGTTGCCTATTTGCTCATAATTTGCCGAGTTGTATTTTTCATGCGGGTACTTCACCAACACCTGCGCAAAATCTTCCATATGGATACGCACATCATTATTGCGATCAAATCGCTTGATTGCAAAGGCTAGTTTTTCATCTGGAAAATTGATTTGGGGGAGCCGATCTAGCTTGTCTAATTCCACCAGTTTGATTTCAGGTATTTCTATGCCAGCCAATGCCGCAAGCTTCATGGCGGTATATTCGTTCACTGGTACATTTTTATGTTTGGTAGAAGGTGTTTTTACAATCCAATCACCCAACACCCCCCCGTTGGAGAGGTTGTAGCGACCGTCTTTTTCCTTCATGGAAAACTTCATCTGCACGCCAGCCAGAGAGAATTTATTTTCTGATGACACCTTGTCAAATTTGATGGCTCGCGCATTACCATGTGTGCGAAGAATATGCGCTGGTATATCCTCCGGTTCCATTGGTTCAGCCACCAAGGCCCCCGGCAGGTCGGCACCAAGATAAGCGAGAAGATGAAACTCGTTGTCGATATGCACTTTTAGCCCCTGTGCGATTAACGCTCTGAGCGCACCTTCTGGCAGTAAATTAGACAACAAAGGATGTAGCCTTTGGTTTTTGACCCAGGGTTCCGCCATTAATTTATCTGCACGAGGAAACGCTGGATGCGTAGTCAAACTCAATGTAGGGCGGTGGGCATCCAGCTTAAATTCCTCGCTAAAACTCAACACATTTCTGCCACTTTGATTGCCAGCCAAATAACCCACCAGCCTGTCATGCAAGCGGAGCATGAGAACATTGACTTCATCTCCATGGTCTATGCTCATGCTTCATCCCCAAGCAAACCCTGCCATGGATTGTCTGAAAGATTTTTATTGGCCTCTGTTTTTGTCGATGTGACTGCATGCGTCTGGTTTGAGGCTGAATCCTCCTGTTCTAGCACAGCCAACACAGCGTTAAGTTTTTCTTTGGGCACCAGCACCAGCTCGCTATGCAAGCCCTTTGCTATCAACGTCAGGGTATCTAGCCGAGGGTTGCCTTTAGATTCCAGTCTTTGATACTGCTGACGAGAAACGCCTACGCGCAACATCATGTCATTCTGTTTAAGGCACAGCGCTAAACGTCGTTGTTTTATCTGTTCGAGTAGCGAGCCAAAATTTGTCAACATATATGCTTCCTTTTTAAATTTAAGAAACATATTAGTTTCTATTTTAATTAAAAGCAACTTATTGATTTCTTTTTTTTGAGTTGTTTGAGTACTGTAAAATATAAAACAACAAAAAGGTTGCTTTACCCAGACTTTTGATTGGTGGATGCCCCAAGAGATTTGTTACTACCTTAAAACGACATTGGCCTTTTTATTTGCAATAATTCTCAATATCTTGGTAACCATCTTTTATTATTTTATTTACTTCTTTTACATCATTTTCGTAGTTACATTCCTCATATAACTTGATGGCCATCTCACTTCCTCTTACTGTGGCTTTTGCATTCTCACACATGTTTGTAATGTTGCTATTATTGTTTATCTCTTGATCATATATATGTTGAACCCGTTTATATACATCATCACATCCTTGAGAGATTGATGTTTTTTTGTTCATAGACTTTTTACTCGTAGGGTATTTTGTTTCTGCGAAACATTCTTGGTTTATTTTTGAATTCAGTTTCACAGAGTTTTGCTCGATATTATTCTTTAGAATTTGTAGTTCTTTAGATTTAGTTGAACATTTATCAATGAGCTCAAGTGTAGTTTGATTAACTCTTTTCATAGCCTCAGCTGATTGACAAACGTCTAGCTCGCTCTTTGTCTCTTGATCTGCAATTTTCTCTAATTGCTTTGCAATAGCTTTATCTGAACAGGCATCTAGATTGTTTTCAGCTGGCTTGTCAGAAGGGCTAAGCCAAAATGTGCCTACTTTAATATTAAAACCCCATGCATACTCTATTGAGTATTTTTTGAAAAATTTAACAAATTCTCCAGGCTTTAATGTAGGACTAGAATGTTTGAGCCCTTCAGGCAAGGTGTGCCACTTCAGTGGCAATCCATTTTTTATTGGATGCAAACCTACTGGCATAAAGGTGGATATCACGCAATTACCAACATTCTTAATTTCGCCATCCACGACAACAGCATTTTTCATTTTTTTTAAACTGAGTTCTATAGTGGCTTCTACCTTCCCTTTATCCGAAACCAATGAAATAGGAAAGATTTGTCCAGGTGATATCGTATTTCCGGATACAGATAGACCTTGTGTACTTAAAAGTTGTTTTTCGCATTCATCCTCAGGTTTAGCATTTGCGTTCGTTATTACCGAGATGCATAAAACAAGCAGATTTAACTTGATAAATTTGATTGTGGTGAGTTTCATATCGTCATTTCTTTAATTATTGGAAACGCTGTTTAATTTTTTTGTAAAGCTCTAGCGGACTATCAGTTTCTGCTGACCAAGGCTTGCCAGCAGCTGCAAGCTCTGTCAGCAGCTTTTCGTTAGTGTGGGTTTGATTTTTTTCAACTTGTTTAATCCATTGAGCAAGCTTTGTAGGTTTTGTTTTTTCAGTTGTTAAGTTAACAAGTTGTGATTGATTTAATGAATATTGCTTGAAATCCTTTTGTTGTAATTGCTCAGCTAGCATTTCCCACATTTTTGCTAGCAATAAACTAGGCGGTGGATCGCTATCTGATTGTTTTAGAGATTGCGGGTCAATATAACTAAACTCCCGCTCTTTCTTTATTTCGTCGTTGAATGCGTAGTAGTTTTTTGTTGCGGCATCGTATACAAGAATATCAACTGGCATTTCTGCAATATGTTTTCTGGTAATTTTTACTCTTTGATAATCACCATATACTTTCTTACTGATTGTTTTGGGGGCCGCATTTAAAGCTTTTCTGGCATCATTCACATCCGATTCGGCTTCAGATTCTGAGTATTTTGCGAGGCCATTGGTTAATGCTTGCAGTATTGCAATATCTTTATCGCCTGTATTGTTCATGCTGTTAAGCATGGCTGAATTCCTGTTACTTTGTCTGATATTCGATAATGAAGCTTGCTCGTCATCCAGTTTTTTTCTCAGGGAGTCTAGTTCAGGGTTTGCTATTTTTTCTTCTTTTACCAAATATTTGGCGGGTTGCTTTTCCTCTTTGACAATTTGGCTGCTACCAGTCGCGGGCGAGACGCTCACAAAACTAATAAGGTCATAGTCCTCTGGGCTGAATTTTTTAATCGTGTTATCAATCTCATTGATTTCAATTGTTGTTGAGTTTTGGGCGCCTATTGCCTTGGGTAAATGCTTATTGATTTCTTGATTTGAGCTCTTAATTGCTATTACTACTGAATTAATCCATTGTTCCGGGTTATTGCTGAATGCTTTAAGGGCGTTTATGCGCTGTTGTAGTGTTAGTGGCTGTTTAATTTTCTTTTCTTTTGCGTATTGCTTCAGCCAAGTTGCAGCAAGTTTTGATCGTGCTGGAGTAATTAAATAAGGCTCATATGCTTTTAAGAGTTTGCTCGCTTGTTCTGTGTTTTTTGATTTACTTAGTCGAGATTGAATTGACGGAAATATTTCTTTTGATACTTCATCTTTGTATTCATCAGAAATTGCTAATGGATAGGTATTAAAAAAATCATCGGTCTCAATATTGCTTTGTTCTAAACTCTTTTGTAACGCTGTAATGTAGCTTTTAGTAATTAAATCATGCGCAGCTTTAAGGCGAATAGCTGATGGCCAGGTCGAAAAAGGATTTCGCTTACCGACCAGAGAATGGTTGCTGATGTCCGACAAAGTTTCATTTGATTTTGATAGCTTGGTTTTGATGTAAGGCCATTGAGTGGTGTCATTGGTATTCAGATTTTTTGCAATGGCTTCAAGATCGTTGCTGAGTTTATCAATGACATCCTCAGCCCAAAACTTTTGTATTTGTAGAGTTAATTTTTCAGCTGTAGCCTTTCCCTCTGCTGAGTTATCCAGCACCGAGGCATTTTGGTTATAAAAGTCGAATGCTTTTTGCCATTCTTTTTTATCAACAAGTGATTGAAATGTTTTTATTTGCGCATTTTGCTGCGATGCCATATTCGATTGTTGTCCAACATATGGTGTTGAACCACAGGCTGTTAGCAGTGTACAAAGGAATGCAGTCGTGATTGCACTTGATATTGATTGGCGCGGGGCTTTAAAAAGTCTTGCAAGCATGATGTTATTTCTAATAAATTTTCTAGTAGTTTTATGCAGGTCATGACGAATGTCTATTCCATAAACATGGAATAGATCGGTTGAAAACAAAAAGCCAGAACAAGTCTGGCTTTAATTGAGTTAAACGCTTTGTTTTTTGCGACGAGCGGCGGCAGCTACGATAGGCAGGCCAGTGGCAAACAGCCATGCAGCAGCGGGGGCGGGTACAGCGGAGATTTGACCTTGTGTGTTTGCCCAAACATAAGAGAAATTTTGTTTTAACATAGCGAAAGAACCACCATCATCAGTAAATGCTTTAGCTAAGCAGTTATCGCCATTATTGCAATAGAATTCAGGTGCTGGTGATTCAGTACCACTCCAGAATGAGCTGCTTTGTTGGGCGAGAGTAAAAATATTATTTGAGTTGTTAAAACCTGCATTGGGGTTTGGAGGATCAAAACTTGGGGATTCACCTTTTGAGTATGCTGGTGTACTGTTTAACTCACTGTAGAAAAGCTCGATAAACTCATCTCCCTTTGCAGTCCCGTTCGATGGTTCATTATGAACGGGATAGTTTGGACCTTGTCCAGTCAACCATTTATTTGAAAATGTAGGTAGCTGCCAGTTATTTGTACCAGCATAGTTAATGGTGTTGAG
This sequence comes from Methylophilus glucosoxydans, assembly GCF_042676145.1. NCBI lineage: Bacteria > Pseudomonadati > Pseudomonadota > Betaproteobacteria > Nitrosomonadales > Methylophilaceae > Methylophilus > Methylophilus glucosoxydans. Next base: position 397,636 of record NZ_JBHTJW010000003.1, read on the forward strand.
ATAGTTGATAAATAAATTGGCACCAAACCATGTTGCCTGACCATCCGCCTTAAAGTCACTTGTTGTGACTTTGTAGCCAAGTTTGGCAAAACCATCCAAAGGGTCATAATAAGAGGAGTTCCCATATTCAAAAATTAATTTGGGGCTGGCCGATAATATTTTATTCACCAGACTGCTATCTGACGCCATCATGGTTTTTAACAAGTTGGCATCTTTCATCCATGTCACGTCACTGACAGAGCTGTAAACTAAATCTACGCCGTTAGTAGTGTAGCTTTTTAGTGCTGCGTTTGAATTAGTGCTGAAAGCTGCGAGAGAAATCAGTAATCCTGAAAAAGAGAATTTGATAGATTTATACAAATAAAGACCAGGCATGTTGAGACCTTTCAATGGGTAGATGTAAGAAAATTAAATTTTGAATACTCAGTGTATTTAATTCTCTACTAGATAGATATTCCATAAACATGGAATGACCTGAGCTACCTTTTGCGGCAACCTCACAAAGGATGTATCTGAATAAAGCTTTGTATGGACAGTTTTCAGAGGAGGTGATTTAACGAATTGTCTGCAAGCTTGTTGGGATTGGTAGGCAAATGTAATAGCAGCTTGATTAGTTCCGGCTGCCGGTTAGTCGAGGTTTTCTGATAAATCGACTGCAACTGCTTGCGGATGGTGTCTTCTTTTTTATTAAGAGATTGCGCGATCTCAAGCACTGAGTAGCCTTCTGCTAGCAGCGTGGCAATTTTGCATTCGGCTGGGGATAAACCAAAAGCGGCGACAAGCAGGTTGCTGTCAATCGGTGTGGTGGATTCGGGGTGATAAAACATCAGCATGATGAGTGGCCGGAGGCCAAAGCTGCCCATGACTTTTTCTGGCAGCAAGGGCGTATAAAACGCATAGAGCTTTTCTGCGTTTTGGTTGTGCGTGGCTGAGTGAATTTGTAGTGGTTTGTATTGTTGCGAGGCGGCCTCTGCAATACCGTTTAGTTTGATTTGGCGCTCTATCTCGGCGCAGTCTTTTAGAAAACTGTTAAGGACTTGTTTGGGCATTTCAAGTTGACCATTACCATTTACCGCGATAAGCATGGTCGAATCTAGCAGATGCTTGGCTGCCTGATTGATGTGTATGATTTTGCCTGTGGTGTTGGTTAAAATAACTGGTTGGCTTAAGCGGTTGACGAGTGCATGCCCGACTAATGCGTGGGTAGAGTAAATGAAGTGATTCACACCTATACGGGCAGCGCGGGCAAGATGTGGCAATAACCTGCTTAAAAATGCCGCCCCTTCTTTAGCAAGCGGCCCTTGTGCCTGACTGCGTAAGCCGACAATCATGAATGACAGCGTTTCATCTTCGACCACTTTGCAGCCTGAGAGGTAGCGTAAATCCAGTGGCAGCAAAAAGTCCTGAAAAAACTCACTGGTGGCGACAAAGTCATCATCTAGCATTTCATGGTCATGCACCCACTCCAGCGGGGGGAGCGCCATGATGGCTGCAGCGCGGGGGTCTATAAAGTGGTACTTTTGCAGGTAACTCAATTCACTTTCAACCGGTACATTGGCACCACCACTGAATGAGAGCATGCCGTGGTGTTTGTCAAAAGCAAAGGCTTGCAGCACCTTAAGCTCCAGCGTTTCGCGCAATGCTGCAAATAGTTGATCCCAAGCAGCGTTATTTTCAATGGTTTCGTATACGAGGTTTACAAGTTGGTCATAGCGTTCTTGGGTGATATTCATGCTTACCTCTTCTAAAACCTGGAATTCAGATGGGTGAAGAGTCGATTGTCTGGTAAATGTTGTAACAGGCGCATCAACTCGATTTGATTATTGGTGGCAGTTTTTTCGTAAATAGATTGCAGTTGTTTGCGAACTGTGTCGGGCTTCTTGTTTAACCTTTTAGCAATCTCATCTACTGTCAACCCGTCTGCAATCATGGCGGAAATTTTAAGTTCGGCCGGGCTCAAGTCAAATGCCGCACTCAGTAACAGATTGTCGTTCATCTCGTTTGGCATATTGGGGTGATAAAAAATCAGCATCATGAGCGGACGCATGCCAAACACGCCAAGTGTCAATTGCGGCACGAGTGGCAAATAAAATACCAGCATGTTTGTTGAGTCTTTCGCTGCAACCGGTGCACTGACTCTAAGCGCCTGATAGCCATAGTCTTTGCCATGCGCATATTCACCCTGCTTGATCTGTTGCTCAATCTTGGCAAAGCCAGCTAGCAATTGCGTCATGGCTGGCTCTGGTAATTGCAGGCGTTGATCGGATAGCGAGATTAAATTGCAGATATTGGATAAAGTATAGGCTGCTTGATTTGCAAGCACGATATTGCCGCTCATTGAGGTGAGCAATACCGGCTGCTTCATTTTGTTGACAAGCGAATGGCCAATGAGTGCTTGGGTTGAGTAAGTAAAATGGCTGGCATTGATTTTGACTGCCCTATGCAAATGGGGCAGAAGCTGCTTCGCCAATTCGACAGATGCTTTTGAAAGAGGCCCTTGTTCGGGGCCTCGTAAGCATCCAATTGAAAATGAGATTGCATCACTTTCGATTACCTTCAGCGCAGTGAGATAACGTACGCCATAAGGTAACAAGAATGCTTGATAAAACTCGCTCTTTGCAACGTAGTCATCATCAAACACTTCATGGTCATGAAAACATTCCTGCGATGGCAGGACATTCCAATACTTACTGCGCGGGTCAATAAATTGATACTTCTGTAAATAGCTTAATTCCCCATCTGCCGGTAAGTTAGCGCCTGTGCTAAATGACATGGTGCCGTGTTGCTTGTCGATGGCAAAGGCATGAACGACTTTACAGTCCAATGCCTCTCGCAACGCTGAAAATACGGCATCCCATTGACTGATGTCGTTAATGGTCTCGTAAATCAGGTGAACCAGGCGATCAAAGTGTAAGTCGGCATTTTGCATGTTTGCAATTTATTCAAAGTAGGCGGGTAAGTGTTGCAGCAGACGCATCAATTCGGGTTGTCTGCTAGTTGCAGTTTTTTGGTAGATGGATTGCAATTGTTTTCTAACCGTATCTTGTTTTTTCCCTAATTGTGTCGCAATTTCCTCAATGGGATTTCCGTCAGCAAGCAAGCTTGCAATCAGGCATTCGGCCGGGCTTAAATCAAATGCCGCTGCCAAGAGTGCGACATCGGTAGGTGGAGCCGAATTTGGATGATAAAACATCAGCAACATAAGCGGACGCAAGCCAAAGGTGCCCAGCACATATTGTGGAATCAGCACACTGTAAAAAGCATACAGTTTTTCTGTGGTGGTTGAGTGCTCGTTGTTGTGAAGTTGCAGGGTTTGATAGCTGTATGCAGACTCAGCTGAGAACCTGTTTTCTTTGATGGCTTTCTCGGTCATGGCTGCTTCTTGCAAAAACGCTTGCATGCAGTTTGCTGGCATCACCAATTTGCCGTCTTTAATCGAAATAAGGGCGGTTGCTTGGAGTAAATGCTGCGCGGCTTGATTGGTGTGTATGACTTCGCCATTAATGGAGGTGAGCATCACAGGCTGTTGCAGTTTATTGACTAAGGCAAGGCCCACCAAGGCCTGTGTGGAATAAGTAAAGTTTTTTACCACCATACGCGCTGCGCGCTGCATGTGGGGGATTAATCGGTTGGTGAAAGCAATGATATCGTCTGGTACCGGCCCTTGCTGTGGGCACCGCAAATAAGAAAATATCAGGGTGACATCTTCATCATCAATGATTTTAATCCCGGAGACATAACGCATGCCTAAGGGAATCAAAAATTCCTGATAGAACGTATTGCTGGCCACGAATGCTTCATCAAGCAAAAGGTGGTCATGTAACCAAGTGTTGACTGGGAGCGGTAGCAACAGTGGTAAGCGCGGGTCAATCGCCTGATATTTTTGAATATACCCAAGCTCACCTTCATCAGGCAAATTGGCGCCTTCGCTATAAGACAATGCACCATGCTTTTTATCTATAGCTAAGGCATAGATGCTGCACCCGACTTGATCGCTCAGCCGTTGAAAAAATGGCTGCCATGATTGATGATGCTCTACTGCTTCGTATAGCGAAGAGACAAGGCCATCGAATTGATGCTGAGTAAAATGCATGAGTTACTCTTAATCTGAATTAGATGTTTAAAATGGGCATTTAACGGCTTATTTCGTTAATCAGTACTGACCTCACCGTTAAGCGTTATTTAATTTAGGCTTTACGACTGTAGATAATTTCGGTGTCAACAGGCTACGAAAGTGCCGCTTTATCAAATCCGCATTCGCCAAAATACTTAAATTACATACCAAGTATTTGTATTAGTATCTCGTTGTATTAAGACGCTGTCTACTGCACAAATGTGGGTGAAAACCCTTGTGTAACTTATGACAGTTTGCCTTTAAACAGCGACTGATGAATGTTTTTGCGAGTCGCTAGCTGGGGAACACAATCGCAGTGTCATTTTGTTTTAAATTCATATACAAAAACGCCCTACTCTTAAATGGTAGGGCGTTTTCGAGCGGATCGCCAACTAATATAAATTAGCTATTTTTACGTCTTGCCATAAAGCTGATCAAGCCTAAGCCAGCAAATATCAATGCAATATTGTCAGGCTCTGGTACGGGAATTACTGACACACTAATGGATACGCCTTTGTCACTATAAATAGTGTTATAGCTAAACTGGTTTAAGTTCAGGCCACTCACCGTAACAAGATTAAAAGTTGTCTGACTCCATGACCCGTAAGTCAGAATATTGTAAATACTGTTTGAAACCGGTAGGTAGTTAGCCGCAAATACCAGGTTAAGGGTGCCACCCAAAGTAGCATTACCAGTAATGTTAAGCCAATCAAAACTACTGCCTTGCAGGTTGCCACCGATTTCCATCAACAGTGAGCCGTTAGAAAGCTGCGTGTAGTCCCCGTCGATATTGAGCGTGCCTGGGGAAGCACCAGGACCGATGAGGCCCGAATTACTCACATTACCAATGACCCAGCCCGTTCCAGACAAACTACCTCCTGCAACATTCACTTCATTTGCAGAAAGTGAGCCGTTGACAACAGTGCGACCAGACGTTTGCGTGTAATCGCCTGTACTTGCAAAATTACTACCATTGCCAATCAACACAGCGCCTGTATTGGTGAATGCGCCAGTACTTAATGCAGCACCTTGCATTAAAGCGATTGAGCCATTGTTTTTTGCGAGGGTGCTTAATGCGTTGGTGTTATTGGTGCTGTTGAGTAACTTCGCATTAGCGCCACGTAATGTTATCTCAGCATTGTTAATTTGCAGATTATTAATGAGATTGACTGCAAGCGTGCCATTATTCTGCACCTCATAACGTCCACCAGTGAGTGCTTGGGTTGGTTGGTCGTAGTTAGTCAGATTCTGAATGTAAAGCGAACCTGACTTTACATTGACGGTACCTGTGTTGTTAAAAGCGACGCCAATAGATGTTTGTTTACCGGAAGCATCTTGCACAAAGGTGCCAGCGTTGTTGAACGCATTCAGGTCTGATTGGTAGTTATGATACATACCGTTATCGTAGACTTCACCATTACGCACGTCGCCTTTGCTGGTAAATGTGCCGTTGTTATTGATGACACTGCCATGACTCAAATAGAGCAGAGCGCTTTGATGTGTTGTATTGCCATTGAGGTTAAGGGTACGGTTGGTGCCGTCGCCATCACCGAGATGATAAGAGGAGTAGTTTGTACCATCGCCGATGGTTGCATTGCCGCTGACAGTTGTGGTGCCATTGCCTTTTTGAGTTGAGCCATAACCAAACCAGTTGAGTACTGTGGTGACTAGGCTGCCTGAGCCGCCAATGGTGCCGCCGTTGTGATTTAAGCTGCTGGTACTTAAACTACCTGTGCCATTGATGTTAACTGTGCCGCCAGTGACATTTAAGTCACCGTTTCCAGTCAATGTGGTGGAGTGACTGTTGAAGTTGATTTCTCCACCAGATACCTTGAACGTGCCATCATTAGTATGCGTGCTGCCGTTAAGGTTATGTGTTCCACCAGCAAACTCAAGTGTTTGACCTGTTTGAGTATTAAAGCTACCGGTAGAAGTGCCGCCGCCAGACAGGGAGAGCGTACCGGATTTCACATTGACGGTACCAGAGTTGTTGAAAGCGGTATTAATGCTTGTTTGTTTGCCGGAAGCATCTTGCACAAAGGTGCCAGCGTTGTTGAAAGCATTTAAGTCTGATTGGTAGTTATGATACATACCGTTATCGTAGACTTCACCATTACGCACGTCGCCTTTGCTGGTAAATGTGCCGTTGTTATTGATGACACTGCCATGACTCAAATAGAGCAGAGCGCTTTGATGTGTTGTATTGCCATTGAGGTTAAGGGTGCGGTTGGTGCCGTCGCCATCACCGAGAAGATGATATGAGTAGTTAGTACCATCGCCGATGGTTGCATTGCCGCTGACAGTTGTGGTGCCATTGCCTTTTTGAGT
>NZ_JBHTJW010000004.1:0-91523 GCF_042676145.1 Methylophilus glucosoxydans
AGCGTACCTGACTTTACATTGACGGTACCAGAGTTGTTGAAAGCGGTATTAATGCTTGTTTGTTTGCCGGAAGCATCTTGCACAAAGGTACCAGCGTTGTTGAAGGTGTTGTCTGATGACCAATAGTTCTGAATGGTGTTGTCATAAACATTTGCACCATTGTCACGGACATCGCCCTTACTGGTGAATGTGCCGTTGTTATTGATGACACTTGCTTTACTCACATTGAGCGCAGCACTTTGAAAAGCAGTATTGCCGTTCAGGTTTAGTGTGCGACCAGACTCATCGTTACCTAAATGTTGATAAGAGTAGTTATTACCATCGCCGATGGTTGCATTGCCGCTGACAGTTGTGGTGCCATTGCCTTTTTGAGTCGAGCCATAGCCAAACCAGTTGAGCACTGTGGTCAACAAACTACCACTACCACCGATGGTGCCGCCTGTGTGATTAATCCCCAAAACAGTGTGGCTTATATCAAGGTTAACAAACCCATTATTTATCTCGGCAATATCATTCAAGCCTGGAATGATATTGTTTAAGCCATCACTCCAGCTGCTTTCTGTAAACCAGTCATTTGTGCTGCCATCCCAAACAATCGTTGCAGCATTTGCTGGAGCAGAGAGTGTCATGACTGCTGCTGCGATTGGTGCAAGTTTGAATAAGCTTTTTTTGTGCGATGAATTGAATGCTATTTGTTTGGCCGACGAATTACCTGGCCTGCGGTTGCTGGACATAAAAACTCCTCTCAAGATTTAGGCGATTTGGTCAGCCTGTTTTATAAAATTTTTTCAGTGGCAAAAAATTTATACAGGTGTTAATCCCTGATATTTTTCTGTGAGTATCTATTGGAGAGGTATGGGTGTCTATTCCATAAATATGGAATAACTGGCAGATTTTTAAGTCACGAAAGATGGTTTTTTTATTGGTGACTTGGTTTAAGTGTTTGTAATCAAAACAAGTTCTTAAATTATCAACAAAAACTGGAAATGTGATTTTTTTATGACATGCGGCACTGGAGCTTCATTTTAGGTAACGATCTGCGACAGGCGTATGAGCTTTTTGTGGACCTAAGGATAGACATTTTATAGATTTAAACCAAAAAGGCCGTTTACCGGCCTTTTATTTTAGCTGTATGGTTCACAGACTAGGCAAGCCAGATCAGGCAAGCATGGTCTCCGAGTCCGAGCTGTCAGCTTGATCATCATCGTTGCTAGCTATTTTGGCTGTCATGTTGCGATACGTATTTTCGCAGGCATCAAACGTCAAGACGCATGGCACCACGGCATGCGAGAAGGGAAGGCCTGCAGGCGCAATCTCATGCGATAACGTCCAGTGACCTGTAGTTGCATTGGCCGCAACACTTGCCAACATGAGCACATTGCAAGCGAACATATTTTTAAATACTGATTTCATCCGTCACCCCTTTATTTATTTTGAAATCAGACTGTAGCAAAGGGTGGCAAGTCATTTAAATAGCCCTTTGAGGCCAATGCTTGAAGCGTCGCCGTGCGTGAACAATCAAGGTGTCACTGCGTAGTGTTCAGCAGGGGTATCCGAACGCTCCAAGTAAGCTCACTTCCAGGTGACTACCTGCGCCATGGCCCGGCGTGTTTTCGCTTTGGGTGCATGTTTGCGGTAACCAAAGGCGACCATATAGGCCAGTCCATATTCTTGCAGGTTTACGCCAAACTGCTCTGCCAGCAAGGTCTCGGTTTCTTGTTGTTTAAAGCCTTCAATCGGGCAACTGTCTATGCCACGCATGGCGGCGACGGTCATCATGTTGGCCAGCGCGATGTAGCATTGTTTGCTGGCCCAGTCGAACAGTTTGCGCTCGTCTGTGAGGCCAAAGTCAGACTGTTGAAACTGTTTGTAAAAGCCCAGTCGCATGTTGGCGATGTCGTCCGGATGGTGCTGCACTTCACGCATGAATTGCGGCAGGTAGGGGCTGTCTGCGTCCAGAAAGGGAGATTTCATGGCCAGACACAATACAAAGTGGCTGGCGGTATCCAGCTTGAGCGGCGCGCCCCAGGCATGCTGCTTCAGGCTTTCGCGTAGGGTTTTATCTTGCACCACAATAAAATGCCAGGGCTCAAAGCCGAATGAGCTGGGTGAGAGGCGGGCGGCTTCCAGGATCAATTCAAATTCTTCTGCAGGAATCTGTTTGCTGGCATCAAATTCTTTACAGGCATGGCGGAATTGAAATGCATCGAGAATCGCTTGTGTATCTATCATCATCTGTCCTTCAAATAATCTCCACAGGCACGAGTTTGCCTGCGCTTAAAAATAAAATAGCCGTTTTCACCGGCAAGCCTTCGGCCGCAAACAGCTGGGCATAGGCAGCTAATTGTGGCTTGAACGTGGCTGCCAGGCTGGGTAAATCGTCACTTGCTGTGACGGGGGCCGATTTGTAATCGACAATCCAGCGTACACCCTCAGCAACAAAAGTACGGTCTATGACTTTTTTATTGGCGGCAAGTTGCTCCATCGCTAGCTCAGAGGCTGCTTGCGGATGGTCAGCAAGCACCCAGCGGCCATCCGCTGATTGCAGCGTGGTGGTGAGCAGCGTCGCCACTTGCTGGCTGGCTGGCACGGCCTCCGCTTCAGCATAACCTTGCTGCGAAAACCAGCGTTGCATGGCTGCCAGCAATTCCTGGCAACCCGTGCTGCCGTGGGCTTGCCAGGCAGCCAGGCCTTGCTCGGCAATCAGTTGCAGGTAAAGGTGGGCGAGGGTGCCGATATCGGCCTCCAGGCTGCTGACGGTGCTGTCTGCGTGGGCCGTGGCATCATAAGCGCGCGCGAGATCGTTGCTGGGTTGCAAGAGGGCGGGACTGGTGGCTTGCGGCAAGCGGATCAGCTTGGGCACAAACTGCCGGATATCGGCCTGCTGGCTTTGTTGCGGGTAGCGGACCACGATATCTTGTTCGCGATTGAAATGCGTACTCACGGCTGGCCACAGCAGCTGTAAAAACGTATTTTTACGGGGTTGCGCGTCACCATTTTTATCCGGTTTGGCAATGCCGAGCAGATGCAACTGGCGCTCGGCCCTGGTTGCAGCCACATACAGCACGCGGGCGTCTTCATAGGCCGCACGGGTTTTGTCGAGGTCATTCAGGTAATCGTAGGGCGTGACACCGGTGTACTGTCGCTTGAGGGCTGTGGGTACAAAGGGTGCCGCGACCAGTGCGACGTCACCATCGGCTGTCGTGACTTCTTCCCAAATCACCAGCTTGGCGTCATCGGGCGGGTTGCTGCCATCCAGGCCCGGCAGAATGACCGTGTCAAACTCCAGACCCTTGGATTTGTGGATGGTCATGAATTGCAAGCGGTCATCGGCTTTGGCATCGGGGGCCGCATACAGTTTTTTCACATCTTCGGCCAGGCTTTGCGGGCTGAACTGGCCGTGTTGCTCGAGCGCGGCAATGCGGGCAAAAAACGCCTGCACATCTTGCACATCGTTTTCGTTCCATAAGCAGTGTGCGCCGCCCAGCCTCAACCAGGTGTTGTGCACCCAGCGGCTGGTGGCGGTGCGGGACCGCCATTGCAAGGCCGTTTGCATGACCTCACGCACATGGCGGGCGCGGGTCTGGCCATCTGCACTCAGGCGTGCCATCACTTGTTCATCTTCGAGCAGACTCATGACGCTGCGTTGCCCGTCCTGGCCGATTAAGGCATGCAGATCGGCCAGCGTCAGTCCGCACCAGGGTGCGCGCAGCAAGGCCAGCCAATGCACGCGATCAGCCCGCTGGTGCAGGGCGTAGGTGAGCGTCAGCAGGTCTTGCACAATCTGGCGGTTTGCCAGCTCTTCAATCTCCACCGCCTGAAAGCTCAACTCGGCATGGTTGCGCCGCATTTCTGTGACCAGCGCATGCAAGTGCTTTCGTGCACGCACCAGCACGGCAATGGTGGCATCTGGCTGTTCGGCGCGTGTTTGCTGGATAATGCGGATAATCTGTTCGGCTTCGAGTCGGCGCAGATCTGCCGGTTCTTCCTCTTCATGTTCGCTGACTGGCTGGATCAGCGGATGCACAAACACCCCCTCACCAGGCAGAGACGGGCGCGTGGCGACAAAAGGCCGGTAAGCAATCGCGCCTTGCTGCGGGGCATCCTCAGACGGCAGCATGCCTTTAAAGGTCTGGTTGATCCATTCGACCACGGCCGGGCACGAGCGGTTATTGCGCCACAGTTTGAGCGGGGTCAGCGCGATGTCACCGATGCCGAATTCGGCCGCATTCAAAAACAGGCCGACATTGGCTTTGCGGAAGCGGTAAATCGACTGCATGGGGTCGCCCACGGTAAACAGGGTACGGCCATCGCCCGCTTGCCAGCCGCGCGTCAGCGCCTTGAGCAGGTCGATCTGCATCGGGCTGGTATCCTGAAACTCATCGACCAGCAGATGCTGTATGCGGTAGTCCAGCCGCATGGCCAGCTCGCTTGCTTCGCCGCCTTCTACCAACGCTTGCAAGGCGCGCTGGGCGATCTCGACAAAGTCGACTTCGTTTTGCGCCTGAAAGTGCAACCAGAGCTGGGCCGCGGCAATATTCAATAGCTGGCTCAAGTCTGCAATCAGCGCCTCGTCACGGGCATTGGGGTCTGGCAGCATGCGGATGCGCGCCAGGCTGCGTTCTGCGCGGCGATCTTGTGCCAGGCCGTCCAGAATCTCGGTCAAGGCCTCCTTGTAAGGCTTGGCTTCGTCGGTGGCAGGCAGTCCCATGTTTTTATCCAGCCGTTTGCGCAGCCCCCCCGTGCCGGTCAATAACAACTCGGCCAGCGCGCGCCAGTTCGGCAAATCAGCCAGGCGAGGTTGCAAAGCCACTTGCCAATCGCGTAGCTGAGCGATGGCGTGCGTGTCTGGGAGTTGACTGCCGGCATAGCGCGCAATGGGCATCAGCGCCTGTTGCAAACGGGCGGGCAGATGCTGGTGAATCTGCGCCAGCTCACCTTCAATTAAATGCACCAGTGCCAGTTGCCCAGACAGTGTGTGCCCGGTCTGGCTGTGATGCAGCCATTGTTCGCGTTTGGCCAGCATGGACATGAGTAGGGCTTCCAGCCGGGTTTGATCATTATCCATATAGCGCAACACTCGCCGCACCGGTTCGCCCAGCACAGGCTCATCCATGCTTTGCAGCGCCAGCCCGGCGGCTTCGCGGTAGTAACTCCACGCATCTTCTGTCACCGCCGGTTGCGTGCCAAAGCGGCTCAGCAACGGCATTTGCCGTGCCAGGTTGGCACATAACGAGTCTATGGTGTAAATCCGCAAGCGGGCCGGACTTTGCAGCAATTGCCAGTTGAGCGCGGCCGAGCGCTGCAAGGCTTGCTGGCCCAGTGCAAACGTGATTTTCTTGTGTGCGGCTTCGGGTGCCACGCCACTGGCCGCCAGCAACAGGCTATCCAGAATCCGTACGCGCATCTCCGAAGCGGCCTTGTTGGTAAAGGTGATGGCGATAATTTCTTCGGGGGCTTGTACGGTTTGCAGCAACTTGAGAAAACGCTGGGTCAGTAACTCGGTTTTGCCCGCGCCCGCCGGGGCCTCGACAATAAATGACTCCAGCGCCAGCGCGCGTTCACGGTTGGCGGCATCCAGTGTCAGCGCCTCTGACAAAACGGTCTCTGCTGTCATCGTTGATGGTGTTTCTGAGTGCATCATGCGGCACCTTTTGATTTCAAGTGCGCCGATTGCAAGAGGCCAGATTGCAAGTGCTCAAACTGCAATTGCCGCTCTGGCAATCTAAGCAAAGGCAACACATCGCAATAATCCAGATCCTGCTCCGCCTCAAACAGCACCGCCGCCTCGCCCGCCTTGAGGGATTGCGCAGTTAACGTGATTTGCGTGCGCCAGTGCTGCAGAATCGACGGCCAGTCGGGAAAGTCTGCCGGGTCAAACAGTTTGTTTTTTTCGTGATTAAACGCTTTGACGCCAGGCACAATATCTTCTTCGGCGGCGATGCCGGCAAAGCCACCATCCGTGAGCCGCAGCTTGCCAAAGCAGACCGCCGCAATCTCGGCGTCTTGCAAAATAAAGGCCGCATAAATGGGCAGTTGTGGTTCGGTGATTTTATCGCTGGCCCAGTTTTTGGTGTCAGGCATGCTGCCAGTTTTGTAATCAATCACCACCAGGCGGCCATCTGCTAGCGTATCCACGCGGTCTATCACCAGTTTGACCTGGATACCTTCAATCAGCGGCTTAAAGGTTTTTTCAACCAGTGACACGGTAAACGGTTGCATGCGCTCGCGCTCGACTTGCAGCAGCCAGGTCAGGGCGAGTTTGCTCAGGCGCTCGGCTTCGAGCTGGCAAAACACCTCTGTAAATGGCTGCGAAAACTCGGTATTGAATTCGGCCATGACTTGTGCGGCAAGGGCGTCCAGCTGACTTTTCAATTCCTCTTCAGCACAGCTTTGCCAGTCCTCGCGCGGTTGTTGCCAAAATGCCGCCATCACGCGGTGGATGAGGTCGCCGCGCTGCATGACATCCAGCCCGTTATGCGGCGTCTCCAGTTTGCGGGCTTTAAGCCGGTATTGGTAAAACGCCCACGCCGGGCAAATCGCCTGCGCACGCAGCAGGCCAGTGCCGCCACTGACGTGTTCGCCTTCTTGCACGGGCGGGGCCTGATGGTCGTCTAACCATTGCCAGTGCTCGGGCTGGCTGGTGGCCAGGGTTTCCGCCAGCGTGGCGACCCCGGCACTGGCAGCGACTTCGGCAATGTCTTGAATCAGCGGGCTCATGCGCAACAGGCGGTCACCTTCTTTTTGCGCATAAGAAAAAATGACCCGGTGCGCCGTGCCCAGCAGGCGCTGGTGAATCTGGCTGGCAAAGGCGATTTGCACCTCACTGCTGGCATTGGGCGTGCCTGCCTGCCGTTGCAGCTCGGCCGGGATCAGGGCGTTGGTGCGCGACAGCGGGGGCCACACATGGTCGTTCATGCCCATCACCCACACCCCGTCCAGCGGCTGGGCACTGGCTTCCAGCATGCCCATGACGGTGAGGTTGGGCTGGCGCACGGTTTGCGGTTGAAAAATCTGTGCCTGACATAATTGTGTCAGCCGCTGGATGGCTGTAATGGCCGGGATGGGGCCCAGCCAGGCATCCAGCGCACCGAGTTGCACCATGACCTTGTAAAACGATTGCTGGCACTGGTATTCATGGCTGGAAAGGCTGCGCTCGCCTGGCCAATGGCTGGCGGTGAGCAGTGCCGTCAGGCTCTTGGCCCAGGCCGAAGGCAGTTGTTTGGCAGGTAGCTGTCTGGCCGTGGTCAGCAAGGCGTTGAGGTCTTGTAATAGCGCCGGACTATGAATCGCATGCTCATCTTGCTGCTTGCGGGTAATAAACCGCGCAAAGGTCGTGGCCTTGACTTGCAAGGGCAACTGGCGGCGCATTTCGGCGTCCAGCGCGGCGCGCGCATCGGCTTCAAATAGGGCTTGTGACCAATACACATCCGCCAGCAGCGCTGACAGCTCGGTTTGTGCCAGCGGCGTGTGTTGAAAAGCCAGCCGCAACAGGGTTAAGGCGGTATTCACCAGCGGCCAGCGCGTTAACGGCGTGCCCAGCGAAAACTCATAACAGCGGAGGATTTCGGCATGCGCAGGATGCAAGGCCTCAGGATGAAAGGTGTCATCCAGCAGATTGGCCAGTGTGTCGCGCACAGCTTCCAGGTCTGGCACCACGATGGCCAGCCTGGCCTGTTTGTGGGTGCTGAGTGTCTGCTTGGCCCAATGCACGGCAGCGCGCATTTCGTCCAGGCTCTCAGCAAAGGCCATGCGCTGCACCTGCTGCGCGGTGATGCGATGTTCAAAGGGCTCTACGGTCACACCTGCGGCTTGCAAACGGTCGATCAGACGCTGCAAATGCGGATTGATGCGGTCAAACCCGGCCAGGGCAATGCGCTCGGGCAACGGTAGCAAGCCCTGTTGCAGTTGTGCCAATTGCCAGGCTTGGTAACGCACGCCCTCAAGATAGCCACTTTGCTTGCACAGCATCTGAAATTGCTGGCGCCACTGCATGAACTGGCGGGTCTCCTCACTGGCTGCGTCCATATCCAGGCTGATATTCCACTCAATCAGGTAGCGGTTCGCCTCCATCGCCGCGCTGGCGAGGCCGTTAGTGTTCAATAAATCGAGGTGGTCATGCTGGCGCAGACAATGCTGAATCGCTTGCTCCCACAGCAGCGCCTCTTGCGTGGAGGAGAGCATGCCCGCCGGGGCATCCGCCACGGCAATGCGGCCACATAAAATGGCTTGCTCAGTGAGCTGGTGCAGCCAGTCTTGCAGCGGAAACACCTGCGGTGCCTGCCATTGCAACAGCCCTTGCTGCGGGTAGCTGGACGATAACCATTGCCGGATACCTTGCGCCAGACGCGCGGAGGCGCAGAGGATGGTCGCCGCTGGCGTGGGTGAAGGAGGGAGAGAAGCGCTAGGCATGTTCAGCAAAGTGTCATTAACCAACAGGTCATTTTATAAGATAATGTCCCTTTCGGGCACCTCTAATCAATCAACTTGCGTCGCGAGATTGCGTTGCGCATAAAAAAGTTTTCCTCCCGTATCAACGATATGCGGCGACTGAATTTTTTAATCGCGCCATTTTTTAATCGCGCTTAGTCTGGCTTGGCAATTTGAATGATGAGAGCTGCCCTTTCGTCCGCGTTTTTGCCATATTAAGGATCACGCTATGCTGGCCCGTTTTTTGACACACGCTGTGCGCGCACAACCGGCGCGGTTTTCTGAGCGCCTTGCCAGCGGCTGGATGACTGCAAGTTGGCTGGCTGCCTGTTGTGTGCTGTGGCTAGGGTTGCTGGCCGAACATGTATGGGCGGCCGAGGCTGACACCGAAGCGCGCGTGACCTTTGCACCGCAAGGCGAGGTGAAGGCGGTCAGACAAGTCAGCGCCAGGTTTTCGCTGCCCATGGTGGCTTTTGGCGATCCGCGTCTGCCTGCACCGTTTGACATTCAATGCGATGCCAAAGGGCAGGGGCATTGGCTGGATGACAGGCAGTGGGTGTATGACTTTGAGGCCGATTTACCGGCCGGTTTGCAATGCCGCTTCTCTGTTAAAAAAGGTTTGCAAAGCGTCGCGGGCATACCGGTTTCGTCGCAATCTTTCAGTTTTTCTACCGAGGGGCCGGCCATCATCACCTCGCTGCCAGAAGAGGGCATTGAATATATCGATGAGTCGCAGGTGTTTTTGCTGGGGCTGGATGCCCCTGTCAATGAAGACAGCGTCAAGCAGCATGCGGCTTGCAGCATACAAGGGGTGGGTGAGCTGTTTCCGCTCAAGTTGATCACGGGCCAGGCACGCGAGCAGATCCTGCGCGAGCAAAAAGACCGTGCCAGCCAGTTGTTTTTGGTGTTGTTTAAAAATGCGCAGCAGGGTCTGCTCTCAGTCAAAGACCGCCGTATGCAGCAGGCGAATATTGTGGTGGCACAGTGCAGCCGCCCGTTGCCTGCGGGCAGTGAGGTGAGTTTGCATTGGGACGCAGGCATCACCTCCGTCAGTGGTGTGGTTGCCAACAAGCCGCAAGTGCTGAGGTTTAAAGTGCGCGATGCGTTTAAAGTGAATGCCAGCTGCACGCGCACCAATGCCAAGGCGGACTGTATTCCGGTGTTGCCAATACAGGTGCAATTTAATGCGCCCGTCAGTCGTCGCCAGGCTGAAGCGATTCGCCTCAAGCTGCCGGATGGCAGCACGCAAAAGCCGGTGATTGCAGACTATGCACAGGGCGAGACCCTGGAAGCTGTGCAGTTCAAGGGCCCGTTTACCGCGAATAGCCGGGTGGTGCTGCAATTGCCAGGTGACTTTAAAGATGATGCCGGGCGCGTGCCGGTCAATGCGCGCGCTTTCCCGTTGGCGATGACAATGGATGTCGATCCGCCCCTGATCAAGTTCCCGGCAAAATTTGGCATTTTGGAGCGGTATGCGCAACCTGCCTTGCCGGTGACGGTGCGTAATGTCGAGGTCACCTTGCAAGGCGCGCGCATCACCCCCGGCGCCAATGCCGAGCAATCTGGCCGTGTGGGCCGCTTGCAACCTGAGAATGATGCTGAACTGGCGGCCTGGTATTTTAAAGTCACCCAGCATCCTTATGGCAGTGGGGAGTCTGACGCCTTTTTGAAAACGCATGACCGTTACCCGCGCGAGGGAGAAATCCCCCTGCTAATAGGCAACAAGGACGTAGCTTCCAGTGAGATCCGCCTGCCGCGCAGGCAAGGGCAGAAAACGTTTGAGGTGATGGGCATCCCGCTGCAAAAGCCTGGATTCTATGTGGTCGAATTTGCCAGTGACCGCCTGGGGGCGGCGTTGCATGGCGAGCAAAAACCTTATTTTGTCTCATCTAGCGCGCTGGTCACCAACCTGGCCGTGCATTATAAAAAAGGCCATGAGTCCTCGCTGGTATGGGTGACGCGGCTGGATAATGCCAAACCGGTCTCGGGGGCCGAAGTCAGGGTGTCCACCTGCGATGGCGTCTTGCTCTGGCAAGGCAAAACTGACCGCCAGGGCCGCGCGAATATTGCACAGGCCCTTGAAGACAGCTACCGCAAAAGTTGTTATGGTCATCTGGTCACGGCACGCAAAGACGATGATTTGTCGTTTATGTTTTCACAGTGGGACGATGGCCTCAGCCCCTGGCAATTCAACCTGGGCGGCGGCGAGAGCGCGGGCCCGGTACTGGCACATACGGTATTTGACCGCCCCTTGTTCCGCGCCGGCGAAACCGTCTCCATGAAGCACTTTGTGCGCTTGCACACCGGCAAAGGACTGCGCCTGCCCGAGCGGTTGCCGGATGAGATCACCTTGACGCATCAGGGCAGCGGTGAAAGCGAGACGCGCGCGGTGCGCTGGGCCAATGCGGCCGGTACGTCTAGCTGGGTGATTCCCAAAGAAGCCAAGCTGGGCAACTATGTGGTGACCATGATGGTGGAGGGCATGGAGGTAACGATGGGGCATTTCCGGGTTGAGCAATACCGCGTGCCCTTAATGCATGCCAGCCTCAAACCGCCCGCCGCACCGGTGGTCAACCAGCGTCAATTACAGGTGGATGTGCAACTCAACTATCTGGCGGGCGGGCCTGCGGCTGGCTTGCCGGTCAAGTTTCGCAGTCGGCTAGAGCCTTATACCATGCAGTTTGCGCAGTATGAGGCGTTTCGTTTTGGCGGTGAGCGGCCACAGGAAGGGCTGCACGCCATACAACCTTTTTCTTATGACCCGGAAGAAGGCTGGAGTGATGGGCAATCCTCGGATCCAGCATCTGCTGATAGTGACAAGCGCTACCCGCCCCGCACGCAGGCGGTGACGCTGGATGGCAGTGGCGGTGCGCGTGTCACGTTTGACCGTTTGCCGGGTGTACGTACCCCCCATGCCTTGCAGGTGGAGATGGAATATGCCGACCCCAACGGCCAGATATTGACGGCAGCTACACAAGCGCTACTGCTGCCCTCGGCCGTAAATCTCGGCATTAAAATGGATAGCTATTTTGCGACGCAGCAGAGTCTGGCGTTCAAGGTGCTGGCACTGGATAGCGCAGGTAAACCGCTGGTGCGGCAACCGGTAGCCGTCGAGGCCTACCAGCGGCATACCTATGCTTACCGCAAACGGTTGCTGGGCGGGTTTTATGCCTATGAACAAACTGCTGAGGTGAAGCATGTGGGGGCGGTGTGCAACGGGCAAACCGATGGCCAGGGTTTGCTCAGTTGCAAGGGGGCGGCTCCGGCCAGTGGCGAACTGATTCTGGTGGCAACCACTAAAGACAGCAAAAAACAGCCTGCCATCGCCAGCCAGGAAGTGTATGTGGCTGATGAAGACGGCTGGTATAGCGCAGGCGCCAGCGACCGCATTGATATTTTGGCTGACAAGCGCGAGTATGCCCCGGGCGAAACGGCGCAATTTGAAGTACGCATGCCTTTCCGCGAAGCGACGGCGCTGGTGACGGTGGAGCGCGAAGGCGTACTGGCCTCGTATGTCAGCAAAATCAGCATGCAGTCGCCCATCGTCAAGGTGCCGATCGCTGCCGAGTATGGGCCTAATGCCTATGTGTCGGTGATGGTGGTGCGTGGCCGTGTCGATCCGCAAGCGCCTGGACGCTTTGCCTGGCTCAAGCGCATGGTCTATCAGGTGGGCCAGTTTTTAGGCCTGGTCGATCATTTGCCGGTTGAAGTGGATACGCGGCCAACGGCCCTGGTGGATTTAAGCAAGCCGGCCTTCAAGCTGGGCATGACGCAAATCAAGGTGGGCTGGCAAGGCTATGCCCTCAAGGTCAAGGTGGACCCTGAACGCACGGTTTACCGAGTGCGTGAACAGGCCAGGGTCAAGCTGACGGTGACAGACCCGGCAGGCAAGCCGCTCTCGAATGCCGAGGTGGCGCTGGCTGCGGTGGATGAAGGCTTGCTGCAACTGGCCAAGCCTGATTCCTGGCAGTTGCTGGAGGCCATGATGCAGCGCCGGCCGATAGAGGTATATACCTCAACGGCACAGTCGCAAGTGATTGGTAAACGCCACTTTGGTAAAAAAGCCGTCGCCCCCGGCGGCGGTGGCGGACAAGGCGCTAACGCGCGTGAGCTGTTTGACACCTTGCTGCTGTGGAAGCCCGTGATCAAGCTGGATAAACATGGCCAGGCCAGTGTCAGTATCCCGCTCAATGATGCCTTGACCAGTTTCCGCATTGCTGCGATTGCCCATGCCGGTGCATCCCGTTTTGGCTCGGGCAGTGCGCTGATCCGCACCACGCAAGACCTGATGCTGTTTTCTGGATTGCCGCCGTTTGTGCGCGAGGGGGATCAGCTGCAGGCCATGGTGACCGTGCGCAATGCCAGCCAGCGACCCCTCACCACGCAAGTGACCGCCACCCCGCTGGGCGTGGAGACCGCGCTTAAACCACAGCGCGTCAAGCTGGCCGCTGGCCAAGCCGCAACCCTGGCGTTCCCGCTACGCGTGCCTTACAACGTGACCGGCCTGGATTGGCAAATAGATGCGGCGGTGGTCGGGGAGTCTACCGCGCAACCCCCAACTCGTTTGCAAATTAAAGACCGTTTAAAAGTGCACCAGCAGGTCGGTGCGGCTTATCCGGTCCGTGTCTACCAGCAGACCATACAGCAGTTGCAAGCCGGTCAGCCCTGGCAGATGACGGTACAAGCGCCAGCGCAGGCGGTACCGGGCCGGGGTGGTATAGACGTGCGGCTTAACCGCTCGCTGGTTGGTAGCCTGTCTAGCGTGCGCGAATGGATGCAGCGCTATCCCTATATCTGTTTGGAACAGCGCGCCTCGGTGGCGGTGACGCTGGAGGATCAGGCCCGCTGGAATAGCGTGATGCTCAGTCTGGGGCAGCACCTCGATGGCGATGGCCTGGCGCGTTATTTCCCTATGGATTGGTTGCAAGGCGATGACAGCCTCACCAGTTATTTATTGCAAATTGCCGATGCTGCAGGCTATGACATCCCGGACACCGCGCGTGAGCGCATGCTCAAAGGGCTGGAAGATTTTGTCGCTGGCCGCATTCACCGCTATGGCAGCATTCAAACGGCAGATGTCGTGTTGCGCAAGCTGGCGGCGATTGATGCCCTGGCACGCTATGACCATGCCAGACCAGAAATGCTGGACGCGCTGGAGATTCGTCCCGAGCTGTGGCCGACCTCAGGCGTGATTGACTGGTTATCGATTCTTAAACGCATGCCAACGCTGCCAGAGGCTGAGCAAAAGCGCGCCCAGGCCATGCAGGTGCTGCAATCGCGCTGGATGGTTTCAGGCACCCAGTTCACGTTTTCGACCGAGAAACAGGATGACTTGTGGTGGTTGATGGTGTCGCCCGACGTGAATGCGGCGCGTACGCTGGACTTGCTGGCGGCAGACCCGCAATTGCCTGCCGAGGATGCGGGCCGTCTCGCACGTGGCTTGTTGTCGCGACAACAGGCCGGCCATTGGCGGACCACCCTGGCCAATGCCTGGGGCGTGCTGGCGTTGCGGCATTTCCAGAAAGCCCATGAACAGACTGCGGTGACTGGCCAGGTCGAGCTTAGCCTGGCGGGGCAAAGCCAGCATTTGCCGTGGTCACGCGCCGCCGTTGCCAAGCCTGCTAAAGCAGTCAATGCTACCACCCAGCCAGCGCCTTGGGCCGAAGCGGGGGGATTGCTGACGCAGTATGCCTGGCCGCAGGCGGCAGCTCCGCTGCAAATCCAGCAACAGGGTGAAGGCAAGCCTTGGGCATTTGTCACCGCCAAAGCGGCTTTACCGTTGCAAGCCCCGCTGTTTGCCGGCTATCGCTTGCAACGTGAGGTCATGCCGGTGTCGCAAAAAACGGCTGGCCGCTGGCAACGTGGCGATGTCTACCGCGTCCGCCTCACAGTTGAGGCGCAAGCCGATATGACCTGGGTGGTCATCAATGACCCGGTGCCCAGTGGCGCGACCATCCTCGGCAGTGGCCTGGGCGGAGACAGCCAGCAACTGACGCAACACGAGCAACGCCTGGGCTGGCAACGCCCGGCCTATGAAGAGCGCGCACTGGATGGTTTCAGGGCTTATTATGCCTACGTGCCCAAGGGTAAATTCACGGTCGAGTATACGGTCAGACTCAATCAGCCCGGCCAGTTCAGCCTGCCTGGCAGCCGGGTGGAGGCTATGTATGCGCCAGAAGTGTTTGCCGAGCTGCCGGTGCCTGCCATGCAGGTACAGTGAGATTGATGCGACGTTTCCTCCTGCCATTGTGGTTCAGTCTGCGCAGTCGTCCGTGGCTTTGCGTAGTGCTGGCCCTGCTGGCCGGAATCTGCCTGCTGATCCTGTGGGTGGCGACAGTGAAGGTGCCAGACTTCGGCCAGTTTAAGCAACACAGCCAGAGTTCAGAGGCCTGGCTGCTGGATCGACATGGCGCACCGCTGCAACGCTTGCGCCTGAATCATGATTACCGCAGGCTGGACTGGGTGCTGCTGGCACAGATTTCCCCACGCTTGCAGCAGGCCATGCTGGTGGCCGAGGACAAGCGCTTTTATCAGCATGCGGGGGTGGATCCGTGGGCTCTGTTGTCTGCCATCTGGGATAACCTGCATCGCCCGCATCGCCGCGGCGGGAGTACATTGACCATGCAGTTAGCCAAGTTATGGCTGCAAGACACCCAGCCCGGCTTTTCAAACACCTCACCATGGCGCTTCAAGCTGGCACAAATTCGCCTGGCACTGGCCATTGATCATGATTGGCAGAAAAACCAGATTCTGGAGGCGTATTTAAATCGGGTGACGTTTCGTGGCGAACTGGTGGGCATCGATGCGGCCGCGCGTGGCTTGCTGGCCAAAGGCCCGGCGGCACTGGATCGTCTGGATGCGGCCTTGCTGGCAGCACTGGTGCGGGCGCCAGCCGCCAGTGCTTCGCGTCTGGCCGGGCGCGCTTGCGATGTGCTGGCGCATACGCACACGCAGGATGCACGCAAAGACTGCGAGCGCTTGTGGATACGCGCCGCCTTGTTGCCGAAACGGCCTTTCCCCATGGCCGGGCAGGATGATGCGCCTCATGTGGCCAGGCGGTTGCTCACACAGGCCGGACAGCGTGACCGCAGCAGCTTGGATGCCAGTGTGCAACGTTTTGCCCGGCAAACATTGCAAACCCATCTGGCTCAACTGGCCAGCCAGCATGTGACCGACGGCGCGGTGCTGGTGCTTGACAATACCAGTGGCGAGGTACTGGCCTATGTTGGCTCCAGCGGCGATTTATCCGGGGCTGCAGCGGTGGATGGCGTGGCCGCGTTGCGGCAGCCAGGGTCTACGCTCAAGCCTTTTTTGTATGCACTGGCGATAGATCAGGGCTGGTTGCAAGCCGACTCAGTGCTGGATGACTCGCCACTGGCACTGACCACGCCCAGCGGCTTGTATATTCCGCAAGACTATGACCGCCATTTTCATGGCGCGGTCAGTGTGCGCACGGCGCTCGCCTCATCGTTAAATGTACCTGCCGTGCGCGCGTTAACGCTGGTGGGTGTGGACCGCTTTTTACACGCCCTGCAACAGCTGGGCTTGCAGGATTTGAAGCAGGACGCCGATTTTTACGGTTTTGGCCTTGCTCTGGGTGGTGCCGAAACCAGCTTGCTCCAGCTCACCAATGCTTACCGGGCACTGGCCAATGGGGGCCAGTGGCAGCCAGTCAGCTTTCACACAGGCACCAAGCCTTTGTTGCCATCACGCCAGATATTGACTCCGCAAACCAGCTTTATCATCGGTGATATTTTGTCTGACCCGGTGGCGCGCAGTATGACTTTTGGCTTGTCCAGCCCATTATCGACGCGGGGATGGGCGGCGGTGAAAACCGGCACCAGCAAAGGCATGCGAGACAACTGGGCGATCGGCTACAGCCAGCGCTATACGGTAGGGGTTTGGGTCGGTAACTTTTCTGGCGAGCCAATGTGGGATGTGTCAGGCGTGACAGGCGCAGCGCCGGTGTGGCGTGACATCATGGAATATCTGCACCGGGACAGCGCGTCTACGCCGCCGGTGCCGCCAGCCGGTGTCGTGGCGCAAACCGTGCATTATGTGCCAGCCATAGAGGCACCGCGGCAGGAATGGGTCGTGGCTAATGCTGCGTTACCTGCCGCTGCCACAATCCATCTGGCGCCAGTACGACCTCAGCTGATTGCGCCACCGGCTGGCGCCGTCATTGCCCCAGACCCGGATATTCCTGACCGTAAGCAGGCCTTGCTGGTGCAAGCCGCGTTGAGCGGGCAGGGCTGTCTGTATCTGGATCAGCAATTGATTAACCAATGCCGGTTATCGGCGTTGACGGTGCCTTTGCCAGCGCCGGGGCCTCATGAGTTGAGCCTGCGCGACAAGCATGGGCAGGTGCTGGATCAGCACCGATTTGAAGTGCGTGCGATTGCCCTGAAAGCACCGGCTTAAATCAGTGGTCTGGCGGCCGCAAGACTTGCATTCGGGATTACAATAAAGATGGCTGAAACAATGATTCATCCCTTATGATTCAGCCATACAATTCATCATTAACGGAAGAGCAGGATTTTAAACATGCGTGTATTGAAGTGGCTACTATGGTTACTGTTGCCTTTGGCCTTATTTGCAATGTATACCTGGGCCAGTTTGAGTTGGGTGTATTCATCGGGCGACCGTGTCGGCTATGTGCAAAAACTCTCGAATAAAGGCTGGTTGTGCAAAACCTGGGAGGGCGAGCTGGTGCTGGTCACGGTGCCTGGCACACAGGCTGAGAAGTTTTACTTCACGGTGCGCGATCCGGGTGTGATTGCCAAAATCAATGCTTTGTCGGGTGATCGCGTCCGGTTGCAATATGAAGAGCATAAGGGCGTACCGTCAAGCTGCTTTGGTGAGACCAGCTACTACGTTTATAACGTGTTAAAGGTGAATGACGATTACAATTAACCGTGAAGCACAAAAAATGCGCCCAGGCCGGGCGCATTTTTTTATGCCTGGGGTTAGGCAAGCTTCAGGCACTTAAGCGCCACGTCTGTTGTGGCAGGGCGAGTGTTTCTTCTGGTGTTGCCTCCAGTTTGAACTGATTGACGGAGGCCACCAGGGTGTGCACCTGTTCCAGCATGCTTTCTGCGGCCGCGGCAGCTTCTTCTACCAAGGCGGCATTTTGCTGCGTGGTCTCGTCGATGGCGGTCATCGAGGCATAAATCTGCTGCATGCCGTCACTTTGCTGACCGGCTGCTTCGGAGATAGCGCCTATGCTACTGGACACCTGTTGCACGGCCAGCACAATGTCCTGCATGGTGCGACCGGCTTGCCCCACTTGTTTGGCACTGATATTGGTTTGGCTGACCGAGGCGGCAATCAATTCCTTGATCTCTTTGGCTGAAGCGGCCGAGCGGGTGGCCAGGTTGCGCACTTCGCCTGCCACCACGGCAAAGCCACGGCCAGCTTCACCGGCACGCGCAGCTTCTACCGCTGCATTCAGCGCCAGGATGTTGGTCTGGAAGGCAATGCTGTCAATCACGCTGGTGATTTGGGCGATCTGGTCCGAGGTCTCATTGATGCCTTGCATGGTGGTCGACAGTGCTTTAAAGGCATCGCCGCCTTGCAAGGCCATCTGGTTGGCCTGACTGGCCTGCTGGCGGGCCTGACGTGCATGGTCGGCCGTTTGCTTGATATGGCTGGTCAGGGTTTCCAGACTGGCTGATGTTTCTTGCAGGGCATTGGCTTGCGTCTCGGTACGGCGTGACAGGTCGTTATTACCTTTTTCAATTTCCGCGGCAGCCACCTGTATGGTTTCAGCCGCTTGCTTGACGGTTTCTATCGGCGCCACCATGCGTTGCAGAATCTCTTGTGAGCCTTGCAAGGCCAGCCTGAAATCGCCAGCATGCGCCGTCACATCCACCAGGCTATACAGTTGGCCTTGCTGGGCTTCATCGGCAATCTGGCGCGTATCGGCTACCAGTCGTTTCACGGACAGGATGCAGGTGTTCAGATTGTTGATCAGCACCTTGAA
Organism: Methylophilus glucosoxydans; assembly: GCF_042676145.1. NCBI lineage: Bacteria > Pseudomonadati > Pseudomonadota > Betaproteobacteria > Nitrosomonadales > Methylophilaceae > Methylophilus > Methylophilus glucosoxydans. The sequence continues at coordinate 18,413 of NZ_JBHTJW010000004.1, forward strand.
GTCGCCATGGTACTGGTTATGGATAGGGGCGGGCAGATCTCCTGCCGCAATGCGTTTAACACAGTCTGCCGCCACATGCAGTGGCGAGACCACCGCGTCCAGGGTCTGGTTGATGCCCTGGATAATCTGACGGAAATCCCCGGCGTGTGCTTCTACGTCTACCCGTGTATCCAGTTTGCCCTGTTGTGCGTCCGAGGCCAGGTGATGAACATCGCTGATCAGCTGGTGAATCGCCTGTGCGCAGTGCTGCAGGCTGGTTTGCATCAGGTTAAAGTCACCGGCAAACTGGGTGTCAATCCGGGTCGGAATATTGCCTGCCGCCATTTGATCCAGATAATGCGCCGTGGTCTGCAAGGGCGTGACCACGGCATCCAGCGTCTGGTTAAAGCCGGCCACAATCTGCCTGAATTCACCCTGATGACGTGATTCATCCACGCGTGTGGAGAGCTGGCCCTGTTCCGCGGCGGCTGACAGCGTATGCACATCTTCCATCAGGCGCTTGAAGTTCAGGCGTACCTGCTCAATGCTCTGGTTGATGTAGCTGCGTTGACCGGGAAAAGTGGTCAGTGGCTGGTTGAAATCCCCTTCGCCAAAGGCTGTGACCACCTGCAAAGACTGGCTCTGTGCCTCAATATGCTCCTCGACCATCTGGTTAATGCCTGAAGTCAGTTGCTGGTAGGCGCCTGCAAATTGGCTGCTGTCTATGCGGTAATCAATCATGCCGGCCCGGTGCTGGCTGGACATTTCATTCAGGGATTGCACGATGTTCTGAATATTGGCTTGCATGCGCTGCATTTCGTTTAACAGTCGGGCAGTTTCGTCGCTCCCTTGTGCCGCTGCCTGAGCAATAAACTGACCATTGGCGATATGCTGCGACATGCTCAGTGCCTGATCGAGCGGTCTGGTGATGGAGTGGGTCATTTTCCAGGCGATGAGCATGGCCATGACTATCGCCACCAGTAATGCGATTTCGATCTGTTTGTTCGCGCTGGCAATGGTGGATGCAAATTGCGCAGAAGCATCCGACACGCCTGCAGTATTCATATCCATCAATAGCCTGAGGGAATGATTTAATGGCTTGTCTGCGCCTTTGACTGTCGCATCAATCTCAGTCACGCCCATGCCTTCGTTTTTGAGCGCTTCGCAGCGTTTCATGGCGTCACGATAAGTGGTCAGGGCAAGGGTGATATTGCCTAAAATCTCTTTTTCCTGGGCATTGAGCGCGCCGGTCGCGGCATAGGCTTGCATGGCTTGTTCAATATCGGTGAGGCCTTGTTCAAATTTGCGGGCTTCGCGGCCGCCTCTGAGGATGTAATTTTTAAAGTGATGTACCGCATCTCCCAGGCCTTTGCTGGCGCTTTCGATCTGGGTTCGTTTGGTCAGCTGTACGGTTTCAAACTGTTGCCAGGTCTGGTGGATATGATTAAACCCGCGCCAGGCAATCACAAAAATAAAGGTGGTAAATAAAATCAGCAATCCATAACTTAAAAACAAACGGGTGCCGACATTGAGATGGGCGAGAGACTTTTTCATGCAATTCCTCAGGGACAAACTTGAACAACGGCCAGTCATCAGGCTGGCGTGGGCGTGCAGATTGCAACGCTCAACCTATTTACGTAAAACAAGGCCTGAACTAAAGCGTTTTCATCAAACTTTCACAAATGTTTCACAAAGCGAGGATGCAACAGGCGAGTGACTGCTTGGCGGGTACTAGACGCATGATGTTGTATGATATGCTCGGCGAGCATGGGCTTGCCTCTAAAGTCAGTGTGCGGGGCACAAAGAATGGATTTGGAATTGAATGGCTGAACAAAAAAACTATATTACGCCCGAGGGCTATGCCGCCCTGGAGAAAGAGTTTCAATACCTGATTAAAGTCGACCGGCCAGAGGTGGTCCGCGTGGTGAGCTGGGCGGCAGGCAACGGTGACCGCAGCGAAAATGGGGATTACATCTACGGCAAACGACGCTTGCGGCAGATTGATTCGCGTATCCGCTTTTTAACCAAACGCATGGAAGCCGCCGAGATTGTTTACAGCCATACGCAAACCAATACTGAAAAAGTGTTTTTTGGCGCCTGGGTGACCTTGTTTAACCTTGGTGATGACAGCGAGAAAACCATACGCATCGTCGGCCAGGATGAACTGGATCCTTCACAAGGCTATATTTCGTGGGTATCGCCGATGGCGAGAGCGCTGCTGGGCAAAAATCTGGGCGATACCGTGCATGTCGTAACGCCAGGGGCCGACACCGAGTATGAAATTATTGATATCCGTTATGCCTGATGGAAGCATCGCGCCGCTCCCGCTGCTGGCAGCGTCATGTAAAAGTATCGACAAAGACTTGAACTAATCATCGCCAGGCCTTATCCTAAAGACATGCGTAAACGTCTCTGCTTGTTCCTGATTTGCTGGTTGCCATGCTTTGTCATGGCTGCCAACGTCATGTCATTGCAGATGACCTTGGCTGACCAGGCCTTCAATCTGGCCGCACATGCTGTGTCTTCGCATGACCGCTCTGCTCAAGTGCAATCGCAGGCCGAGGCCATGCCTTGCCACCATATGGCAGACGCGCATGAACATGCCATGCCTGAAGGGGATAGTGAAGTCGCGCCCGGTCATCAGTGCAGTGTCTGCGGTTTTTGCATGGTCAGCACCGGTGTGGCCGATCTACAAGCTTTTCCAGCGGTTGTCTTCTTCGCACAGTCTCATGCTGCCCCCTTGTTTGAGGCAGATCCTGTGCACTCACAAACTTACCCTCCCGCGATCAAGCCACCCATATTCGCTTAACGCCCAGGACAAATCCGTCCGTACCTAGCGTTTTTGCACAATGCGTTTTTGCATTTTGAATATGGAGGCTATATGTTTAAGCAACGTTATGTTGCCTGTGGCGCCTTCTTGCTCAGCCAGATTAGTTTGACCGCCCACGCGGCGGCGCTGATGGGGTTTGAGGACAGCGCCATGCTCATGACCGAGATCGGTCGCTACAACCAGGAATGGATGTTGAATTACTCGCCCACCTTTGGGCATGCCATTGGCGTCGAGCAAATGCGCATGTCGGGGAAAGGCGAGCAAGCCACCACCATTTCCGGGATCAATTACACCGGCATCATCAAACGCTGGAACCTGCCGTCTGCCCAGGCCAATGTCTGGTTTAACGGCAGCGTCGGCGAGGCAAGCGGTCACTATGATGGCTTTGCCTATACGCCCAGCCTGCAATTTGATGTGGAGTCTACCCGGCTGTATTTTCTCGCCAAGGCGCGCATGATCCGCGCCCCTCACATGAACTATGACACCGCCGCCGTGCAAGCCGGGTTTTCATTTTATGAAACCGGCTTTAACGAGACGCAGCCATGGTTTGTGATGGAGGTTAAAACCATGCGCAACAACGATCCGTCCGTGCAGGTGACGCCTGCACTAAGGCTCATCAACAAAAACTACTTTCTTGAGTTTGGGGTGACCAACCCCTGGCAAGGCGAGGGCTTTGCGCCGCGCCTGAATGCCATGTTTGTGTTTTAACCCTGATTGAATATTGAATAAAAGGAATCTGAATCATGAAAAAATTACTGATCACATTAATGCTGTCTGCAATGACCCCTGCGGCTTTTGCCGTGACCACGATCAAGGCCGAAGTCAACGGCATGGTCTGCGCGTTTTGTGCCAAAGGCATCGAGAAAAAACTCAATGCCTTGCCACAGAAACAGGCCGCATTTGTTGACCTGAAAAGCCGGGTGGTTGCCTTACAACTCAAAGATGGCCAAGAGGTCTCCGATGCGGCCTTTAGCAAAGTGATTGAAGATGCTGGCTATACGGTGGCCAAGCTGGCCCGGGTGAACCAGACTGTTGAAGCGATTCAGGCCGAAGTGGTCAAGGCGGATCACCAGGCAGGTAGCAAATGATGGCCGCTGAAATCAATCATTTGCAAGCGAGCAAGCGCTTGAATCTGTTGTCGCTATTCACCAGTGGCTCGACGCTGATTTGCTGTGCCTTGCCAGCCACGCTGGTGGCGATCGGCTCGGTGGCAACCCTGACCAGCCTGATCAGCCATTTTCCGCAACTGATCTGGATCAGCGAGCATAAGCCGCTGGTGTTTGGCCTGGCCGGTAGCATGTTGCTGCTGGCCGGCATCATGCAGTGGCGTGCGCGCAATTTGCCTTGCCCGGTGGATCCACAGTTAGCCAAGCTATGCCAGCAAACCCGGCGGCAAAGTCTGTGGATTTACGGGATTTCTGTGGTCATCTTTTTGGTCGGCAGCTTCTTTGCTTTTATTGCCCCCTTATTGATCGCTTGAGTTGCATCCCCTGGTGTTGGATGAATCAGGGGTAGGACATTCGGCCGCGTTTATGCGGCTGAATGTCAATAAGCGGTTGAAAACAAATGCTTTTAATTCATTTGCACGTCATATTCGTGCGTATAATTCTGTTTCATTAAAGAAGTCCGTCTTTTTGACGATGACTTAATTAGAAAAACAATGCAGAGAGTTGCCATGAATCCACCTATCATCATCGACATTGAAGCCTCTGGCTTTGGCGCTGGCAGTTATCCGGTCGAAATTGGCTATGTGGATAAAAGCGGGCAGACCTGGAGTGCGCAAGTACAGCCGCATGTGGACTGGCTGCACTGGGATGATGAAGCGGAAAAACTACACCATCAATCTCGTCAGTCGCTGGAAACTTATGGCGCGACGGCACGCGAGATTGCCTTGCATTTGAATCATATGCTCAATGGCAAAACGGTGTATACCGATGGCTGGTATCAAGACTTTGTCTGGTTACACGGCTTGTATGAGGCCGCCGGCTTGAGCCCCAACTTCAAGCTTGAAGATTTGAGCCTGACGCTCACGCTTGACCAGAAAGCCGTCTGGCACGAGACCAAGCAGCGCCTGCGTGAGCAAATGGCCCTGGAGCCCCATCGCGCGTCGACCGATGCCAAGCTGTTGCAATTGACCTGGCTGGAAACCGCTGAAATGACCACCGCCTCAGCGGCATAAACGCGCCAGGCTGCCGACCACAGGCAAGATCGGGTAGACTAGCGCTTCCTGAGTTTCAGCGGCATTCCCCCGTTTTATTCCTCTTATGTGTGCGACTCATATACGCCCTGTTGCGTCACTTCCCAAAGCTGTGTCTGGCGTCCGCTGGGATATTTTTTGCAAAGTGGTGGATAACTTTGGCGATATTGGCGTGTGCTGGCGCCTAGCCAGGCAATTAGCCGATGAGTACGATATTGCACTGCGCCTGTGGGTAGATAATCTTGCGTTGGCCGAACGTTTTGCGGGTGCTGGGCATGCCCGCATTGAGTTACAGCACTGGACTGCAGACGCAGATTTTTCACCAGCCGATATCGTCATTGAAACCTTTGGCTGTGGTTTGCCTGAGCCTTATCAGCAAGCCATGTTGCAAGGCGCTGCCACTTGGATCAATGTCGATTACTTATCTGCAGAATCCTGGGTAGAGGGGTTTCATGCACAACCCTCACCACAAGCCAATGGTTTGATCCGTTATTTCTTTTACCCCGGGTTTACGCCGCAGACCGGTGGCCTGCTGCGTGAGGCCAGCTTGCCCGCATGGCAGGCGACGGCGCAGTGGTCAAGCTTTGAATTTGCTTCGCCGATAGCCGCATCCTCTCATACACTGACGCTCTCCTTGTTTTGCTACGCGCATGCCCCGCTGGCCGCATTGGTGGCGTCACTTGCGCAGTCTCTCCAGCCGGTGTTTGTGCTGGTGCCAGAAACAGTCGCGCCCATGCTGGCAGAGGTGCTAGGCAGCAGCCCGTTGCGGGTGGGTGAGCAGATCCAGCGCCAGCAGTGTACGTTTCTCGTTATTCCGTTTTTATCGCAAGCGGATTACGACCGCCTGCTTTACCTGTGCGATGTGAATTTTGTCCGCGGGGAGGATAGCTGGATACGGGCATTGTGGGCGGGCAAACCCATGGTTTGGTTGCCGTATCAGCAAAGCGAAGAAACGCATCTGGTTAAACTCAATGCCTTTCTCGATCACTATCTGGCACAAGCCGAAGCCTCGGTTGCCGAAACCGTGCGTGAAACCATGCTGGCCTGGGCACGCGGGTACTGGCGTCCTGACTTGTGGCAATCGCTGGTCACTGCATTACCCGCGCTTGCCAGCCATGCGCAAGCGTTTAAGGCGCAACAATCGCAGCAGCCAGATCTCGCCACAAACTTGGTGCGTTTTATTGACAAAATCCGGTGTTAAATGAGCGATGAGCATAAAGCGCAAGGCGCTAACAACGCAGCAAGCAAGGCAGTCGATGAGATACGGCTTGCGCACGGGTCCCGCGCAACACAGCAATTTGCAATCGTGGTCACTTAATCCCTTGTTTTCTTGAGAAATGTCACGCATATCGGGTATAATCCGGCGTTTTAAAATCCCGCATACAAATTAAGGCTTATTATGAAAATCGCTCAAGAACTCCGCGTTGGCAACGTAGTGATGATTGGCAACGACCCGATGGTGGTTGTAAAGACTGAATACAACAAATCCGGCCGTAACGCGGCTGTGGTGAAAATGAAAATGAAAAACTTGTTGACTGAAGCGCCTAGCGAAAACGTCTACAACGCACAGGACAAGTTTGATGTGATCGTGCTCGAAAAGAAAGAAGTGACTTACTCTTACTTTGCTGATCCTACCTACGTATTTATGGATGCTGAATACAACCAATACGATGTGGATGCAGAATTTATGGAAGACGCGCTGCCATACCTCGAAGACGGCATGCCCTGTGAAGTGCGTTTCTACGAAGGCAAAGCGATTTCTATCGAACTGCCAACCACTGTGGTGCGTGAGATCACTTATACCGAGCCTGCAGTCAAAGGCGATACTTCAGGTAAAGTCATGAAACCAGCAAAAATCGCTTCCGGTTTTGAAATTCCAGTGCCTTTGTTTGTGAACCAGGGCGACAAAATCGAGATCGATACCCGCACAGGTGAATACCGCAACCGCGTGATGAAATAATTCATCTGCTTGCGATGACCAACCCCGGATTTTCCGGGGTTTTTTATTGCCTGCCACTGGAGATGACAGTGCGATGATGCCTGGTAGTGCGTCATTCTAGGAAATAATGCAACCGTTCAAGTGAAACATTCACTATCTGCGCTTAAAATTTTTCCATGACAATCGCTGACAGCTTTACATCATTTCAATCTTGGGGGTGTGCAATGCGTGATCAGCGAGTCAAAAAAACAAGCTTCTTCCTGTTGTCCGTGGTGTTGGGGGCGACGCTGTTCAGCAGTGTGTCTGTCCATGCAGAAGGAGAGGGGAAAGCAGACCCCAGATCACTCAAGCATCCCCTGATCGGTTATTGGGAGTCCAGATTGCCGGAGAGTGGTTGCCTCGAAACCTACTGGTTTAAAGAAGACGGCACAGCGGTTTTTACCAGCGGCGACGAGCAACTTGAAGCGCGTTATGAAGTCACCCCGCAACCGGATGAGCATGGTTTTTTCAAGTTGAATCATCGCGTGACCTTAAGCAACAAGGCCCTGGATTGCACCAAACAACATTCTGAAATCAATACCGAGCAAACCAGTTTTGTGCTGTTTAAACCTGATGGCAGCAGTTTTATTTCCTGTGATGACGATGCCCCTTCGCTTGAAAGCTGTTTTGGCCCCATAGAGTTAAAAAATAACGCTGCCAGAAGCTTGCACTAAGCGGTTTAATCCTGATGTGGTACATCAAGCAAGGCTTGCTCAGGCGGATTGCGCCTGTGCTCGTGGTGTGTATGGGATTGACCATGGGCTATCCCACGCAAGCCATTATTCACGGGCTCACGTTTCCGGGTATGACGATCTCCACGGTCAAGCTCAGCATACAGCATGCCCACTTTTTACAGTCTGTTGAAAAGTGGGAGTATTACGACTCGATTTGCAGTGCAGCGATTGTGGGCCTCAAACCATTGACGCTGATTACCGCTGCGCATTGCATGAAAGAAGTGCGGCTGACCGGCCCCAAAGATTTGCCCGTGGTAGGCATTGCGCAACCTGAACTGCTGGGGCTTGAGGACGTGCGCTTAACACAAGCCTTCTACCGGCCCTTTGATCGTGTGGCTGAAGATTTGACTCAGGATGTCGCTGTGCTGGTATTTGATGCCAAAGTACAAAGCCTGATCCAACCGCTGCGCATTCGCATCGACGACCATGTGCCAGATGTCATTATGATTTGCGGCTATGGGCGCGGCTATGGCGAGGCGGATACGCGGCATCCACGCTGCGGCGAACGCAAGCCTGTGCATGACCTCTCGGATTTTTATCAGATATTGCCCAAGCCCTATCGCGACATGGACGAGATGTTGCACTTGCAAGCACAGACCCAGTTTGCCTATACGCAAGAATTGGTGCATGCCGAAAAGGCGCTGCTGGCGGTAAACCGATTAAACGACCTCGACCAGTACGACCATACGATTCCCATGCCTACGGTGGGCGATTCTGGCGGGCCGTGGTTGGTGTTGAACGCACAAGGACAATACGAGTTATTGGCGATTACCAGCCTGGTTGAACGCTTTTACAATCCCAGCGCTAACTGGCCGTTCTTCCAGAAACAGGTGCCGCTCTCAGAGTACCCCTATGTGGCTTATGGACTCAAGTTGAGCCACCCTGAAGTCTTGGGATTTTTGCAATATGCACAACATAGTGGTGCCGATATCCAGTTCACGTCGGCACCGTTAAATCATTACGGTAAGCGGCCTGCAAACCCAGGCCGCTGAGATTCAGGCATTCAGCTTGTGATCAATTTCTTTTTCAGCCTGTAGCCAGTAATCCATGTGGCTATCGCCAAAGCCGTTTTTCTCTGCAATATAGTAGGCCGCAATTTCAATCATCTTGTAACGCTCTTCGCTGGTGATAATAGAAGGTTTTACAGACTTTTTACGGGGGCTGGCAGATTTGGTTTTTGGGGTGTCAGTTTTAGGGGCCGCTTTTTTGGCGCTGGTTTTTTTTGCGGATACATCAGTGGTCTTGCTTGTTGCCATACATAACTCCTTGGTCTAGAGATGAATGAAAATAAAGCTTGTGGCCTCGTCATACTCATATTACAAACGGTAACCCGTCATCGTCAAGCGGCTAACTTCCTGAATATGCAGGGAATTTGATATGTGTCAGCTATTTTTGCTGTTTGAAGCATTTTTCACGGTCAAGTTCACTCGCTTTGCAAATGCAGGGTGGCCCTTCCAAAGTCGCTGCAGATATGGTGTAGTGACAGCAATTCATCATTTTTAAAAATAAATATGTATAAAAAAGCGCTCACTTCACTGACCATCCTGTTCTTTATGATGGGCTTTATCACCTGCCTGAACGATATTCTGGTGCCCTATCTGAAAGCTATTTTTGCCTTGAGCTATGCCCAGGCGGCCTTGATCCAGTTCTGTTTTTTTGCGGCTTATGGCCTGACTTCTATCCCGTTTAGCAAACTGATTGAGCAAGTCGGCTACCAAAAAGGCATGGTGATCGGCTTTGCCTTAGCCGCCCTGGGCTGCCTGCTGTTTTATCCGGCCGTGCTATTGCATACATATGGCTTGTTTTTGGCGGCCTTGTTCGTGCTCGCGTCTGGCATCGTGCTACTGCAAGTGGCCGCAAACCCTTGCGTGTCAATCATCGGACCCAAAGAAACTGCGTCTTCCAGACTGACCATGGCTCAAGCCTTTAACTCTCTCGGCACCTTTGTCGCCCCGTTTTTTGGCGCCTATTTCATCCTCTCTGGCTTGACTAACTCCAGCTATGCCGAAGGCGTGGTCTATCCTTATTTCCTGATTGCTAGCGTATTGATCGTGATCGCAGTCGTGCTATCACGCATCAACCTGTCAGGGATCGAAAGCGCAGAAGCAGACGAGAGCAGCTGGTCTGAAGTATTGCAAGAAAAAGGCCTGTTACTGGGCGTAATCGGTATTTTTGCCTACGTTGGCGCTGAAGTCTCGATAGGCAGTTTTCTGGTCAATTATGTGATGGACATCAGCCATGTTGCTGAAACCCAGGCCGCACCGTTGGTGGCTTTGTACTGGGGTGGCGCCATGATAGGCCGCTTTATCGGCATCTTCACCCTTAAGGCATTCGCCCCCGCCAAAGTGCTCATCACCCACGCATTGCTCTCGGTCATGTTTATCCTGGTCTCCATGCAAAGCACGGGCAATCTTGCAATTGCGACCATGGTGCTGGTTGGCTTGTGTAACTCCATCATGTTCCCGACTATTTTCACACTTGGCATTAAAGGCCTAAAAGCGGGCCAAGAGAAAAAAGGCTCAGGTTTGCTCGCAACAGCAATTGTGGGCGGCGCAGTGATCCCACTTTTGACCGGCTTGCTTGCTGATCGCTTGGGAATACACCATGCCTTTGTGTTGCCGGTGATTTGTTATGCGTATATCGCTTGGTTTGGCATGCGTAATTTGAAGTTATAACCGTAAGTCTGTAGGGTGGGCAACTTGTTGCCCACGCGAGGTAACTTCAAATGCGATGGATATGGTTGGATGCAGATCTATTCAGGTATTTCTGGCCGCGTTGGCAATCAATTGCCCACACTATAAAGTTGTAACCATCACAGGCCTTTAGCCAAAGCATCTTTAATCACTTGAGATACGGTTTTTTCTGTGATTCCATGTGTTTTACAGTAGTCAGACTTCATCCATTCAGAAAGTTTTTTCTGACCTTTACTGGCATTACAGCCCCTGCAACACAGTGCAATATTCTCAAGTGAAATGATGGTTTCATCGTTGATAATGTGTTCCCAGCTGGCAGCAGATCTGGTGGAGACTGAAGTGGGTGTAAACTCTCTGGCGCAATAGACACACGCTTTGTCTCTATTTCTGATGGCTGCCTCAAGCCAATCGGGAATATGCCATTGATTCGCCATAAAATAGACTTCACTTTGTGTATCAACGTATAAGGATTCTGCCCAATATCGGCTAATGATGCAATTAATCGAGCCTCACGTGACGCGTGAAATCCAAAAGCTGACCTAACACGCTACGCCGATGTCCCACCCACCGTCAACCCGTCAATCCTCAACGTAGGCTGCCCAACCCCTACAGGCACACTCTGACCTTCTTTACCACAAGTCCCTACGCCGCTATCCAGCGCCATATCATTGCCTATCATGCTCACACGTTTCAGTACGTCAGGGCCGTTACCAATCAGCGTCGCACCTTTGACAGGGTAGGTGATTTGGCCATCTTCAATCATGTAGGCTTCAGCGGCACTAAACACGAACTTGCCGCTAGTGATATCTACCTGGCCGCCGCCAAAGTTGGCTGCGTATAGGCCTTTTTTGACTGACTTGATAATCTCTTGCGGGTCTTTGTCGCCGTTGAGCATATAGGTGTTGGTCATGCGCGGCATGGGGATATGCGCGTAGCTTTCGCGGCGGGCGTTGCCGGTGAGGCTCATGCCCATCAGGCGGGCGTTGAGCGTATCCTGGATGTAGCCGCGCAGGATGCCGTCTTCAATCAATACGGTTTTTTCCGGGGCGTTGCCTTCGTCATCCATGGTCAGGGAGCCGCGGCGATCGGCGATGGTGCCGTCATCGACAATGGTGATGCCTTTGGCGGCGACTTGCTGGCCGATCATGTTGCTGAAGGCGCTGCTGCCTTTGCGGTTAAAGTCGCCTTCGAGGCCGTGGCCGATGGCTTCGTGCAGCAAAATGCCGGGCCAGCCGCTGCCGAGCACGACAGTCATGCTGCCCGCAGGGGCAGGGAGCGCATCCAGATTAACCAGGGCTTGATGCACGGCTTTTTGTGCGTAGTCTTGCAGCACCTCATCGGTGAAGTAGCTGTAATCAAAGCGGCCACCGCCACCACTGGAGCCTTGTTCGCGACGGCCATTGTGCTCGGCGATGACTTGTAGGGAGACGCGCACCAGCGGGCGCACATCGCCTGCCATGACGCCGTCACTGCGGGCGACCATGACGACTTCGTATTCGGCGGCCATGGAGGCCATCACTTGCGTCACGCGAGGGTCTTGGGCCTTGGCGTAACGTTCTAGTTTTTCGAGCAGCTTGACCTTCGCGTCTGCACTCAGACTGGCAATCGGGTCTTGCGGCAGATAGAGTGGCAGGTGGCTGCGGGTGACGATGCTGTGGCCGGTTTTTTCTTGCCCCAGGCTGGCGATAGCGCGGGTCGCGCTGGCCGCTTGTTGCAGGGCGTCGAGGTGGATGTCATCCGAATAGGCAAAAGCCGTTTTTTCGCCGCTGACGGCGCGTACGCCAACACCCTGGTCGATATTGAAACTGCCGGATTTGACCTGACCTTCTTCCAGGCCCCAGGATTCGCTGCGGCTGTATTGAAAATACAGGTCGGCATAGTCGATATTGTGCGTCATCATGCCGGAGAGCACATTGGTCAGCGCTTCTTGATCCAGTCCAGCAGGGCGCAGCAGTAAATCGTTGGCAGTGGTCAGGTGTGTTTGCATAGTGGGTCTACTTTACTTTCAGCGTCTGGTGAGCGGGTTGTTTTGGTTTGAGTGATTTTTCACCAAGGAGTGCCGCTTGCGTGCTCAGGGTTTTCATTAAATGGCTTTAATGGTTTTGTGTTTAAGCGCAGGTAAGCTTTCGCGCAGGTTTTTAATATAGTTGCGGTTAACATTGGCGATGACAATTCCGGAGCCACGTGGCAAGCGGTCAAGCACGACGCCCCACGGATCGACAATCATGCTGTTACCATGGGTTTCGCGGCCAGAGAGATGGTAACCCCCCTGCGCAGATGCAACCACATAGCACAGGTTTTCTACCGCACGGGCGCGTACAAGGGTTTCCCAATGGGCTTTGCCTGTGGTTTCGGTAAAGGCTGAGGGCACCACGATCATATCCACATCACCCATGGCGCGGAACAGCTCGGGGAAGCGTAAGTCGTAGCAAATCGAGAGACCAATTCGGCCAAACGGGGTGTCTACGGTGACCACGGTATCGCCAGGTTCAATGGTGTTTTCTTCGTGGTAATGCTCGGTGCCCATATCCATGCCAAACAGGTGAATCTTGTCATAACGGGCGACTTGTTCGCCTTTGTCGTTATACACCAGGCAGCTGTTACGCACTTTATTGGCGTAATTGCTTTCCAGCGGCACTGTGCCAGCGACAATCCAGATTTTGTAGGCTTTGGCGGTTTTGCTCAAAAACTGCTGGATAGGCCCGGTATTGGGCTTCTCGCGGATGGTGACCTTGTCAAAATCTTTAAGCCCCATGATGCAAAAGTACTCAGGCAGTACCACCAGCTTGGCGCCAGCCTTGGCCGCCATTTCGATGAGCCGCTTGGACTCGACCAGGTTGGCCGAAACACTGGGGCTGGACGCCATCTGGATCGCCGCAACTTTGACGATGTCATCATTGGCTGAGGATTTGAGTTTTTTGGTTTTATTGTCGGCCATGGCAAGTTTCCGGTTTAAATGCTTGATATTGACATTAATGCAGATTTTTTAAAGGTTGAACAGCAGGGGTGGCCGGGGCTTTTTTATCGGCGTCGGCTTCCTGCGGGTTATCCCAGGTGCCTGTAATCATATACTCACTGGCACTGATTTTGTTAAGTGGATCTTTGAGCAGCTTTTGCGCGACAAAGGCAGCCACGCCGACAATTGGCCCGCCGGCCAGCGCTGCAAGCGATACCGAGTCGGAAATATGTGGGACGACCCGCACTTTGAGGCGCTGCGTTTCGGCCTTGAGGTTGGTCTCCCCCTTGATTCTGGCCTCAGCGGCAGGGCCGGTCATAAACAGGTCGTCGCTGCGTAAAATCCCGTCGCGAATATTGGCGGTAGAGGTGATTTTGTCAAAGGCAAAGCCTTCGCTAAACAAGTCGTGGAAATCCAGCGTCAAGCGCCGTGGCAAGCTCTGCAAGCTCAACAGGCCGAGCAAGCGTCCCACGCCGGGTTGCACTTTCAGGATCTGGCCTTTTTCAAGCTGCATGGTGAAGCTGCCATCCAGGCGTTCAACCGCAAACTCGTGCGGGCTGCCTGGCCAGCTTAGTTGGCCATTCATGTTGCCTGTGCCGCCCTTGACCATTTCCCCTCCGGGTTGAAAACGCTGCAAGGTTTTGCCCAGGTTGCTTGAGTTCAGGTTGAATTTGAGCTGGGTTTGCGGGCTGCGCACCGAGTTGCGCCAGGTGCCGTCCGCGGTGAGCTGGCTGTCCGGATTGGTAATGCTCATGCGCTGGATGACCCAGCTCTCGCCGCTGTTAAAAGCTTTCAAGTCCAGGCTGCCTAATTGCTTGTCGCCAAACTGGAAGTCCTGCGCAGTGATATCCAGCTCCGGGTAGGTCATGTCCAATCTGCGCGCCTCGGCGGGGGCTGGCGTATTGTCATTATCCGGGGTGCGTGGCACACGCAGATAATTTAAACGGGCCACCAGTTTATTGGGTTTGCCAGCCAGCCAGTCTGCCTCGCCCGCCAGCTCCTGGCTTTGTATCAGCAGCTTGAGGCGTTCACTTTCGGGCGTGATATTCAGTTTGATCTGATGCAGATTGCGGTCAAACACATGCAAGGTGCCCGCGGTCAGTTCTACCTGATTGAGCGCCAGTGAAGATGTGGCCGAGTTTTGGGGCGTGCCTGACTGATTAAGATAGGGCAGCCATTCATCAATGTTGAGCTTTTGAAAGTCTGCCCTCAAGTTGATGCCATTGCCTGTGGGCAAGCGGGCAGGGGTGTTGATGGCAATTTCCCCTGCGGTAATGGTTGCCGTTTCGCCATTGACCTGGCGGAACAGGTTGGCGTGTAGCCACTCATTGTAGTCAATCGCAATTTTATCCGGCTGATTGTTTTCCTGACGCACACGGATGATCAGGTTGGCAGGTGTGTCTGCCGTTTTTTTGGCGGGCTCGGGTAAATCAATCGTCATGCCTATCAGCTGCGAGCGAATATCCAGCCTGAGATTCGGTGCCTGAATCAGCACATTGCTTTTCCAGTCGGTGGTGCCATGCAAGGCACGCGTTAACAGGTTGTTATCCAGTTTTCTGAGGGCGGCATCCGTGATGCGGCCGCTGCCCTGAATCATCACAGATTTGTCCGGGCGGGTACTCAAGCTCAGGGTGGCCGGATTGTCGAACAGGCTGAGTTGTATGCCTTGCGCCTGCAAGCCCTTCTCGTTGAATTTGAGATGCCCGTTGATGTTGCCCATTTCGGGCATGGCCATTTGCGTATTGGCGGCGATATGCCCATTTTTGATCGCATAGTCGCCCTGAAACTGGCTGGCATCCACGTTAGTGAGCGGAATTTGTAACGCCAGCTTGAGGTCTGCCGCGCCGGTGGCTTTGAGCGTATCAGTAAAGCCCATGGTGACTTGCTTGACCGGGCTGGTGTTGATGAATTTAATGCCTTGCTCCAGGTTGCCTGTTGCGACGGCCTTGACACTCAGAATAGGGTCATCCGCATCCAGTCTCGGAATCTCTACTTGTGCTTGCGTGATGTGCTGGCCGACCGTGGTGGCATTTTTAACGGCAATATCCATGCGTTTGCCTTCAAACTTGAGGAAGGCGTCGATGTCTTGCAGTTGCGGCCAATCGGTCCCGTATTCCAGGCTGGCACGGTCAAGCTGGGCTGTGACCCTGAATAAACCCAGTGACGGATCTGAATGAAACGCTGCATTCACATAGGGGAAGTCTTTGACCCGGCCTTTGACAATCACTTCGCCGTGTCTAATCTGGCCACCCAGAATCGAGGTATCCAGCCAGTGCAGAGTAGCCTGATCAAGCACCAGGGGATAATAGAACGACGCAAATTTGGCATCGCCGCGTTCAATCTGGCTTTGAAGCTGTATGGTATCGCCACCGGTGGCACCCAATTGGTATTCCATGTTGGTGCGTAACGCCAGATGCGGGTTGGCAAAATGCAAATTGTGTGTGCTGATCAACATTTTTTGGCCGTTATTGCGCCACTCGATTTCGCCTTGTAGCTGATCAATCGGTAGCGGCCAGCGCAATAGACCTGCCAATTCAAGTGTGGCCTCTTTTGTGTCCAGCTCCAGGTTGCCTGCATTGGGTTTGAGAGACAGCTGACCAGCCCAGTTTTGCAAGCCAGGGAGTTTTTCATACGCCTTGGTTTGTATATGATCGAAGCTGGCTGTGATGGCGTAATCCTGCCACTGCTTGTCGTGGTATAGCCAGCGAGCCTTGACTTTGCTGGCATTGCCCGTGGGAACCATGTTTTCGAGATAGCGGGTGAGGGCAGCGTCTGCAGGCAGCCATTGTGCCAGCAGGTTGCTATGCGTCAGACCCAGCTGTTTGAGGCTCAGGGTGCCTTCATGACCGTGCTGGTCCCATTGCACCTCACCATTGGCATCGCTGAGCATGAGGCCGGGCTCAATGTCGGCAGAAAAGTGCTTGAGTGTCAGCATTTGCCGTTGTTCTACACGTTGCCAGCGCACTTCACCACTGACCGTTTTGGCGATAAAGGTTTGCGATGTGCGGGCGGGCGAGACTGCAACATGATTGAGCGCAACCTGTGCCGCCAGTCGCTGTAGCTGCAGCTTGTCAAAGGCCAGCGTCGCGGTCAGGTTGCCTTTGCCCGCCGTCAGCGCGACAGGCAGGTCAATCCAGGGGCTCCAGGCCGCCAAATCGGTTTCAGGCAAACGGAGTGAGAGTTCGCCATGCCATGCTTCTGGCTTGGATACATCATCGCCAACCGCGACGGCTTCAAGATGAATACGTTGCTGGGTCCCTGTTGAAACCAGGCTATCAACATGAATGCTGTGACGGTGCAACAGACGTTGCCAGACCGGTGTCAATATCTGGATATTCAAATCCTTAAGCAGCAAAGGCGGAGCATGGCGTTGTTCATCAAGCCAGGTCACCGTGGCATTGGATATTTTGATGCGTCGTTGCGACAGCAGCCAGTTGGCAAACGCTGGATTCCCCTGTCCGGACATGGAAATGCCGGCCAAAAAGACTTGCCCCTCTGCAGTTCTTCTCACTACCAGATTGGGTGCATCAATATTGAGGCTGACTAGCGAGGGTGAGAGTAGCGCCAGACTGCTCCATGACAGGCGGGTGGTGACCTGGGCCAGTTCAAGCGCCGGGCGTTGTTGCGTATCGTATAGCGTCACCTTGGACAGTGTGACTTGCGGTGCCAGGCCACGCCAGCGGATGGCTATGCTGGCAATGGTGACATTTTGCTTGAGCGCGTCGCTCAAGGTGTGTTCGATCCGGCTGCGATAGTCGTCGATATGGGGGAACACGTAAAACTGGATAACCCCGACGATGCCTGCCAGCAGGATGAGGAGGCCGATCAACAAAGAGAGCAGCCAGCGTTTGATTTTTTGCAGGGGCATATAAGGGATTTTGCAGAACAAAAAAGATATTATTTATTTATGTGACTATTTTACTCGAAAACAGTTGCGTCACTGTCAGCGTTACAACTACATTACGCGCTTTTATCTGGCCTCACCGCTATTTCAGCGGCGCTTCAAGGATTTATCCGCCGAGCGGGCATGATTCGTTTAAAATGCGATTCTTTTGCTGTTCGATGACGTTTAAAGGTATTCAAGAGTGATTCAGTTTAAGCAGCTGACTTTTTCGCGGGCAGGCAAGCCCTTGGTCGAAGGCGCCAGCTTTCAGTTGCATCCCAGCCATCGGGTTGGTTTAACCGGGGCGAACGGCGCAGGCAAATCCAGCCTGTTCGCCTTGTTGCGTGGCGAGCTGGTGGCCGAGGCAGGTGAATTACTGATTCCGCAGCAATGGGTGATTGCCCATGTGGCACAAGAAACCCCAGCGCTTGCACAGTCTGCACTCTCCTACACGCTCGAAGGCGATGAAGAGTTGCATGCCCTGCAAGTAAATCTGGCGCAGGCTGAGGCCAATGGCACACAGGATCCCATACAGGTGGCGGAGTGGCATCAACGATTGGCCGATATTGATGGTTACAGTGCCGAGGCCAGAGCCAGTGCCTTGCTGGCGGGGCTGGGCTTTACCCAGTCACAACTGAGTCAAGCTGTCAGTGATTTTTCGGGCGGCTGGCGGATGCGCCTGAATCTGGCACGTGCGCTAATGTGCCGTTCTGACCTGCTATTGCTGGATGAACCGACCAACCACCTGGATATTGAAGCGGTGATTTGGTTGGAAGGCTGGCTGAGCGCTTATCGCGGCACCTTATTGTTGATCTCGCATGACCGCGAGTTTCTGGATAACACCGTTAACCATATCCTGCATATTGAGCAGCGGCAACTGAGCCTGTACCGCGGCGGCTATAGCGATTTTGAACGCCAACGCGCTGAAAAACTGGTGTTGCAACAAGCCAGCTACCAAAAACAGCAGCAGCAAATCGCCCACTTGCAACAATATATTGACCGTTTTCGTGCCAAGGCCACCAAGGCGCGTCAGGCCCAAAGCCGTATCAAGGCGCTTGAGCGCATGGAGCGCATCAGTGCTGCACATGTGGATTCGCCCTTTAGTTTCGGTTTTCGTGATCTGGGCGCCGCGCCAGATCCTTTGCTGGTGATTAATCAAGCGGCCTTGGGCTATGGTCAGCAAACACTGGTCAAGTTGGCGCATCTGGCGATTCGCCCTGGTGAGCGTATCGGATTGCTTGGTAAAAATGGCGCAGGTAAATCCACGCTGATCAAGGCGCTGGCGCAATCTGAAACCTTGTTGGCGGGCGAGCGGGTGGAGGGCAAAGACCTGCGCATCGGCTATTTCGCGCAACACCAGCTGGAGCAACTGATCGCCGAGGATTCGCCACTCATGCATTTGCAACGCCTGGACCCTAAAGCCAGGGAGCAAGAGCTGCTGGACTTTTTGGGCGGCTTTGATTTTAGGGGCGAGATGGCAAAAAGTCCGTGTGGCCCGTTTTCCGGCGGCGAAAAATCACGGCTGGCGCTGGCGATGCTCATCTGGCAACGTCCCAACCTGATTTTGCTGGATGAACCCACCAACCATCTGGATATCGAAATGCGCCATGCCCTGTCTATGGCCTTGCAGGCCTATGAAGGGGGGATGGTCATGGTTTCGCACGACCGCACACTGCTGGCGACGTGCTGCGAAAAATTTGTACTGGTTGCTGAAGGCCAGGTCAGCGTGTTTGATGGTGACTTGGAAGACTACAAGCAGTCTTTGCTGCAATCTGCGCCGTCTGCCATGTCCGAGCCAACAAGCACGGCCACTAAACAGAATGCCTATCATCAGCAAAAAGCAGATCGGCAGGCGCGGTTGCAAGCGCGCAGACCGCTGCTCAAAAGTCTGGCAGCACTGGAGAAGCAGCTGGCCGAGCTGGAGCAAACCAAGCAATCACTAGACAGCCAACTGGCTGAGAGCGGTATCTATGAAGCCTCGCAACGGGAGGCTTTGCAAGCACTGTTGATTGCACAGGCACAAAACCAGAAACAGCTGGATACGGTTGAGAGTGAATGGTTGTCGCTACAGGAAGCACTAGAGGCATTGCCGGAAGTAGATTAACTGTTGTAGCAAACATATATATAGGAATCATTGATAAAGGAATAGTTATGGAAATGACATATGAAGAGCGGCTGAAGTGGTTACATCAGCTCTGTCAGGCCCAAGCCAATGCAGTGCCGCTGTCTGCTGAAGCGGCCAAGTCTGCCTATGCGAATGCCGATGTGGAAGAGGCCGCGCATTACTTGGCAAGTTTTTTAACTTTTCAAGCCATACGTTCTGCAGAGCGCCATCCGGCCGATGAGTTGCAAAGCGACTTTGATATGCTGGGGGTGTATCAGTGTTTTGGCTTGATGTTGTACGCCTTTTTGCTCATGCCATTAACGCAGGATGGGCACCAGCCAGATTATGCCCGGGCACAAGTGACGATAGGCAAAACCTTGTTTGCAGGGCTGGCGCCAGAAATGCTGGCAGAGATTATCGAGTCTGGGTTTCATAAGTTTCAATTGATTGCAGAAACCGATTCCGAGCACTGGCTGACCTACCGCGAAAATCTGGATAAAGTGACCATCAGCTACCTGATTGCAAGCACAGACGATGACAGTCCGCATGGCCCGGAGGATGTATTGCCCCTGTTTGGTCAGTTGCTCAGCCAGTTGTGTGAGGCTTTTACTGCGGATTAAATTTTGCATCGAACATATTTGCGGTATACTTTAAATTGATTTAACATTTTCGATTCAGTTTGAAAACTTGGGTAAAATGTCTCGCTTACGCTTGTTATTGAATTTGTTTGTTCGTTAAGATTCCGTGGCTAAAGTACATTGAGCCTAATGCAAATCTCAAAAAGGACATAAATGAGCAAGCTGCTGTTGATTGACGATGATGTTGAACTAGCCAACATGCTAAAGGAATTTCTGACGCAGGAAGGCTACACCGTGACAACTGCACATGATGGCCTGACGGGTGAGCAATATGTTCTGGCTGGCAAGTTTGATCTTGCCATTCTGGATGTGATGATGCCTGGCCAGGATGGATTGCAAACATTACGCAACATCCGTCAGCATTCCGATATTCCTGTGTTGATGTTGACCGCCAAGGACGACAACGAAGGCCGTATTGAAGGGCTGGAAGCTGGCGCGGATGACTATGTTCAAAAACCCTGTTTGCCACGCGAGTTGGTTGCCCGCGTGCGTGCGATCTTGCGCCGCCATACCAGTGACAGTCCCAAGGGGAATGATATTGTGGTTGGTCAACTGGTGGTTTCCAGTGAACGCAGAAAAGTGTTCTGGGCGGATAAACCTATTATTTTCACCAGTACCGAATTCAGTTTGATTGAAATTCTTGCCAAACATGCAGGCACCATCGTTAGCAAAGAGGATCTGTCAGTCAAGGCCTTAGGTCGTCCGCTGGTCAAGTATGATCGTAGCATTGATGTTCATTTAAGCAGTATCCGTCAAAAAATCTCTGAAGTTTCCGGCGGCGTCAATGTGATTCAAACAATTTACCGCGTTGGCTATCAACTGGTAAGAGAGTAATTCGTTATTGCGAGGCCTATGGGGCGCCTGTTCTGGAAGTTATTTGCAGCACTTTTTCTGGCGCTCATTTCAACCGATATTATTGTTGGAAACATTGCAGAGTGGGAGCTGAATCGCAAGCTGGTCGGCTACCATGAAGCGTTGCATGCCGCGAGTGACCAGGTTAAAGCACAAGCCCCGACGCAACCCTCTAATGAGCTGATCGCAAAAACACTGTCACATGAACACCTGCCTATGGTGTTTAACCTTCCGGTTTGGGTGTTTGTTTTCGGCATTCTCGCCAATCTCGTCTTTGCCAGTTTGCTTGCCTGGGCCATCGCGCATCCAATCAAGCTGTTACTGATTCATCTTAAAAGTGCAGCAGAGGGCGATCTGCTCGTGCGTGTCAGCCCCAAGATCAAGGCCTCTTATGATGAGTTTTCCGGCTTGGGGCAGGCCTTTGATCTGATGGCGCTGCGCTTGAATAATATGATCAAAAGCCAGTCAAACATGATGCATCATGTTTCCCACGAACTGCGTTCCCCATTGGCAAGAATACAGATGGCTGTTGGTCTGGCTATGCAAAATCCACAAAAAATTCAGAGCTCTTTGCAGCGCGTTGAGCTTGAAGCTGTGCGCATGGAACGCATGATTTCTGAATTACTCGAAATTTTTCGCTTTGAATCGGATATACACAAGCTGCAAAAAGTAGAGGTGGATTTGCAAGCTCTGCTGACAGGCATTGTTGGGGATGTCCTGTTTGAAAAGCATGATGCCAAGCTCCGGTTGTTGATGCCTGATGAGCCCGTCATCCTGGATGGGCAACTGGAGTTGTTGCAACGTGCGATTGATAACGTGATCCGCAATGCGCTCAAATATGGTCCTGTGGATGGTGAGGTGACGATTGAGTTGCAACATAGTCAGCGTACTGGCGAAATTATTCTCGAAGTACAGGATCAGGGGCAGGGCGTAGAGCCACAAGAGCTTGAGCAGATATTCAAGCCTTTTGTGCGAGGTCGCCGCGCTTCGCAAGTCGAAGGGCATGGCATCGGCCTCGCCATGACCAAGCATATCGTTGAAGCCCATGGCGGCTTTGTCAACGCCACCAATCTAAGCCCGGACGGATTCATGATCCGTATTCATTTGCCCATCCAGCAAGAAACGACGTAGACGATCCTCTAAAAATCAGCGCTAACAATGCTAAAATAGCGCGTTTAAGATTACGCAGGCGAATGCCGGATACAATATGACAGCACAACATTCCCACCCAGATAACGCAACTGAGAGCGTGGTTGATGAAAATCATGTGATTGCAGAACGTCGCGAGAAACTACGCTTGCTGCGTGAACAAGCGCAGGCCAGCGAGAAGGCCGTTTTTCCTAACGATTTCAAGCCAGAGCATAAAGCCGTTGCGTTGCAGGCCGCATATGCCGAGACAGACAAGGAAACCCTGGACCCTCAAGAAATCCCTGTGGTAGTTGCCGGCCGCATGATGCTCAAACGCGTGATGGGTAAAGCCAGTTTTGCTACGATTCAGGATAGCTCAGCACGTATCCAACTTTACATTGCCAGGGATGAAATTGGTGAAGCCTTGTATGACCAGTTCAAGCACTGGGACATGGGCGATATCCTTGGCGCGAAAGGCCGGTTGTTTAAAACCCGTACCGGCGAGTTGTCTGTGCATGTCACTGAATTGCGTTTGCTGACTAAGTCCCTGCGCCCGTTACCAGAAAAATTTCATGGTTTGCAAGACCAGGAAATCAAATATCGCCAGCGCTATGTCGATTTGATCACCTCGGAAGAAACCCGTGAAACATTCAAGGCCCGTTCCAAAGTGGTGGCAGCGATTCGCCAGTTCATGAATGAAAATGAGTTTCTGGAAGTGGAAACCCCGATGTTGCATCCTATTCCAGGGGGCGCCTCAGCCAAACCATTTATTACGCATCACAACGCACTTGATATGCAGATGTTTATGCGGATTGCACCTGAGTTGTATTTGAAGCGTCTGATTGTCGGCGGCTTTGAGCGTGTGTTTGAAATCAACCGTAACTTCCGCAATGAGGGCTTAAGCGTACGTCACAATCCTGAATTCACCATGATGGAATTCTACGCCGCCTACACCGACTACCAGTGGCTGATGGATTTTACCGAACAATGTATACGCGCAGCTGCCATTGCTGCACGTGGCACGGCAGTATTGAGTTATGCGGGTAAAGAGGTCGATTTAAGCAAACCGTTTGAGCGCTTAACCATTTTGGGCGCCATTCAGAAATATGCGCCGCACTACACCGCCGAGCAATTGAATGACGCCGAGTTCTTGCGCAAAGAATTACTCAAGTTTGGCGTCAAGGCGTTTGACCATGCAGGACTGGGCGCATTGCAGCTATCATTGTTTGAAGAGACCGCAGAAAGCCAATTGTGGCAACCTACTTATATTATTGATTACCCGGTTGAGGTGTCACCACTGGCGCGTGCCTCCGACAAACATCCTGAAATTACCGAACGTTTTGAACTCTTTATTACCGGGCGTGAAATGGCCAATGGCTTCAGCGAATTAAACGACGCTGAAGATCAGGCCGCGCGCTTCCAGGCCCAGGTAAAAGCCAAAGAAGCTGGTGATCAGGAAGCCATGTATTACGACGCTGACTTTATTCGTGCACTGGAATACGGCATGCCGCCGACAGGTGGATGCGGAATTGGCATAGACCGTTTGGTCATGCTGATGACTGATAGCCCCAGCATTCGTGATGTGATTCTCTTCCCACACATGCGTGCTGAGACTTAACTCAGCGATGATGTGAAAAAGCCACCTTTAAAGGTGGCTTTTTTTATACTAGTCCGCTGTAAGAAATATGTAAGGTTTGTCATTAAAGTGTCATATTTGTTCTTCAAAATACGCCCCGTTGTTTATAGAAATATTCAATCAGGGAAAATTTATGAATTCAAAATTACACCGCATTTTATCTGCGGCGTTGGCTGGTGGCTTGCTTGCAAGTTTATCACTGACCGCGATGGCAGACTCTACCGTTGATCTGGTGCAAGCACTCGTGTCAAAAGGCGTATTGACTGAAGAAGAAGGCGCCTTGCTCATGAAAGGCCGTGACAACGAAGTTGAGGTCCAGAAGAAAAAAGAAAAGAAAAACTGGACTAGTCGCGTGAACATCCGTGGTTACGTGCAAACACGAAACACGACCATGTTAGGTGGTGACGAAGGAGTTAACTTGTGGTCTGACCGTTCAGTCGGCGATGATAAGTCTCTGGGGGATGCTGACAAGAATTTCTTAATTCGTCGTGCTCGTGTGATCATTTTTGGCGATTATGGCGATCACTTAAGCTATTATATTCAGCCAGACTTTGCTTCATCAGCCAGTGGTACTAATAATATCGCACAATTGCGTGATGCTTACGGTGATGTCAATTTTGATAAAACTAAAGTACATCGTATACGCGTTGGTCAATCCAAAGTCCCATATGGTTTCGAAAACCTGCAATCCTCTTCAAACCGCCTGGCGTTGGATCGTAACGATGCATTGAATAGTGCTGTTAGAGATGAACGTGATTTGGGTGCTTTCTACTACTACACGCCTACAGATGTTCAGGCATTGTTTGAGGAAATCAACAAACAGGGCCTGAAACACTCTGGGAACTACGGTATGTTTGCACTTGGTTTGTACAATGGTCAGGGCGCCAACCGCGCTGAGCAGAATGACAATTATCATGTTGTATCACGCCTGACTTACCCTTGGAAAACACAAAGTGGTCAGATTTATGAAGCAGGTATCCAAGCTTATAAAGGTGAATATGTTTCAACAACAGGCGCTTATAGCCGCCGCAATCCTGCGACAGGCGCTTTAGCTTCTGCAACCCCCACGTTAGGTACAGGTACTCCTCTTTCAGGCAGAAACGGTATTGATGATGAGCGCGTAGGTATTAGCTTTATCATGTATCCACAACCGTTTGGTATTCAAGCGGAATGGAACTGGGGTAATACACCAGGTCTTGATATCACCAAGAACGTGATTGAGAAGAAAAGCCTGAACGGTGGTTATGTACAAGCGATGTATAAAATCGACAACTTCCAGTTCCTGAGCACGAATGGTACATTGATTCCATTTATCAAATGGCAATACTTTGATGGCTACAATAAAGCCGAAACAAACTCACCTGAAAACCATGTGAACGATTGGGAGTTGGGTCTTGAGTGGCAATTGGCCCCCGAATTGGAGTTAACCGCTGTGTATCATCGCATGAACCGCACTAACTTGGTAACAGGTAACCGTTCCAGTGCGAGTGCAGCGAATAACTTGCCAGCCAGAGTTGATTACGAAAATTTCAAAGCAGAGGCTTTACGCGTTCAACTGCAGTACAACTTCTAACTTTTTCCGTACGAATCTCAAACTCAAATCCCGCAGTGATGCGGGATTTTTTTACTCTTTATATAGTTAAATGTAATATAAAAATAACGAATAATTATTTTTTAAAATATAAATAGTCTGAAATAATGCCGTTCATTCAATGTGGTGAGAGGCAGCATGTCTACAGAACAACACAAAACTGATAGCGCAGCAGATTCCGCAGTGTTGGCGGTGGTTGCTTCCGCGATCACTGCGGTACAGCAGGATACTGGCTATGGTTCCATCGAAATCACGATACACGATGGCCGGGTGACGCAAATCGAGCGACGCGAAAAAGTCCGCTTTGATCATCAAACCAAATCCAAAAAGTAATTAATAGTTTAGTAAACACTGACCAGGCCGCTGGAAGTCATTCAATTTCGGGAGAATTACATGCAATTAAAAAAAATGAGTCTCGCACTGGCGACCGCAAGCTTGTGGTGGTTGGGTAGTGGCGTGGCCTTGGCAGAAGAGGCACCGCTTGCAGAGACACAAGTAGAGGATACTGAGCAGCAGAAAAAGATCAAGGCACGCCTTGCAGAGATTAAAGCTGAGGAAAAGGCCGCTGCCAAAGCTGCAAATGGTTATTACGTTGAACGTCGCAGCTATGGCACACAAAAAGAAACAGAGCCACCTCGCTATGTCAGGCAGCTGAATAAAACCTGGCTCAAGGATTACGATTCCTTCGCTGATGTGGATTGGCTGGATATCGGCTTGGAACATCGTGCGCGTTTTGAAAGCCGCCAAAATGACTTCCGTCGTGCACAAGAAAACATTGATGAACCCATTCTGTTGCGTACACGGGCTTACCTCGGCTTGAAGAATATCCTGGATCCTTTCCGTTTTGCAGTGGAGGTGCAGGACTCCCGCCGGAATCACAGCGATTACAACGGTTTTAGCGACCCGCGAATTTCTAATGACCCCAAAGATATCGACCATGCGGACTTCATCCAAGGCTACTTGGAGCTCTATTTTAAAGAAAGCATTTTTGGCAAAGATGATTTAGGCAATAGCCGTCCATTTTGGGTGCGCGGTGGCCGCTTGGCCTGGGAAGATCTGGATCGTCGTTTGATTGCGCGCAACGAGTGGCGTAACACGACGAACTCATTCCAGGGTATACGCGCCAATATCGGTGAAAAGAAAAATGACTGGCAACTGGAAGCCTTCGCAGTGCAACCGGTACAACGGTTTGCTAATCAATTAGATCAAGTCGATCATGCCCAGCACTTTTATGGCTTGGTAGGTGATTGGCGTGGCTGGTCTGAGTACGTCACCATTCAGCCATACTACTTTTACTTGAAGCAGGATGGTAGCAGGGTCAAGTATGACGGCAATGGTGTGGAGTACGCTAATCGTGCCTGGTATAACGCGGTAAGACAGGCACAGGCACAAGTGGATCGCGAAATTAGTACGGGCGGTATTCGCGTTTTCGGCATCTTGCCTGGCACACAGTGGGACTTTGATGTGAGCTATAACAAGCAGTGGGGGCATGTACAACGCTTTGTGACGAGCAGCGCGCAATCACTCTCTTTAGCTAATGGCCGGTATATTACTGTTGATCAAGATGCTTATGCCTACAACGCTGAGGTCGGGTATACCTTTAACAAACATCTTTGGAAACCCCGTTTTAGTGCTTCTTACGGTGTAGCGACTGGTGATCATGTTTCTGGCGGTAGTAGTTCCAGAGACACCTCAGACAATCAGGGCTTTGATCGCTTGTTTGGTTTTGCCCGTCCCTGGTCTAACAATGACTACATTCAAATGAACAATATTCGTGCGACCAAAGTGCGGGCAGAGTTCGATCCTAAAGTCCCATTTTTGGAGAATGTAAAGGTTGATACAGGCTTTAGCTGGTATCGATTGGATGATGCAACCGCCAGCTGGTCTGCTGGGAGTAACTTACAAGATGTCAGTGGTCGCTCTGGGACAGATTTGGGTAAGGAGGTTGATTTGAGAATTCGCTTCCCCTTGAATCAGTACGCCTCACTTAATTTAGGCTACGCACACTTCTGGGCCGGTGATTTTGTCAAAGATGCAATCAAGATTGCTTCAAACAACAATGACCCTACGCGCTCACTGAGCTCAGACTTTTTCTACACAGAATTGACCCTGCTAGGCTTCTAGCTTAAAGGATATACATGAAACTTCATCAAAAAATTAAGCAGCTATTTGTCGTTGCGACCTTCGTTGCCCCGTTGGCAGTTTGGGCGGCCGATGTGAATCTGCTCAATGTGTCTTACGACCCGACGCGTGAGTTGTATCAAGACTACAACGAAGCCTTTGCCAAATATTGGAAAGCCAAGACGGGCGACAACGTCATCGTCAAGCAGTCACATGGAGGCTCTGGCAAGCAGGCACGTTCCGTCATTGATGGCCTGCAGGCCGATGTGGTGACGCTGGCGTTGTCTTATGACATTGACGAGATTGGCAGCAAAGGCCGCTTGTTTGGCCCGGACTGGCAGAAACGTCTGCCGCACAACAGTTCGCCTTATACCTCGACTATTGTGTTTCTGGTGCGTAAAGGCAACCCGAAAAACATCAAGGACTGGAGTGACTTGGTGAAACCAGGCACCTCGGTGATTACGCCTAACCCCAAAACTTCTGGCGGGGCACGTTGGAACTACCTGGCGGCCTACGGTTATGCGCTCAAGCAAAACAATAACGACGAGGCAAAAGCCAAAGAGTTTTTGAAAAAACTGTTTAAAAACGTGCCGGTGTTAGATAGCGGTGCGCGTGGCGCAACCACGACCTTTGTGGAGCGTGGTATTGGCGACGTGTTGCTGGCTTGGGAAAACGAGGCTTTCCTCGCGCTCAAGGAGCTGGGGCCAGACAAGTTTGATCTGGTCGTGCCTTCACTGTCTATTCTGGCGGAGCCGCCAGTGACTGTAGTCGACAAGAATGCCAAGCGTCATGGCACTGAAGCGGTATCCAAAGCCT
The DNA here is from genome assembly GCF_042676145.1 of Methylophilus glucosoxydans. Taxonomy (NCBI): domain Bacteria; kingdom Pseudomonadati; phylum Pseudomonadota; class Betaproteobacteria; order Nitrosomonadales; family Methylophilaceae; genus Methylophilus; species Methylophilus glucosoxydans. The sequence continues at coordinate 46,549 of NZ_JBHTJW010000004.1, forward strand.
ATCTGGAATACTTGTACAGTGAAGAGGGCCAGGAAATTGCAGCCAAAAACTACTATCGTCCGACGTTGGAATCTGTGGCCAAAAAATACGAAAAACAGTTTCCTAAAGTCAATTTGATCAAGATTGACGATGCGTTTGGCGGTTGGCAAAAGGCGCAGAAAACACACTTTGCCGATGGTGGTGTGTTCGACGAGATTTACCAGAAGTAAGCATTGAAATTCAGCAGCTCATTTTAGAAAAAGGCATTTACCCAATGCCTTTTTCTTTCTCTACAACAGGAGAATGTTTCATGTCAAAAGCATTAGTCATTGGTGGTGACCGTATAGAGGGCATCAAACAGGTGTTGCACGCACAAGGGATTGATAAAATTGATCACTGGACGGGCAGAAAACCCGGCGACGTCAAGCGCGAGTTACCTGTTAACGTCAACGTGATTGTGCTGGTCACCGGCTGGCTCAATCATTCCATGATGTACCGCATCAAGCATGTCGCACATAAGCGCGGACTCAAAGTCGTTTATACCCGTAACAGTGCCGATGGCATGCAGCGTGTATTAGAAGCGGCTTGATTCGTGCGTGGTGATTGCGCGCAGCGAGACCAGCTTATTTTAAATCTGCTCTAAATATATCCCCTTTATTGACCGTTAAAACAGGTAAGTTTTAAGGTTTAATGACATTGCTCACACATGTTTTTTAACATGTGCGCAACATTGAGTCGTCAAGGTTTTTAAGGGTTGATAATGAGTCAGAACGGGATTGGCGAGCTGGTAGCGCCACTCAACGAAAACACCACACAGCGGCAGTTTATGCGGCATCGTCTTGTCCGAAAGGTACAAGACAATACGCATTTTCTGGCGATGACCAGCATGGTGTGCGGCTTGTTAGGTTTTCCCCATTATTTGCTGGATGTAGATAACAATATCTGGCTCGCGCAATTGTTGACTTACCTGACCTTTATTCTGGTCAGCTACAATCTGCTGCTCGAAAATGGCCGAAACAACCTGGCCATGTTGACCATGTCGCTGGTGACCATCAGTTTGTTCGTGGTGCAACTGTCACCTTACGCCGCCGATTTTAACGATACCGCCAGCATCTTGCGTGCCTCAGGCCAAACCGGCCTGCATGCGCCTTCCAACAGTTGGGAGTTTATTGCCGGTGGTGTGTTAGCCTGTCTGATTGCGGTCTCCTATCTTTTTCAGCGGCATCATTATGTTGCTGCCAGTCAGGGCATGCTGTGTATTGCGGTCATGATTCCTTTGATTCCTTTGCTAGGGCTGCTTTGCGGCATTGCCAATCCTTATGGTGTCATGTCCCCGCTGACCACCTTGAGTGGCATGCTCTGTGCGTTTGGCTTGCTCGCCAAGCAGGCATCGCACCCGCCCATGAGTTACCTGTTGCTGATGGACGATACCGGTAAACAGATTCGCTCCAGTATCTTGTTGTTAAGTATCTGCGCCATCTTGCTGGCGAGGGCCGGTGTGATGTTTGGGGACAATATGCGCGGCTTGCCCCTCGTGGTACTGGTTTCCTTGATCGCCATCATTTATACCCTGTCGGTGACTTATTATCACCAGGGACAGGTCAGCGAAAAGGTACTGCCCGCAACCGATATGGATTTCGCCAGCCAGGTCGAGACCGCGCTGGATAATCAGCAGTTTTTTATGATGTATCAGCCGCAGGTCGATTTTAAGACGGGCAAACTGAAAGGGGTGGAAGCATTGGTTCGCTGGCGCCATCCTGAAAAAGGCATTATTTCCCCGGAGAAATTCATTCGGGTGGCCGAGTTGACCGGGTTGATTGTGCCTTTGGGCAAATGGATCATGCAAACGGCCTGTGCACAGGCTGCTCAGTGGAAGGATCATCCGGTGCTCGGCAAGATAGAGGTGTCTGTCAACGTCTCTGCATTGCAACTTAAGTCTGGCACTTTGGTAGAAGAGATCATGCAGATTCTGCAAGACACCGGGCTCGCGCCAGAACGGCTGGTGATTGAGTTGACCGAAAGCTCTTTTGTACAGGATGACGGTGAGAATGCGCGTCTGATGCATCAGCTCAAAGAAGCAGGCATCAAACTGGCCATTGATGATTTTGGGACTGGCTATTCCTGCCTGTCTTATTTGCGTGATATTCCGGGCGATTATCTCAAGGTAGACCGTTCATTCGTGATGGAGCTGCCTGGTCACAATAAAGCAGAAGCCGTGATTCAGGCGATCGTCAGCCTGGGCAAAAGCCTGGATTACCGCATTATTGCCGAAGGGGTAGAAACCCAGGCACAGGCTGATTTCCTCAAGTCAATCGGCTGCGATATTGTGCAAGGCTTTTTGTATGCCAAACCCCTTGAAGCCGATGCGCTGCCACAATGGGTCTCTGTGGCACAACCTGAAACGCTCACCTGATTTGCATTGACTGATCATGACTTGACCTGCCATGGTCAGGACTTTTTCCCTCGTTTAGCTTGCTTCCATTCTGCTATAAAAACTATCTGTTTTATAGCGAATCACTCATGAGTATCAATTAATTTGATATAAAGAGTAGAAATGTGCCATTTTATTTTACTTTGGTATCCATTCGTTTCGCCTATAGTGAATGACATGGCCTGTGCCCGCACAGGATCAGAATAGATCAAGATTAGGGGGAGCACTATGTCAGTTTCCAGTATTGACTGGTCTACTGAGCGTCATCACGCAACTTCAACACAGCAGTTATATATGCGGCACCGGTTTTTAAGAACGGTGCAAAAGTTTGCTCCCTGGCTGGCAATTGTCAGTATTGTCACTGTGTTGTGGGGACTACCGTTTTTGCCAGTACACTCTGCGGCAAGCCTGTTTTTAGTGCAAAGCAGTGCATACCTGATCTTCATGTTCGCCAGCCTGGGGGTGGTGTACCAGACCTGGCATCAAAAGCGCGTGATTGGTGGCCTGATCCTGATTGTCGCTGCCGGTTTTCTGTGCCAGCTCTATGTCAGAAGCAGCGATGTCACATTCAACAACGGCTGGGCGACGCTCGCCACATTGTTCGCTGACCAGCAGGGCAATATGGTTTTTGATCTGGGCATGGCCATGTTAGTGTTGCTCGCAGCTGTGCTGCATCATCGCCATTGCAATCGCGCCAGCCAGGTCTTGCTGAGTATTGCCGTTTTGATGCCAGTCACTGGCTTGCTGGCCTGGGCTTATCGTATCCCGCACGCTTACGGTCAGCTCTCACTGTTGACCACGATTGGTGGCTCGCTGTGTGCGGCGGCCTTGCTGGCAAGGCAGATCACCGCTACCCCCATGAGTTACCTGTTGTTGCTGGATGACACTGGCAAGCATCTGAGATGGATCGTCTGCATCTTGATTACATGTGCGATTGTTCTGGGAGGGGTGGGCGTTTTTTTTGATAACGATCTTCGCCTGACGCCCATCATTATCACTGCTGCACTGATTTTAATCATCATTGTGATGACTTTGACCTATTATCACAAAGGGGTGATGCATGAGCAGGTGTTGCCCCCAGAAGACCTGGCTTTTGCCAGTGAACTGGAGGCTGCGATTGCGCAAGAAGCGTTTTATCTGGTGTATCAACCGCAGCTGGATTTTGAGACCGGTAAACTGGTGGGCGTTGAAGCCTTGATTCGCTGGCAACATCCCGAGCGTGGGGTCGTGTCGCCGAATCAGTTTATCGGTGTGGCCGAGTTGACCGGGCTGATTGTGCCCATGGGTGCCTGGGTACTCAAAGCCGCGTGTGCACAAGCGGCCTCCTGGACTACCGGTGAATTGAGTCGGGCCAAAGTCTCGGTCAACGTCTCCCCCTTGCAGTTAAATACCCCCTGTTTTGCCGAATATGTGTTGCTGGTACTGCAAGAGACTGGCCTGGCGCCTGAGCGCCTGGTAATTGAGCTGACCGAGAGTGCGTTTATTCATGCCGACTGCACGGGCAACGAGCGCCTGCAGAAACTCAAACAGCACGGCATTAAACTGGCGATTGATGACTTTGGCACCGGTTATTCCTGCCTGGCTTATTTGCGTGATATTCCGGGGGATTACCTGAAAGTGGATAGGTCTTTTGTCAATGACATTCCCGGCAAAGAGCGCTCAGAGGCGGTGATTAGTGCCATTGTGGTGTTGGGCAAAAACCTGCATTACCAGATTGTGGCCGAGGGGGTGGAAACCGAAGCACAGGCAGACTATCTGAAGGCACTGGGCTGTGATTTTGTGCAGGGCTTTTTATATGCCAAGCCGATGACCGCACAGGCCTTGCAAGACTGGATGCGCAATCGGGCAGACCTTGCCTGAGCTTTGTGCGTTTAAGGCTTGTGCCTAAAACGTGCGCTGATTGAGTTTGGAGCGAACCAGCTCAATATGCGCACGCAACTCGTAAGCATATTGTGAAAAAGGCACCGGTAGCTTGACGTTGACCACCTTGGTTTCAATTTCATTGAGTTTATCCAGGCACTGACGGACATCTTCAGCCGATTTGATCTCTTGCAACTGGGTGTCCAGAAAGCGTAGCTCGCCGTAATAACGGAACAGTTTGCGCTTGACCAGCCACACATACACCATCGGGATAATTTTGGTGAGCGGGATCAGCAACGCCAGCAAAGGCAAAATCACAATCAGCGTGCGATTAACAAAGGTGGCTGCCCAAAATGGCAGGTATTTATCAATAATCGGCAGGCCGGATTTGTAGAAATTCAGCGCCTGCGTGCTGATCGGGAAATCCGTATCCTTGGCAGAAGGGAATTCTCCCTTGCCGTTAAACATGCTTGGGCCACCATGCACTTCGGCAATCACTTTCATCATCAGGTAAATCAGCGCCGGATGCATGCTGTCCTTGATCACCAGCGTCGCGGTTGGCGCCACCAGATGCACATCGTGGCTGGGAATATTGCGCGCCAGGTCCATGGCGCCTTCTGGCAGCACCAGGTGATGCATAAACGCAAACTTGCGTGAAAAGGCTTCAGCGGTGTCCATACTTACCATGGTCAGATGCTTGTCTGCAATGAGCTCGCGGACCAGGCTGGAGTTGGCAACATCCACAAAAAAAGCAGCATCGAGCTTGTCTGATTGCAGGGCCGCCACTGCTTCTTCGGCACCTATGGTGACCAAGGTACTGTTGCTGGCATTGATGCCACTTTCCGAAAGCAGCGTGTTGGCCAGAAAATGACTGCCACTGCCTGGATAGCCGACGCCGATGCGTTTGCCTTTGAGGGCCGATAAATGGGTGGTTTCAGTTTTGCCGCGGCAAAAAATCCATACCGGCTGGTAGTACAGGCTGCCTAATGACAACAGTGAGCCTGCGCCTTCACTATGCGCCATGCCATCTTGAATGAATGCAATATCTACGTTGGAGTCAGGGTCCTTGAGCAAACGCAGGTTTTCATCATCCCCTGCCGTTTTGCGTATCTGCAGATGAATGCCTTCTTTTTTAAGATAAACGCCATAAATCGCGGCAAACGCATTGTAATTGAGGTCCGCTTCGCCGGTGGCAATCACAATATTGCGTGGGGGTGCAGGGTCTATGAATTTGTAAGCAAAAAACAGTGCCAGGCAAATGAGCAGGAAGGAGGGGAGCGTGGCTTCCAGCATTTCGCGGGTGAAAATGGCGGTAAATTTGTTGTTGCGCGGATCAAATTTCATCGGTTATCTGGCGTCTGGTTATGGAAATCACACTCACAGCGAGCTATGCATTACGATTCTACAGAGGCTTGCCGCGAATGTCACAATCTTGGCTGCAACATAAAAATAATCCCCTGCCTTGGCAACGCGCACGCTGCACTGGCAGGGGATGAGCTATGTTACGCGGCTATACTAGGCGTGATAGGACGCCAAGCGCTGTAACACCGTAATCATGCGGTCAATTTCATCATAAGTGTTGTAAAACGCCAGTGACGGCCGTACGGTGGTTTCAACACCAAAGCGACGCAAAATCGGCTGTGCACAATGATGGCCAGAACGCACGGCGATGCCTTCTTCATTAAGCGCTGCGCCTACCTCTTCGCTTTGATAGCCCTTGAGTGCAAAAGACAGCACACTGGCTTTATGTTTGGCTGTCCCGATCAGACGCAGATTGGGGATCTGGCACATGGCTGCTGTGGCATACTCCAGCAGGGCATGCTCATAGGCGGCGATATTTTCGATGCCTAGACGTTCCACATACTGCAAGGCGGCACCTAACCCTACCGCATCGGCGATATTACCCGTGCCTGCTTCAAACTTGGCCGGGGCCGCGTGATACACCGTTTTTTCAAAGGTGACATCTTGTATCATGTTGCCGCCGCCTTGCCAGGCAGGCATGTCTTGCAGCACATCGGCTTTGCCATACAAGGCACCAATGCCGGTGGGGCCAAAGATTTTGTGCCCGGAGAACACAAAAAAGTCAGCATCCAGCGTTTGTACATCGGTCCGCATATGTGACACCGATTGCGCGCCATCCAGTAGCACTTTTGCGCCCGCCCTGTGAGCCATTGCAATCATTTCCTGAGCAGGCGTGACCGTCCCCAACGCATTTGATACCTGGGTAAATGACACCAGCTTGGTTTTTGCCGTCAGCAGTTTCTGGTATTCCTCCAGCAGAATCTGGCCACTGTCATCCACCGGAATCACTTTCAGCACAGCCCCGGTTTCCTGACACAATTGCTGCCAGGGCACGATATTGGCGTGATGTTCCAGATGTGAGACCACAATTTCATCGCCTTGCCCCAGATGTTTTTTGCCCCAGGTTTTTGCGACCAGGTTAATCGCTTCCGTGGTCCCGCGTACAAAAATGACCTGATTCACCGAGGGCGCATTGATAAAACGACGCACGGTTTCCCGCGCTTCTTCATACGCATCCGTCGCGCGCGCGGCCAGCGCATGGGCGGCCCGGTGAATATTGGAGTTTTCGTGCTGGTAAAAATAACTCACGCGGTCGATGACCACTTGTGGTTTTTGCGTAGTCGCCGCATTGTCAAACCAGACCAACTGGCGGCCATTCACCCGCTCATTGAGGATGGGAAAGTCACGCCGTACCGCATGCACATCAAATGCCGGATGCGCAGAAGCCGGCAGGCTGCCCGTCAACCCGGGTTCGGCCTGCAAAAAGTAAAACGATTGCGCGCCGGCTACCGGCGGTTTAGCCGCAGTTTGGGAGGAGGCCGCAGACGGTGGGGACTGTATTGCACCCGCCCCCAGCCAGCGATCCAGCTCCTGCTGGTAAGGAATATCAATGCCCGTCCCGGCAAATGAGCCAGGGGTCAGAAAAGCAGCCTCGGGCTGCAATACATTCAGGTGGGCCGGATGGTTATGTAACGGGTCGCTACCCAAGGCTTCAATGCCAGGCACATACGTGAGCTGCTGAGCTTGCGCCTGCTGGGTGACGGGTTGCGCCTGCGTTTGCGCATAACTCGGTGAGGCCACACCACCTGTGCCACCCACATTGACCAGCTTGGTGGTCAATGAGTCAGTAGGCGGGACAGATGGCTGTGGGGCATGCGCAGCCGCCAACGATTGCGCCAGGTCTGCTGCCGCAAACGGTGCCGTCGCCGGAAACCCTTCAGCGTAGAGATCGTTGACCAGTTGCGTCAGCGTGGCGGTATCCAGCACACCTGTGTTTTCCAGTTCGCGTCCTACACCCAGCGCAGCAGTCATCTTGGGATGCTCACCCGGCAATGAGGCCAAGATGGCCTCAGGCTCAAAACTGGCGCCATCAGTTAAAGTCAAGCCGAATGAATTACTTGTAGTCATAGTAATGATCAACTCCGACATCTTCCAGGACGGCAATCGCGTCTTCGGTCAGCACGGCCAGTGAGCAATACAGCGAGACCAGGTAAGAAGCAATCGCTTTATGGTTGATGCCCATAAAACGTACTGACAGGCCCATGGTTTGCTGGCCTGGCAAGTTCGGTTGATACAACCCGATCACGCCTTGCTTGCTCTCGCCTACACGCAGCAGCAGGATTTTGGATTTGCCGTTGACGATAGGCAGTTTGTCGCTAGGAATCAGCGGAACGCCACGCCAGGTCAAGAACTGTGAGCCGAATAAGGAAACGGTTGGGGGTGGCACGCCACGGCGGGTGCACTCACGGCCAAAGGCGGCAATTGCTTTCGGGTGCGTCAGGAAAAACGCAGGTTCTTTCCAGACTTTGGTCAGCAGCTCATCCAGGTCATCCGGTGTTGGGTAACCATTACGGGTTTTGATGGTTTGTGATTTGGCCACATTGTTGAGCAGGCCGTACTCTTTGTTGTTGATCAGTTCGCTTTCCTGGCGCTCTTTGACTACTTCAATAGTCAGGCGCAGTTGCTCTTTGATCTGGTTGTGCGGGCTGCTATACAGGTCAGACACGCGGGTATGCACATCGACCACGGTATTCACCGCGTTTAGCACATATTCACGGCCCCATTCTTCATAATCGACAAAGGTTGCTGGCAGTTCTTTTTCATCTTTGTTGGAGCAGTCGACAGTAATGGCGTTGGGGTCTTTGGCCTTGTTGACACGGTAAATACCGGCTTCAACGGGTACCCAGTTGAGCAAATGCACCAGCCAGCGCGGGCTGATGGTGCTGAGCATGGGCACCGATTTGGTAGCATTGGCAAGCGTGCGGGCAGCGACATCGCCCAAAGCGCTCTGAAAAGGTTGTTCTGACATAAGGTCTCCTTAAAGTGCAACTATTAATAGGTTGCAATAGTTAAAAATCAAGCCGCAGCCGGAATCGGTTTGGCATCCGAATGTGCTTGTGTGAGGTGACTGTTGGCGGGCACGCTACACGTTACCCAAACATTGCCGCCAATAATCGAATGTTTGCCGATGGTGATGCGGCCAAGAATGGTGGCCCCGGCATACACCACCACGTAATCTTCCAGAATAGGGTGACGTTCAAATTTTTTCACCAGGTGGCCATTGGCATCTTTGGGGAAATTTTTTGCACCCAATGTCACCGCCTGGTACAGGCGGACGTGATTACCAATAATCGCCGTCTCTCCAATGACCACGCCAGTACCATGATCTATAAAAAAGTAATCGCCGATACGGGCGCCAGGATGGATATCAATGCCAGTTTGCGAATGGGCGATTTCGGTGATCAGGCGTGCCGTAATGGTCAAGCCCAAGCGATGTAAAACATGCGCCAGCCGGTAATGAATCAAAGCCAGAATGCCAGGGTAGCTGACCAGGATTTCATCCACACTGTCCGCGGCCGGATCGCCTTGGTAAGCCGCTTCAAGGTCGGTATCCAGTTGCAAACGCGCCGCCGGCAGTTGTTCAGCAAAGGTGAACGTCAGGGCATGCGCCTGTTCATTAAATTCGCTAGCAGGCGTGCCTGCTGCCTTAAACGCCAGTTCCAGCCGGATTTGCTGTTGTAATTCACGCAACGCTTTATCCAGCGTGGTCCCCACATAAAAGTTAATGGCATGTGGCTGAATATCAGAATCACCCAGCCGGTTGGGGAACAGCGCCGCAGCCAGGCCTTCCACGCACTTGGCCAGCACTTTACGTGAAGGCAGCTTGGGTGGTTGCGTCAAGCGCTGGCGTTGTTGCAATGCATGTTCGCGGATGCCCGCCAGTTGTTGCACGATGTGCTCGATGGCAATTTCTTGCATCGTGGATTCCTTGTCATGGTAAGTACGCGATTGCTGACAACAGGCGAAAAAAAAGCCAGTGGCCCTAGCGGGTCACTGGCTTCCAGTTGTCTGGTCAGCATGAATCTCTTTCCACTATAGAATAATCCGCAGCAAATGAACAGGGTGGCTACTAGAATCGTTGCTTATTTGATTATGTGTTTCGGTTATTAGCAGGCCCTAGCCAGCTTCATATAACTATTAAATATATTTATCACTTAAAAAATTATTTTTAAATTACTTCTGCGCTTTTTAAACTAAAGTCACTGTTTTTAGTTAAAGAGCCCTTTATGTCACACTGGTTTAACGACAATGCACAATCCATCGGTAATACGCCTTTAGTTCGCCTGAACCGATTGACCGCCCCTGGTCAGGCCACCATTTTTGCCAAAATAGAAGGCCGTAACCCGGCCTATTCGGTCAAGTGCCGCATCGGTGCGGCTATGATCTGGGATGCCGAACAAAAAGGCTTGCTGGGCCCCGGTAAAGAAATTGTGGAGCCTACCAGCGGCAATACCGGCATCGCGCTGGCCTTTGTGGCTGCGGCACGGGGCATCCCCATTACCTTAACCATGCCGGAAACCATGAGCCTGGAGCGGCGCAAATTGCTGATTGCTTATGGCGCCAAGCTGGTACTGACCGAGGGCGCCAAAGGCATGAAAGGCGCCGTAGCCAAGGCAGAAGAAATTGCCGCCGCGGATCCAGCACGTTATGTGTTGTTGCAACAGTTCAAAAATCCGGCCAATCCGGCCATTCATGAACAAACCACAGGCCCCGAAATCTGGCGCGATACCAATGGCGAGGTGGATATTCTGGTTTCAGGGGTGGGCACCGGCGGCACCATTACCGGTGTTTCCCGCTATTTCAAACAGACTCAGCATAAGAATATCCTCTCTGTTGCGGTAGAGCCGGCAGCCAGTCCGGTGTTGACACAGTTTAGGGCAGGGCAAGCACTCGCGCCGGCACCGCACAAAATTCAAGGCATAGGCGCAGGCTTCGTGCCGGATATTCTGGATTTAAGTCTGGTGGATGACATTGCACAAGTGACCAATGAAGAAGCGATTGCATTCGCCAGAAGACTGGCACGCGAGGAGGGCATTCTGGCCGGTATTTCCTGCGGGGCTGCGGTCGCGGTAGCGGTCAGGTATGCGGCTCTGCCTGAGCATGCGGGTAAACACATCGTGGTGATTTTGCCAGACTCCGGCGAGCGCTATTTGAGCTCCGTGCTGTTTGACGGCATATTTGATGAGCAAGGGCTCAGTGTGTCAGCCGCTTAAATTGCTCGCTGTTTCCCGCTTTGCGCCTTGCTGCGACCATGCGATTAAAACGCCAGTGCTTGCACTGGCGTTTTTTATCATCTTCAGTTTTATATTCTTTAAAATTATAAATATATTATATTTTATTCTTTTTAAAAATATAAAAACCCCGCTATAGTGCCTCCCTATCAAGTTCAGGGAGTTGTTTATGTCGTCTTTTATCCGTCACTTGCTGGTCTGGGCTGCGCTGCTACAAGCACCTGTTCAGGCTGCTGAATTGCTGAATGTTTCTTACGATGTGACCCGCGAGTTTTATAAAGAATTCAACCCGGCTTTTGTCCAGTACTGGAAAGAAAAGACCGGTGAATCGGTGACCATTAACCAGTCACACGGCGGCTCGACCAAGCAGGCGCGTGCGGTTGTGGATGGCTTGCCTGCGGATGTGATTACCATGAACCGTAGCGCCGATATTGATATTCTGGCGCAAAAAGCCAAATTGATCCCGGCAAACTGGCAGAGCAGATTACCCAATAACAGCGTGCCCAGCGCTTCACCCACAGTGTTTCTGGTCCGCAAAGGCAATCCCAAACAGATTAAAGACTGGGACGACCTGATCAGACCCGGTGTGGCGGCGGTGATTCCTAACCCTAAAACCTCGGGTAACGGCAAGTATAGCTATCTGGGCGCCTGGGGCTATATCACGCAAAAAGGCGGCGATGCCAGCAAGGCGCGCCAATTTGTGACCCAGGTGTTTAAACATGTGCCGGTGCTGGATACCGGTGGCCGCGGCGCCACTACCACGTTTGCCCAGCGCGAGATTGGCGATGTGCTGGTGACGTTTGAAAACGAGGCCTATCTGCTGCAAAAAGAGCTGGGGGAAGACAAGTTTGAGCTGGTGTACCCGTCCGTGACCGTACTGGCAGAGAACCCGGTGGCGCTGGTAGACAAGGTGGTGGATAGAAAAGGCACGCGCAAGCTGGCACAAGCCTATCTTGAGTATCACTTTTCACCTGCGGGTCAGGCTTTGGCTGCCAAACATTACTTGCGCCCGCAAGTGGCTGAAGTGGCGCAACCCAGCTTTAAAAAGCTCAATACATTTACGGTCAAACAGGTGTTTGGCAGCTGGAACGAAGCCGAAAACACGCATTTTAGTGATGGCGGCATCTTCGACCAGATTTATCAAAAATAGCGTTTAAAAATCATTGCCTAGCGCATGCTTAAACGCAGAAAGGAGTCATGATGACACAAAAACAGTTATCCCCAGAGCCGGAGCACATTGTGCAATTGCGTGCCGAACTCAAACAGGTGCTTGCGCTGGACCTGGAAGAGCTTGGTCTGCTGGAGGCGAGCTCGGGCGAGTATGAAAGCACCTTTATCGGTGTTCATCTTAAAACCGCTTTTCAGCCGATCTACGATGCCAAACAAGGGGATATTTATGGCTATGAAGCCCTGATTCGTCCCTTATTGTTTGGCACTCTGGGCAGCACCCCCGAGTTTGCGTTTACCTATGCCGAGCAGTCCGGCAAGCTGGTGCAGTTTGACCGCGTCTGCCGCTCGCAGCACGTGCTTAATTACCGGGCCATCCACCAGGAAAACGGCTTGCTGTTTTTAAACGTGCATCCGAAATTACTGCTCGAGGTCAGCGCTCACGGCAAGGTATTTGAACAGATCCTGCATAAGTATTCGGTGCCTACGCATCGCGTTGTGCTCGAGATCAACGAGTCGCTGATCGAGCAGGACAAGCACCTGATCGCTGCCGTGGAGAACTATCGCGCTTTGGGCTATCAGATTGCGTTTGATCATGTCGGCGGCCACCAAAGCAAGCTGTACCGCTTGTGGAGCGTGCAGCATGACTTTATCAAGTTTGATATCTCTGTGATTCAGCAGGCCGCGCAACAACCGGGCTTGGCCAAGGCACTCAAGGGGCTGGTGTCCAGCGTGCAGGATTTGGGCAGCACGCCGGTGATTGTGGGCATTGAAACCCAGCAGCAACTGGATATTGCGATCTCAGCCGGGGCGACCGTGTTGCAGGGCAACTTGCTGGCCGCACCGGTGGTGGCCAAGGTCATTAATGACCAATACCAGCACCGCACGCCAAAAGTTGCCTAATCCATCACGCTTTATATAACAGGCGCTTATAAATTAATGATTATTCATTCTTTAATGATTTAAAAGAATGCAGCTATATTAGCGCCTGTTTAACGGATCACCATACACCATGGCATCACAAAAAAAGAAACATTTACTCCCCGGCTTTGGCTTGTCACTCGGCTACACGCTGGTCTACCTAAGCCTAATCGTTCTCATCCCTTTAGCCGCTGTTTTTCTGCGCACCACCGAGCTCAGCTGGCATGAGTTTTGGGCGGTGGTCACCACGCCGCGCGTGGTTGCTACCTATAAACTAACCTTTGGCGCCTCATTGATTGCAGCGCTGATTAATCTGGTATTTGGCCTGCTCACTGCCTGGGTCTTTGTCAGGTATCAGTTTTTTGGCAAAAAAGTGTTCGATGCACTGGTCGACTTGCCGTTTGCTTTGCCGACGGCGGTGGCCGGGATTTCACTCACCGCGATTTATGCGCCGAATGGCTGGTTAGGCCATTGGCTGGAGCCACATGGCATCAAAGTTGCGTTTACCCCACTCGGCGTGGTGGTGGCGCTCACCTTTATTGGCTTGCCGTTTGTGGTGCGTACCGTACAACCGGTGCTCGAAGACTTTAGTGCCGAGGCCGAAGAAGCCGCGGCCAGCTTGGGCGCCAACCGCTGGCAAACTTTTTACAAAATTATTCTGCCCGCCATCTGGCCGGCGCTACTCACCGGTTTTTCACTGGCATTTGCCCGCGCGGTGGGGGAGTATGGGTCGGTCATCTTTATCGCCGGCAATATGCCGATGATTTCCGAGATTACGCCGCTTATGATCATCACCAAACTTGAACAATATGATTATGCAGGCGCCACGGCCATTGCCGTTGTGATGCTGGTGATTTCGTTTGTGTTGCTGCTGTTGATCAACTTGCTGCAATGGTGGAGCAGTCACCGCCATGGCGCTAAATAATCGGTAGCCGCTGAAAGCATAGCGTTGCGTATATTTTGATAAACCATAGGTAGGATGATGCAAACCACACAATTTCAACAATATCAGGGCAAAGTGGCCTCCAAACGCGCCACCTCTGAACCCACCTGGGTCCGCTGGGGCTTGATTGGCCTGGCACTGACGTTTTTAGGGCTGTTTTTGCTGGTGCCGCTGGCCGCCGTTTTTACCGAGGCCTTGCGCAAAGGCTGGGACGTCTACCTAGCTGCGATCACCGAAGCTGATGCCTTGTCCGCGATGAAGCTGACTCTGATCGCCTCGCTGATCTCGGTGCCACTGAATCTGGTATTTGGCGTGGCCGCCGCCTGGGCAATTACCAAGTTTGACTTTAGAGGCAAAAGCTTTTTGATCACCCTGATTGACCTACCGTTTGCCGTCTCGCCGGTGATTGCCGGGTTGATCTTTGTGCTGATTTTTGGCCTGCAAGGCTGGTTTGGTGAATGGTTGATCGATCACGACCTGAAAGTGGTATTTGCCGTGCCTGGCATTGTGCTGGCGACGATTTTTGTGACCTTTCCGTTTGTGGCGCGCGAGTTGATCCCGCTCATGCAGGCGCAAGGCAAAGAAGAGGAAGAGGCTGCACTGGTGCTGGGCGCCTCTGGCTGGAAAATGCTGTGGCATGTGACCCTGCCCAATGTGAAATGGGGGCTGATTTACGGCGTGATCTTGACCAACGCACGCGCCATGGGCGAGTTTGGTGCGGTGTCTGTGGTGTCTGGCCATATCCGCGGCCTGACCAACACCATGCCTTTGCATGTCGAGATTTTGTATAACGAATATAACTACGCGGCGGCCTTTGCAGTGGCCTCATTATTGACGCTGCTGGCCCTGGTAACCCTGATTTTGAAAACCTATGTTGAATGGCAGGCATCCCGCGATGCCGCCGCGATTGAAAAGGAAGTGACGGCTTAAGATGAGCATTACCATACAACAGATCAATAAAGGGTTTGGCCAGTTTAGTGCCCTGCGCGATATCAATCTGCAAGTCCCCTCAGGCGAGTTGGTGGCCTTGCTTGGGCCTTCAGGCTGCGGCAAAACCACGCTGTTACGCATTATCGCTGGCCTGGAGACCCCAGACAGCGGCCAGGTGCTGTTTGATGGCGTGGACACCACCCACCGTGATGTGCGCGAGCGCCAGGTCGGTTTTGTGTTCCAGCATTATGCGCTGTTCCGCCATATGACCGTGTTTGAAAACGTCGCCTTTGGCCTGCGCGTGCGCCCCAAAGAAACGCGCCCCTCGGAAGCCGAGATCAAAAAACGCGTGCATGACTTGCTCAAGCTGGTACAACTCGACTGGCTGGCTGACCGTTATCCACCGCAATTGTCTGGCGGCCAGCGCCAACGGATTGCCTTGGCACGTGCCTTGGCCGTCGAGCCAAAAGTACTGTTGCTGGACGAGCCATTTGGCGCGCTAGACGCCAAAGTGCGTAAAGACCTGCGCCGCTGGTTGCGCCGTCTGCATGACGAACTGCATGTGACCAGCGTATTCGTCACGCATGACCAGGAAGAAGCCCTCGAAGTCGCCGACACCATCGTCGTCATGAATCACGGTCAGGTTGAGCAGGTCGGGTCACCGCAAGCGGTGTATGACCAACCCGCCACGCCGTTTGTGTATGAGTTTTTAGGCAATGTAAACGCCTTTGAAACCCCGCAAGGCAAAGGCTTTGTGCGTCCATATGAGATTGCCGTCAGCCGAGAAGCAGACGCGCAAAGTATCGCCGGTGCGCTCACCTATGTGCACTCTGTGGGCTCACTGGTGCGTTTGGAGATCAAACGTGCAGACAATGAGCAATATGTGGATGTGGAGTTGGGGAGAGAGCAGTTTAATCAGTTAAGTTTCAAGCAGGGGGAGACGGTGTATTTGAAACCTACTCAGTTGCGGGTGTTTTAATTTGACTTGGTAAATACAAAGGCGCAGCGATTATGGCTGCGCTTTTTTGCATTTGTGGTAATCAACGATTGTTAAATGGCTGAAAGCAACTCATCGTTTGTCGAGAATGATTTCAACGCGTGGGCAACAAGTTGCTCACCCTACAAACTGCATGGCGAATGGACATCATCGTTCGCCATGCAGGTAAATCTCACTTCTCGCGTACGATAGCCCCTGAAATCACATAGCGTTCCTTGCCATCAATAATGGTCGAATACACCTTCATGGTGTTCAGGTTGACTACCTGAGTGACGTTGATTCCAGTTTTCTCAACCCAGCTAGCAAAGTAAATCTTATCGGCTATTTTAAAGCGATCAGGGCGCTCCTTGCCGCTGGCACCTTTCTCTGACCCTTCTACGCAGGTCCATGTCATGAATTGCGGGTCTTTGACCTCCACCCGGTAAATGCTTCCGCCATCATATTTGTAAAGAAACTGCCCAATAAATGCCTCAGCGGCATGCGCTGCAGGTATCCAAGTTGCAAAGAGTAAAGAGCTGAACAAGAGAGATAGCGATTTCATGCCTACTTTCCTAAAGTGTGTTTTCTGTAAGTGTCATCGGTTAAAAATGTAAGTATAGTAGGTTGCGCAACTAGTTGCCCACGCGGCACAATACCCAAACGCTCTAACTATCCCCAACCCACTCTCTTCAAACGCTAAGCAACTTTCCCAATTTTCAGCAAAAATCCTCATCTTTGAGTCGCGATGAAAAGTAGAGTAAGGCCACCCTCAATGCCCTTGCCAAATCGTGAGTATTACCCAGCCTCTTGATTGTTCTAGTGTGCGAAGGAATAAAAAAACCGCCCAAAAAACAGGCGGGTAACACAGAGAGATTTAAAATCGTTTGGTAAATCAGACGTTAGTCAGGGTTATGCGGTGCAACATATGGCCGTTTACCAATAAAATTCATTTGATGTTGATTATGTTTCATCAATTTCTTTTCAGCTTGTTCAGGGTCTTCAGCCACTAAACCAGTGCCTTCCCAGGCTTGATCAGCCCCCTTGGCTGGTTTATCAAGAATTTTGTTGTAGGGACGTTTCCCGATAAAGTGATTGTGATGTGACTGGCCTACACTTTGCTCGTTATCCGATAAATCAGCAGCATTTACTTGCGCCACAAAGCCTAAAGCCAATACGGTTAAAAATAATTTTTTCATTTGTAATCTCCTAAATTTGTCCTAAAGCAATTGGGGCGCTTCACTTTTCGCGTGGACCCTATGCCCTGGATTAAAAAGCGCGTTTACCAAGCATGTGCAGTTTTTGCACTTCATGAACGTTCGCACGTCCGCTGTTACCATCCACCACCAGTGTCGCACCTACCCAGGGTTGCTCACCGTCAGCTTTCGCAACCACTGGGCTAGCATATGGACGCTTGCTCAAAAAGTGTTGAGCAGTTTGTACTTTTTCAATCCCACCATTTTGTTCAACCGCCACTACTGGGGCAGCAACAATAAAACCACTTACTAAAGCAATTGCAGAAATAACGTTACGCATGTTTGTTCTCCTATCTATTAGTCAATGTGATGGCAATCTGTTAAAAATTTGCTCAATCACGATGGTTTGTATTATGCGCGGACTTTTTCCATAAATCGTCTATAGATATAGGTAGGTTGGTATATACCAAACGGCATACTTGGATTGCTTTAAGCATAAGAAAAATCAGAGCTGAGATGAGCTATTTTCAAGTCTCAACGAGGATTCGATGATCACAATAACGGTGTAGCAATAGGGTAGCTTCCCGCAGCGCAAAGCGCACATCGACATCACATAAGAAGCGTTGCTTACGGTAAGTGACTACTGTGAAAGGTAACTTGTTTTAGGAGGGTTGGCGCGTTGGTGATGCAATATTGAATCAATATGCGAGGGATTTAACGCGTGGGCAACAAGTTGCCCACCCTAAAGGGCTAACCAGAATGCCAGTGGTACACAAGCTGATGGTGTGTGCTAATAGGAGGCGCGTTGAATCTCTGCTATTGCAGAGTTAACCAGTACTGCGCGGTTTTATTGCGCAGCGTCCAGCGAAGTGAGATTGATAGTGGGTAGTTTCATTTTGAAAACCAAATTTCAAGAAATCTCTTTTCACTGCCCTTGAACCAGAGATACGCGGCTGACCACATGGAACCGCAGACAGTCGACCAATAAATGAATTGTATCCAAGCGCAAATGGGTTTGTTGGTGCGTGAATCGTTGAATATCTTCACGAGCTTCTGAAACGGTTCGGTTAGACCAACTGCGAGAAAAAAGATGATACCAGCAGAAAAAGATAATGCTGCAAAATGCCCCCAAAGAGCTAGTGAACTCTTAGGTAGTTTAGGGGCGGATTGTGATGGACAGTCAATGTATTTAAACTCGTTATAAGGAACGCGTCTTGGTTCTTTTCCACGAAAAAAACAAGGACGAGCTTCCCACTTCGCACGTTCCCAATCATGTTTTAGAAGTATTGCCATTCGCTCAGTAAACTCTTTTACTTGAGCATCTTTGTCTTCGGCTGTGGCCAGCAGTTCTGCTGCTTTGATCAATGCCCTATCCTCGGCGCTAAAAGGACTTACGTTCAAGGCAAGCTGGGAGCAACAAAATCTAACGGTTTGAATGTCTTTCGTAAGACTTGCCTTGACGAGAGAGTCGGAAAGATTCCGCATAGTGATACGCCATTTGGCGCGTTCTTGGGTGACATTCTCAATCTGAATTTTTCTCTCATTTGTACGAAGAGAAATGAGTGCTGCCACAAAAGCAGATACTACGGTTGATGACAGAAAAACGCTAAATGGCTCCAAGGTGACTCCTGTAATGGTTATGAACTTTTAAATTAGCTAGAAGACTGCGCAGCTTTTTGCGTCGCTGCGGTTGAATGAATATTTGGATTTTTTACTGGCAAAATTGAGTTTACACTTTGCTCAAGCTTGGGTTCCCAGAAAGTAACTAAATCTGCGGTTAGAGAATTGTCACCGAGTAATTGGCTGCGTGCATATAAGAGAATATCGAATATTGATTTTGAATCTGGACGAAGTTGAAGTGTCTTGCTGAGTTCAGCTGCGAGCTCCTCTGGGAGCCAAAGGCTTGCTTGAAATGAAAGTTTATTCAGTGTTGTGCGTTGATCTGTTGGTATTTCCTCGCCATTAGGATGTTTTATCCATTCGGCTAGCAATTCTGCTACTAGCTCAATCTTTTGTTTTCTATCGAGCTCTCGCTTGTATGTCTCAAATTGGCGGTCATACTCGTTTTTGATTGAATGAGTAATGCGAGCTGTAAACCAAGTCTTTAGTAGGAAGATTGTGAAGATTACACCTAATGACGACGAGAAAAATACTTTGGCAAAATCTTCCATATTATTGACTTCAAAAAGTTAATGATTGACATAAGAGGATTGCAATATCGGGAACGCAATTCTTATAGGAATTTAAATTCTATCATCGAAAAATGATTGAGCCAGTCATGCATGATGGATTGATTAAGCATGTGGTTACGCATTCTTGATGTAGGACCGATCCCACCATCGTTTGCATAGGCGAGGAATTCCAGGGAATCGGTCGGAGCGTGGTTCGATGTCAGGGCAGTGCGAGTAGACCTGTTCTTTGAGTATTGTAAACCCTTCCGAGTTACTCATATAGGCACGTTCCCATTCATTTGCGGCATGATATTCCCATGCAGGAACTTTGAAACCAAACCGATTAAGAGAGTGCTTAAATTGCTGATTGCTTAACAAACATGGGTGTGTTTCATCACCGTTCATTCCCACGTAGTTCCAGCCTAACAGCCAATATGGGAATGATTCTCCCAGTCCAGAATAAATCGTGACGATTGCACGTTGCAGGGCTTGAACGAAGATAAGAATGTTGGTTTCATCAAGCTCCTTATAAAGAGAATGATCTTTACGCTTGCGATGAGTAACTTCATTTCTAAGGTCGAGGAAGTCAGCTATACAATTAATATCTGCCGGAGTAATTGCTGTTTCACAAAATTCTGAGGGCCACCTTTCGAGCTTGTCGCGTAGATTTGTAAAGCGAAGGCGCTTTAGCACTTGGTCTTCATCGACACCTTTACTTTTGCAATGGGCGCGCATCTTGGCGTTCAAGAATGATTCAATAGCACAGCCACCGAATAGAAGCGAAGCACTCAGGTGGTGGTACCGCTCAATTTCGTTACAAGACGTATGTGTAAGCGAAGCCTCTTGGAACATAGAGGAATAGCTTTGCCACACGTCATCAACATTCCACCGCCAAATGTCCGTTATTTCTTCCACCATATGTTCCTCACATGCTCAATGCTCGTGTTAACGCGATTAAAGCGCATAGCAATACGAGATAAGCTGATTATCGTAAACGCTTTACAGAAAATCAATTTAAAAGATTATCCTGTAAGAGCAGACGCAATTTGGCAATTCCGAAAAGAGACTACCTTTTATTGCAATTAAGCGTTTTGGTTTGTTTGAAGCTTTGGTGATGAATCATCACAAGTCTGGAATCAAATGCCCAAGTTTGACTGACTTGGTTTGCAAGTATTTGAGGTTCTCTATGGTTGGGGTCGTGAGCAAGGGGACTTGCTGATCCACGCTGATCCCCAGCGATTGCAAGGCTGTGCGTTTTTCCTGGTTATTGGAAAGCAACTGGATGGTGTTGATTTCAAAATAGTGCAGCATGTCTGCGGCTGCTTCGTAGGTACGCGCATCGACTGGCAGGCCCAAGGCAAGGTTAGCCTCTACCGTATCCATGCCTGTGTCTTGCAAGGCATAGGCGCGCATTTTGTTATTGAGGCCAATGCCGCGGCCTTCGTGGTTTTTTAAATACAGGATCAGGCCTAGGCCGGTTTGCTGGATCAGGCGTTGCGCGTGGTGCAACTGTTCACCACAATCACAGCGTGTTGAGCCAAACACATCGCCGGTTAAACATTCGGAATGCACCCTGACCAGCGGCGACTGCGCGCCTTGCAGGTTGCCGCAGGCCAGCGCAACATGTTCGAGGCCATTGCGGTTATCGGTAAAGACATGGATATCAAACTCGCCAAACTGGGTAGGTAAGCGGGCGGTGGAGCTGTGAGATAAAAATTGCATGATGCGTTGGGCGTTGGAGATGTGTGCCAAACCAATATTGTAGCTGCAACCGGCTTTTTAAAGGGCGGGTTTTGAAATAATCCATCGTCTGTGGCCATGCAGCCAGGTCATGGCCCAATTTAAGCTTGGTTTAAGATGAATGCTGTTAAACTTTTCGGCATAGTCTCTGTTGCAGGAGTTGGATACGCATGGTTGGGATGCCCCGTCGCGCCAGGAGAGTACTTCTCGCGCTTTTGATCATGAGCACTACATTAGCCTGCTTGCCGCAGGCAGATTCAGGGGAAAGCCCTGACAATGCCGGCCGATTGTCTGCCAAAGGTGAAATTCTGAGTCTGGAAAAAATCTCTCAAAAAGCCAGAGCTTACAAACCCGGTGAAATTCTCGAGGTTGAGTTGGAGAAGAAACATGGCCGCTACGTGTATGAGATAGACATTCTGGATGCGGGTAGCCAGGTGTGGGAGCTGAAACTGGACGCCAAGACCGGGCAGTTGCTCAAAATGGAACAGGATGATTGATGCGGTTGCTGTTAGTAGAAGATGATGCCTTATTGGGCGCACAGCTGCAGCAGTCACTTGCGCAGGCGGGCTACGCTTGCGATTGGTTGCAAGCGGGCGTTGAAGCCGCGATACAGGGTAGCCTGGAACCTTATGATCTGGCGATTCTGGATTTGGGCTTGCCGGACCGTCCGGGCATGGACATTCTGGCCGAGTGGCGGCGCAAGGGGCTGGCGTTGCCGGTGATTGTTCTGACCGCGCGTAGCAGCTGGCAGGAAAAAGTCGAAGCCTTTCATGTGGGCGCCGATGACTATGTGACCAAGCCCTTTCACTTGCAGGAGCTACTGGCCAGATTGGCGGCCGTGCATAAACGCACGGTGGGGGTGGTCAGTGGTGAGTTGGTGGTGGACGATCTGCGTTTGGATGAGCAAACGCAAACGGTGTGGCAAGCGCAGCGCGCGCACGTGTTGACGGGCACCGAGTTCAGGCTGTTACGGTATTTAATGCTGCATCCTGGGCGTATTTTTTCTAAAACCGAGCTCACCGAACACGTGTACGCCTATGATGCAGACAAGGACAGTAATGTGATCGAAGTCTATGTGAACCGCTTGCGGCACAAGATCGGCGCTGACCGTATCCAGACCCGGCGTGGACAGGGCTATGTGTTGATCGTGCAGGCAGCATGAAGTCTTTACGCACGCAATTGTCGCTAGGGTTGACGCTCAGTCTGGTGGGGCTGCTGACGCTGCAATGGGCGGTGGTGACGTTTACCATAGACCACCTGATCCAGTCGCAGATGACGGCGCGCATGCAGCAGGAAGCAGAAGGGGTGCTCGCGGGTGTTACAGTCAATGCGCACGGGCAATTGGTCTTGGCACCGCATGTGATGACGGCGGCATACCAGCGTCCTTTTTCCGGGCGTTATTTTATTGTGATGCTGGACCAGTCTAAAACCCAATCCCGCTCGTGGTGGGATGTGAACTTGCCGGTGAGCGCGCTCAAGGTGGGTGAAGAGCGGGTCATGCACCTCACCGGCCCTGAGTCGCAGCCACTGTTGTTATGGGGCCATGGCTACCGCAAGCAGCAGCGAACCATCACGATTTATATCGCCGAGAGTCTTGTCGAGTTGCAGCAAAGTTTGCGCATGTTTCATTGGTTGTATGGCGTGTTTTCCTTGCTGGGGTTGCTGGCACTGCTCGCCTTGCAGCGCTGGATTGTCGTGAATACGCTCCATCCCTTACAGCAGATCAAGGAAAGCCTGGCAAAAGTGGCCAGCGGCGAGTTGCAGCAGATGAATGCCAGCGGTCCGGCCGAAGTCATGCCGCTCATCAATGAGTTTAACCGTATCCTCAAAAGTGCCAGCCAGAAAACCCGGCGCTCGCGGCTGGCTATCGGCAATCTGGCCCATGGGCTTAAAACTCGTCTCACCCAGCTGCAATTGTTGTCAGGGGACGCCTCACTAGAGAGTGATGCTCAGTTGCGGCACATGGTACAAAGCTGTGCCGATGAAATTTATCAGGATGTGGAGCGCGAGTTAAAACGGGCGCGCTTGATGGGCGATGCCTATACCAGCCAAACGACGGACCTGGAACTGGTGCTACCCACGCTGGTGGCGACCCTGCAAAAAATCTATAGCGAAAAGACCGTAGGATTTGCCTGGCAGCACGACGGTCAGCCGCGCGTGATGATAGATCGCGAAGATATGCTGGAACTCCTTGGGAATGTGCTGGATAACGCGTTTAAATGGTGCCGCAGCCAGGTTCAGTTAAATATCTCGGTGCAGGCGGAGATACACATCATTGTTGAAGACGATGGGCCCGGTAGCCAGGCTTCAGAACTGGCGGCCTTGCTGCAACGTGGCATGCGTATGGATGAATCCAAGCCGGGCAGCGGATTGGGTCTGGCCATCGTGCAGGATATTGTGCAGCATTATCAGGGCAGCATCGTACTCGACCATTCGCCATGGCTGGGCGGACTGCGGGTGACATTCACGCTCAGGCCCGGCGTGCAGGCCTAAGCGCTTGAGTCGACCCGTTAAAACCAGTCGCGGTTGAGGCTATTCACTTTGCCGGTCTTGGCATCCAGCGTGACTTCCCACTCTTTGCCCTTGGCATCGAAGATTTCCACTTCGTAGTCCCAGCCATCTCTAAATTTGCGGCGTTCCAGCTCTATCTCCTTTACCACGCCAGGCTTGGCTGCCAGGGCTTTGGTCTGTGCCTCCTGCTGAGAAATCAGGCCGAACGCTTTTACCATTTGTTCCATTTTCTGCATATCGTCTTCATCGTCGTCGTCAGCCCAAGCTGGCTGCAACAAGCTGCTGGCAATTAGCAGGCTACTCAATACATAAGGCAGTATTTTGTTCATTTTGGGGCTCCTTGTTTCACAATGAACCGTCAAGATACCTGCGCAGCCTTAACTCAAGCTGAAAAGCCCTTTATTCAAGAAGTCTTTTTTAATTCATATTTTTTTAATATTTGCAAGGCTGTTGTAAGGGATTGTGTGCAGAATGACACTTACAGAATCCGTTAAGCCTCATTTGTTAAGCAAGACGGCCCTCGTAACCACTTAAAGACAGGAGTTTCAAATGAATATTTCTAAATCATTGGTTGTTGTGGGTATGGCATTATTCACTGTTGCAGGAACTGCATTAGCGGATCAGAGCATCCCTGTTCAGCAACAAAACTTTGGTAAACGCCCATTAACAGTAAATGCGACTGCTGAAAAATCAGAACAGGCTTGGGAAGGCACCGGCTTGAAGGTAACTGATCCGGCACAAAGCGTTGCACAGCATCAGCGTCAATTATTAAATCTGCGCTTTGCCAGCAAACGCGCTTATCAATAAGGTTGTTTACTGATAGCCCGGCAATTGCAAATCAGGTTGATGTTGCTTGAGCTGGGTGAATAACCAGCGCGTCTCCAGCAGAATCCAGACGCGCAACATGGCCTCCATGGGGTCAAAAGGTTTGGTTAAAAAATCTTTTGCCCCCAGGGCCAGCGCCCGTCTACGGGTAGCGATGGTCGCATCCGCAGTCAGTACCAGCACCGGCAAGTATTCATTATGGCCGACATGGTGCGAGAGCTGGTCGAGCACGGCAAACCCGTCCAGTACCGGCATCATCAAATCCAGCAAGATTAAATCAGGTTGAAAGGCGTTGACCAGATCCATGGTCTTGGTTGGGTCTGTGGTGCTGATCACCTGCTCAAACCCTTCTTTGGTCAGCAGTTCTTCGAGTAAGCGCAAGTTGGCTTCAGCATCATCAATAATCAGAATTTTGGACGCACGCAGTTGTTCTATGTTCATGAGGCAGACTCTGGTAATAATTTAAGCAATAGCTGGTTGAAACTGGCTACATTTAATGGCTTGGTAAAATAATGTGTAATGCCCAGCTGACTCAGGCGCTCCCTGGTTTCCGGCAAGGCATCCGCACTTAACACGACGATGGGCATGGACTGCAAGGACTGCCGTTCGGCCTGTATGTGCTGAATCAGTCTCTCCCCCGAACCGTCTGGCAAATTGAGATCCAGCAATAGCAAATCTGGCTGCATATCCCTTAACCAAACCATGCTTTCCTGCAGGTTGGCAGCCAGATGCAGCTTGAGGTGACGATGCTTGCTCACAATCGCTTCAATCAGGGCCTGGTTACTCGGGTTGTCTTCCACGTACAAAATAGGCCGTTTGCCGGTGGAAGGGGTGGTGACCGGCTGCACAGGCGCGCCTGGCTCCACTGGCGCAGACACATGCATGGGCTGGGGGTGTGCATTAGGCTGTGCCGGCAGGCTGATCCAGAATAGGCTTTTATCTTCAGCGACCCCGATTTGCCCGCCCATGGCGTCCATCAGTTGTTTACTGAGCACCAGCCCCAAGCCGGTGCCTTCCGTCACGGTACGTTCGGCGCCGAGGCGGTCAAATGGCGTAAACAGCCGGGAACGCATCGCGAGCGGAATGCCTTTGCCCGCATCCTCGACCTCTACGCGTACCTGACCATGCTGGGGATAGGCCCTGAGCTTGACCACACTGTTTTCGGGGCCATATTTCAAGGCATTTGACAGCAGGTTAAGTACCACTTGCAGCAGCCGCTGACGGTCTGCCTGTACGGCCAGGTCTGCTGCAAACTCGGTTTGGATCGAAATATCACGCACCTTTTCCAAGGGCTTGAGGTAGTGGTAAGCCTCTTCTAGCAGTCCATTCACCGAGACGTGTTCCAGCGCCATGTCAATATCGCCACTTTCAATCCGCGAGATGTCCAGCACCTCGTTAATCAGCTTTAACAGATGCTGGCCCGCATTATGAATCAAGGTTGCGCTGTCTTTTTGCCGCCCCTCGGGCAAGTCATTTTCCAGGATCTGGGCAAAGCCTAAAATGGCATTGAGTGGCGTACGCAACTCATGACTGGTGCGCGACAAAAAATTACTTTTTGCGGCACTGGCTTCTTCGGCTTCTACCCGTGCCAGATGCGCCTCCTGTGCACTTTTAGTCAGCAATTGTGAGGCATGCTCCAGCTCACTGGTCAGCTCACCGAGTTCGTCGCGGCTAATGCTGGGCAATGCCAGCGGTTCGCCTTTGACCAGATGGGTGGCACTGTCACGGATGGTCCGCACCCTGGCGACGATGGTCTGGCTGAAAAGCCAGACACCAATCAGGGAACCCGCTACCCCGGCGATGACTGCCATCAGCGTAATGCGCAAATTGCGTTTGCGCTCAAAAATCACTTCTTTCTTGTCTTGCTCGACGATGGCTGATTCGCGCGCGCTCATCTGATTCAAATGATTGCGCAATTGATTCAAGGCTTTGCCTTGTGAGGAAAACTTTGTAATCAGCGCCTGGTCGGCTTCCTGCGCTCGGTGACTGGCCATCACGGCCAGGTCTTCCAGGTTTTGGGCGACCAGCGGGTGAATGACATCGAGCAGGTGTTGTTGCGAGGCATCGTCCAGGTTGGTTTCGAGTGAGTGCAGCAAATGCGGCATACTTTGCTTGGCACTTTCGTAGCCAGTCAGGAATTGCCGGTTACCCGTCAGTAAAAAGTCTCTTACGCCAGTGGAGGCTTCCAGCAACAAGGTTTGCAGGGTCTGGATATCCTGCTGGATTTGCAAGGCATTCTGCACCCGTCTTTCGAGCAGGGCTGCTTGCTGTTCACTCTCGAAAATCAGCGCCAGTGACGCCAGTAAGACTGTGAGCGGCAAGGCATTGAGCACGATCCCCTTGGTGGTGAGCGATAAATCCTGCCACAGCCGGTTCATGCGGTTGCTGAATTGGTGTAAGCCTGCCACGATCCACTGCATGTTTATAGCCCGTCGCTGCTAAAACCGGCTTCAACTGCCTTGACTGCCGCTTGTGTGCGGTCCCGCAAGTCCAGTTTGCTTAAAATACGTTCTACATGAATCTTGATCGTGCCCGGTGAAATGCCCAGCTTTTGCGCCAGGATGGCATTGCTGGCGCCGGAGGGTAACAAGGCAAAGACCTCGCGTTCGCGCGGGGTCAGTTTTTGCAGCACGCTGTCATCAATGCTAGTGGCAGTGCGGGTGGATTGTTGCAGGGCAAATCCAATCAATCCGCACAGGCTATGCAATAGCTGCAGATTGGCGGGGCTAAGTGGATTGCTGGTCATGAGTGCCAGCAGGCCAACCGCCCGCTGCTGGACGGCAATCGGCAGATGATAGCAATGCAAGGTGGGTGCTGTGCCTGCGGGCGGTTGTAGCGTCCATAAGCTGGCGACATATTGAGTATGCACTTCAAACGTGATTGGTTCCTTGAGCCATAGCGCCAGCGCACCCAGCATGGGGATACGCGCGCCCACCGGATAGGTATTGCCTCTTTGTGCCAGAATTTTGAGCGCCCCGGCATGCTGCTGGCTGATCAGGGCATGCGGCGCACCAAATTGTCCGCTTAACTCATCCAGTACCCATTGCAGCAGGCTCTCTGACCAGCCATGACTAAATAATTGCTGCCCGAGCTTTTCAAACAGGCGCTCATGCGCGATTTGCACCTGATTTTGTTTGAGGGCGTTGCGCAGGGCAAATGCACTTTCCGTGGCAGGCGCATTTGCAGTATGGGGTATGGGTGAGTGAGCACTGTCGTTAGACATATGCCATTTAGTATATACCGAACTCCGTATATTGGTTGATTTTTTATTGTCAGGACCCGTGCACAATGCTTGATCTGGTTATCAGACAACGCATTGTGGTGCATGAGATACCCGGCGTCATTGAGATGAATCAGTGACACGAAAAGGATAAACAATGAAAAAATTATGGTTGGCAGTCATCGCTGCATTTGGTTTAATGGGTTCAGTCCATGCGGATGATGTTGATCAGGCGCAAGCGGTCAAGCAACAGCAGCATCACAACTTTTTGAGCAAACGGCCTTATGCAAAAGTGCCAGTTGCCAAACAGGATGCCGATGGCAAATGGATTGGCGCAGGCATCGTGACTGACAAGCCTGAGAAGGGCTTTGACAAGCACCAGCAAATGCAACTGCATTTTATCGGCAGGCGTCCTTACACTGCGCCCATGGCTGACTAAGGCGGCACTTGAACAAGATCGGGTGGGAACAGGTCAGCGATGGCCGTATTCCCTCCGTTGCACACTGGTGATCGCACATCCCGCATACAGGCGGGGCTAGTATTTAAAAAAATGATGATAAAAACGAATAAATTAAAAGAGGACTGATACACCATGTCAACCGATACTCAACGGTCAGGGCCGTTGTCATTGTTAGCGCATTTGAACCGCGACCTGCCGGCTTCGATTGTCGTCTTTTTTGTCGCCTTGCCCCTGTGCCTGGGCATTGCACTGGCTTCTGGCGCCCCCTTGTTTTCCGGTGTGATTGCCGGGATTATCGGTGGCATTGTGGTTGGCCTCGCCAGTGGTTCGCAACTGGGGGTGAGTGGACCCGCGGCCGGCCTGGCGGTGATTGTGCTGGCCGCCATCAGCAACCTGGGTTCTTATGAGGCATTTCTCGCTGCGGTCGTACTGGCCGGGGTGTTCCAGTTTTTGCTGGGCCAGTTTAAAGCCGGCTTCATTGCTTATTTTGTGCCATCTTCGGTGATTAAAGGCATGCTGACCGGCATCGGCCTGTTGATTATCCTCAAGCAGATTCCGCATGCCTTTGGCTATGATGCGGACTTTGAAGGGGACGAAGCCTTTGAGGAGGCAGGCGGCCACAACACATTTAGTGATATTTTGCAGGCCTGGGATTTATTGACGCCAGGCGCCATCCTGATTGCCGCTGTTTCCTTTGCCATCCTGATTTTTTGGGATGTCTATTTGAGTAAAAAGCATCGTGTGTTTCAAGTGCTGCAAGGGCCGATTGTGGTGGTGTTAACCGGTATCGCGCTCAACTGGGCGTTTATGCATGAATGGCTGGACTTCAAACTGGCGGCAGACCAGATTGTGAGCTTGCCCGTTGCCAGCAGTCTGGGCGACTTCGCCAGTTTTTTCACCCACCCGGATTTTAGTCAGATGGCTCAGCCTTTGGTGATCAAAACCGCACTGGTGATGGCGATTGTGGCCAGCCTGGAAACCCTGCTGTGTGTGGAGGCGACGGATAAACTAGACCCGCATAAGCGTGTGACACCGACCAACCGTGAGCTCAAGGCGCAGGGGTTAGGCAATGTTCTGTCTGGCCTGATTGGCGGTTTACCCATCACACAGGTGATCGTGCGTAGCAGTGCAAACATTACCTTTGGTGCACACACAAAAATGTCAGCGATACTGCATGGTTTTTGGTTACTGTTGAGTGCCATCACCATCGCCAGCCTGTTGAATATGATTCCGCTGGCCAGCCTGGCAACCATTCTGATTATGGTCGGCTATAAGCTGGCCAAACCCAGCCTGTTTAAGCAGATGTATGCCTTGGGCTGGGAACAGTTTGTGCCGTTTGTGGTAACGATTGCCGCGATTGTGTTGACTGACTTGCTGACCGGCATCGGCTTGGGCCTGGTGGTGGCTATTTTCTTCACCTTGCACCATAGCTATCGTAATTCGCATTACATCAAGCAAACGCGCTCGAACGAAGAGGGCCGCGAAGTGTATCATCTCGTTTTGGCCGAAGAGGTATCGTTTTTTAATAAAGCGAGCATCCTCGAAGTCCTGGCATCCATCCCGCGCAATAGCAAGGTGGTGATTGATTGCACCAATAGCAAATCTATCGCCTATGATGTGGTGGAGTTTATTCAAGACTACCAGCAACAGGCCAAACTGAAAAATATTGAGGTTGAAACCATCCAGTTTAACCCGCCCAAATTTATGCTTGGCCATTAAGATTTTGGCTGATCAATAATAAAAAACTGATTATTAAGGATAGATTGATATGTACAAACATCCCTTGCTCGACCGTGACAAAATGACCCCGCGCGAAGCGCTGGAGATTCTGGTCGAAGGCAACCACCGATTTACCAGTGATCTCGAGCAGGACAAGGACTTCAAAAGCCTGATTCAAATCACCAAAGATAAGCAACACCCGTTTGCTTCATTCCTCAGTTGCAGTGACTCCCGAGCACCGGTGGAGTTGTTGTTTGATCAGGCGCTGGGCGATGTGTTCAGTGTGCGTCTGGCAGGCAATATTGCCTCGGATAAAGCGATTGGCAGTCTTGAATTCGCCAGTAAATACCTCGGCAGCAAACTGATTGTGGTCATGGGCCATAGCTCTTGCGGCGCAGTCAAAGCGGCTTGTGACGATTTTAAAGACGGGCATATTGGTGAGATTATCAATCTGATCAAACCCTCTATCCGTCACGAAAAAACAGTCTCAGACCCGGCGCAGCGTAATTCTAAGAATGGCGACTTCGTGGAAAAGATTTGTGCACTCAATGTGAAATATCAAATCGATACCATCATCCGCTGCAGTGATATTGTCGATGATATGCTGCAAAGCAAGCAAATCGGTATTGTTGGCGCGGTTTATGATATCTCGAATGGCAAAGTTGACTTTCTCGAAGAGACGTATATTGGCTAGTGGCTGGTCTGGTACAAACAAAAAGCCGATGCATGCATCGGCTTTTTTTGTGGGAGCACAGGACTCAGGCGCCTAGTGGTTACCCTCTTTGGCCAGATTGATGCTGTATTTCGGAATCTCAACCGTGACATCCTGATCCTGCAACACGGCCTGGCAGGACAAGCGTGAATGCGGTTGCAGGCCCCAGGCACGGTCCAGCATGTCTTCTTCATCTTCTTCGATCTCGTTCAAGCTGTTAAAGCCTGCACGCACAATGACATGGCAGGTGGTACAGGCACACACGCCGCCACAGGCATTATCAATGTCTATGTCGTGCTTCAACAAGGCGTCGCAAATCGAAGTCCCTGAGGCTGCTTCAATCACGGTGCCTTCCGGGCACAGTTCAGCGTGGGGAAGTATGGTAATTTTAGGCATATCAGAGTTCCAGTGAATCCAGGTTTTTACCGGCCAGCGCTTTTTTGACAGACGCATCCATGCGTCTGGCGGCAAAGGTTTCGGTGGCATGGTTGAGGGTTTCGGTCGCTTGCTTGATGGCTTGGCTATCGTGTTCATTACACAGGGCACGTAACGCCTGGATAGACGCTTCTATCTGCGCACGCTCCGCCGTATCGAGCAAGGTATCGCCACTCTCTGCGAGGGCGGCTTCAATCGCTTCAATCAGGCGCTGGGCATCGACTATCGCTTCACGCAGCATGCGCGCCTGTTTGTCTGCTTCGGCGGCGCCAAACGAGTCTTTGAGCATACTGGTGATTTGTTCTTCGTTGAGGCCATAAGACGGCTTGACGGTGACATTGGACTCGACGCCACTGGTCTGTTCGCGCGCGGAGACCGAGAGCAGGCCATCGGCATCAATCTGAAAGGTGACGCGGATACGGGCAGCCCCAGCCGCCATGGGCGGAATGCCACGCAGTTCAAAGCGTGCCAGTGAACGGCAGTCGCTGACCAGCTCGCGCTCGCCTTGTACCACATGGATCGCCATTGCCGTTTGGCCGTCTTTGTAGGTGGTGAAATCCTGGGCACGTGCAATCGGCAAGGTCGAGTTGCGCGGAATGACTTTTTCAACCAGCCCGCCCATGGTTTCCAGTCCCAAGGAGAGCGGCGTCACATCCAGCAGCAATAAATCATCGCCACTACGGTTGCCAGCGAGAATGTTGGCCTGAATGGCAGCCCCCAGGGCCACCACTTTGTCCGGGTCCAGATTGGTTAAGGGTTCTTGCTGAAAAAAGGCTTGTACGGCATGACGGATATGCGGCATGCGCGTTGCGCCGCCAACCAGTACCACGCCCTTGATTTCATCGATGGCCAGTCCGGCATCGCGCATGGCTTTGCGGGTAGGGCTCAGGGTTTTATTGACCAGATGTTCGGTCAGAGCAACAAACTGGCTCACGCTCAGGGTTTCATCCACCAATGCACCATTACTGAGTTTGCAGACAATATTGGCTTCATGGTTATCGGTCAGCCATTCTTTCGCCTGGCGCGCTTTGGTCAGCAACAGGCGCGTGTCTTCTTCGGTTAACGGTTTGAAGTCTGCCGTTTTGCTACGCACCTGATCAAGCACCCAGCAGTAAATCCGGTGGTCAAAATCATCGCCGCCCAGGGCAGAGTCGCCATTGGTTGACAGGACTTCAAACACCCCTTTGCTCAAGCGCAGGATGGAAATATCAAATGTACCGCCGCCCAGGTCATAAATGACATAGACGCCTTCTGCCGCGTTATCCAGGCCGTAGGCAACGGCGGCGGCCGTCGGTTCATTGAGCAGGCGCAAGACATGCAAGCCTGCCAGTCGGGCCGCGTCTTTGGTCGCCTGACGTTGCGCATCATCAAAATAGGCGGGCACGGTAATGACTGCACCGGTGAGTTCACCGCCCAGCGCCTTTTCAGCGCGCACTTTCAGTGTCTTTAAAATCTCGGCAGAAATCTCAATCGGGCTTTTGAGCCCGGCACGGGTTTTCAGCTCCAGTATGCCGTGTGAGCTGTCGTTCTCGACAAAATGGTAGGGGATGTGCGCGCGGTCGGTGATGTCGTGCAAGGCCCGGCCCATAAACCGTTTGACCGAAACAATGGTATTCACCGGGTCCTGGCTTTGTGCCGCTTGCGCCTCATGGCCGACGACGACAGCCTCTTCGAGGTAACGTACCACAGAAGGTAACAAGGCATGCCCGTGTTCATCGTGCAACACGGTGCTCATGCCGCTACGCACGGTCGCCACCAGCGAGTTGGTGGTGCCCAGGTCTATGCCCACCGCCAGTTTGTGCTGGTGTGGGGCTGGGGAAAAACCTGGTTCTGAAATCTGTAATAGGGCCATGAAATTCTAATCTTCCAACTGGGCGATGATCTGGTGGATATCCTCAGTCACTTTGTCAATAAAACGCATTTTACGCACGGTCATCGCCGCCGCTTGCGGGGCGTCAGCCAGCTCGGCTTTCACCTGTTGTTGCAAGTCTTTGGCCGCCAGATGCATTTCTGACAGCAAGCGTTCCAGTGCTGGAATGTCTTTGCCAAACTTGGCGTCTTCCATTGCCTCGCGCCACTCCATTTGTGACATCAGAAAATCCGCGGGCATGGCGGTATTCTGTTCCTCATCGGTAGCAATCCCCTGCAGTTGCAGCAGATAACGGGCACGGGCAGTCGGCTGCTTCAAGGTTTGATAGGCCTCGTTGGCCAAGGTGGCCATCTGCATCGATTGCATGCGTTCAGCAGGGGAGGCGTTCACAAACTTGTCAGGATGCACTTCAGCTTGCAGTTTGCGGTAGTGCGCATCGAGTGTGGCCAGATCAATTTCAAATTGGGCTGGTAGCTGAAACAGCGAGAAATGGTTTTGCATAAAGTCATCAGCCGCAGAAAACGAAGGTTATCTGCGGCAACAATTAAACCGTAAAAGACTCACCACAACCACATTCGTCCTTGACGTTGGGGTTGTTGAACTTAAAGCCTTCATTGAGGCCTTCTTTGGCAAAGTCGAGCTCGGTGCCATCGATGTAGACCAGACTCTTAGGGTCTACAATCACTTTAATGCCATGGCTTTCAAACGTCGTATCCTCTGGCTGCAGATCATCCACAAACTCCAGCGTGTAAGCCATGCCCGAGCACCCTGTGGTTTTGACACCGAGGCGCAAGCCTATGCCTTTGCCACGGTTCGCCAGAAACTTTTCAACACGTTGGGCCGCGGCTTCTGTCAGGGTAATCGCCATATTACGCGCCTTGCTTGGATTTCAAATCGGCAATCGCGGATTTGATCGCATCTTCGGCCAGCACTGAGCAGTGAATTTTCACTGGCGGTAACGCCAACTCTTCCGCAATCGCAGAGTTCTTGATCTCTTGCGCCTGATCCAGGGTTTTGCCCTTGAGCCATTCTGTCACCAAGGAGCTCGAGGCAATGGCAGAGCCACAGCCATAGGTCTTGAATTTGGCGTCTTCAATCACGCCCGCATCATTGACCTTGATCTGCAATTTCATCACGTCGCCGCAAGCGGGCGCACCGACCATGCCGGTGCCGACATTCGGGTCGTTTTTGTCCATAGAACCCACATTACGTGGATTTTCGTAGTGGTCTAAAACTTTATCTGAATAAGCCATGCTCTTGCTCCTATCAATTAAATCGCGGTACTCAGGCTGATTTTCGCGTTTTAATTATTAAAATATTTCTTTAATGAATAAAAATTGCAGATTTCATTGTCTGGCAAGGCGGAGGCATGGGCCGTTTAGTTTAATTTAAACAAGCATGTCGACGACGCCGCCAGGCGATGAAAGATCACATTAATGCTCTGCCCATTCAACTTTGGACAAATCAATCCCATCCTTGAACATCTCCCATAATGGGGACAGTTCACGCAGTTTTCCAATCTTGCTCTTCAACAAATCTATCGTGTAATCCACATCGGCTTCAGTGGTAAAGCGGCCAATGCTGAAACGGATGGAGCTGTGAGCCAACTCGTCAGAGCGGCCCAAGGCGCGCAAGACATAGCTTGGTTCCAGGCTGGCCGAGGTACAGGCAGAGCCGGAGGAGACGGCGATATCCTTGATTGCCATAATCAGCGATTCACCTTCTACAAAGTTGAAGCTCACATTCAGATTGTGCGGGACGCGGTGATCAAGATCCCCATTGACGTAAGTTTCTTCAATTTGCAGCAAACCGTTTAGTAGACGGTCACGCAACATGCGGATACGTTCGTTCTCGCTCGCCATTTCTTCACGCGCAATG
The DNA here is from genome assembly GCF_042676145.1 of Methylophilus glucosoxydans. Classification (NCBI taxonomy): domain Bacteria; kingdom Pseudomonadati; phylum Pseudomonadota; class Betaproteobacteria; order Nitrosomonadales; family Methylophilaceae; genus Methylophilus; species Methylophilus glucosoxydans. The sequence goes on from NZ_JBHTJW010000004.1 coordinate 81,083, forward strand.
CGGAAAGCCTCGCCCATGCCCACGATTTGGTGGGTGGCCAGCGTCCCGGACCGCATGCCACGCTCGTGACCGCCGCCATGCATCTGCGCTTCAATGCGGATGCGTGGTTTACGGCGGACATACAAGGCACCAATCCCTTTAGGGCCATAGGTTTTGTGCGCAGAAAAGCTCATCAAATCCACAGGCAGTTTTTCCAGGTCTATCGTCACTTTGCCGGTGGCTTGTGCGGCATCCACATGAAAGATCACGTTATTGGCACGGCAGACATTGCCCAGCGCTTCGATATCCTGAATCACGCCGATTTCGTTATTCACCAGCATGATGGACGCCAGCACGGTATCCGGGCGAATGGCTGCCTTGAATTTTTCCAGTGAAATCAGGCCGTCGGCTTCTGGTTGCAAATACGTGGCTTCATAGCCCTCGCGCTCCAGTTCACGCACGGTGTCCAGCACGGCTTTGTGCTCGGTGGCCGAGGTAATGATGTGTTTGCCTTTGCTGGCAGCATAAAAATGCGCAGCGCCTTTAATCGCCAAGTTGTTGGACTCGGTCGCACCTGAAGTCCAGACGATTTCGCGTGGATCCGCATTCACCAGCTTGGCAACTTCTTCACGTGCATGCTCAACCGCCTGCTCGGCTGTCCAGCCGTAAGGATGGCTACGCGAGGCCGGGTTACCAAAATCCTCGGTCAGGTAAGGGATCATCTTTTGTGCAACACGAGGATCCACAGGGGTGGTCGCAGAATAATCCAGATAGATCGGCTTTCTTTCAGACATATTTCAATGCTCTTTCCATAAAATACTTATGCCGCGATGGCACTTAACCCTTTGAGACGCTGCACTTCTTTCTGCAACGCGGCTAAAAATTCGCTGATTTCTTCGGCGGTGTTACTGTCGCTCACACTCACGCGTACCGCACCGCGCGCAAGGTCAGGTTCTATCTCCATGGCCAGCAGGACATGACTGGGCTCAGTACTGTCACTGGAGCAGGCGGAGCCGCTGGCGACAGCAAATCCGGCTTTATCCAGCGCGGTGACCAAGGTCTCACCCTCAATATTGGGGATGGCAAAAAAACTCGTATTGGGCAGACGTGTTGCATTCGCTGCAAAGATCACCGCGCCCAGACGCTGCAATCCGGCTTCAAGCTGAGACCGCAAGGCTTGGGTCGCCTGGCTGCGGCTTTGCAGCGTTTGCATGGCAAGCTGGCAGGCGTGTGCAAAGCCGACTATGCCGGCGACGTTCTCGGTGCCGCTACGCAAGCCTTTTTCTTGCCCCCCGCCGTGCAGCAAAGGGGCAATGTCCACCCGTTTGTCCAGAATCAGTGCACCGACGCCAACCGGACCACCGATTTTATGGCTGGAAATCGTCATCGCATGCACGCCCAAAGACGTAAAATCGACAGGCACCTTGCCAAAGGCTTGTACGGCATCGGTATGGATCAGCGCGCCACGCGCTTTTGCCAGCGTTGCCAATTCAGCGACCGGCTGTAAGGCACCTGTTTCGTTATTCGCCAACATGCAAGATACCAAGCCTGTCGATGTGTTCAGCGCTTGTTCGGCTTGCTGCAGGTCCAGCGTGCCTTCGGCCGTGACCGGCAGCGTTGCCACTTTCCAGTCATGCCACGCCAGCGACTGCGCCGGTTTGGTGACACAGGGATGTTCAATAGCACTGATCAATAATTGCGAGGCACTCAAGTTGGCCGCCATGCCTTTAATGGCAAAATTATTGGCTTCGGTACCACCGGAGGTAAAGACCACTTGCGACGGTTGCACCCCCACACATTCGGCAATCTGTGCTCTGGCCAGTTCCATGGCATCGCGCGCATTGCGCCCAAACACATGCCGACTGGTCGGATTGCCACACGCTTGCCCCAGCCACGGCAACATGGCGTCCAGCACTTGCGGTTTCAGTGCGGTGGTGCTGTTGTGGTCAAAGAATGCGGTGGTCATGGACTTGGCGTGCCTTGATGCCCGGCCTTAAGCTGCAATGCTGGCTTCTGAGCCACATTTTCGCGGGGCAAAAATCACCTGGCCTGTAGATTTGTTGCGTTGCATGTCTACCATGTCGGCCAGTGTGACGCCTGACAGGTAGTCCAGAATTTTGCTGTTTAAAGAAGCCCATAGCTCATGCGTCATGCAGCGGCCTTCGTCATGGCAATTCTCGTTGCCACCACATTGGGTCGCGTCAATTTGCTCATCTACGGCAGTGATAATGTCAGAGACGGAAATCTCATGATGCGCTTTAGCAATACGGTAACCACCGCCGGGACCGCGCACGCTGGAAACCAGGCCTTGTTTGCGCAGGCGACTGAATAACTGTTCAAGGTAAGATAATGAAATGCTTTGGCGCTCACTGATGCCGGCCAATGTCACTGGTTTATCCGCTTCATAGAGCGCGATATCCAACATGGCGGTAACGGCAAAACGACCTTTGGTAGTTAATCGCATCTTGAGATGACCTTTAAAAACAGTATTGAATTATAGAATAACCTACTGTTTTAGTCAATTATTATGCTGTAAAAGTTCAGTCTGTTTTTATCCATCTAATCAAGGCCTCAATGCGGGCCCGAGGTCAGGCTGGAAAGGCCTGTTCGCTGCCTTTATTCCGGCTTTTTGGCAAACGCCTCACCGACATTGCTGTCGTTTTCCACATCATTGAGCCTGGCGACTTGCGCCTTCAGCTCTGCAATTTCTGCTTCTTGCTTGTGTGCATGATCGAGCAAGCCGTTGATCGCCTTGATCATCGGGTCATTCTCATCATTGCCCACCGCATAGGCGTTGAACCCCATTTTCTGTGCGACATCATGGCGTTGCTTGGCTTTTTCCTCCTCGAGGATACGTGCCGGAATCCCTACCGCAGTGGCGTTTTCAGGGACGTCTTTGACCACCACGGCATTGGAGCCGATTTTGGCGTTCTTGCCGACGGTGATGGGCCCCAACACTTTAGCCCCTGCGCCTATCACAACGCCAGATTCCAGTGTCGGATGACGTTTGCCCTTGTTCCAGCTGGTGCCACCCAAGGTGACGCCATGGTAGAGGGTGCAGTCATCGCCAATAATGGCTGTTTCACCAATTACCACGCCCATGCCATGATCAATAAACACGCGCCGACCAATGGTGGCGCCGGGATGAATCTCGATGCCGGTCAGCCAGCGGCCAAGATGCGACAACGCGCGTCCCAGCCAATAGAGCCGGTGGCTCCATAACCAGTGACTGAAGCGATGCAAAATCAGCGCGTGGACGCCAGGGTAGGTGGTCAGAATCTCGAAATGTGTCCGTGCGGCCGGGTCACGGTCAAACACAATCGAAATATCTTCTTTAAGATGTTTGAACATGCGCGCATTATGCCACAAGTCGTGGCTTGCGCTTGCCGGGTTGTTGGTTGGGAGGGATGGTTAGCCACAGAGGGCAAAAACATTACAGAGAAAACCCATGAAACACACGTTTTTGTTTTCTTTGCCTGGTGTGGGCGTTGTGGCGAAAGAAGGGAAAGTCGTTAAAATAGTGAGCGTGTTTATTAGAAATTCGTGTTGAATGTCAGATCATTGCCAATCCTGCGGTGCCTGTTGTGCCAGTTTTCGCGTCTCGTTTTACTGGGCTGAGACTGACGCGCATCCACTGGGGACGGTGCCGGCCGCCATGACGAAAAAAGTCAATGAGACCTATGTTTGCATGCAGGGCACCGAGATCAAGCCGGTTCGTTGCGTCGCGTTGCAAGGGCAGGTCGGGCAGTCAGTCGGGTGCAGTATTTATGCCTTGCGCTCGAGCACCTGCCGCGAGTTTGAAGCAGGCTCGGTCGTTTGCAATGATGCGCGGGCGAAGATTGGGTTGGCGGCGATTTGACGGCACATGGGGCACCACAATATTAACCGCCAATAAAAAAACAAATCGGCTTTTGCCTGCTTATCTGCGGCTCTGCTTGATACTTTGTGGTGAACGCAGCCACTAATACTTGCTGTGTTTCTTGGGATTGACCGTGAGCGTCAAAATCCCGCGCAACAGGTTCACTTCCTCTTTTTCGAGCCGGGTACGGCCATACAGGCGGCGCAAGCGCTCAAACAGTTTTTTCGGTGCACGTGGATTGATATAGCCGATATGCTCCAGGACTTCGCGCATGTGCTCATAAAAACGCTCCAGGTCCTCCTGCGTCGCCAGTTCCACCGGTTTCTCCTGGTAATGCAGTTCACCGGTCGTCACGGCCATGCGGGTTTCATAACACATCACTTGCACGGCTTGCGCCAGATTGAGCGAAGTGTATTCCGGATTGGCCGGAATCGTAGCCAGCACATGGCAGCGGTCCGCTTCGGCGTTGCTGAGTCCGCTCATTTCGGTGCCAAACACCAGCGCGACCTCGCTATGGCTGGCGACAGCTTTGACTTCCTGTGCTGCTTCACGCACGGTCATCACTTGTTGCGACAACGAGCGCTCTTTGCCGCTCACGCCAATCACAAACTGGCAATCAGCCAGCGCTTCTTCCAGGGTTTGTGTCACCACGGCGTGGTCCAGCACATCACCTGCATTCACGGCCAGTGACTTGGCTTCGCCATCGGGAAAGTGCTTGGGGCGCACCAGATAGAGCCGGTTCAGGCCCATGGTTTTCATGGCGCGCGCGGTCGAACCGATATTGCCAGGATGGCTGGTTTGGCATAACACGACGCGGATATTGTTAAAAATGGGGGATTCAGAGGTAGAAGACATGCGTATATTTGGTCGTTGTGTTTGTGACACAGCGCTTAAAAAGCTAAAATAGCATTTTATCAGTGTAATCAAGAATCCCACAGCATGCATCCAACCCTGAATGTCGCCATCCGCGCCGCGCGTGAAGCTGGCAAAATCATTAACCGTGCCGCCATGGATATTGGCGCCCTCAAGATCGAGCAGAAAGACACTAACGATTTCGTCAGTGAAGTGGACCGGGGTGCCGAGCAAGCCATTATTGCCGTGCTCAAGGACGCGTATCCCACCCATGGCTTTTATGGGGAAGAGAGCGGTAAATCCAATAGCGAGTCCGATAGCATCTGGATCATTGACCCGCTGGATGGCACCACCAACTTTTTGCATAACTTTCCGGCATATTGCATCTCGATTGCCTTGCAAGAAAAAGGCGTGCTGACGCAAGCCGTCATTTACGACCCTGTTCGTAACGACCTGTTTACCGCCACCAAGGGCAGTGGCGCCTTCCTGAATAATCGTCGTATCCGCGTCACCCAGCGCGCAAAACTGCAAGAAGCCTTGCTCTCTACCGGCTTCCCATTCAAAGATTTTAGCTATCTGGAAACCTACATCAACATTTTCCGCGACATGGCCAAGAAAACCTCTGGCTTGCGCCGCCCTGGTTCGGCTGCACTCGACCTGGCTTACGTTGCCGCGGGTTACAGTGATGGTTTCTTCGAGATTAATCTCTCCCCCTGGGATATTGCTGCCGGCGCTTTATTAGTGCAGGAAGCTGGCGGGATCGTCGGCGACTTTGAGGGCAACGAGAGCTGGTTGCGTACTGGAAACATTGTTGCGGCTAATCCTAAGGTATTTAGCCAAATGTTGCAGGTGATTGCACCGCATTTAACCGAGCGGATTAAAACGCCGACTTTGTAATTTTGTATTGCGTTCAGGCATGTCACAAACCCGGAGTTGAATCCGGGTTTGTTTTTTTCTGGCACAACAACCCGCATCAAGGTTGTTCTCCTCGCTTGAAACAATGGCTTTTTTATAGATCTATTGGTCACGGTTGTATTCGTCATGCTCGCTGGCCGGACACATGATCATCCTGCATCCTTTTGTTGTAAGATGCCAAGGCTAAACACACTTATTCACTCAACCCATACTCGCACTGATTTATCCGCATGTCCTTCGAAAACCACACCCCCATGATGCGTCAATACCTGACGCTTAAAGCACAGTATCCCGATATGCTGTTGTTCTACCGCATGGGTGACTTTTATGAACTGTTTTTTGAGGATGCAGAAAAGGCAGCCCGTTTGTTGGGGATTACCTTAACTCGCCGCGGTGCCAGCAATGGCGAGCCGATCAAAATGGCAGGCTTGCCTTACCATGCGGCCGAGCAGTATCTGGCCAAGCTGGCAAAAATGGGCGAGGCAGTGGCTATTTGCGAGCAGGTGGGCGATCCGGCGACCTCAAAAGGGCCGGTGGCGCGCGAAGTGACGCGCATCCTGACGCCGGGCACACTGACGGATGCGGCCTTGCTGGATGAAACCCGCGATAACACTTTGCTCTGCGTAGCCCGGGGCGAGGGTGTATTGGGGTTAGCACGGCTCAATCTGGCCTCAGGCGAGTTTGTCTTGACTGAAATTGCACCAGGACACTGGCCGCAGGAGCTGGAGCGCATCCACCCGGCTGAGCTGGTGATGGCTGAAGATCATAATATTGAGGCCTTGCAGCATGCACGTTGCGCCAAAAAACGGCTGGCCCCCTGGCAATTTGACCTGGAAACGGCCAACCGCAGTTTGACCCAGCAATTCAATACGCATGACCTGGCCGGGTTTGGTTGTGGCGAGATGCCCGCGGCAGTGACGGCGGCGGGGGCCTTGCTGGAGTATGTGAAACATACGCAGCGCACGGCCTTGCCGCATATTGTCGGCTTGCGTGTCGAGCAGAGCCATCATTACCTGCAACTCGATGCGGCCACCCGGCGCAATCTGGAAATCGATACCACCATACGCGGTGAGACTTCTCCCACTTTGTATTCGCTGCTGAACTCGACGCAAACCGCCATGGGTGCGCGTTTGTTGCGGCATTGGTTGCATCATCCTTTGCGCAACCAGCAGACCATCCAGCAGCGGCATCTGGCAGTCGCCGAGTTATTTGAACAGTTTTTGGATAGCGCGTTGCAACAAGCCTTGCATCCGGTGGGCGACATTGAGCGCATGACCGCCCGCGTGGCGCTCAAATCTGCCAGACCGCGCGATTTGTCTGGCCTGCGTGATAGCTTGTTGCAGTTGCCGGCGCTGGTCAGCGTCTTGCCGCGGACACAATCCGGCTTGTTGCAGAGCCTGATCGCCGAATTGCAGGTACCTGCCGAGGCTTTGCAGATATTGGTGCAGGCGATTCAAGCCGAGCCGTCTGCCGTGCTGCGTGAGGGTGGTGTGATTGCGACGGGGTACGATGCAGAGCTGGATGAGCTGCGGGCGATCCAGACCGATCACGGCGATTTTCTGTTGCAATTCGAGGCCGCTGAAAAAGCCCGTACCGGCATTACTAACCTCAAGGTTGAATACAACAGCGTGCATGGGTTTTACATTGAGATCAGTCGCTTACAGGCAGAAAGTGCGCCCGCGGAATATCGTCGCCGCCAGACCTTGAAAAATGTAGAGCGCTTTATCACGCCTGAGTTAAAAGCGTTTGAGGATAAAGTGTTGAGCGCCAATGAGCGTGCGCTGGCGCGTGAAAAAATGCTGTATGAACAGGTATTGGAAGCCTTGCTACCGCACATCTCGCAGTTGCAGCGTATTGCCACCGCGGTGGCAACGTTGGATGTGCTGGCTTGTTTTGCCGAGCGCGCACGGTCGCTCAATTATGTGCAGCCGCAATTCCGCGCAGAGAATGGCCTGGATATCCAGGGTGGGCGGCATCCGGTGGTCGAGAGTATCGCGCAGCCCTATGTAGCCAACGATGTCGTGCTCAATCCCTATCGGCAGTTATTGCTGATCACCGGCCCCAACATGGGCGGTAAATCTACCTTTATGCGGCAAACGGCCTTGATTGTGTTGCTGGCCTACTGCGGCAGTTTTGTGCCTGCCCAAAGCGCAATGATTGGTGAGATAGACCGTATTTTTACCCGTATCGGCGCCTCTGACGATTTGGCAGGTGGCCGCTCCACGTTTATGGTCGAAATGACGGAGACGGCGAATATCCTGAATAATGCCACCGCAAACAGCCTGGTATTACTGGATGAAATCGGCCGCGGAACCAGTACCTTTGATGGCTTGAGCCTGGCTTGGGCGGTGGCCAAACAACTGCTCGAAAAAAACAAGTCACTGACTCTGTTTGCCACCCATTATTTTGAGCTGACGCGCATTGTCGATGAAGCCAAGCATGCCGCCAACGTCCATCTGGACGCCGTTGAGCATGGTCAGGGCATCGTCTTTTTGCATAAAGTTGAAGAGGGCGCCGCGACCATGAGCTATGGTATACAGGTGGCGCAACTGGCCGGCATTCCCAAATCGGTGGTGCAATTGGCTAAACGCAAATTGCAACAACTCGAAAACCAGACCATTGCAGCGACACCGCAAAATGATTTGTTTGCCAGTGCCGTGCCCCCCGAGGAACCGCCTGCCCATCCGGTGGTCGCAGAATTGGAACGCATACAGCCTGACGACCTGACACCGAAGCAGGCGCTAGAGTTACTTTATCAATTGAAAAAACAACTGTGAGGATTTCACCATGCAAAAGCCAGCCATTACCCAGCAGCCTATACACGATTTGATTGCCAACCGTTGGAGTGGCCGCGCCTATGATGCCAGCCAAGGCGTGAGTCAAGAGCAAGTCATCAGCCTGCTAGAAGCAGCCCGCTGGGCGCCTTCCTGCTTTGGCGATCAGCCCTGGCGCTACGTTGTTTGCAACAAGGCGGATAACCTGCAAGCCTGGCAAGAAGCATTTGACTGCCTGGTGCCTGGCAACCAGAGCTGGGCTGTGAATGCACCGGTGTTGTTACTGATTTGTGCCGATACCCTGTTTAGCCATAACGACAAACCCAACAAATGGGCACCATACGATACCGGCGCTGCTACTGAAAACCTGTGTCTGCAAGCCACTGCCCTCGGCCTGATGGCGCACCAGATGGGCGGTTTTGATGCCGACAAAGCCAGAGCGACCTTCAACGTGCCTGAGCGCTACCAGATTCTAGCCATGGTCACCGTCGGCTACCAGGCGGATGTTGAAAGTCTGACAGGTGAGACCAAAGAGCGTGAAACTGCTGCGCGTAGCCGTAAACCGCTCAATGAGCTGTTTTTCAATGGGCAATGGGACCAAAGCATTGTTTAAACTTTGCGCGATTGCAGCAAAAGCGGTTAGCGTGCCTGCCATCCTCTGCTAAAATGCTGGCGATAAAAATATAATTGAACGGATTGGAGATCATATGGCAGTCGTTACGCTGACCAAAGCAAACTTTAAAGAAACCATCGAAAATAACCCATTCGTGATTGTCGATTTCTGGGCGCCTTGGTGTGACCCCTGTGTTGCCTTCACGCCCACCTTTGAGGCCGCGGCAGCAAAAAATCCTGATATCGTGTTTGGCATGGTCAATACCGAAACCGACCCTGAAATCTCAGATTATTTTGAGGTGAAGCAGATTCCAGGCTTACTCGTGATACGTGAACGCGCAGGCATACACGCACAAGTCGGCGAGATTGGCGCGCCAGCGCTGGATGAAATTATCAAATGGGCAAGAGACTTTGACATGACACCAGTGCGGGAATATTACAAAGCAGAAGATGCCAAGCAATAATTGGTGAGTTTGCCTAAGTTTAAAAAGCCATGCTTAGCATGGCTTTTTGCTTTTCTGAGAGATGATAAATTTGTATGTCGCAGAACAAGTTGAAAGTTTGATCCTATCGTCTACAATCACTAAAACAGTAACGCTCTGTCTCTATATTAGTAATTTAATAAGGAGACGCATAAATATTAAAACCAAGAAAGAGCAATGGATTCCAGCCATGTATATCAAATATCCAATTCTTAATATAGAGACCCATGGGTCTCTATAATTACTGTTGGGCGTCTAGAATGGTCTCGATTGATATTCGTAGATTTTTTACGGTAATACTATTACTTTTCATACCCTTAATCACTGGTGCGGCTCCGCTGGGTAATGCTCCTCAAAATAATTACTCAGTTCCGCAGTTTTGGAATATCTGTCTCAATCCTGTTACTGTTTTAATGCAACAACCCTCAGTTATTTACAGCTCAACATCAAAAAAATCAAAGGTTGTTGCAAAGTTAAGTCGCAAAGAAAAGGTTAGCGTGGTTGAAGCTGTTGATATTGTTATAAAGCCTGGAGTGGCTAAAGTCGTGGGTGATTTTGAAAACAATTACTTAAAATTGTCTGTTGGAACAGAAGTTTATGTTTTGGCTGAATGGGAGATTGACTACGCCCACGCTTGGTATGCTGGAAAAGCAGTCGAGGGTGGGTTGCCCATATTCGACCCCAGCGCTTTTTCAATCATAAAGAAACCTACAATCGAAAGGTGGTTAAAGATTAAAAACAGCCAATCCCCTTACAAAAGTGGCTGGGCACTAGATAGCGAAGCTTTCAGTGACAATAACGCAATCAGTACCTGTAAAAGGGCATATGAACAATAAACGCCCAACCCATCATTCAAGCGGGACACTGGACTTGCCTTAGAAAAGTAGACACATCGACCTAACTTTTTAGGAGATGTTAAATGGCAAGAACAATCAAACGGATATACGCACGATATTCGGAATCATTTA
>NZ_JBHTJW010000005.1:0-27545 GCF_042676145.1 Methylophilus glucosoxydans
GCCTTGAATTGACCACTCACGGTACCAGTCACGGGGATGGCGGCAGCAGTCGATTCAGCAACGTTCACAATGCCATCACCAGCAACGTTTGCATCCAGGCTGATTGCCAAGGCTGGAGGCAACAAGTTCACGGTGTATGTCTGCGTATCAGTGGCGGTTGCGCTGTTACCCACAGTATTCGTTGTGGTCACGCTCGCAAAAATAGTGCTGTCAGCATCAGCCGCCAGGTCTGCGCCAGGAACATTGATGGAGAACTTACCACCATCCAACACTGCACCTGTGAAGGTTTTGTTGTTAATGGTCAAGGTGACAATATCGCCTACCTTGAATTGACCACTCACGGTACCAGTCACTGGGATGGAAGCAGCAGTCGATTCAGCCACGTTCACAATACCATCACCAGCAACGTTTGCATCCAGGCTGATCGCTAACGCTGGGGGTGCTACATCAACGCTATAAACTTGTGTATCACTAGCACTTGTTGAGTTGCCTGCTACATCGGTGACAGTGATTTTTGCATCTACAGTGCGGTCAGAATCACCAGCCAAATCTGCACCAGGGACCTTAATTGAGAAATTACCATTTGCGTCTACAGCGCCGGTATAGTTATTACCGTTTACAGTAATGGTGACTATATCACCCGCCTTAAATTCACCAGCAACTTTGCCTGTTACTGGAATACCGGCAGACTGCGACTCTGTCAGATTCACAACACCATCACCAGCAATGTTGGAATCTAGCGTGATTGTGACTTTTGGTGCATCAACATCTACGGTAAACGTCTCACTATTTTTGGTGCTTACATTCCCTGCCAGATCAGTGACTGTAATGATTGGTGTATATGTTCCACTGTTTAAAGCAGCCCCCGTTAAAGGCACGGTCCATACAGCGGTACCATTAGGTCCAGCTGATACTGTGGCTGTGTAGTCTTTACCATCAATTGTAACCACCACTTTATCAGTGACGTTTTCTGTCGTCCCGATCAAAGTAGGGGCTTGGTTTTTGGTGATATTGTCCGTTTGACTTGCACCGGTATCGTCAATCACAGTTTCAGGCAATTGGCCACTGATCTTGCTCAAATCAGGCGGAGTGGTGTCAACATCATAAGCTTGTTTGGTGGTGGCAGTGGTTGAGTTACCTGCGATATCAGTTGTGGTGATTTTCGCATCAACTGTTTTGTCTGGGTCTGTCGCCAGGTCAGCACCTGGAACATTGATTGTAAACTTACCATTTGCGTCTACCGCGCCGGTAAAGTCTTTACCATTGACAGTAATGGTTACAACATCACCTGTTTTAAACTCACCTGTTACTGTCCCTGTCACAGGAATACCCGCAGACTGAGACTCTGTCAGGTTCACAACACCATCACCTGCAATGTTGGAATCTAGTGTGATTGTGATTTTCGGTGCATCAGCATCTACGGTAAATGTCTCACTATTTTTGGTGCTTACATTACCAGCCAAATCTGTCACGGTCAGGACAGGAGTATACGTTTTGCTGGTTAATGGAGCAGCGTTTATATCTTTAAGACTGAGGCTCCATACCGCGGTGCCATTCGGACCCGCTGTCACTGTCGCGGTATACTTATTACCATCAATCGTCACTTCGACTTTATCGGTAACCTTCTCAGTCGTACCAGTTAAGGTTGGTTGCGTATTTTTTGTAATATTATCGGTTTGGCTGACACCTGTATCATCCACAACTGTTTCTGGAAGCTCACCACTAATCTTGCTCAAATCAGGCGGGGTGGTGTCCACATCGTAAGCTTGCTTGGTGGTCGCAGTGGTTGAGTTACCTGCTGTATCAGTTGTAGTGATTTTTGCATCAACTGTTTTGTCTGGGTCTGCCGCCAGGTCAGCACCTGGCACGTTAATTGTAAACTTACCACTTGCATCTACTGCCACAGTAAAGTCTTTACCATTGACAGTAATTGTTACAACATCGCCTGTTTTAAATTCACCTGTTACTGTCCCTGTCACAGGAATACCAGGTGAGGTAGACTCGGCGATATTAACAACACCATCGCCCGCAATGTTCGAGTCTAAAGTGATTGTAATTTCAGGCGGAGTGGTGTCAACCACTGCAGAGTCTGAGGCTGTAGGTGAAGTCTGACCAGACTGGTTTGTCACTGATGCAGACACTAAAAGTGTTTGGCCTTCCAGGCTTGATGGTACAGGAATGCTAACATCTACAAATCCTGCTGCAATATTTTCAGCTGTCAAAGTAACCGTAATTGAACCAGTGTTATGCACCACATTCACAACATCACCTGGCTCGACGCCTATTGGCAGCCCGATACGCGCTGTCGTTTGACCATTCGTGACTTCACTTGCACTCAAAAGGCCTTCTGGTGCTTGATCATTAAGTAATGTAACAGTGGGTGAACTGGTTGCGGGTAAGAGGTAAACGTAGTTTGGAGGAATATTTACTGCGCCTGCATCTGCGCCGGCACCATTGCCGCCGTTATAGTTAGCCCCTGCTGCATCAGGCGTTTGAATACGATCCAAGTTAACAAAGGAGGCATTACCATCACTACCTGCTTCGCCAGCAGCCGGGTTATCAAGCACCTCAGTAACATCGCGGCCTTCATTCAAGGCAGTTAAAACGGCATCAAATACAGCTTGGTTAACAGCATTTTCTGTGACATCAGATACATCAACTTGCGCAAGGTTATCCGTAATTTTGACGGTTTGCGCTTCGGCAAAATTAACGGTTTCACCATTTGCAAGTTTCACAGTAACCGCTGCGCCTGAGGCAGTAATTACTTTATCTCCTGCATGCAGCGTTTCGCCCTGCTTCAACATATGGCGACTGCCATTTGCATCCACAACAATTGCCATACCTTGAACGTTTGTAACTGTACCGATCACAGTAGCCATTTTTTCCTCACTTTAAGTTGAGACAATTTTGATAGTCTCGTATTAAACGCGAGTAAACAATGAAAATCTATTGTACTAAAGTACAGTATGAAACTCGGGATATAAAACGCTTAAGTAATTTAAAAGTCATAACGCGTAGAGAGATATAAAAAAAAGCGGAGTCAAATGACTCCGCTTTCATTTAAACAACTTAATCGTCTTGGAATAATTACTCAACAGCCTGGAAACGAATAATTTCTACACGACGGTTGGCATCGTTACCTTCCACTGGATCGTTTTCAGCAATCGGCTGTGAGAAACCATAGCCCTTAACAACCAGTCGCTTAGCATCAGTGCCTTTTTTGATCAGATAGTCGGCCACGGCTTTTGCACGTTTTTCAGACAACAGCAGATTGTACTTTTCTTTAGAAGTACTACGCTTGTCCGTGTGGCCGGCAATCTCAACCTTGTCGTTGCCCCACTCTTTGACAATATCATTCACAATATCCAGGTCGGCATAGGACTCTGGCAAGATAATCGCGCTATTAGCCTGGAACAGAATGCGTGGCGTAAATTTCATGGTCGCCTTTTCTTGCGCTTTAGGCTTAAAGGCTTCACCACTACCTTCCCATGGTTTGGCATTTGCCAGCAATGCTGCTTTATCGGGCACGATTTGCTCAGGCACTACTGCTTTACACACATTCTCGCGATCCATGTATTCTTCACGAGGATAATCACCCACATCTGTGCGTGTAACGCCGAGTTTGCTCAGCAACAAGCCTTGACCTGCATACGTTTTTGCATAGGCCGTATTCAAATCCATTTCCGCAATAGTGAAGTTACGACGTGACTGGAAGTATTCGTTTTCAGTATCCAGCAAGTCAAGCAAGGTACGCTGGCCGATTTCGTATTGCTTGCGATAAGCCAAGCGCGCATTTTCAATCGAATCCTGATGCTGTTTGCGGTAAGCCACTTGCTCAGTCAGTTGCTTAATGCTGTTGTAAGAAATTGCAACCAGTTGGCGGGTATCAATACACGCTTTGTCTCGCAAGTCGTGTGAGCGGTTCAGGGTTTCAACCGCGGAGTCCAGATTGGATTTATCCGTAAAGCCGTTGAAAATATTCCAGCTCGCAGTTACTTCCAGCGTATCGGCAGCTAAAGTACTGAGTCTACTTTTATCGTTGACGTCAATAATTTTACGGCCTTGCAAATCAACACGCGGCATAAAGGCAGCTTTACGACCGGAAACAGATTTTTCAACCGCAATAATATTTTCGATCGCAGCCAGAACGTTCGGGTTTTGCTTGTAAGCAGCATCTAACACCTGATCAGCTGAAGGAGCAAGACCATCGCCCGTCATCATCACTTCATTCAGATTCTCCGGCGGCAACTCACCTACCAGACGCTGAAAGCGCGCAGAAACATCATACAAATTATTTGTTTCCGTCACCAGATTAGCCTCAGCCAAAGCAAGACGCCCTGTTGCTTGCTCAAGGTCAACCTTCTTACCTACGCCAGCATCTACACGAGACTTGATCTTATCGAAGACTTGCTTGTGCACGACAAAGTTATCCTGAGCATAAGAGACCAAGCGGCGGTAACGGATCAAATCGTAGTAAGCGGTAACGCTACTGCCTGCATCTGCCCTTGCAACTCGTAGAAGCGTGACTTAGCCACATGGTCCAGACGACCGACTTCTGATGGCGTCGCCAGGCCATCAAAAATCATTTGGCGCAGAGTCAGGGTGGATTGCTGGTTAGGAGAATAGGTATTGCTTACATTAGGGGTCAGGCGCTCCTGATTTCTGAACACCTGATCTACAGTCACGTTCGGCAGATATTTGCCTTTGGCCGCAGACTCATCCAGTTCCGCTGACTTAAATGCATGAAAGCTCGCTTGAACTTCTGGGTTCTCTGATACTGCTTTCTCGATAATTTTTTCGAGACTTTCAGGACTCGCCGCCCAGGCCAACGAAGAATAAGAGAACACGCCCACGAGGAGCGCTGAGGCAATTTTTTTTAGTTTCATTTGCAGACTCTTAACAAGTTATAAAGATTCATCCAAAATCAGTATAACCACGGAACTAAGCCTGCACAAGAGTGGTCACCGCAATAAACCACAAACTTTTTGATAAATTTAGTGTAATTAGTCAAAAAAATGGAATTGATGCAATATAAAAACTCAAAAAAACCTTCATATATTCATATATTTACACGATAAATATATGAGTTAACTTATTTATTACACGTTAATTTAGTTGAGATTTATTTAAGCTGGGATTTTTAATGCCCACATTACCGGCAAAATGTCCCGGCGTGGACTGCCCCTGCAGAACCAAAGCCAAATGCAACCGGTCGCGCACCTTAAGCGTATCAAAGACAGAAGTAAGATGTGCCTTAACCGTACGCTCGGATATGGCCAGTAAGCGGGCAATCTCTTTATTACTACTTCCTTTAGCGGCCTCTAACGCCACCTCTCGCTCACGCTTGGTCAAATTCTCCAGAATATCCTCTGGCACAGCTGACGTGGCTTTGCCACCGGTTGTGAGGCTGATCAGATGCTTGAGTACATCACGTCCCAGCCATACCCCGCCTTGCGAAACCACACTAGAAACCTCTTTGAGCACATTTGGATGTGCATACGCATGCAAATAGCCAACCGCCCCTGACTCCAGTGCCTGCATGGCTTCAACTTGCTCGGGGTTATTGGAGAGGACGATGACTTTGGCGGCAGGCAACACGCGAAGAATGTGTTGCACAGATTGACGCCAAAGGCTGCCCTGCTCTAGTTGCGCATGCACCCAAATGATGGGTGCCCCTGCAATATCTGCAGAAATCACATCAGAAATGAGGGTTGATTGAGGAAAGGCCTTTTGCCAGGACTCGATTGCGTTTTTGAGGGTCGTGATAAATATATGCTTCATAGTTTTTAGCGCTCGGTCAATGCGTACGATTTAGCTTTTAACACTGGTTTTAATAAATAAGACAGCACCGTTTTTTTACCTGTGAGGATATCTACCTGTGCCACCATCCCCGGAATAATCGGCAGATGGTCGCCAAGATTATTCTTGGTTGTCCTCACTTTAACGACATAATATGCATTACCTTTATCGTCTATCGTGGAATCTGCAGCAATATCTTCTACAACACCATCCAAACTACCATAGATAGTGTAATCGTAGGCCGTGAGTTTGACCACTGCCGGCTGTTGCGGCCGGATAAAGGCGATATCCTTGGTTTGTACTTTGGTTTCAATCACCAGTGCATCATCGCCTGGCACAATCTCCATCACCTCTTTACCAGGCTGAATGACGCCGCCTACCGTATTATAGTAAAGCTTGCTGATTTTGCCGTTCACCGGCGAAGTCAAAGTCGACTGTTTCACTTTATCTGAAAGCGCTACACTGGATTGTGTCAGACTGTTGATTTTGGCAGTCGTCTCATTCAAATCTGTGCGGACTTTGCTCATGAAGGATTGTTGTGCTTCAGAAACCTTGCGGCGCGCTTCTGAAATCGCGGCGGTCAATCGTGACATCTGTGCCGATGCCTGATCAATATCCCCTTTGGCACGGTTTGCATCACGCTCCAGGCGCAAAATCTCAATCTCTGAAACCGCTCCACTACTGAGTAAAGGGCGATTGGCAGCGAGCTCTTTACTGGTAGATTCATAAGTCTTGATCGCCACTTCTTTCTTAAACTGCACTTCCGATAGTTCACGTTCACGTTGCGATAGTTGGTCACGTGCAATATTGATTTGCGAATTCAACTCATCTCTGGCAGCGTTAAATAGCTGCAGCTCTTGCAAATAGGTATCAGGCGTTTTTTCTTGCACCTCACTGGGCGGGTTAAAGCTACCGCCATTCGCCAATGCCTTCAGTCGCGCCTCTTTGGCCGTCAAGGAAAGGTACTGACTCTCGTTTTCCTTGAGGGAGGAGATCGCCCGCGTTTCATCAATCTTGATCAAGGGTTGACCGCGTTTAACCGTATCCCCCAGCTGTACCATGATGTCAGTCACAATCCCACCATCCAGCGATTGCACAACCTGCACCTGACGTGACGGAATCACACGCCCCTCGCCACGGGTTACCTCATCAACCTTGGCAATGCCGGCCCAAACCAGCAAAACTACCAAGATCCCGAGGATAGAATACATGATCAGCTTGGCATGCAGCATGGTGTCTTCAACCATCACATCATGCGCCTGCTCCACCCAGGTGCGCGATTCCGCTGTCTCGGTTTTGACAATTTTATCCACCAGCGCGTGTACAGGCTTACCCAGGCGCACCCAAATACTGTCTGGTTTGGTAATCTGACCAATTTGATCGTATATTTTTTTTGCCATGATTATCTTGCCTTACCCACTTTGCCCGCACGCAATGCTGCAGTCACGTCTTCTTTACTGCCATCTGCAACCACTTGGCCAGAGTCAATGACGATCAACCGATCCGCCAGCTCCAGCATCGCGTTGCGGTGACTAATCACGACCAGCGTTTTTCCGGCAATGGCTTCGCCAATCCTGCGCTTAACGCTTTCTTCGCCTGAATGATCCATGGCACTGGTCGGCTCATCGAGCAACACAATTTGCGGATGAGTCACAAACGCACGTGCAATCCCCACCCCCTGGCGCTGACCACCAGACAGCGTAT
Source organism: Methylophilus glucosoxydans (assembly GCF_042676145.1). NCBI lineage: Bacteria > Pseudomonadati > Pseudomonadota > Betaproteobacteria > Nitrosomonadales > Methylophilaceae > Methylophilus > Methylophilus glucosoxydans. The sequence continues at coordinate 7,504 of NZ_JBHTJW010000005.1, forward strand.
CGCCACGCTCGCCGATTTCAAGATCAAAGCCTTTGGGGTGCGCATTGACAAACTCGGCAATCCCCCCCACCTGAGCCGCTTGCAAGACTGATTGATCATCGGCATGCGGGTCACGCAACGTGATGTTGTCACGTAGTGAGCCAAAAAACAGGTGATTATCCTGCTGCACATAGCCAATGCTGCGACGTAATTCGGCCGGATCGATTTGACGCGCGTCGATGCCATCAATCAGAATCGCGCCCTCGGTTGGCTGGTACAAGCCCAGAATCAGCTTGTTGATTGTCGTCTTGCCAGAGCCCATCCGTCCGATCAGCCCAACATGCTCACCCGCTTGAATCCTGAAAGACACCCGCTGCAAGGCAAACTCATCCGAACCAGGATATTTAAAGGAGACATTCTTAAACTCGATTTCGCCTCTGAACGCGGGGCGCGAGAGAAAATTCATGCCTTTGCTACGCTCAACCGGCTTGCCCATAATGTCATCCAGCGATTTCAGGGAAGTCGCCGCAGTGTGGTACTGGGTAAACAGATTGGCAATTTGTGAAATCGGCGCCAGGGCACGGCTGGTCAACTGCGAACAAGCAATCAAGCCACCCATCGTCAAATCGCCATTTGAGATCAGGTAAACACCCAGAATAATGATGGCGACACTAATGATCTGCTGTAAAGCGTAAGTGCCGTTGGTAATCGATGAAGACAGCAGTTTAATCTTGCTGCCAACCTCTGACAGAAACAGCGCACTCTTCTCCCACTTGCCTTGCATCTGCCCTTCCACGCCCATGGATTTTACTGTCTCCAGCCCCACCAGACTTTCAATCAGTGTGGCATTGCGCTGTGCGCTGGCACGGTACATGGTTTCAGACAGGTCATGCAGTTTGGTTTGCACGCTCAACGAGTAGATCAGCACAATGGCACCGCCAATCACAGCAGGTAACACCATCAACGGACTGATCCAGGCAATCACCACCAGAAAAATAATCCCGAACGGCAGGTCGATCAACGTCACCACGGTGGCTGAAGTAATAAAGTCGCGCACACTTTCAAACGAACGCAGATTGGAAGCAAACGAGCCAACGGAATTCGGTCTGGCTTCATACCGCGTGCCCAGGACCTTTTCCATAATCTGTGCACTGAGTTTCACATCAATACGCGCACTGGCCCAATCCAGAAAATAGGTACGCATTGAACGTAACAGCAAATCCCCCAGCACAATCAGCGCTACGCCTAAGCCAAGCACCCACAAAGTCTCAACAGCCTTGTTGGGTACCACGCGGTCATAGACGTTCATTGTGAACAACGGCATGGCCAGCGCAAATAGATTAATCAGCAATGCGGCAATCATCACATCGCGGTAAATCGCGCGGTTTTCGGCCAGCGTGCCCCAGAACCAGTGCCGGACTTTGATACGGCCCACCTCAGGCGTACGTGCATCAAAAATGAAATTTTGCCGGGTAATCAAGGCATAGCCGGTATATTGCGCAGCCAAATCCGCCAGACTGATGGTGACCGGTTCAGAAGACAGCTCCGGGAAAATAACCTGGGCAAAATGCTGCGACTGATCAACCTGAATCAACTGGCAGGCCCGGTCATTGTTCAACAGCAACGTGACATCCACCTGCGGTTGCAGCAATGTTGGAATGGCCGCTTGCTTGACCGTCACATCCAGTTGCAAACGCTCCGCAGAACGTTTGAATAATTCGGGGTTTAATTTGCCATTCTGCAACGGCAAGCCTGAAATCAGGGCGTCGCGTGTAGTGGCCAACCGGTTATGGCGGCAAATATAAAGGAGGCACTCCAGCAGAGCGTCTTTCTCGGTTTTATTGAAGTATGGCGTCGTTTCCATGGCAGATGACTTATTATTATCCTTGTCCGAGTGATATCAGCGACTGATTAGCAAGATTGATTGTATGGTGTTTTAATTGATATCAAAACGGGGAGTATATGGCATAACCCCGTTGAATTACAAAAATTGACCGTATCAGAGCTCGCCAAACGAGAGGCTTTCCTGTACGTAGGGGCCGGTCACCGCCTCTATCCCCACCGCATTCAAACTATCCAGCTCCTGCTGATCCTGTACCCCCTCGGCAATCGGGACGATACCCATGGTGCGCACCATCATGCAGAGGCCGCGCATCAGTGATTGCTGTTGTGGCCGCAAATGAATATCGCGGATTAGAGATGCGTCAAACTTGATATAGTCCAGTCCCAGTTCGTGTAAGTCACCTAACTGCGCCAAGCGGGTGGCGACATGTTCCATCCCGACCATGCAACCCAGCGACTTGACCAGATGCACAAACTCCCTGAACTTAATAAAGTCACTAAACGCCGCTTCTTCTGCTACCTCAAAACTCAACCTGGCAGGTTGATTCACGGACAGGATCAAGGCCTGCAGCTTGTCACGGTAATCATCACTACGCATTGCCGCTGCCGAGACATTCACACTTAAATTGGCGTTGCTCTTGGCCAGCATATCGACGGCATACTCCAACGCAAGACCATCCAGCGTTTTGATCATATCGAGCTGGCTGGCCCAATCAATAAAGGCCCCCGCTGCCAGCCATTGATCGCCTTCATCAATATGCAAGCGCAAGGGGCATTCGTAGTGGAACAATTGTTGATGCCGCTGCATCACCGGATAGCAGGCGAGCTTGATTTGCTTTTGCTCAATTGCCTGCAGGAACTGCTGCTTCCACTGGTTCAGATAATTTTTTCTTGAGGTGACGATGCTATTGGCATTCATGACGCGCATCGGCAAGGCGGCCTGATCCTCAGCCAGGTCAAGAATAAATTGCATGACGCGGTAGATATCGGCAAAGTCGTCGCCTTTTTTGGTTTTGGTATGCGTCACGACAAACTGGAATTGCAGCATCTGCTGCGCGGCATTGAGTTTTTCCAGCACCAGTTTGAGCTCGGTCGCCACGGCGAAATCATCGACAGGCTGGCGACTGAAAATCCCGAAAACGCCCCCTGCCAGTCGGCCGCAAACCACATCAGGATAATGTGCCATCTGCTGCAACAGCGCATCGCCGATTTTTTTGATCAGCTGGTTGGTCACACTGTAGCCCATTTGCCGGTCGATGTCGGACAGGTTACGCATTTGTACCAGAATCAGCATACCCTCGACAAAACTGTCATTCTTGAGTGCCACCGATGCCGTGTTGGTGAAATGTGACTGGTTCATGAGACCGGTCACTTCGTCATAGTTGATTTGCTGGTTAAAAGTATTCAAGCGCTCGGACTCTGCCGTCACCATAGACTTGACGCGCTCGGACAAGGTGTTCATGGTGCGCACCAGCTTCTTGAACTCTTCCGTCTCCGGCTCGGCAATTGTAATGTATTTACGCTCACCCAAGGCTTCTGCCTGCCCAATGACTTCATCCAGTGGCCGCAAGATTTTCTTGAGCCATACGCCAGAAATCGCATAGCTCAACAAGGCAACCAGCAGTGTCCACAGCAAGGCATGACGAGACGTTTCCCACAGCTGGTCATACGCCAGCGACGGCTCGCTTTCCATGATCAGGGTGCCATATTGCTGCCAACCGGACTGAATATTGGCAACGCCGGGTTGGATCTCAATTGACAATAAAGACTGGAACCAGCTTGGGGCCTCTGAATGGGGCGCACGATTCACGCGTTCTATCATGGTCTTGTTGTCAGGCGACACAATCGCAATGCGGCGATAGTGCCCCATGTCAAACTGGGCGCTGACGATCAGCTCAACCGTGACATTGTCTTTTTGAATATTGGAAAGTGTAATGGCCAGCCCGTTGGCATTATCGTTATTTTTTTTCTGTAGCTGCTCCGCCATATAACGGTGGTCATTATAGACCCCCAGAAACAGACATCCGGCGGCCACCATCAAAATGATGGCCGAAATTGCAATACGTATTTGTTTGATTAATGACATCAGAAAGCCCTCTTACTTTCCTGGGGGGAGATTGGCAGCTGCCCGGTCCTTGTGCAGACTCTATGTGCAAGCCTAGCATCCTCACCCCATAATAACCATAGCTCTAACCATTTTTCCATCATTCCAATCCGTCCTGTCGCATCCGCGTCAACACATCTCGCCATTTTGAGATGTTGGTTGGCGAGCCCGCACGTACCGTCGGGTTATTCGCCACAAACAAACCCTTGTCGTTAAAACTGAAGACAGGCGCCAGGTCGCCCCGGCGCGAAGCCGGTAGCAATTCAAAATTGAGGTTATCCAGAATCAGTGGGTCGCTGTTAGGCGTGGCATAGTAAGCCAGCACCATGTGCGGGCGGATTGAGCCGCTAGGCATGCGTGCCCGAACATACGTGAGACGTAATTTATCCTGTGAAATACCCAGTTTCTTGAGCAAAATATATTTGACAATACTGAAGTCCTCGCAGTCCCCCGCCCCCTTGCCCAAGGTTTCGAGCGGGCTGGCCCAGTAATCCTCCATGCCCCACAGCGTATAGTCGTCCACAAACAGCACGTGCTGATTGGTAAAATCATTGACCATGCCGACCTTGGTCATTTCGCCGGAGCCGGCAATCTGCGCAAACAGCTCATTCAGACGCATGACATTCTGATAAGCCTCTTCGCCGTAACGCTGGCGGACTTTCTCCAGCATCGCCAGCACATAATCATCCGCCTGGATCTGCGACCATAGCAGGCTGATTGCCAGGCATAGGCCTGTCAATACTCTGGCAAAGGTGGATGGCGTCAATTTCATGTCAGTTAAGGTTTTACAGGCAACGATTATGTCACGATGAAAAGAGACACAATTTAACAAACAAAATGGTTTTCATCGACAACTTCCGCGCGGTCTCATACACCCAATCACTCAAACATGACAGAGACAACAAAGACAAGTATGGACGGATTGGGTAAAATGCTGGTTTTTCGCATCTATTAAATTGTTTAACCATGACGTCACTCACCACGCTCAACGCACTCTCGCCGCTAGATGGCCGCTATCAATCAAAACTTGACCCCTTGCGTCCTTATTTCAGCGAGTATGCCCTGATCAAATATCGCGCGATGGTAGAGGTCGCCTGGTTAAAAGCGCTAAGTGCCGCCCCTGAGCTGGCTGAAATCGCGCCATTCAGCCCGACGACCATAGACGAACTGAATGCTGCGATTGCCGCATTCAGCGAAGCGGATGCCATGCAGGTCAAAGCCATCGAAGTACGTACCAATCACGATGTGAAAGCGCTGGAATACTGGCTCAAAGAGAAGTTTGACGGCAATCCTGAAATCAAGAAAGCCAGTGAATTTATCCATTTTGCCTGTACCTCAGAAGACATCAACAACCTGTCTCACGCCCTGATGCTGAAATCTGCGCGTGAAGCCGTCATGCAGCCTAACCTGCAGGCAGTCATTGCCCGCCTGACTGAGTTGGCGCAAGCGCTGGCTGAGCAACCGATGTTGTCCCGTACGCATGGTCAAACGGCCAGCCCTACCACCATGGGCAAAGAGCTGGCGAACGTGGTTTATCGCCTGCAACGCCAGTTCAAACAACTGCAAGCCAACGAAATTTTGGGCAAGATCAACGGTGCCGTGGGTAACTTCAATGCCCACTTGTCTGCCTACCCTGATTTTGACTGGGAAAGCTTTGCCAAACGCTTTGTCGAGTCTCTGGGCCTGACGTACAACCCGCTGACCATCCAGATCGAGCCGCATGATTACATGGCTGAGATTTACGACACGCTGGCACGGATCAATACCATCCTGATTGACTTGAACCGCGACATCTGGGGCTATATCTCGGTCGGCTATTTCAAGCAAAAAGTTAAAGCGGGCGAAATTGGCTCCTCGACCATGCCACACAAGGTCAACCCGATTGATTTTGAAAACTCTGAAGGCAACCTGGGCCTTGCTAACGCGATTTTGCGTCACCTGGCCGAGAAACTGCCTATCTCACGCTGGCAGCGTGACCTGACCGACTCTACCGTGTTGCGTAATATGGGCGTGGCCTTTGGTTACACGCTACTGGGGTATGATTCCTGCCTGCGCGGCCTGAATAAGCTGGAAATCAATCCGCAGCGCCTGCTGGAAGACCTGGACAATAGCTGGGAAGTGCTGGCCGAGCCGATTCAAACTGTAATGCGCCGTTATGGCATTGAAAATCCTTATGAGCAACTCAAAGAGCTGACACGCGGTAAAGGCGGCATTAACAAACAATCGCTGCATGCTTTTATCGAGACCCTGCCTATCCCGGCCGAAGCCAAGCAGGCATTGCTGGCAATGACCCCTGCAACTTATACCGGCAAGGCCAGTCAACTGGTTAAACATATTTAAATCGCCGTTGATTTGACCAGGGAACTCTTAGCGTACTTCATTCAACCATTTTTATTCAGGACATCTGCCCCGCAGCCGCTCTGGCGGCCTGGGCAGATTTCCTTGTTTCACCGTTTCATACAGCTCTGCTTCATTACCCCTCTGTGCCTGCTGAAAAACCGCTTGCGCGGCTTGATCAAATACGTTTTTCTTCTTATCCCACTGTTATCGGCTTTGCCAGCGATTGCCGAAGAACCCTTATGGTTTGAGGTGCAAACCGACAATCGCTACCGCACGCGTTTTTTTATCAGCGGCAATCCGTTACCGGCGCAGCAGTCCAAGCTGCGTGAGTTGCTGCAAAAGCACTTGAGCATTCATGAGGCGATGTCCAACCCGCGCATGAATGCGAGCGAGTGGCAGCGGCTGATCCAGAAAACCCCGCAGGAAATCAGCGACTTGCTCGCTACTGAAGGCTACTTTAAGACCCAAACCACCCTACGCCGGCCAGACGCGACACAAGCCGAATTCCACCTCATGTTGCCGCCACCAGCCACCGTCAAGCAGGTCAACGTCAGCATCTCGGGGGAAGTGAAACAGCCTGCCTACCAGGCTACACTCGAGGCCGCGCAAAAAAGCTGGCCCTTACCGGTGAACAGCATCTTCACGCAAGCGGCCTGGACCAGCGCCAAGCGCGATATCCTTGCCGCTTTGCTAAGGGATCAATTTCCCAACGCAAAACTGACGCGCTCACAAGCCCTGGTCGATCCGGCAACCCAGGCTGTCGTGATTGAAATCGCGGTAGATTCTGGCCCGGCAGTTAAGGTGGGGCACGTGCTCATCCAGGGCTTCCAACATTACCCAGAATCCCTGCTCAGACCGCTGATTACACTCAAAAGCGGGGCGCCCTACCGCCAGGAGGATCTGCTCACTTTACAGAACAGTTTTATGAGCACGGGCAAATTTAGAGCGGTCGATGTCATTGCCAAAACCGATCAACTCAACCCGGACCGGTCTGCCGACATCACGGTGACGGTCACCGAACTCGAGCAATATTCCATGCGTATCGGCACCGGCGCCAGTACCAATACCGGGGCCAGAGTAGTATTCAATTACACCAACCGCAACCTGTTTGACCGCGGACTATTGTGGGACAGTAGCGTAAGGCTTGAACAACGCTTACAGGCTGTGACCTCCAACATTACCTTTCTGATGGATGAGCAGGGCTATCGCGACAGCATTCAAAACAACCTGATCCGTACCGCTGTAGAAGGCCAGGTCACCACCGCCATTCAAAATGGCGTGCGCCGCTATTGGGGGCAGCCGACAAGCATAGAACAATTTGTCGGCGCCAACCTGTTGTATGAGTTTTTGACTGTAGACGGCGAAAACTCTCAGTTCAATAAAGCCGCAACCGTCACCTATGGCTTTAATATGCGCAGACTCAACAATGCGCTGGCACCCACTAAAGGCTGGATTTTCAATACACAATTCCAGCTGGCCCCATTAGACAAACTGTCAGATGGTCGTTTTTTGCAATCGCAGGCCAGGTTACAGGCGTTTTACCCGTTGACGGAGTCTACCCAGTGGCTGGGCCGCATTGAAGTGGGCAGTATTACTGGCTCAGGCAGGGTGCCAGCGACTTATTTGTTCCGCGCCGGTGGCGACCAGTCGGTGCGAGGCTATGCCTTTCAGTCTTTAGGTGTGAAAGAGGCCGACGCCATTGTAGGCGGCCGCGTGCTGCTCACGGGCAGCAGTGAAATCGTGCAATGGCTCACCACCTCTTGGGGTGCTGCCGTGTTTGTCGATTTCGGCAATGCGGCCAACAGCTGGAAAGACTACGAACCTGTACTGGGCTATGGCCTGGGGGCCCGCTGGCGTAGCCCGATTGGCCCGGTCGGGGTGGATATTGCCCGTGGTCAGGAGACCGGTGAATACCGCCTGCATTTTAACCTGGGAGTGAATTTCTAATGTCACGCCTGCGCTACCTGCCGTCACTATTCAAACAATTTATAGCGCTGCTGCTTTGCCTGTCGATCATCATCACGCCGCAAATCGTGTGGGCGGCCAATATTCTGGTGCTCACCAGTCTGACCTCGTTTGAAAGCGATTTGGGGAATGCGACACTGAGCGTGACCGGCATAGACTCGCATATGCAACTGACGGTCACGCCCCAGGGCAAATTCACCGTCTCTCAGTTTTCTGCCAAGCAGGTCACATTGCGTTACAAACCGGCAAACGAACAAGCACCGACAACCTCGCAGCCCCAGCCGCCCCTGCCTGCCCATATCCACATCCCCTTGCCGTTCTATCTGCATCTGGGACAGATTGAACAATTGACCATTATTCAAGGCCAGAGCATCACGCAGGTTTCGCATCTCCAGTTTGATCTGGATGCAGACAATACCGCCCTGCAATTTAATATCAGCCAGGCACACAGCCCCTGGGGCAACCTCAGCAGCCACTTTAAGATGCAGAATGCAGCGCCATTCAATTTAAGCGGCTGGCTGGACCTGCAGCAACCGCAAGGTGACCTGCCTTATCATTTACGCATGACGCTGGCTGGTAATTTGACGCGACTGGAAATGACGGCTAATCATCATTACCAACCGGAGGCACGGCCATTCGCGCTGATTCCGGTTGAAATGTCCGGCCCAGAGCCATCGACCAAAGATGCTATTAATAAAAATCCTATCAATAAGCACCAGAAAATACTGGATACAGTGCAGTTGCAGGCCTCCATCGGCCTGGACGACCAGCGCCAAAGCCATCTCGCGTTTCACTTGCAACAGTTTCAAGCCAAACACCTGCATCCCCAGCTAGGCGGAGCCATGGATTTGAATATCGTCGCCGATGGTAGCCTGACCGAACAAGGGCTGGTCAACATCACCGTGGATGCCGGCAATAGCCGTTTGCAACAACAGCCGCTCATCCTCAAAGGGCAAGCGCAATTGCGTGGCAGTGTATTAAGCCTGCTGGATCTAAAAGCGCAGCTGGACCAGAATACATTCAGCATCCAAACCCAGCCACTGAGCCAGGCCAAGCCATGGTCAACGCAACAAACTCACTTGATCTGGCAAGCCAATCTGGCCTCGCTGGCACAGTTGATGCCGGGCTTTAGCGGCAAGCTGCAAGGCCAAGGCGACATTACCCAAGGAGAGGGCAGTTTTTCGACCTCGTATCATCTGTCAGGCACCCAACTGCAGCTGCCAAAAGGTTTATCCCTGGCGGGTCTGCAAGTCGACGGGCACTTTTCCAATCAATCACAGGCCACGCTGGACAACCAGATTCAGTTACAAGGCCTGTCGCAGCAAGATGCGCGTGGCATGGACAGCCCACCTATTGATGCCGAACTCAAGCTGAAGGGCAACCTGGACCAACACCAACTCACCTTCACTGTCACTGACAGCGATGCGCAACGACAAAGAAACTTGCTGCTGGCGCTCAATGGCCATTGGCAGGACAGCGGTTTGCAAAACCCGGGCTGGCAAGCCACCCTCACCCAATTACAGGATCAGGCGGGTAAAGTGTTTCAGCTTGAAAAACCAGCAGCCCTGACCTGGCAGCCTGAGCAGGGCTTTCAACTCAGAGATTTTATCCTAAAGGCCAAATCCGGCGGGCAATTGCAGGTAACAGCACTGCACTATCGCCCGCCCCAGGCGGCCAATGCGCGCACGCAGGCGCCAGGACAAGCCGTTGCATTGCATACACAAGGCGCGCTAGACCACTTTCCAGTGCAAGCGCTGCTTGGCTGGCTTGGCCAGGGCTCTGCGGAGGCACTGCCCGCCGACGCACTGCGGTTATCAGGTCAATGGTCACTGGCCCTGGACCAGCACCTGAACGGATCCTTGCATCTGGAGCGGTCTGACGGTGACTGGCAGATATTCGATACCACCGCCAACGCCTGGCAAGCGCTAGGCATACAAACATTGCAGGCAGACTGGCAAGCCAACAACGACCGCATGCAGCTACAAGCCACGCTGCAATCCAACGGTGACGCGCAACGGGCGATCGACCTGCAATTTTCTGCGGCGACAGAAGTCACCCCCACCGCCGACGGGCTGGTGATCAAGAAAACCGCGCCGTTGCAGGCCATGCTCAAAGCACATCTGCCGCAATTAAACTGGCTCAATAAACTGCTGCCAGACACACAAGTGGGCGGGCAACTCAATATTCAAGCGGCAGCTCATGGCACCATTGCACAACCTAGCCTGCAAGGCAGCATGCAGGGCAGCGCATTATCGTTACAAGTGCCGTCTCAAGGCGTGTGGCTGGAGCAAGGCACGCTCAATGCCACGCTTGCCACAGACCAGATACACCTCCAGCAATTGCACTTTGCCGGCAAAAGCGGTGTACTGAATGGCACTGGCCTGTTTCAGTTTAATCAGGAAGACTGGCAACTCAATGCCGCCTTGCAGCTAGACAAGCTACAGGCGCTGTCACGGGTAGACCGCTGGGTGCAATTAAGCGGCCAGACCAAGCTCAGTATGAACAGCCAGCAAACGACGATCAGTGGTAATCTCAAAATTCATAAAGGCTTGTTTGAACTGCCCAAGGCGGACAAACCCACGCTGGATGAGGATGTCGTCATTGAATCCCCGCAAGCTCGAACGGAGACGGCCTCCAAACTATTGCTTCAATCATTTGCGCTGGATTTTGGCGATAAACCTACCGTGCTTCCGTTTAAGGAATCAGAACAGTTCATGCTCAGGGGTCAGGGCCTGAATGCCGCCTTGAGTGGCAAGCTGCAACTCAACGGCCTGCTGGATGCACTCAGCGCCACCGGCACACTGGACCTCACCGGCACCTATCTCGCCTACGGCCAATCGCTGAATATTGAAACCGGACGGCTGATTTTTAGTGGCAAACTGCCCAATATCGGTCTCGATGTGCTGGCGACCCGGCAAGTGGACACTACCAAGGTTGGCATTCAGATTAATGGCAGCCTGCAAACGCCGCGCCTGAAACTGGTCTCCACACCGGAAACCAGCAATGAAAACAAAGTCGCGCTACTGGTGCTGGGCCAACCCATGTCTCAAGTTGGCAGCAGCGACCTCGCCCTGCTGTCTGTCGCAGCGGGCGCCCTGCTGTCGCAAGGCGACTCGGTCTCGTTACAAACCCGGTTGGCGCAAGCCGTGGGGCTGGACAGCATCGATGTCCGCGGCAGTGGCCCGACCAATTATGCCGTCAGCGTCGGCAAACGCATTAACCGCAATCTGGTGGTCGGCTATGAAAAAAGCATTGTCGGCCTGTTAAATGTTGGTAAACTGACCTACCAACTCACCAAGCGCATTTCCATTGAAACCAGGACAGGTTCAGAGAATGCACTGGATGTGTTTTATGGTTTTAGTTTTGACTAGACGGCTGACTGACGCATGCATACAGATAAACCCAACCCCAGATTAGCGGTGCTGATTGATGCGGACAACACGTTTAACGTCATCCCCATCATTGATGCGCTGTTTGAAGAAATTTCCAAATTTGGCGATGCCAGCATCCGCCGCATTTATGGTGACTGGACACAACACCAACTGAGCCGCTGGAAAGAGGTGCTGCCCAAGCATGCCATCCAGCCCATGCAGCAATATGCCAACACCAAGGGTAAAAACGCCACAGACAGCGCCCTCATTATTGATGCGATGGATTTACTGTATACCGCACCGCTGGATGGCGTCTGCATCGTGTCGAGTGACAGTGACTTTACCAGGCTGGCGATCCGCTTCCGTGAGTCAGGCAAATCGGTATATGGCTTTGGTGAGGCCAAAACGCCCGAATCATTGCGTGCCGCCTGTAACCGCTTTGTGTTTATCGAGATTCTTTCCCAAGACAAAAAAGCCGATACCGATGAATCAGCCGCGGTCATGGACAAGAGCACTGCGGACAAACCAGATACGCTGAGCAAGCAAGCAACGGCAATCGCTGAACCGTTGTTGCTAAGCCCCACCGTCAAAAAAACCTCACAACAACTGGCCATGGATGCCAAGCTGGTGTCCCTGACGCGATCCGCCATAGAAGCGCTTTCGGAAGATGACGGCTTTGCCAACCTCAGTGAGGTCAAAAAACATATGATTAAAAACTATTCTGCGTTTGACTCCAGAAACTATGGATATGCTAAATTTAGCGAGTTGATTCAATCCATCGGGCTGTTTGAGCTGGATCACAAAAAGCAGCACGTTAAAGACAAACGAAAAAAATGACAGAAATTCTGATTCTTTATTACTCTCAAGGCGGTGCCGTGCGCGAGCTGGCACAACAGATTGCACGCGGCGTAGAGAGTGTGCCCGGTGCTCAGGCACGTCTGCGCACAGTGCCCAAAATCTCGGCCAACTGTGAGGCCACCGAGCCCGAGATCCCAACCAGTGGTGCACCCTATGCCACACTGCAAGATCTCGAAGAATGTGCCGGACTGGCACTAGGCAGCCCAACACGGTTTGGCAATATGGCTGCCCCAATGAAATATTTTCTCGATGGCACCTCCGGGCTCTGGCTCAAAGGCGCGCTGATTGGCAAACCGGCGGCGGTGTTCACCTCCAGTGGCTCCATGCACGGCGGCAATGAAATGACTTTGATGACCATGATGATCCCGCTGCTGCACCATGGCATGCTATTGATGGGCTTGCCATATTCCGAGCCGCAATTGGGGACAACTAAAACCGGTGGCACCCCGTATGGTGCCAGTCATATCGGCGGCGCGATGGATGATCAGCCCTTGTCTGACGATGAGAAGAAATTATGTCTGGCCTTGGGCAAACGTCTGGCCCACACCGCGCTCAAATTGCAATAATCGTTTTTTAGGGAATTTTAAGTATGTCTGATGCACCCATCCCGAAATCATTGGCTCGTGAAGCCCGTCAATTCTTGTTCTCAACCCGTCATGCCATTTTGTCGACGCATTCGATGAAGTATCCCGGCTTTCCGTTTGGCTCGGTGGCACCGTTTGTCTGCAACCAGCAGGCAGAGCCCGTGGTTCTGATCAGCACGATTGCCGAACATACAAAAAATATTCTCGAAAACGCCAAAGTCTCTTTACTGGTGTTTTCCGGGGCTGAAGACTTGCAAGCCAACGCGCGCCTGACATTGATGGGTGAAGCCATGCCTTGCGACAAGCAGGATGCCGATTTGCGCGCCCGCTACCTGCGCTATTTGCCACAGGCAGCCAGCTACTTTGATATGCATGACTTCCATTTTTACCGCATTCAGGTGGAGCATGTGCGCTACATTGCCGGCTTTGGCCGCATGGGCTGGTTTGAAGGCTCGGCGCTCAACGAAGGGCTGGGCGAGAGCATGCTCGCCGCGCAAGAAGCGGGCATCGTCGCCCATATGAACGAGGACCACAAGGATAGCCTGCTGCAGTATTGCAAGCATGTTCATGACATCACCGCCGACCATGCAGAAATGATAGGCCTGGATGCTGAAGGGTTTGATGTGCAATATCATCAGGGTGAAGAAACACAAGGGCTGTTGCGGTTTGCCTTTGAGCAGCCGGTACTGAACGCCATGGATGCGCGCAAAGCCTTGGTAGCCTTGTCTCAAGCGTGCAAAGCATGATCGCGCGCTGGTTGATGATCAGTCGCTGGGTCGCCAGCGTCAGCTTGATTGTGCTGATTGTATTGTGTCTGGGGTGGGAGATTTTATGGGCGCCCTTGCGGGCTGGTGGCAGCTTGCTGTTTTTAAAAGTCTTGCCGCTGTTGGGCCCGTTATTCGGCATTTTGCGTGGCAAGCGCTATACCTACCAATGGTCAGGCATGCTGATTCTGTTTTACTTTACCGAGGGCGTGGTACGGACATGGTCAGAGACAGGGCTCAGCCAGTGGCTGGCGCTGGCAGAGGTCATCTTCAGCGCATTGTTTTTTGCCAGCGTGGTCACCTATGCCAAATTTAGCGGTAGCCGCTATCAGGCCGCCTGACTAACATTGTCCTACCGCGCGGGTTGGCCATTTTTGCTGTAAATTCTTTGTTGAATCCACGCTGACAAGCCCGCTAAACCTTATATAATATCGGGCATGAAAATCCTGTTATCTAATGACGATGGCTATCTTGCGCCCGGCCTCAATGTCCTGGCCGCGCATTTAAGCAAAATAGCCGAGATCACCGTGGTCGCGCCCGAGCGTAACCGCAGTGGTGCCAGCAACTCACTCACCCTGGACAGACCTTTAAGTGTCAAACAAGCCGCCAATGGCTTTTTTTATGTCAATGGCACCCCCACCGACTGCGTACACATTGCCCTGACCGGCCTCATGCAGGAAATGCCGGACATGGTGATCAGCGGTATCAATGACGGTGCCAATATGGGCGACGATACCATTTACTCTGGCACCGTAGCTGCAGCGACTGAGGGGTATTTACTGGGCATTCCTTCTTTTGCCATTTCGATGTCGCAACATCAGGCACTGCACTTTGAAACGGCGGCCAAGATCGTGGTGGACCTGGTCCAGCAATACAACCACAGCGAGTTTACCGAGCCAACCTTGTTAAACATCAATGTGCCAGATGTACCATTTGAAGCAATCAAAGGTAAAAAAATCACGCGACTGGGCAAACGTCACAAGGCCGAACCCGTCATTCAACTGCAAACCCCCAGAGGCGAAACCGTTTACTGGGTAGGTGCCGCGGGCCAGCCGAATGACGGCGGTGAAGGGACTGACTTTCACGCCGTGGCCGAAGGCTATGTCTCCATTTCACCCATACAGGTAGATTTAACCAAACACTCTCAAATTGCCACCCTGCAGCAATGGCTGCAAAGCAAGCAATAAGTCATCAAGAATTCAGTGACATGGCGATTCCAAGAACATCACACAAAACCGGTATCGGAATGACCTCTTCGCGGACACGCGAGCGCATGTTGACGCGCCTGCGTGAGCAAGGTATTCAGGATGAAGTGGTCATAGCGGCCATGGCAGAGATTCCTCGCCATATCTTCGTCGATGAAGCACTGTCTATCCGCGCCTATGAGGACGTTTCATTGCCGATTGGTTACGGTCAGACTATTTCGCAGCCATATATCGTGGCCAAAATGACGCAAATTCTGCGCAATGGCAAACCATTGAACAAAGTGCTTGAGATTGGCACGGGCTGCGGCTACCAGACCGCAGTATTGTCGCGCGTGAGCACCGACGTCTACTCACTGGAACGCATCCGGCCGCTGGTGATGAAAGCCAGAAACCATCTTCGCACCTTGAAATGTACCAATGTCAAACTGGACCACGCCGATGGCAGCCTGGGCCTCAAGGATTATGGCCCGTTTGATGCCATTATGGTCACCGCGGCGGCCAGCCATGTGCCGCCTGAGCTGGTCGAACAATTAGCCGTCGGTGGCCGCATGGTGATCCCGGTCGGCACTACCGACCAGGTACTGCATTTAATTGAACGCACCGCCCAGGGAATTCAGCAAACCGCGCTGGAATCCGTGAAGTTTGTCCCATTGCTAGGAGGCACTGCTTTATCATGAATCTACGCACCTTGCTGACCGCGTGCGGAACCGCCTGTACACTTGCTGCCTGTGCCCTCAACTCTCCCATGCCGCGCGCACCGGTGGTCACCAGCGTGTCACCTGCGCCAGAGAGCAAACCGGCTGCGCCGGTCAGCGTGGGGGCAAATCAGTACCTGGTACAAAAAGGCGATACGCTCTACAGTATCGGCCGCAAATTTGGCATCCCGTTCATAAAGCTGGCCGAGTTCAACCAGCTGCAAGCGCCGTATGAGATTCATGTCGGCCAAGTCCTCAACCTGACCGCAAAAAGCGGCACCAGCGCAACAAACAATAAAGCCACCGATCCTGCAGGCGCGGATGATGCTGAAGTCGTCACCTCGGCGATCAGCAGACCAGACATGAATGCGACCCCAGAGGCTGCAAGCACGGCCAATGCCGCACCAGCGCTGCAGGCCACCACAGAGGGCGAAAAGTCTGCAGCCCCCTTAGACCTCGAAGCCATCACCGACGGCGACATTCAATGGCAGTGGCCGCTGGCAGGCAAAGTGAGTGCAGGGTTTGACGTACAAACCAATAAAGGCTTGAATATCACGGGGAGCGCCGGTCAGGCGGTCAATGCCGCGGGCGCGGGGAAAGTGATTTATAGCGGCATGGATGTGCGTGGCTATGGCAAGCTGATTATCGTCAAACACAACAGCAACCTGCTCTCTGTCTATGCGCATCAGGGCAACTCGCTGGTCAAGGAAGGCGTATTTGTGACACAAGGTGAAAAACTCGCCACCCTGCCCGCCCCGGCCAATAACAAACTGCCTGTGCTGCATTTTGAAATCCGGCAAAAAGGCAAACCGGTAGACCCGGCGACATATTTACCGAGTACGCCGGCCACCGCCAGCAGCCATTAAACCAAGCACGGTCGACATGCATCGACCGCTGGCAGGTTAAACCATGCAGGTGCACTCAGCAAAGGAGCTGGTATGGATCCCAACCGCTATAGCAAAAATCGCGATATCCGGCCAGACAGCGGATGGAAAATCCTGCAGGCGGTGCTGACGCTAGGCCTGGTGCTTTGCGGCCTGGTCGGGATCGCTGTCCATCTATTCAGCAGTGAGTCACGCCCGACTGACTGGTTGCAATGGCTGATGGCCAGTCCGATGAATATGGTGCTAGCGGTCGTCACCCTGCTGGCCCTGTTTGTGTTTCACCGCTATATCAGCCACCTGAGCAACCAGCAGCGCCGCTCAGCCAGTGACTTTCCTGTTTATGTCATGATGCTGTTAGGCGCTTATTTTATCTACCAACTGCTAACCACAGGTCATTGGTAGCCGCCTGCTAGCGCCCCAGTCTAACCAGATCAAAATCCAACCAGATTAAGGCCCAGCCAGATCAAGCCGTTTTACGCAGGCTGCCCGCCTGCACATGGCAACGGTTCATACCACTAAAGATGGCCTTGATCGAAGCAGTGACGATATTGGTATCCATCCCCACGCCGTAACACACCTTGCCCTGACACGCGACCTCGACAAACGCGCAGGCCATGGCCTCGCCAGCAGACGGGCTGGCCCCTAGCGAACGCTCTTCAAAACTGCGCACCTGTACCTCAATGCCCATATGTTGCAGGGCATGAATCGCCGCATCAACCGGCCCGTTGCCTTGCCCACTGGCGATGGCGGGCACGCCATTGACTGCCATATGCATGCGGATCGCCTGGCCCTGGGCATGACTTTCCAGCTGATAGTCCTGCATATGCATAGGCATCACCGTAGACACATAGTGAGCATTAAACAGCTGCCACAGAGTCTCAGGCCCCACCTCGCTGCCGTGTTGGTCGGTATATTGCTGCACCACGGCAGAAAATTCGACCTGCATGCGTCTGGGCATTACCACCCCATAATGACTCTCAAGCAGATAAGCCACGCCGCCTTTGCCTGACTGGCTATTCACCCGGATAATCGAATCATAATTGCGACCCACATCCTTGGGGTCTATCGGCAGGTAAGGCATATTCCAGGGCGCATCGGCAGGCTGCGACTGTCTTGCCGCGAATCCCTTTTTAATCGCATCCTGATGCGAACCAGAAAACGCAGTAAACACCAGATCGCCCGCATAAGGGTGGCGCGGGTGAATCTCAATCTGCGTACACTCCTCCACCGTCCGGCCAATCGCATCAATGTCGGAAAAATCCAGGCCAGGATGCACACCTTGCGAATACATATTCAGCGCCACAGTCACCAGATCCACGTTGCCCGTGCGTTCCCCATGCCCAAACAGGCAGCCTTCCACGCGATCCGCCCCGGCCATGATGCCCAGCTCAGTCGCCGCCACTGCCGTGCCGCGATCATTGTGTGGATGCAGGCTCAGAATCACGCTGTCGCGATGCGCCAGATGTCTATGCATCCACTCAATCTGGTCGGCATACACATTCGGCGTGGCCACTTCCACCGTCGCCGGCAGGTTGATAATGATCTTGCGCTCAGGCGTTGCCTCCCAGGCCTCAGTGACTGCGTCGCACACCTCTTTGGAAAATTCAAGCTCGGTCGCCGTGAACGTCTCCGGGCTATATTGCATCACGACTTCGGTCTCAGGCATCTCGGCGGCCAGTGCTTTTACCAGACGCACCGCGTCCACGGCCATCGCCTTGACCTCTGCCTTCGTCATATTAAACACCACATCCCTAAACGTTGGCGAAATCGCGTTATACACATGCACAATCACCCGACGCGCGCCACGGACGGACTCCATCGTACGGCGGATCAGATGCTCACGCGCCTGCGTCAGCACCTCTATGGTCACATCCTCGGGAATCTGCCTTTCTTCAATCAGGCTACGCACAAAGTTGAAATCGGTTTGCGAGGCCGAAGGAAACGCCACTTCAATTTCCTTAAAGCCCATCTGGCACAGCATCTTGAACATACGGCGCTTTTTATCCGCATCCATCGGCTCAAACAGCGACTGATTACCATCGCGCAGATCGGTACTCATCCAAATCGGCGGTTGCGTGATCACTGCATTCGGCCATTGACGGTCCGGCAGATGAACGGGAGGAAAAGCCTGATATTTATGTGCGGATTGTGTCTGCATGTTGTGCTCCAGAAGAGATGTTTTTGACAAGACACATGATAAAGACTTTGCAAAAAATTAAATTGCTAATTCAATCAAAAAACGCATTAATTAAAAATAATATTTCAATAAAATAAAATATTTTGTAATATTATTTCAACATTAAAATATTAAATGAAATAACCATGAAATTAGACCGTTTTGACAAAGCCATTTTAAACATCCTGCAAACCGAAGGCCATATCAGCAACCAGGACCTCGCCGACCGTATTGGCCTCTCGCCAGCCCCCTGCCTGCGCCGGGTCAAAGCGCTCGAACACGCCGGGCTAATCCTCGGCTATCAAGCGCTGGTAGACGCGAAAAAGCTAGGCCTAAGCCTGATGGCGCTCATCGGTATCTCCATGGATCAACACACACCAGAACGCTTCGCCAATTTTGAAAGCAGCATTACACAAATCCCCGAAGTGTTGGAATGCCTTCTAATCACCGGCCAGCAGTCTGACTACTTGCTGAAAGTGGTAGTGAAGGACATGGACGACTACCAACACCTGCTACTGCATAAAATCACCAAGATTGCAGGCGTCACCGGGGTGCATACGAGTTTTGTATTGAGAAATGTGGTGGCTCGGGCGAAAGTGCCAGTGGAATAACTCTTGAGCTGGAGAAAGTGGTTGGTTTTTAAAGTTTTTAACAATATCAGCTGCCCATTCCCCCTGCTCAGTGAGTGACTCATCACAATGAAGTGAGAACAAAGGTCTTTTAGTTTTTATCATCGTCAATCTTTGATACCTAACGTTTGAGTAAGGGGCGCGCTTTAGCGCGTCCCACTTGATGGATGGGTTAGGCATTAAGCTTTTGCAATAGCAGACTTCTTGTTTCATCTCTTTTGTTTGATAAATCAATATATCTCGTTCCACTGTCGTTTGTGAAGTCAAAGGACTTTCCAACGCCCTTCTCATCGTATGAATAGTCGTACCAAGCTTGATAGTCTTTGAAGAATTGAACCAATATTTCATAAATATCACTATTGGACTTAGATATTTCAATACCTAACTCACCAATTGATTTCCACTCGGCTTCTTTAATTCCAAGCCTTTGCGCAACGTTAACCACAACATATTGGTAAAAGCTTGCTAAATCGTGTTTTGTGAACTCAAACATCTTTTCTCCCATTTGCCTAACGTTTGAATTAAGGGGCACGCTTTAGCGTGTGATCTTGCCTGTAAAAAGTGGACATCATCTAACCGATCATTTCCACCGAAATCGGTGATTGATACCCAATACCCGAATGCAACCGTACCGGGTTATAAAAGT
>NZ_JBHTJW010000006.1:0-32929 GCF_042676145.1 Methylophilus glucosoxydans
TATCGTGCGTATATCCGTTTGATTGTTCTTGCCATTTAACATCTCCTAAAAAGTTAGGTCGATGTGTCTACTTTTCTAAGGCAAGTCCAGAGTCCTAGTTGAATGATGGGTTATGAATTTTTATCACCTACTAAGCGAGATGCAGCTCGCGTAAATATGTATATGTTGTCACCTTTTGAGTTGTAGTCATGGCGTAGGAGTCCATATTCAACAAGAGTGTTAAGGTCATCCTCTACAAATCTTTGCTCTGATATTTCTAGGCCGCCACTTACTTCAAGAAACTGGTAAATCGTACCGCCCATCATTTTAATTTCAAGGACTTTGGTTGCACCAGATGCCTGAAATTGCTCAAGTATATTTACCGCTTGGGCTGAAAGGGTTGCGTCAGGATTAACTTCGCGAGCCAGCATATCAAAACCTTCGATAGCGCTTGCGAAAGCGGTAATGGCAGCATCAATCTTATCAAGTTTTTCTTTAAATATTCTATGGTCTTGATTTAGCAATGCTTTTATATGAATTGTGGCTTGAGTATTTAACTCAAGAAGGTCTTTAATTTCAGTGTGATTGGCTTTAGCAAGCCACTCCATGAAATCGTTGAATTCAAGCTGAGCTTGTGAGCCTTTTTCTGAACGGTATTGTCCAAGTAGTCCAACAATTGTTGCAAATGATTCAGCTAACAAAAAAACCTCCCTGACATTCTTAATTCATAACGTTTGAGATAAGGGGCTGGCGACATTGGTGGCTCAGCCCTCGTTATTAAAAATTGGTTCATCGAAGAGTGTTCTCGCCAGTCCCGCTTGATGGATGGGTTAGGGCGCATCATCAGGGTATAGTCTATTAAGGTACTCATATACAAGGATCATAATTGGCGTTAACTCAGCATTGTTGAGCAAAGCATAGTTGACTATAGCGCGGCTGAGCATGGCTATGGCCTCACCTGCCTCGATTTCTATAGTATCTTCTTGCGGGTCATTCGCATGTTTGAGTGCATTACGATTGCCATTAACTTCTTTATTAAGTACCGCAAATGGTCGCCCACCAAATTGACGTTTGTCGAGATTTACTAAGTGGTCAATCATAGCAAGTTGGCCTTTACGTCGGAGCAAACTACCAAGAATTTCCTCTGCTGCGCCCGCAAGAGTAACAACGGCTAAGAAGTCACGTTCGTCTAAGAGTAGCTCTGAAGCAGTTTCTATCTGCCGTCTAGCAATTTCCATCTTATGTAGCCTCACGACGCTCCTTTGTGCCCTAACGTAATGTAGACACCGAAATCGGTGTATATCCTGAGGCAGAGCTATTGTTACCATCAACCATAAGTTCCAATAACCCTCTGTTTATATTAATTAATTTAATAATCATGAGTAAAAAACTTTTATTAAATCAATAACAAAACACACCTGATCACTAAGACTAGTTACCCTAAAAGCTCCCCACCTATCGCCCAATCCTCATACTCGACCTCTTCAAACACGATATAGGTGTAATTCGCTGGTTTGTGCGCGTGCTTTTGCAATGTTTCGGTAATCTCTTTGGCGATTTGTTTTTTCTGCTCTTTGGTGACTGAGCCTGCTAGTTTCACATTGACATAAGGCATATTGACGCTCCTTCTGTGGTTGGTTAAATGATCTTTAAACTAGTGATGATGGCCTGCACCACCGCGGAGAATATCGAGGATGAGGTTGAGCGTGACCACCAGCAGCAGTACTGAAATCAGGATAGAGAGGATGGGGTCTATGTTCATCCAGCCTGTAAAGTAGATAACTGCGCCTGCGACCACGGCGGTGACTGAACCGAGCAAGTCGCCTAGCACATGCAGGAATGCGGCACGGTGGTTTAAGTTTTCATCACCGCCGTGATTGTGTTGCTGATGATGCATGTGTTTGGCAACAACAACGTTAACCAGTAAGCCTACCAGGGCAATGATGCTGACATAACCGCCTGCGACTGGCCGCGGATTTTGCAAGCGCTCGATGGCTTCGTAGACAATCCAGCCGGTGACTAGCAGCATGGAGACGGCGTTGATCATGGAGACCCGACGCTCGGTGTGTTTTGAGGCAGGATGCCCACTGCGCGCCTGCTGTGCTGCCCACATCGCAAGGCCGAGTGCCAGCACATCAAACAGCATGTGCCAGGCGTCGCTGAGCAAGGCTAGCGATTGTGTCCACCAGCCACCGATAAACTCAACCACGGTAAAGACGGAAATGGCGAGAAATGGCAGCCAAAACGGGTTACCGTGCTCGTGATTATCATGGCTATGCGCGTGTTCATGGCTGTGGTCATGCCCGTGATCATCTGCGTGATCGTGACCATAGGGGCAGCGACCAGAAGAGTGAGAATGTTCGTGAGGTGTATGGCTAGGTTTCATGATGGCATGCTAATGCAAATTAGCTGCTTTTCACAATAGGGCACTTCTATAAATTCAATTTACGTCGCGATACGGCGTTGCTCATATAGTGGGTTAAGCAGGCAATTCGCAAAGCGAATGCTCGCAAAAAACTCTTCCTTACATATTACTTATATGCTGCGTCAGATTTTTTTAATCGCGCCTTGTCTAGCCCATGCATTCTAAACATAAGTCACTTGATTTTATAAAAGCACCCTATCGACTTTCTGACATAAAACAGTCTCTAATGAAAAATCTGGGATAATGCTGGCTTGTAGAGAAAATCATCATGTTAAGTTACAGACACGCCTTTCATGCTGGCAACCATGCCGACGTTTTAAAACACTGGATATTCAGCCTGGTGCTGGATTATTTTAACCAGAAGGATAAGCCTTATTGGGTGGTTGATACCCATGCGGGGGCCGGACTGTATCGCCTGGACAGTAGCGTGGCGAATAAAACAGCGGAATACGTGGATGGCATTTTGCGTTTGCAGCAAAGCCAGGCGCCTGAGCCGTTTCAAATCTATCTGGAGGCTGTTGCCGCAGCAAATAAAGATCAGCAGATGCTTTACCCGGGCTCACCCTGGCTGGCCAGCCACTTAATCAACCCGGTGGATAAATTACGCTTGTTTGAGCTACACCCGGCCGATGCGGCTTTGCTGGAGCAGCAATTTGCATCACAAAAACGGCAAATCGCGATTCAGCAAAAAGACGGCTTTGAGGGTATCAAGGCTTGCCTGCCGCCACCGACCAAACGTGGCATCGTGCTGATTGATCCGCCTTATGAAGTCAAAGATGATTACTCACGCGTGGTGGATTGTATTAAAGACAGCCTGAAGCGCTTTGCCACAGGCACTTATTTAATCTGGTACCCCCGCTTGCAACGCCCAGAACCGCAGCAAATGATAGACAAGCTGCGCCGTCTGGACACCGACTTTTTGCATGTGACGCTGGATGTAGAACAACCTTCAGCCGACGGCTTTGGCATGTATGGCAGTGGCATGTGGGTGATTAACCCGCCGTGGACCTTGCGGCAATCGGTAGAGCCGCACCTGCCGTGGCTGGCACAAGTGTTAGCGCAAGATGCAGGCGCGCAGGCCAGTTGCGAAGGCAAACAGCGCTAGACTGGGCTTTATTAGGCGAGCTGGAATGGGCAAACACTCATGCCACTAATAGCGGATACGGATGCGTTTATGCGTATCCCTGCCCTGCCCAAGCGTGACGGTGAATTGATGGCTGGCGATGGTTTGCCGGTTGCCGGTCTGGATACGCACCCGCCACTCGCCTGGCGTGAGATTGGTTTTATAGGTATAGCCGCGATAACCGCTGTCACGTCCGCCTGTCAATGAAAACCCCGGGGTAGAGACACTCACCCACTGGTCGCCCTGTTTTTTCTGCCAATCATGCAGCAGATGGGTTTTGAGGCCTTGTGGCGCAAAAATAGCAGAAAAGCATACCAGCCGTTGACCGGGCTGCAAGTAAAAATGGTCGGTATCCACCCGCCAAAACTGCCACCAGGGCGACTTTTCCACCGTCATCCAGTAGCCTTGTGGTGACTTTTCCAGATCGTAGGCCACCACCACAGCTTGCTTGACCAACGGCACAGGCGGAATCATGTCTTGCTGGTAAGCCAGCATGAGTAACCCGGCGATTGCCCACACCGGCCAGATTCGACCTCTGTGATGCGGCGCGCGCTGGTAAAGCACATAAGTGATGGTCGCCCCGAGCAAGGTACTCAGGTAAAACCAAGCCGCATGCACGCTGCCAAACAAAAAGGGAAAGGCAAAGTTACACCAGAGGATGGAGCAGAGGCCGAACATGCTCCAGCACAAGCTCAGGCGCCGGTATTCACTCTCAAGAAACTCGTTGGCGACCAGCAACGCGCCCAACACCAGGGTAATAATCCAGGCCACGCCCTCGCTGGAGCTTTTGAAGTACAGAATAAACAGAGCGCTTAACAGGCTGCCAAACAAAAATTGTAATACCCAGTATGGCCAATCGTGCACTGGCCAGCGCGTGACTTTGTGCTGTACCCATTGGAAGCTCAACAGCCGCTCGCCCAGCCGCCGGATGGAAGAAGAAGGTTCGGCCAACTGGTACATGAGAATAGCGGCCACCAGCAAATACAAGGCAAAAATGATCATGTCGGACATGGCGACTTTTTTGCCTATGGTAATCGCGTCCCAGACAAAGCCGCCGATAAAAAACACGATCGGCAGCGCCATGCGGCTACGGGCGAGCCAACGTGACCATCTTGAAAGGGCTGGCGCTTGATCAGTCATCATTCATTACACTTTCCACATCTGTCATCAGGCAGCGTTTTGTATCAGGGCGGTATTTTGCGCATGCGCTGCACGAAACACAATCTTATTTTGCGCGTTTGAAAAGTAAACTTACTTTGATAATCAAACCTTGCCTGTTAAACTTTAAGTTATCTTAAGAAAAAGCCGTTAACTATCAATAAAGTTAAGTTTTTCTCTCACTAATCATTGGCTAATACCCTGATATCCCATCAAACATGCGAACCCTAGTAAAGCAGTTGGTGTACAAAGTAAGCGAGATCAAATCTGTCAGTTATGAAACTGAGCAGGCACTGATCCGCGTGCTTTTTGTCAGCATGATTACGCTTTACTTGCTGATTAATCGCAGCAGCTATGAACCCGTATTGTTGTGTCTGATTTATCTGGGCTTTGGTTTTCTGATGTTGTATAACATCTTGCGCAACCCGGCCAAAAACGAAAAACGGCAATGGACCGCCATGGTGATGGATATCACCGCCACCTCGCTAGAGCAAATGATCTCGGGGGCGATGGCCGGCGTATTTATCGGCATTTATTTGTGGCTGATTATTGGCTATGGCTTGCGTTATGGCACCAAGTTTTTCAAAGGCTGCTATATGCTAAGCCTGGTGGGCTTTAGTCTAACCTTGTATTTAAACCCTTATTGGATAGAACACCAGCATCTGGCTTATGGCTTTTTGCTGACACTGTTACTGATTCCACCGCATGCCCTACGGTTGCTGGTGAGCCTGGAAAAAGCCACCAAAGAGGCTGACCAAGCCAGCGAGGCAAAGACAAACTTTCTGTCGAATATCAGCCATGAAATGCGCACACCGCTCAATGGCATTATTGGCGCCAGTGAACTGCTGGCCCAGACCAAGCTTGACCGCAAACAAGCCGAATTCTTGAATATGGTTGGGGCCTCAGCCAGCAGTCTGAAAAAGCTCATCAATGACGTGCTCGATATCAGCAAGATTGAAAAAGGTAAAGTCGATCTCGAAGAGATTGCTTTTTACTTGCCAGACTTGATCAACCGCTTGCACCTCGTGTTTCAACTTGAAGTGGAACGCAAGCAACTCTGGTTGAAGTTCAATCTCGCCAATGAAGCGGAACGGCACTTTTCTGGCAGCATGCATCATCTGGAGCAGATATTGACTAATTTGATCGCCAACGCGATTAAATTCACGCAGCACGGTGGCGTCGAGATCACGGTCAGTGTCCAGGAACAGTATGCCAACCGCAGCCTGTTATGTTTCCGCATTCAGGATAGCGGCATCGGCATCAAGGCGGAGGCCTTGCCTTTTATTTTTGACAGTTTCACCCAGGCAGATAGCAGCATCACCCGGCGTTATGGCGGCACGGGCTTGGGTACGACGATTGCCAAACAACTGGTTGAGGTCATGGGTGGCAGCATTAGCGTGAGCAGCAAGGAAAATGTAGGCACAGTGTTTGAGGTCAGCTTGCCCCTGACCCACGCAATCGCGCCCAGTGTTGACCGGAGCACCGAAATCAACCTGGATAACGCCTCCAATGTGGTGCCATTAAGTAGCCACACCCGATTCCGCAAAAAAATCCGTGTGCTGATTGCAGATGATAATGTGGTCAACCGGATGATCCTCAATGAGACCCTGCAAAGAATGCACTGTGTGGTGAAATCCGTGGACAACGGTGATGCCGCGCTTGATATGCTGGAGCAGCATCAGTTTGACCTGATGATCCTGGATTACAACATGCCGGAAATGAATGGCCTGGAGGTGTTCAGGATCTATCATGCCTTGCCGGGCAGTCAGCCTATCCGTACCGTGATCCTCACCGCCGATGCCACCAAAGCCACACAGGATCGCTGTTTGCGCGCCGGGGTTTATCAGGTATTGACCAAGCCAGTGGTGTCGCGCCAGATTCAAACCCTGGTGGAAGCCATTACAAGCACGCTGGACACGCAAGCAGGCGCAGAGGCGCTTGCCGCCACCACAGCCGCTTCGAAAAAACGTGGCAAAGCGCAATCGCCAGCAGATGCGCATCCCTCGGCAACCGCAGAAAGTATCCCGACCATTGCACCGATGACCGAGCCGCTGCTGGATCAGGACCGTATGGCGCACTTGCTCAAGCTCGGTGGCAGCGAGGCGTTTTTAAACAAACTTATCCGCGAGTTTATCGAGACAACAGATGACCTGGTCCGCGACTTAGGCAAGCAATGCATGGACCTCAACTTTGCACAAGTTCATACACTGGCGCACAGCCTAGCTGGGGAATCCGCCAACATGGGCCTGATTCCATTGAGCAAGCACAGTCGTCGCCTGCTGGGCTTAAACATGAAGGATGCCTCGACCATTTCCCTGCTATATCAGGCAGTTGCAGACTGCTACGAAGAAACCCGTGGCCAGCTCATGCAACAGCGAGACAAGCTTTCATCCAAGCGGTCAAAAAAATAGCTAGTGCAAGCGCCTGGCATCCCCAAATATCAAGCACACGCTTATTGGTTCACAACGCGGTCATGCACGAAGAACGCCTCACTTTCAGTGGACGGTGTCAGCACAGCTTCTCTCTGCTGATCTGCAGGCACTGACTGAAACAAGCGTGACTGCGCACGATAAAAACGGTCCATCACTTTCAAGTCGCGCTCACTGAGTTGCAAGGCATTTTCAACCCAAAGCTGCACAATCGCCGTCAATTCATCATAGCTTAGCGGATGAATTTTTTCCTTGGCTTTTTGTGCGGATAAAAACCCTGCGGCGTGTTTATTGTTTTTATCGATAAAGGTGCGTACGGCCTGCTCGCCTTCCCCTTGCTCGACCACCATATCGATCAACCCCATTTGCAGACACTCTTCCGCGCTATAGCGCTCGCACCCCAAAATCATCTTGTCAGCCACTGCCATGCCTGCTTTGCGTGCAATGAGGCTGTAAGCCCCCATGCCTGGAATCATATTGAAGAATAGCTCGGGAAAGCAAAACACAGCCTGTCGCTCTGCAATCAACACATCACTGGTTAAAGCCGCTTCAATGCCTGCCCCCAACACCTCACCTTGCAGCAGTGAAACTTTGGTGACATTGGCCAGTTGAAAGCGGAAAGCGCGTTGTGCCACCACGTCTATACTGAGTCTGGCATAGGCCTCCAGTTGCGCCCTGTCCTGTTGGCGGATGGCAGCAGCCATCTTTTGCAGATCGCCACCCATATTAAAATAGCCGGGCGTGGCAGAAGCGAATACCGAATAGCGGATCGGCAATGACGCCCCGTTCGCGATCTCAACATAACCGCCACTCAGTTCGATATCATGATGGTGGGCATGCAAGTCCAGCAACAAGGCGTGATTGATGCACGGAATCCGTTGCGGCTGAGAAAGATAAGTCCACAATGCCTGCGATTTTTCATCATAACGGCAGTACACCTGGCCGTAATCATGAGCAAGCAAGCGTTGTTGAGGGAGGTAAGGCAGTGTTTGTTCGCACGATTTCATGGGTTTCTCCTTGGATATTGGCAACCTGTTAAACCAATGAATGGCTGTGCTAGCCGCAGCCATCATTGCTTACAGCCAATACATCATAATCAAAACAGATCACCTGCGAATATCGCCGTTACCGCTTTTACAGTTGCAAGCAAATGTGCGGCTTGAAAAACAACAGCAGAAAACAAAAGAACGAGGCTGATAAAAAACAAAGGGGGCTTGCGCCCCCTTGTTGTACTTGAAGATTAAGCCCTTATGCCGTTTCTTTGATCGGAATAATCTTTTTACTGTTTTCCAGTGAGGCGGCATATTGCGTCATCTGGTTGAAGTTCAGGTATTTGTAAATCTCGGCCGTATTGGTCAGCTTGCTACCCAAGGTGTCCATATATTCCTGCATGGTCGGCATGCGCCCCAGCTTGGCGCACACCGCCGCCAGCTCGGCAGAACCCAGATAGACGCGAGCATCCTTGCCCATACGGTTATCAAAGTTACGGGTAGAGGTCGAGAACACGGTGGCCTTGTCCGCCACGCGTGCCTGGTTACCCATGCAAAGCGAGCAGCCTGGCACTTCGGTACGGGCCCCGGCCACCCCAAAGGTGGAATAAACCCCCTCGGCGCGCAGTTGTGCTTCGTCCATGCGGGTCGGTGGGGCAATCCACAAGCGGGTTGGGATGCCACCTGCGCCTTCGAGCACCTTGCCCGCAGCACGGTAATGGCCGATATTGGTCATGCAGCTACCGATAAACACCTCATCAATCTTGTCCCCCACCACGGCTGACAACGGTTTGATGTCATCCGGGTCATTCGGGCAGGCTACCAATGGCTCTTTGATTTCGTTAAGATCAATCTCAATCACATGGGCGTATTCGGCATCACTGTCAGGCTGCAACAGCTCCGGTTTTTCCAGCCAGGCCTTCATGCTGGCAATCCGGCGCTCCAGCGTGCGTGCATCTGCATACCCGTTTTCGATCATGTTCTGCATCAGCACGATATTGGAATTGAGGAATTCGATCACCGGCTCTTTGTTCAGCAGCACCGTGCAACCGTTGGCGGAACGCTCTGCCGAGGCATCCGCCAATTCAAACGCTTGCTCGACCTTGAGGTCAGGCAAGCCTTCAATTTCAAGCACGCGGCCGTTAAACACGTTTTTCTTGCCCTGCTTGCCGACGGTCAAGGTTCCTTCCTGAATGGCCGCATACGGAATCGCGTTCACCAGGTCACGCAAGGTGATGCCTGGTTGCATTTCACCTTTAAAGCGCACCAAGACCGACTCAGGCATATCCAGTGGCATCGCCCCGGTTGCTGCGGCAAACGCCACCAGACCAGACCCGGCCGGGAAGCTGATACCTATTGGGAAACGGGTATGCGAATCACCGCCCGTACCCACGGTATCCGGCAGAATCATGCGGTTGAGCCAGGAGTGGATCACGCCATCGCCAGCGCGCAGGCTGACACCGCCACGGCTGGACATAAACTCTGGCAGCTCGTGCTGCAACTTGATATCAACCGGCTTTGGATAGGCCGCGGTATGGCAGAAGCTCTGCATCACCAGATCGGCGCTAAAGCCCAGACACGCCAGCTCTTTGAGCTCGTCACGCGTCATGCCGCCTGTCGTATCCTGAGAGCCGACGGTGGTGGCTTTAGGTTCGCAATAGGTGCCTGGTCGCACACCCATGCCTTCAGGCAGGCCACACGCACGGCCCACCATTTTTTGCGCCAGCGTATAGCCTTTGCCAGTATCTTTGGCAGGCACCGCTTTAATAAAGAGATCAGTCTCACCCAAGCCCAGCGCTTTGCGGGCATTTGAAGTCAGGCCGCGGCCAATAATCAGCGGAATGCGGCCACCGGCGCGCACTTCATCCGCCAGGGTAACCGGGTTCATTTCAAATGTGGCCAAAACCTCGCCCGCTTCAGACAACACTTTGCCTTCAAACGGCTTAATGACAATCACATCACCTGTATTCAGTTTGGAGACATCACATTGAATCGGCAAGGCACCAGAGTCTTCAGCCGTGTTAAAGAAGATAGGCGCAATCTTGCTGCCAATGACCACGCCGCCCGTGCGCTTGTTCGGGATAAACGGAATATCGTCGCCCATCCACCATTGCACAGAGTTGATGGCAGATTTGCGTGAAGAACCTGTCCCGACCACATCGCCTACATAAGCCAATGGCAGACCTTTTTGCTTCAGTTCCTCAATCACTTTGAGGCCATCAGACATACGGTTGACCAGCATCGCCTTGGCGTGTAACGGGATATCGGGACGGCTCCAGGCATCTTGCGCCGGGCTCAGGTCATCAGTGTTGGTTTCACCATCCAGCTTGAACACCACCACTTTGATCTCATCTTTGAGCGCTGGTTTGCTGGTAAACCATTGTGCCTCTGCCCAGGCTTGCATCAATGTTTTGGCATGCGTGTTACCCGCCTTCATTTTGGCATCCACATCGTGGAAGGCATCAAACATGAGGATGGTCGTGGACAAGGCCTTCACGGCATGCGCCGCCATGGGCGTATCCAGTAAAGCCACCAGCGCCTGCACGTTATAGCCACCCAGCATGGTCCCCAGCAGCTCAACGGCTTTTTCAGCGCTGACCAAGGGTGAGCTGGCCTTGCCATTGGCAATATCGGCCAAAAAGGCCGCTTTGACGTACGCCGCCTGGTCTACACCGGCCGGAATGCGGTTTTCAAGCAGATGCACCAGCAAGGCTTCCTGCCCGGCTGGAGGAGACTTGAGTAACTCAACCAGCGCGGCCACTTGCTCAGCGTTCAGGGGTAAGGGAGGAAGGTTTTGCGCAGCGCGCTCTTTTACGTGGGTGTCGTATGCTTCTAACATGATGTGTAGGCTCTATTTAATAAATCAAATTTGGGCAATAAAACGAAAATCGGGGAATGGGCCGGTATTAACCACTGGCCGCGAGGCATTCTTTTGATTTGATTATAATGCACTCCCTCCGCCAGAATGTTAACTGCTTGTAACATTCTGGCAATTGATCAAAATGACAGCCATTGTCAGCATCAAAACAACACTGCGCACGCTGTCAGCGTGTACTGTCTCCGTAAAGTTGCTTGGCAAACGGGGTACTGCAGCTTTTGCCAGCAGCAGAAGACTCCCATTTATCGAGCAGTTCTTTCTGATAGCCCTTGCCATGTTGCTTTTCCAGATAGGCACGTACCTCAAACACATCGGCAAAACCATTATGGTCGGTGTCCATTAACGCCACCTGGTCTTCCAGACTCGGTCCGGCATATTTGCCAGTGCTATCCGTAAAATACTCCAGGGCAGACTCTGCGTGCGCTTGCACAGTCAACATCATCAGCGCAACGGCGCAACACATGCTGACACCTGTATTTGCTTTTAATCCTTTTATCATACTTACCCCCATTCTGACGCTTAGTAGTATGACGTAGTGTTTAGCAAATCGTGCGCATGTTCTGTGATGGAAAGCACATTAAACCGCTTTGAGCGCAATCTTCTTGCGCCAGAGGGCTGGGCCGCTCTTGTGCGCAGAATCGCCATCGGCACTCACTGCCACCGTCACCGGCATGTTTTCCACTTCAAACTCATAGATGGCCTCCATGCCTAAATCTTCAAATGCCAACACGCGCGCATGTTTGATGGCCTTGCTGACCAGGTAAGCCGCACCACCAACCGCCATCAGGTAGACCGACTTGTGTCTGGCAATCTCAGTCAGCGCTTCGTCACCGCGTTCAGCTTTACCGATGGAGCCAAGCAAGCCGGTGTTCAGCATCATGTCGGTATAGCTATCCATCCGTGTGGCAGTGGTCGGGCCAGCGGGGCCGACCGCCTCATCGCGCACGGCATCGACCGGGCCGACGTAGTAGATAAACTTGTTGGTGAAATCCACCGGCAAGGGCTCGCCCTTGGCCAGCATGGTTTGAATCCGTTTATGCGCGGCATCACGACCGGTCAGAATCTTGCCGGTCAGCAACAGCGTGTCGCCGGTTTTCCAGCACTGGGTTTCTTCGCGCGTCACCGTCTCCAGATTCACGCGCTTGGCTTGCGGACTGGGTGCCCAATGCACATCCGGGTAAACCTCAGGGCTGGGCGGAGTCAGCACCGCCACCCCTGAGCCATCCAGCGTGAAGTGCACATGTCTGGTGGCGGCACAGTTGGGGATAATCGCCACCGGCAAACTGGCTGCATGGGTGGGGTAATCGAGAATTTTCACATCGAGTACCGTGGTTAAGCCACCCAGACCCTGTGCGCCTATGCCTAAGCGATTGACCTTCTCGTAGAGCTCCAAACGCAGTTCTTCAATACGGTTTTGCGCACCCTTTGCCTGCAACGCCTGAATATCGATCGGGGCCATCAATGACTCTTTGGCCAACAACATGGCTTTTTCAGCGCTACCGCCTATGCCTATGCCCAGCATGCCTGGCGGACACCAGCCTGCGCCCATCTCCGGCACCACTTCAAGTACCCAATCGACAATGCTTTCATTCGGGTTCAGCATCGCCAGTTTGGACTTGTTCTCGGAGCCACCACCCTTGGCTGCCACTTGCACTTTGACCTTATCCCCTGCGACCATTTCCACGTGAGTAATCGCTGGCGTATTGTCTCTAGTGTTTTTGCGTGTCCCGGCCGGATCGTTGACGATGGAAGCGCGCAGGGTATTGTCAGGATGCAGATAGGCGCGGCGTACGCCTTCATTGACCATGGCTTCCAGCGTCATGTCGCCTTCAAACCTGGCAAGCATGCCGACCTTGATAAAGGCCACCACGATGCCGGTATCCTGGCATAACGGACGCTTGCCTTCGGCGCACATGCGCGAATTGGTCAAAATCTGGGCAATCGCATCCTTGGCTGCCACCGATTCCTCG
Organism: Methylophilus glucosoxydans; assembly: GCF_042676145.1. Classification (NCBI taxonomy): domain Bacteria; kingdom Pseudomonadati; phylum Pseudomonadota; class Betaproteobacteria; order Nitrosomonadales; family Methylophilaceae; genus Methylophilus; species Methylophilus glucosoxydans. The sequence continues at coordinate 12,952 of NZ_JBHTJW010000006.1, forward strand.
CGTTCATAAGCCGCCGCCAGTGCCCGGATATAGTCTTCCGGATGATAGTACGAGATATATTGCAAGGCGTCGGCAATACTCTCGATAAAGTCTTGGGTTTTAATCAGGGCCATGTTCTAGGTCTTTCAGGCGAGCGTTTTAGCGCGCATTGCTTTTCTGATAAGCAATGGCAGGACTCACATCTTTACGCAAGATTTTACCATTTTTGGTGCGTGGAAACTCCTTGGCCAGGTAGACTGTTTTCGGTGCTTTATACGCCGCCAGATGCTGTTTGCCAAAGACCATCAGTTCTTCTGGCGCAATCTCGGCATCCGGTTTGGGGATCACATAAATCACCACCAGCAGTTTGTCTTTTTCAATCTCTTCGCCAACGGCTGCGCAATCGGCCACGGCCGGATGGCCTTTATAGACGCGCTCGATTTCATATGGCGACACCCGGTAGCCAAAGCTCTTGATAATGTCATCCTTGCGGCCCAAAAACCAGAGGTAGCCATCGGCATCATACTTGGCGTAATCGCCGGTAAAGAAATAGCCATCATGCTTGTATTTGGTGGTCTCTTCCGGCAGGTTCCAGTAATTCAGGAACAACCCAGGATCATTATCCGGCACACTGATCATGCCCTCCTCACCTTCGGCCACCGGCTCACGGGTGTCGGGATTGAGCAATACAATCTGGTGCCCAGGTTGCGGAAAACCGGCAGAGCCCGCACGAATCGGCCGATACACACTTTGTGACAAATAGTAGGAAAACTCACTCATGCCTACCGCTTCATAAATATCCAACCCAAAACGCTCACGCCATTGCGTTAACACTTCGTCCGACAAATGCTCGCCCGCACTCATATAGTGACGCACACTGGGGATATCTGCCTGTATAGCGGTGGTTTTTTGCAATAACTGGCGGTAAATGGTCGGGACACCAATAAAGATGGTGGCTTTGTGTTTGGCAATCAAATCCAGCCACTTTTGTGCATCATTTTTGCCTTCATGCACAATCACGGTTTTACCCAGGTATAACGGGTCCATCAGCCCAGTGCCCAGCACATAGGTCCAGTTAAACTTACCGGAGTGCATGATGCGGTCTTGCACCGTGTCGCTGTAGTTAAACCAGTATTTGGCGGCTGGCTGACGCCCCAACAAGGCACGATGCGCATGCAACACGCCTTTAGGATAGCCAGTCGTACCTGAGGTATAGACCAAATAAGCCGGATCTTCTGCCCGCGTGGCATAGGCGGGCGCTGCGTCAGTCACATTCGCCAGGGCTGCCTCCAGCGACACCACATTAAACCCATCCACGGGTGAGACCTCCCCGGATAACTGTGTCAGCAAGACATGCTTCAGATGGGGTGTTTGCGCGATATTCTGCTGCATTTTGGCAGACATCGCCTGCCAGGCGGCCGCGTCAGTTACCAGGACCACGGCGCCGGAATCCTTGGCCAGATAAGCCACTTCTTCTGCAGTGAGCAAAGTAGACGTCGGCACGGAAATCGCCCCGGTTTTCATGGTGCCGAGAAAGGCCGTCGGGTAATCTAGGCTGTTCGGTAGGCGAATCAGCACCCTGTCCCCTGGCTTGACAGCCAATCCACGCAACACCTGCGCAAAACGGTCTGTCCTGGCCGCCAACTCGGCAAAGGTGATGATGCTGGTACCAAAACTGTCATCCTCCACAATCATGGCAATTTCATCGGCTTTGGGACTCCCCAAGTGCCGGTCACTACAAGCCACCCCGATATTGAAAAACTCAGGGATGTCCCATTGCCATTGTGGATAAGGGGCTAACTGTGTCATGTTCAAACCTTTCCAATCACTCTATGCACGCATGGTTGATGCGATGCTGTTATATGCATTTCTTTTGAAAATGCTTTTTAAATCTTCAATGACGCTTAAACGCTCATCAATGAGCGAGCGGGATGAAGCACAAGGCGCACGGAACACAGAAACCGGAATGTACAAAAGTACATGAGGATTTCGAGTACCGCGCAACGCCTTGATTCGCCCGCGCAGCCATTGATTTAAAGCAGAATGCCGTAGGGCCAGTTTTGGCGTACTACCTGCGCTGGCATCAACTGCAGCACATGCAAGGCAAACTCCATATCGCTGACCTTGAGCGCGCGCAAGGCATGTGCTCTCAGCAGCGTCTGCAACGCCTTCCCAAACATGGGCGGGTCCAACATCTCGCCTTCAAACTTGATCGCCCCACCCAACAAGGCATCGGCTTCAATCGCCGCTTTCAAAATCGCCACCTTCTGGTTGATCTCGGTCGGCGATGGCGTGTAAGCGGTTTTACACAAATGAATATGCCCGGGATGGATCACCTGCTTGCCGGTCAGGCCCATGGCCGCTTCCTGGCAAGCGTGTTTGTACACCACGCGCGACTCGTTATCGCCATGCAAATCCAGCCAGCGACGCACGTCGTGCGGCTCGACAAATTTGTCCGGCATGATGTTGCTGCCAATCAGCGTTTCCACACCGCCAATCACACCTTTACCGGCGATCCTGGCTTCAAAAATCAGCTGGTTGATAAAATAGAACAGCTCTTCTATCCAATGCTCGGGGGTGATATGAATCCCCAGTGCTTTGGAGAAGTCATGAATACCAAACACCACATGTTTTACAGTGTCGTATTGCATCAGTTCTGGGGCAATCTTGAGCGATTTCGGGTGTTCGATAATCGGCTGTATGGTGATTTGCGGGTTGATACTCAACAAAAAGCTAGACAGATCACGCACCTCGGCGGCACCGTAGGATTCACCCGCCTTGGCCAGCATGACGACATCAATAAATTCGCCCATGTCGCGTACCAGCTTCATGTCTTCTTCGTACTCATCGGTACGGAAGGAGTTGGCGCGGATGGCAATGGTGACGCGCTCATTGACCTTGCGCAGTTTGGGCAGCTCCTGCCGCAGCAAGGTGCGGCTCATTTCTTTCTGCCGACAACCATCTTCCAGGTCAAAAATCAGCGTATGCGCATTGGTAAAGTGCGCATGCTTGACCATGCGGTTGGCCGCCTGCTCCATGTCTTCATAAATGCCCAGGCTGGGCGCATATTTCACTGGCGGGTAATACAACTGTATGCCTGGCCAGTAATCCCCCAAGGCACTGGCATCCAGTGCAATCGGCTCTTCTCCCATATGCTGAATCATCTGGTTTCCTGTTCTGCCGTAGGTCGGCTCGCACTCAATTTTTGAAGAAGGGCTGCCATGGGCTTGAGGTCTCCGGTCGGGGCTTTTAAGCCCTGAATCAAGTCCCAAAACACGTTATCTGGCAGTTCGAGCAAGGCATCCAGTTGCTCCATTTCTGCCAGTGTCAGGCTGCCAAATTGATCACTGACAAAGCGTTGCAACACGATATCGAGTTCCAGCATGCCGCGGCGGCAGCGCCAGGTCAGTCGCCGCTGCTCGGCATCACGTAAAATCTCAGCATTTAGCATAATTTCCCCCTATAACACCTTGATGCCAAAAATCTTCTTGCCCGGTTTGCTGTCTTGATGGGCCTTGGCTTTTTCGATCTTGAGGTCTTTAATCGCTGCAATGGCAGCGTTTGGATTCAGCTTTTTCGGACAGACATCGGTACAGTTCATGATGTTGTGGCAACGATACAAACGGTAAGGGTCTTCCAGATTCTCCAACCGCGCATCCTGTTCCTGGTCACGGCTATCGGCAATAAAGCGGTAAGCCTGCATCAGCCCTGCCGGACCGACAAATTTGTCCGGATTCCACCAGAAGCTGGGGCAAGAGGTTGTACAAGCCCCACACAAAATGCACTCATACAAGCCATCCAGCTTGGCACGGTCTTCCGGGCTTTGCAGGCGCTCGGTTTCCGGCGGCGTGTCGTGGTTTTGCAAATAAGGCATCACCGAATGATAGTTATCAAAGAATTGCGTCATATCCACGACCAGATCGCGAATCACAGGCAAGCCAGGCATGGGACGCAATACCACAGGTTCTTGCAGATCACTGAGTTTGGTAATGCAGGCCAGGCCATTTTTGCCGTTGATATTCATGGCATCACTGCCACACACACCTTCACGGCAGGACTTGCGCATACTGAGCGTTTCGTCCAGTTCTTTAATCCGCATCAGCGCGTCCAATAACATCTGGTCACTGTCTTCCAGCGTGACCTCGTAGTCCTGCATATAGGGTTTTTTGTCTACGTCGGGATTAAACCGGTAAATAGAGAAACGCATATCAATACACCCTTTTCTTCAACTCGAATGGTTCTACGGTCAATGGTTTGAGGCGCACTGGCTTGTACACCAGCTTTTGCTCATGGGAAAAATACAGCGAATGACTGAGCCAATGCGTATCGTCACGCTCGGGATAATCCTCACGGGCATGGGCGCCGCGGCTTTCCTGACGCGCATGGGCCGCTTGCATGGTTGCCAGTGCCACCTCCATCAGGTTATCCAGCTCCAGTGCTTCGACCCTGGCCGTGTTAAACACCTTGCTTGTATCAGCAATTCTTAACTGCCAGGCACGCTGGGCCACTTGCTTGATGGCGTCTACGCCGTCGGCCAGCAAGTCAGGAAAACGGAATACCCCGCAATGTTTTTGCATGGTCTGGCGCATCGCCAAGCCCACCTCAGCCACTTTCTCGCCCCCACCATTTTCAAGGCGGTTAACGCGTGCCAGCGTTGCATCCGCGACATTCGCTGGCAGCGGCTTGTGCGCACGGTTGGCAGCAATCTCCACCGCCATTTTGTCACCTGCCGCTTTGCCAAACACCACCAGATCCAGTAAAGAGTTAGAGCCAAGACGATTGGCGCCATGCACAGAGACGCAGGCACATTCGCCCACCGCATACAAACCATTGACGACACGCTCAGACTGGCCGTCATGTACCACAACCTGACCATCCAGATTGGTGGGCACGCCACCCATCATGTAATGCGCGGTCGGCACCACCGGGATAGGCGCCTGGGTTGGGTCTACACCGGCAAAGGTTTTGGCAATCTCGCGGATGCCAGGCAAGCGTTTGCTGATGATGTCTTCCCCTAAATGATCTAGTTTGAGGTACACCGCGTCTTTATGCTTGCCAACGCCGCGGCCTTCTTTAATCTCGGTCGCCATGGCACGTGACACCACATCGCGGCTGGCCAGGTCTTTGGCATTGGGCGCATAGCGCTCCATAAAACGCTCGCCCTCGCTATTCACCAGATAACCGCCCTCGCCACGCACGCCTTCGGTAATCAATACGCCGGCATTCAATACCCCGGTGGGGTGAAACTGCCAGAACTCCATATCTTGCAACGGCAGCCCTGCGCGCGCGGCCATGCCCAAGCCATCCCCCGTATTGATATAAGCATTGGTACTGGCCTGGAAGATGCGGCCACCGCCACCCGTGGCCAGCATGGTGGCTTTGGCATGAATCACATGAATGTCGCCGGTTTCGATTTCGAGCGCAATCACGCCCAAGATATCTCCATCGGCATCCCGAATCAGGTCCAGGGCAAACCACTCAATCAGGAATTGAGTGTTGGCCTTGACGTTGCGCTGATACAGCGTATGCAGCATGGCATGGCCGGTACGGTCCGCCACAGCACAGGTCCGCGAAATCGCTTGCTCGCCAAAATTGCGGGTCATGCCGCCAAACGGGCGCTGAAAGATGCGGCCATTTTCGAGGCGGTCGAACGGCATGCCAAAGTGCTCCAGTTCAATAATGGCCTTGGCCGCGTTCCGGCACATAAACTCAATCGCATCCTGGTCGCCCAGGTAGTCCGAACCCTTGATGGTGTCATACATATGCCACAACCAGTTGTCATCAGACACATTACCGAGCGCGGCGGCAATGCCGCCTTGTGCCGCCACGGTATGTGAACGGGTGGGGAACACTTTGGACAGCACAGCGACATCGGCGCCGGATTCCGCCAGCTGCAATGCCGCACGCAAGCCAGCCCCACCACCGCCGACGATGACTGCATCTACCTGATGATGCTGTAGTTTGCTTGCACCTGTCCCCTGCGCTGTCTTGGTCATGCCATTCACCTTAAATCTTCATTCCAAATAAAATCCACAATACTGCGAGTGCATTTCCCCACACCGCAATATCTACCAATCGTTGCAGCACGGACCGTACGCCCAGATGCGGCACGTAATCCCGCAGCACATCACGCACACCCAGCCACGCATGCAGTAACATGCAGATAAAAAACCACAGTGTCAGCAGGCGCCACCACCAGGGCGCAAACAAGGCCACCCAGTCGTGATAACTTGCTGGCGACAACCACAGCAGCCGCATGCAGAATAACAACAGCCCAAAGGCCATGGACAAGGCACACAGCCGCTGCGTCAGCCAGCGACGCATGCCAGGGTATTTCGCCGTAAGCAGTTCAAATAGCATGCTGACTCAGCCCCAAATCGCCCATAACATCCACAACATGGTGAATGCCACCAGTCCCAGCACAACGCGGCTGGAGAACCTTGCCTTTTGCAGGGTGGTCATCCAATGCACATCCATCGCCAGATGACGAATACCTGCATAAAAATGATGAAAAAACGCCCAGGCCAAGCCCGTGACCAGACACTTGACTGGCCATGTTTGCAATTGGCCGGCCACGCTTTGATAGCCAGCAGCGCTAGACAATGACAGATACAAGGTCCATAAAAGCAATGGCTGAATCAAAAACAGTGCGACGCCACTGGCCCGATGCATGATAGACACCACGGCATTGACCGGCAGCCGGATCGTAAATAAATCCAGATTCTTGGGCCGCTGTTTTTTCTGCTTTTTAACAATCATGCTGCTACTCGTCTGCCTGCGCTGCACGTGCCACTGCACCGGCCACGTATTCCATCAAGCGTGGATCAAACGGCTTGGGAATAATGTATTCCTTGCCAAACGATAAAGACGTTAACTGGTACGCCTCCAGCACTTGCTGCGGCACAGGCTCGCGCGCAAGTTGACTGAGCGCTTTTGCTGCCGCCACTTTCATCTGCTCGGTAATCTGTTTGGCCTTGGCATCCAGCGCACCACGGAACAAATAAGGGAAACACAAGGCGTTGTTGACCTGATTCGGGAAATCACTGCGGCCAGTGGCCATAATCACGTCATCACGCACTGCGAAAACCTGGCTGGGTAAAATTTCAGGATCTGGATTGGCCAGTGCAAAAATCACCGGTTTGGCCGCCATACTGGCCACCAGCTCTGCTGGCAAGCCATTCTTGGCCGACACCCCGATAAATACATCTGCGCCCTGCATGGCCTCGGCCAGCGAGCTCACCTTGCCAGCCGCAATCGCCAACGCACGGTTGTTGTCATGCAAGTCATCCCGCGCCAAATCGAGCACGCCTTTGCGATCCACCATGGTGATATCGGTGGCACCCATCAGCTTAAGCAACTTGGCACATGAGCAACCCGCCGCACCCGCACCTAAAAACACAATTTTGGCGCGGGGCAAGGTTTTGCCTTGGAGCTCAAGCGCATTTAACAAGGCTGCTGCCACAATCACGGCCGTACCATGCTGGTCATCATGAAACACCGGAATATCCAGGCGTTTTTTCAGTTCGGATTCAATATAAAAACAGTGCGGGGCAGCGATATCTTCCAGATTGATCCCGCCAAAAGTCGGCGCGATATTGACGACAGTCTGGATAAACTCGTCAGGCGTGGCGGCATTGACTTCGATATCAAACACATCAATATCTGCAAAGCGTTTAAACAGCACGCCCTTGCCTTCCATCACCGGCTTGCCGGCCAAAGCACCGACGTTGCCCAGTCCGAGTACGGCTGTGCCATCGGTGATCACCGCCACCAAATTTCCCTTGTTGGTATATTTGTAGGCATTGGCAGGATCAGCCTCAATTTCGAGTACTGGCGCGGCCACCCCTGGCGTGTAGGCCAGGGATAAATCCTGTTGCGTTGCGCATGGCTTGGACGACTCCACGCTCAGCTTGCCCGGCTTGGGAAACTGGTGGTAGTCCAGCGCGCGTTTTTTCAAGTCATCCATTCATAAACCTCTTTCTATTCACCAGTCTTTGCGTCGACCAAGACTTTTCAAAATACATGTTGGCTAGGCTAGCGAAGCCCAACAACGCGAAAATATGTTTTCAAAAGTCATTTCTTTTATCCCGAATAATTCAAAAACTTCAGCAGCCAGACGGACATGCGCAGCTCAACGCCGCTGATGAAGATTTTTCAATCATTCCAATTCACTCATGTAGTGGTGGTCATCGGTCAGGCACAAACCTAACCGCCACTCCATTGGCTTATCGCCATAGGTGAACGACACGCGCTCTATGCTCAGCAGCGGATATCCCTCTTTCAGCCCCAGGGCTTTCGCCACTTCAGCATCTGCGGCCACCGCTTTGATCCGCTCTTCAGCACGGATCATGCGTATGCCAAACTGCGACTCATACATGCTGTACATAGAGCCATTGCTTTCTTCCACCTTGGCGCGATTCAAGCCTTTGAATGGCGCAGCGGGCACAATAATGTGGTCATAAATCAGAGGTCTACCGGAAAAAGTCAGCAAGCGCTTGACCTCTATGGTGGTCGCGCCCGCCTTCATTTCCAGCACCTTACCGATATGCACACTGGCTTTGCTTTTAATACAGGAGATAAACTCATTCTGTAACAATTCTTTTTGGCCGGTTTCCGCAGTCAGACGCAAAAAGCGTAATTTCACATCATCCTGATTGTGGGTCGCGACAAACGTACCCTTGCCCTGGCGACGAATCAGGATATTTTCAGTAGCCAGACTATCTATTGCCTTGCGCACCGTGCCCTGACTGACCTTGTAACGCTGAGCCAAATCAATCTCACTCGGGATCATGTCCCCCGGGCGCCACTCCCCACCAATCAGACTCTGGGTGATCAACACCTTAATCTGGTCATATAACGGTCTGTAGCTGGCCGATCCGACTTGTTTATCCATATCCTTGACTCCACACTTGCAGGCATCACAAGACGCCAAAAAATTAGTTATTCAATTTATATCACAGCGCTTTTTTGTTGTCTACTATTTTATATCTTATATAAGACATAAGATATTTGTTGACAGAGTTTTTTTATTCATGAATAATGAATTCAATTCTCGCTGCAACAAAGGAAAACCCATGTCATATGCACTCAGACCACGACGCTCGATGCTATATGTCCCTGGCTGTAATCAGCACTATTTGGAGCGTGCGCGCACATTAGCGGCCGATTCCGTCATTCTGGATCTGGGCGACCCGATTCTGGTGGATGTCAAAGTGCAATCACGGGAGAACGTTGTTAATGCCGTCAAGCAAGGTGGCTATGGCAAACGTGAAGTGGTGGTGCGCGTCAATGATCTGCACTCGATTTGGGGGCATGACGATATCAAGGCAGTGGCCAATATTGGCGCAGATGCCATTCTGTTCCCCAATATCGAGTCTCGCGAAGACGTGTTGCAGGCACAACAGCTGCTGGATGATGCCGGTGGCAAGGATGTGCCGATGATGGTGATGATAGAGAGCCCGCTGGCAGTATTAAACGCTAAGGAAATTGCGGCCGCCTCTGAGCGCGTGATCTGTATGGTGATGGCCACCTCTGACCTCATTTCGCAACTGCATGCACGTGTAACGCATGAACGCTCTGCCATCCTCACCTCCTTATCGCTGGTCATTCTGGCGGCGCGTGCGTATGGCAAAGGCGTGATTGATGGCATTACGTCTGATTTTAAGAACATGCATTCGTTTGAATATGCCTGCCGCCTGGGGCGCGACATAGGCATGGATGGCAAGTCACTGGTGCATCCAGCGCAAATTGCTTATTGCAATGATGCGTATACCCCGCAAAGGTCTGAGGTCGAACATGCAAGGTTGATTATTAAAGCCCTGAAAGAGGCAAACGAAGGCGGTAAAGGAACGGTCGTGGTCAACGACAAACTGGTGGAACACCACCATATTAAAGCTGCGCAACGACTCATCAAATTATCAGAAGCGATTGCAGAGCTAGAAGAAGAATTCATTTAAGGAATCAACATGACAGGCAAAATCAACGCCGGGCGTTTTTTTGAAGACTTCAAGCTGGGCGAAGTCATCCCGCATGCGACGCCGCGCACCATCACCAGCGGCGACACAGCGCTATATATCGCGCTGACAGGCGCACGCAATCCGTTGCATTGCAGCGCACCGTTTGCCTTGTCGTTGGGCTATGCGCAGATGCCCATTGATGACCTGCTGGCTTTTCATATCGCGTTTGGCAAAACGGTACCGGATATCTCGGTCAATGCCGTGGCAAACCTGGGATATGCCGATGTGCGGTTTATCCAGCCGGTATTTGTCGGTGACACCTTGACCACCTCCAGCGAAGTGATCGGCCTCAAGCAAAACTCAAGTGGCAAAAATGGCGTGGTCTGGGTACGCTCGACCTCGGTCAATCAAGACCAGCAACCGGTTTTAAGCTGGGTGCGCTGGGTAATGGTGCACAAGAAAAATCTGGCTGCCCCAGCGCCGGAGACTGTGATCCCTGACTTGCCAGCCTTTGTCGCCGCCAAGGACCTGCGTCTGCCCGCCCCGTTTAATGTGCATCAGGAAATCGCGGTGGCTACCGGTGGCCGTTACTTCTGGGAAGACTACTCCGTAGGCGAACGTTTGCGCCATCCCGCTGGCCTCACCATTAACGACAGCGATCATACGCTGGCTACCCATTTGTACCAAAACAATGCCAGACTGCATTTTGATGCTCATCTGATGCAATCCACGCCACAAGGCTTGCGCTTGGTTTATGGCGGCGTGGTGATTTCCGCCTGCCGTGCATTGAGCTTTGAAGGCCTGGAAAACGCGCTGTCGATTGCGGCGATTAATGGCGGCACACATGCCAACCCCAGCTACGCAGGCGACACGATTTACTGCATGACGGAAGTGCTGGATCAATGGACCCTGCCTCACCCGCAGCTCGGCGCCCTCAGACTACGCATGATCGGCCTCAAGAATATTCCGCCAGATCATGTTGAGAACATCAAGACCTCACAGGGCTACCACCCTAATGTGGTACTCGACCTTGATTACACCGTTTTAATTCCACGAAAAGGAAACTAACCATGGCCGTTCATCCTAACCAGGCGCTCTTTGGTGGCGAAAAACCCTTTCCGGTGATCCCGGCTTGTGAGCATTTTGCAGGCAGCGAAAAGCTGATTTTGAAAGCCTTGTCCTTGCAAGACCCGGCCAACCCCAATGCGGTCGGTCCTGTGTTTGACATCACCTGCGACTGTGAAGACGGCGCTGCCAGCGGCCAGGAGCAGGCGCATGCGGAAATGATCGTGCGTGTGCTGAATTCTGCTGCCAACCAATACAAGATGGCGGGGGCACGCATTCACGACTATACGCATCCGCACTGGAAAAAAGATATCGATATTTTGGTGGGGGGGGCCGGTGAAGTCTTGAGTTACCTGACGATCCCTAAATGTACCGACATCGCGCAAGCCCGTGAAATGATCGGCTATATTCAAGAAGTTGCCAAACAACATGGCATACGCCGCGAAATCCCTGTGCATATCCTGATTGAAACCCATGGCGCCCTGCGCCAAGTGCACGAGATTGCACAACTGCCCTGGTTGCAAGTGCTGGACTTTGGCCTGATGGACTTTGTCAGCGCCCACCACGGCGCCATCCCTGCGGCCGCAATGCGCAGCCCTGGCCAGTTTGATCACCGCCTGCTGGCGCGTGCTAAAACGGAAGTGGTCTCCGCAGCACTGGCAAATGGTGTCGTGCCTGCCCATAACGTGACGCTGGATCTCAAAAATGTGGAAGTGACCTTTAGCGACGCCGCACGCGCGCGCAATGAGTTTGGCTTTATGCGCATGTGGAGTATCTACCCGACACAAATTCAGGCCATCGTTGATGCCATGAAACCGAATTATGACGAAGTGACGGATGCCGCCAACATTTTGCTGGCAGCACAGGCCGCTGACTGGGGGCCGATCCAATATGCAGGTGAATTGCATGACCGCGCTACCTATCGCTACTTCTGGGAGGTCTTGCAAAAAGCCAAGCAAACGGGTGTGGCCATGCCAGAAGATGCTGAACACGCGTTCTTTTAATACTTAGCCACAGCGCTGACTGAGCACACAGAGAAAATCTGAGACATTTTTCATTCGGTTTGATGTATCTCTCTGTGACCTCTGTGTTCTCTGTGGCTTAAAGATAAAGGTTTAATATGCAACAAATCAATACAGCAGGTGCACGTTTCCGCGCGGCGCTGGTCGCCGAAAAGCCACTACAAATCATAGGTGCCATCAATGCCTACCACGCCATGCTCGCCACACAATCTGGGTTTAAGGCCATCTACCTGTCTGGCGGTGGTGTGGCCGCTGGCTCTTTAGGCCTGCCTGACTTGGGGATTTCTGGTCTGGAAGATGTCCTGGTCGATGTGCGCCGCATTACCGACGCGGTCGACACGCCTTTGCTGGTTGATATTGATACCGGTTTTGGCGGGGCATTTAACATTGCCCGTACCATTAAAAGCGTTGCCAAAGCAGGGGCTGCAGCGGTGCATATTGAAGATCAGGTCAGCGCCAAGCGTTGCGGGCACCGCCCCAACAAGGCGATTGTGAGCCTGGAGGAAATGGTAGACCGGGTAAAAGCTGCCGTCGATGCCAAGCCCTATGATGACTTCGTGGTCATGGCGCGCACGGATGCGCTGGCGGTGGAAGGATTGCAATCTGCCATAGACCGCGCCTGTGCTTGCGTAGAAGCAGGTGCCGACATGATTTTTCCGGAAGCGATGACGGAGCTGGGGATGTATCAGCAGTTTGTCGAAGCCGTCAAGGTGCCGGTACTGGCCAATATCACCGAATTTGGCTCCACCCCTTTATTCACCGTAGAGGAACTGGCCACGGCAGGCGTTGGCATGGTCTTGTACCCACTGTCAGCCTTCCGCGCGATGAACCAGGCGGCGCTTCAGGTGTACCAGCGCGTACGCAAGGATGGCACACAGAAGCATGTGGTGGATTTGATGCAGACACGTGCGGACCTGTACGAGCATCTTGGCTATCACGCTTTTGAACAGAAACTAGACGCGCTTTATAAAAAATAAGCGCACGCGACCAGAGATAAAGGAGGTTAGTTATGAACACCACCACTGATCCTATCAACACGGCCCCGGCTAGCGAAGCGCCCAAGCGTAAAAAAGGCGTCGCGCTGGCGGGTGTGGCTGCGGGCACCACGGCCATTTGTACCGTGGGCCATAGCGGTAATGACCTGCATTACCGCGGTTACGATATCATCGAACTGGCTAAACATGCCACGTTTGAAGAAGTCGCTTATTTGCTGATTCACGGTGAGCTGCCCACCCAACCACAACTCACTGCTTATCATCAAAAGCTCAAAAAGCTACGCGGCCTGCCCAGTGCACTTAAAGCCGTACTGGAACAGATTCCAGCCAATGCGCATCCAATGGATGTGATGCGCACAGGCTGCTCGATGCTGGGGACACTGGAACCAGAAGCTACCGACCGCAATACTGCTGGCGCACAAGCTCTGGGGGACCGCTTGATTGCCTGTTTCGGCTCTATCCTCATTTACTGGTACCACTTTAGCCATCGCGGTGTACGTATTGAGGTAGAAACTGATGACGACTCTATCGCGGCGCACTTCCTGCATCTCCTGCATGGCAAAAAACCATCCGAGCTGCATATCAAGGCCATGAATACCTCACTGGTGCTCTATGCCGAACATGAATTTAACGCCTCCACCTTCACCTCACGCGTGATTGCTGGCACCCTCTCCGACTTGTATTCTTGCGTCACCGGTGCCATTGGCGCACTACGGGGGCCCAAACATGGTGGCGCCAATGAAGCCGCCATGGAGATTATTGAGCGTTACCAAACACCAGATGAAGCTGAAGCAGATATCAAGGCTCGTATGGCGCGCAAAGAAATCATTATTGGCTTTGGCCATCCCGTGTATACCATTGCCGATCCACGCAATGAGTCGATCAAAGCCGTCAGCAAGTCACTGTGTGAAGATGCCGGCAATATGCAGCTGTTTGACATCTCTGCCCGCATTGAAGAAATCATGTGGAACGAGAAAAAGATGTTCCCCAACCTGGACTGGTATAGCGCATCCAGCTACCACATGATGGGGATTCCAACTGGCATGTTCACGCCAATTTTTGTGATTTCGCGCACCACCGGCTGGGTCGCGCATGCCATAGAGCAGCGTATCGATAACAAGATTATTCGCCCGAATGCAGAGTATAACGGCCCGGATAACAGAGCGTTTGTGCCTTTAGACAAACGTTAGTCTTACCCATTTTTTAGCCACAGAGGACTCAGAGAGCACAGAGAAAACTCTGCTGTAGCCTCTGTTGCTTAAATTTTTACTTGAAAGAATCTCTTATGTCCGCCCATATTTCTAATGTACGTCCCGATCCCGATCAAGTCATTGTAGATATCGCCAACTACGTGGCAGATTTTGAAATCAACTCTCATGAAGCTTACGATACCGCCCGCAACTGCCTGATGGATACGCTGGGCTGTGGTTTCGAGGCACTGGATTATCCAGCCTGTACCAAATTACTAGGCCCCGTGATTGCCGGTACGGTTGTGCCGAATGGCGCCAAAATTCCCGGCACCCCTTATCAGCTGGACCCTATCCTGGCCGCTTTTAATATTGGCGCCATGATCCGCTGGCTGGATTTTAATGACACCTGGCTGGCCGCAGAATGGGGACATCCGTCTGACAACCTGGGCGGGATTCTGGCTTCAGCGGATTACATGTCGCGCAAAAATGTGGCCGAAGGCAAAGCGCCATTGACTATGAAAGACGTACTCACCGCCATGATCAAGGCGCATGAAATTCAGGGCGTACTGGCCCTGGAAAACAGCTTTAACAGAGTGGGTCTGGACCACGTCATTCTGGTTAAAATTGCCTCTACCGCTGTTGTGACCAAATTACTGGGGGGTAACAAACAAGATATTATCAATGCTGTGTCTAATGCCTTTGTTGATGGTCAAAGCTTGCGTACCTACCGTCATAGTCCAAACACCGGTTCACGTAAATCCTGGGCGGCAGGCGATGCCACCTCGCGAGCGGTGCGTCTGGCCTGGATGACCTTGCAAGGTGAAATGGGCTACCCAAGTGCACTCACAGCCAAAACCTGGGGCTTTTATGACGTCTTGTTCAAAGGTAATGCCTTCAAGTTCCAGCGCCCTTACGGCAGCTATGTGATGGAACAGGTATTGTTCAAAATCTCGTTCCCGGCCGAATTTCATGCGCAAACAGCGGTGGAGTGCGCTTTCCAGCTCAACAAGGAAGTGGGCAGCCGTCTGCAAACCCTGGAAGACATTGCCAACATCGACAAGATTATTATCACCACACACGAGTCCGCCATTCGCATCATCGATAAAACCGGCCCGTTGGATAACCCTGCTGACCGCGACCATTGTATTCAATATATGGCAGCCGTTGGTTTGCTCAAAGGAAGTTTAACTGCACAGGATTACGAAGATGCCGCAGCCGCTGATCCACGCATAGATGCACTGCGTGACAAGATGACTTGCGTCGAAAAAGCAGAATATACGCATGACTATCTGGATCCGGAAAAACGTTCCATTGCCAATGCCATTCAGATTTTCTTTAAGGATGGCACGCAATCCAGCAACATTGCGGTGGAATACCCGATTGGCCATCGCCGCCGCCGTGGCGAAGGCATCCCGGAACTGGTGAAGAAATTCAAAACCAATCTGGCACGTCGCTTTGACACATCAAGACAAGCCGACATTTTGGCCTTGTGTCAGGATCAGGCCAAGCTGGAAGCCACTGCTGTGAATGCGTTTGTAGATATGCTGGCGCTATAACAACGCAAACTCAGTCTCTAAATAGAGCGCTCAAGCAGCGCTCTTTTTTATTGCCTGTATCAAACCCAAACGCTGAATAAAAAAAGAGCGACCACAAGGGTCGCTCTTGAACTGCTATTAGCAATACTGCTGCGATTAGTGATCCACAACAATATTTTGCTGTGTCAGCAGGTTTGCGATCACGGCTGCATCGCTGGTTTGGCCGTTGGTTAAATCGACACCAGCCACCACAATGGTCTGCGTTTCTTGACCACTATTGAATGCACCTGAAACATTGTGTGCATCATTAGCAAAGCCACCATTCGAACTGATATGAATAATGGTATCGCTGCCTGATTTCTCGAAGTGCATGTAGTTGACCAAGTTGTTTGGATTTTCACCTTGCAACAAATCACGGATATCCAATACATCCCCACCTTGGCTGACCGCGGCTTTATTAAAGTCTTTGATTGTGTCAAGTGCAGGAGATCCAGCAGCACCATCATCGCCTTGATCCCACTTGAACACATCCACACCCGCGCCGCCGGTCAGGGTATCGTTGCCTTTACCACCGATCAGGATATCGTTGCCATTACCGCCATTCAGCTTGTCATCACCTGCTCCGCCACGCAGGATGTCGTTGCCATCACCGCCATTCAGCGTGTCATTACCTGCATAGCCGTAGATAATATCATTGCCGGAGGTACCGTTAACAATGTCATCACCCTCACCACCACCGATAATTGGCGTAGTGTTATTGCTACTCAACAGACTAATATTGAGCAGGTCGCCTGCACTTGCACTATCTTGCAGGCCAGTACTGTCCGTTGCAGTGATTTTCAAACTCTCGAATGCATTCACACCAAGTAATTGCTGATTGACTTTGACTGTTGACAGGAACTCATTCAAAGCAAGGTTATCTATCGTGCCACCATCAGCAGCCGTAATTTCCATGTTGCTCCGCGCGCCAGCCAAACCAAATAAACCACTGGTTTGGGTATAACTGACGCTTAAGCCCAACTCATTAGCCACAAGTTGCGAGTAACTCATCAGTGTAGAGCTGATGATCACACCAATCCCAGCATTGAACGCAATATTGACGTTAGTAATGTTGTTATTGGCATCACTTGCAGTGAAGCTCTGGCGGCTAGAGAAATCCAGCAAATCAACATTTAACAAGCCTGGCAATGTAATTAAGCCTGCTGCGCTTACCGCAGTCGATACATCCGGAGCCACTTGCGGGGTGGGTGTATAGGTATTATTTTTCGCCACATTGAGCGTCAAATCAGCAGTGCTGGTGTCGCCATCCTTGTCACTCAGGGTGTAAGTGACTTTGGTGCTGTCAGCCGGTTGTGTGGTACTTGATGTCGTGATTTTGATATTATCAAGCAAGCCACCAGTGCTGTTGGTATCCACAGACTTGAACTCCACACGCATCTGGCTACCCGTACCAGTAAAGCTGTAAGAGAAGTTACTCATCGTCAGGTTGCCAGTGTTCACCGTATCAATGACTTTACCATTCACAATCACCTGAATAGCAGAATCAATCCCTGCTGTATGACCAGCACGCGCTGCATAATCAAAACTTAAAGTCACGGTAGCATCTTTAGCTGGATTGATGTAGGTGTACAAGTTTCCATCACCTTTGTAATTCTCAATCTCAAGCACATTGCCATAGCTTGCAGACAGGCCATAAATCGTGCTCGGCATGATCTCAATCGTACCGCTCTTGTTATCAGTAAACCAACCCAAAGGTACTGGGGTTTGCTGACTGCTGCCGTTGGCATCAAATGTCGTATTAATCAGCGTGACCTTGGTTTGACCTGGAGTAAAGCTATATTTACCGTCATCCATATCAACCACAAAGCGACCAGCAGTCGTGTTAACGGTCAGTTGATGCGTCGTGGCATCGTATGCGCTGTTATTAGTGCCTGCGACTGCAATTGCACCCGTTTTCGCATCAAAAGTATAAGTGGTACCTTCAATCGACACCGATTTAACGTAACCACCATCAGCCCCGAAACCACCCCCTGTCGTCAATGAACCTGAAACAGCCGTTGGTACAGTCTGGCTTAATACGCCATCCAGTTGGGCAAAGTTTGACACCTGAATAGCATCAGTATCATTGCCAGTCGCACCGTTATATGCCACCTGATTCATGCTATTAGCCACTTGGGTTGCAGAAACGCTACCGCCAACACCAATTGCGTACTCATTGATATTGTTGGCTTTCAGGAAAGCTTCCCATGCCTGCCTATCGGTATCACCAACCTCTCTCCCAGAGTTAGGCTCACCATCTGAGAAGAAGTAGCCTACATTTTGGCCACCTGCAATTTTACCGGTAGAATTGAATGCCGCTTTTGTACCATCCAACGCAGCATCGTAATTGGTACCTGAGATTGTTTTTAATGACGCTAACACCTGTTTAGCTTCAGCAATCGTTACCCAACTAGAGGTTTTTTGGCTATACCCATCAGAGAAGGTCACAATCATGACCCTTACATCACTTCCTAATGCACCATATTGATCCAACAAGGTGTTAATTGATTTAACTTCACTGTCCAGACGCGAGTCGCCGTTTACGCCGTCTTTGATCGCCATACTGCCAGAGACATCAATGGTAAACATAATGTTTGTGCCTTTGTCGCCTTGTGCAGTGACTGTCTGATTGGTGGCAATTGGTGCATCATCAACGACATTGACAGTGATAGAACCAGAAGTCGTTGTATCAGTGTCTTTAGCATTTACACCAAACTTCAATGCAAGCGTATCTTCACCTTGAGCAGGGTGATCCAGCGGACCTGACAACTTGACAGCGTACTTGCCTGAGTTATCAATGGATATGCGCAAGATTTCCTGACCATTAGCAGAACCGATCAGCGTCCCGGTGTTGCTTCCAGCCCAGGTAATTGCCACGCCGCCAGATGTATAGGTTTGAGTTGGTGCAGTCAATGTCACACTCTGCAGATCACCATTTGGATCTGAGATACCTAAATCACCAGATGCAATAATGTTTGAAGGCTCACCTTGATCAAGAACACCATTTGGCAAACCGTCTTCAGACACAGTGGCACTACCATCTAAAGTCACAAACACTGGTGACTGGTTCAAAGTGTAAGCATAGTTATCGCTTGGCACACTGGTGTTGCCAGCGTTGTCTGTTGCAGTCACCGTGTAGTTATGCAAGCCTTTAGCAATATCAGTCGATGGTGTAAAGGTCCAGTTACCATTTTTGTCAGCGATAGCTGTACCAATCGCATTTTTGCCGTCATAAACAGTCACGGTGCTACCAGCTTCAGCCCTACCACTCAAAGTTGGGGTTGGGTCATCAGCTACGCCACCACTAGGGATATTGCCTGTGTTTGTACCGAAGTCATCGTAAATGTTGTCGATAGTTGGTTTGTTTGGTGCAGTGACATCGACAGTATAGGTAAGTTGAGTAGTTGCAACACCTACGTTGCCTGCTGAGTCTGTTGTAGAGACTTTAGCGTCAATCGTTTTGTCACTATCTGCCACTAATTCGCTACCAGGCACGCTAACGCTGAAGCCTAGTTTACCGTCTGCACGAGTCACCACTGTTGTCAGATAATCTTTGCCATTAATCGTGACTACCACTGGATCACCAAGCTTGGCTTCACCGCCTACAGTACCAGTCACTGGCTGATTAACACCTGGTTGAGATTCAGCAATATTGATAATACCATCGCCACCAAAGTTAGCATCGAGCGCAATAGTGGCGACGGGTGGCGTCAGGTCCAGCGTGTAGGTCAACTGTGTAGACTGGCTGGCTGTGTTGCCAGCGTTGTCTGTGACAGTCACTTTCGCTTCAATGGTCTTGTCTGAGTCAGCGGCAAGTTCGTTACCGGCAACACTCACACTGAAGCCCAGCTTGCCATCCGCACGGGTGATTACAGTCGTTGGGTAATCTTTGTTGTTGATCGTCACAATCACGGGATCACCAACTTTAGCGTCACCACCCACTGTACCAGTCACAGGAATCGAGGAAGTCGCTTTGGCTTCTTCAATGTTGATGATGCCATCACCACCAAAGTTAGCATCCAAGGCAATCTCTGCCTTAGGTGGCGTCAGGTCCAGTGTGTAGGTCAACTGTGTAGACTGGCTGGCTGTGTTACCAGCGTTGTCTGTGACAGTCACTTTCGCTTCAATGGTCTTGTCTGAGTCAGCCGCAAGTTCGTTACCAGCAACGCTCACACTGAAGCCCAGCTTGCCATCCGC
>NZ_JBHTJW010000007.1:0-16794 GCF_042676145.1 Methylophilus glucosoxydans
ACATTGATCGCGCCTATCGCGATGGAAGATGGTCTGCGCTTCGCGATTCGTGAAGGTGGTCGTACCGTTGGTGCTGGCGTCGTTGCCAAAATCATCGAGTAATTGTTGATGTAGGTGAAAGCTGCGCTACAACCCGTGCAGCTTTCGCTTTAAAGAGTACAGGCCAATAGCTCAATTGGTAGAGTATCGGTCTCCAAAACCGAGGGTTGGGGGTTCGAGACCCTCTTGGCCTGCCAAACACCCAGAATAGTCTGTGGTGTTAATCATAAAGTTAAGTATATGATCGATAAAATCAAACTGGCTTTATCCCTGTTGTTATTAGCTTTGGGGATTGCCGGTTTTTATCTTTTTGAAGATAAAGCAATGGTTATCAGGATACTTGCCGTGTTGGCAGGTATTGTCGCGTCTGTAGCGGTCGCGTGGACTGCGCCACAAGGTAAGCAGGCGCTGGTTTTCTTTAATGAGTCTGTTGCTGAAGCCAAGCGTGTGGTGTGGCCAACGCGTCAGGAAACTATGCAAACGACACTGGCTGTTGTGGTGCTGGTTGTGATCATGGCTGCTTTCTTGGCGTTGGTAGACATCAGTTTTGCCTACATGGTGCAATGGATTATGGGTAGGGGGGCTTAATGGCTATGCGTTGGTATGCAGTTCAGGCCTTCTCCGGCATGGAGAAATCCGTCAAGGCCGGTTTGGAAGAGCGCGTCGCAAGATCGAATATCCCGGATCAGTTCGGTGACATTCTGGTGCCGGTAGAAGAGGTGATTGAGCTGAAAAATGGTCAGAAGACCATTTCTGAGCGTCGCTTATATCCTGGTTATGTGTTAGTTCAAATGGAAATGACTGACGAAAGTTGGCACTTGGTGAGAAGTACACCAAGGGTGACTTCATTCATCGGTGGCACTGCGCAACGTCCAACCCCGATCAAGGATAAGGAAGTTGAAATTATTCTGCGTCGCATGGATGACAGCAAATCTAACCCGACACAGAAGATGACCTTTGAAAAGGGCGAGAGCGTTCGTGTGATCGATGGCCCATTCAAGGACTTCTCTGGCAGCGTAGAGGAAGTGAACTACGACAAAAACAAACTGCGTGTTTCAGTGGTCATTTTTGGCCGTGCGACACCGGTTGAACTGGATTTTGCACAGGTAGAAAAAGAAGTCTAGTTGTGCATTGTGTCGACGGCCTGACTGGCAGTCGATATTTTTTAACGGGGAGCCTGCCACAGGCGCTATTACCCATTCAAGGAGTCAAACATGGCAAAGAAAGTCATTGGCTATATCAAGCTGCAGATCCCTGCAGGTAAAGCCAACCCAAGCCCACCAGTCGGTCCAGCACTGGGTCAACGTGGTCTGAACATCATGGAATTCTGTAAAGCGTTTAACGCGGCAACACAAGGCGTTGAACCAGGGCTGCCTATCCCAGTGGTGATCACTGCGTTTGCAGACAAGAGCTTCACATTCGTGATGAAAACCCCTCCGGCAACTGTGCTGATCAAAAAAGCAGCCAAGCTGGAAAAAGGGTCTCCACGTCCTCATACGGACAAAGTTGGCAAGATTACTCGTGCACAAGCCGAAGAAATCGCCAAAACAAAAATGCCTGACCTGACCGCTGCCGACATGGACGCGGCCGTTCGCACCATTGCTGGTAGCGCACGCAGCATGGGTATTGAAGTGGAGGGTGTATAACATGGCGAAAAGAATTGATGCGTTGCGTGCAAAGATTGACCGCAACAAGCTGTACCCGGTAGTTGATGCGCTGAGCCTGGTAAAAGAAGGCGCAACTGCCAAATTTAACGAATCTGTAGATGCAGTGATTAACTTGGGTATCGACCCACGTAAATCTGACCAGCTTGTGCGTGGCGCGATCGTATTGCCTAACGGCACTGGTAAAACAGTGCGTGTGGCTGTGTTTGCACAAGGTGCACAAGCTGAAGCGGCTAAAGCAGCTGGTGCTGACATCGTTGGTTTTGAAGATCTGGCCGAGCAAGTCAAAGGCGGTATGTTGGATTTTGATGTAGCCATTGCTACACCTGATGCGATGCGTATCGTTGGTGCGTTGGGTCAAGTGTTGGGCCCACGTGGTTTGATGCCTAACCCTAAAGTCGGTACCGTGACACCAGACGCAGCGACTGCAGTTAAAAATGCTAAAGCGGGTCAAGTGCAATACCGTACTGATAAAGGCGGTATCGTTCACTGCACTATCGGCCGTGCTTCATTTACTGTCGAGCAACTGCAAGGCAACCTGTCTGCTTTGATCGAAGCATTGAACAAAGCCAAGCCAGCCAGCTCCAAAGGCGTATACCTGAAGAAATTGTCCGTCTCCAGCACCATGGGTCCTGGCGTACGTGTTGACCAAGCTTCAGTCGCTGCTTAAGCATTGAATCAAGTCCCGGTCCGTTAATGGATCAGGCAAGTACTTTGGGCTTGAGTGTTTATGCAATTTTGTAAGCACTCAAGAACATCAAAGACCGTTGGTGTTTTACTTAATTGAAAATTGAATGCAAATGGGTGAGCAATCCTCTGTTTGCAGCAGTTTGAAACCAACGCAGATGGCGATCCCCAACACAGGATATATCCATGCCCTGCACAAGGACGCCGTGAGTGGCCCGGTGATTTAACCGGGCTTTCATTAACGGAAGGAGAACAGACCTTGAGTCTTAATCTTACAGAGAAAAAAGAAGTCGTTGCCGAGGTTGCTGCGCAAGTAGCAAACGCACAAGCAATCGTACTTGCTGAGTATCGTGGTATTGGCGTAGCCAATATGACGAAACTGCGTGCTGATGCACGTAATGCAGGTGTGTATCTGCGTGTGTTGAAAAACACCTTGGTTCGTCGTGCAGTAGAAGGTACGCCTTTTGCCGCATTGGCTGACGACATGGTTGGGCCACTGGTGTACGGTATTTCTACCGATCCAGTTGCAGCCGCCAAAGTCATGAACAATTTCGCAAAAGATAACGAATTGTTCGTACTGAAAGCGGGCGCGATGCCTAATGAGCGTCTTGATGTGGCTGGCGTACAAGCGTTGGCATCTACATTGAGCCGTGATGAGTTGCTGTCCAAATTGGCTGGCACACTCAACGAAGTCCCAACCAAGTTTGCTCGAGCCGTTGCTGCAATACGCGACGAAAAAGAAAAGCAAGCGGCTTAATTTTTAATCAAATTATTTTAGGAAATTTATATCATGGCAATTTCTAATGCTGACATCTTAGATGCAATCGGTGGCATGACCGTATTGGAACTGACTGCGTTCATCAAAGAAATCGAAGAGAAGTTTGGTGTTTCTGCTGCTGCTGTTGCAGTGGCTGCTGGCGGCGCTGCTGCTGGTGCTGCTCCAGCTGCTGCTGAGCAAACTGAGTTCAACGTCATCTTGAATGGCGCTGGCGACAACAAAGTGAGCGTGATTAAAGCAGTTCGTGAACTGACAGGTTTGGGCTTGAAAGAAGCTAAAGACCTGGTAGACGGCGCACCTAAAGCGGTTAAAGAAGGCGTAAGCAAAGCTGACGCTGAAGCCGCTGTGAAGAAATTGATCGAAGCGGGCGCTACTGCTGAGATGAAATAATTCACAATTGTGAATCTGGCTGGGCTGACGGGAGACCGTCGGCCTTCGCCATTTCTGGCGTTGCAGATTGTAAATAAACTGTAATTGTCTGGAAGCCTGTTGTAAAAGCGGTATTGTGGCCACATATAGATAAGCTAACCGGCTAATTTAAGTGGCTGATTTTAAATGCGAAGTTAGATGTCAAAACATTGCAGTGGATGAAAAGTGTTTTGTCTTCTACCCTCAAAAATTTCAGGAGACGCTATGAGCTATTCCTTTACCGAAAAGAAACGCCTTCGCAAAAGCTTTGCCAAGCGTGACAGCGTTCAAGAGGTACCTTATCTGCTGGCCATGCAGCTGGAGTCCTATAAATCATTCCTGCAGGAAAATGTACCAGCGGACCAACGTAAAAACGAAGGTCTAGAGTCGACTTTCCGTTCCATTTTCCCGATTGTGAGTCATTCAGAGAATGCCCGTCTGGACTATGTGAGCTACCAACTAGGCGCAGAGCCATTTGACGTGAAAGAATGTCAGCAACGTGGGCTGACTTACGCCGTGCCACTGCGTGTCAAGGTGCGTCTGACTATTATGGACCGTGAAGCGTCCAAACCAACCGTCAAAGAAGTCAAAGAACAAGAGGTCTACATGGGTGAATTGCCGCTCATGACCGAAAATGGCTCTTTCGTGATTAATGGTACCGAGCGTGTCATTGTGTCCCAATTGCACCGCAGCCCAGGCGTATTCTTTGAGCATGATCGTGGTAAAACCCACAGCTCCGGTAAGTTGTTGTTCTCTGCACGGATTATTCCTTACCGTGGCTCCTGGTTAGACTTTGAGTTTGACCCTAAAGATTACCTGTACTTCCGTGTGGATCGTCGCCGCAAGATGCCAGTGACCATCCTGCTGAAGGCATTGGGCTACACCCCAGAACAAATTCTGGAAACCTTCCACGACACCGACACTTTCCACATCGGCCCGAAAGGCGTGGAGTTTGAGTTGGTGGCAGACCGCCTGCGTGGTGAAGTGGCCAAATTCGACATTACTGACAAAGACGGTAATGTGCTGGTTGCCAAAGACAAACGTATCACCGTTAAACATATCCGTGACATCGAAAAAGCGGGCGTAACCACCATGGCGGTACCAACCGACTTTATGATGGGTCGCGCAGTTGCCAAAAACATTATTGATACTGAAACCGGTGAGCTGATTGCTAACGCCAATGATGAAGTGACACCATCATTGCTTGAAAAATTGGTCGCGGCAAAGATTTCAGAAATCGACACCATTTACACCAACGACTTGGATCATGGTAATTTCATTTCGCAAACATTGCGCAGTGATGAGATTCCTGACCAGTACAGTGCACGTGTAGCGATTTACCGCATGATGCGCCCAGGCGAGCCGCCAACCGAAGAGGCTGTAGAGGCCTTGTTTAATGGTTTGTTCTTCTCTGAAGATCGCTATGACCTGTCCGTAGTGGGTCGTATGAAATTCAACCGCCGTGCTTATCCAAGCAAGCTGGAAGACCGTTCAGCGACCTGGATGCGTCGTTTCTACGAAAAAGTCGGCCCACAAGGCGATACCGGTAGCAATGTGCTATCCAACGAAGATATCCTCGCTGTCATTGGCGTGCTGATTGAGTTGCGCAATGGCCGTGGCGAGATTGACGATATTGACCACTTGGGTAACCGTCGTATCCGTTCCGTGGGTGAATTGGCCGAGAACCAGTTCCGTGCCGGTCTGGTCCGTGTTGAGCGTGCCGTCAAAGAGCGTCTGTCACAGGCTGAGTCAGAGAACCTGATGCCGCATGACTTGATCAATGCCAAGCCAGTCTCCAGTGCGATTCGTGAGTTTTTCGGTTCTAGCCAGTTGTCGCAGTTTATGGACCAGACGAACCCATTGTCCGAGATTACGCACAAACGCCGTATCTCCGCTTTGGGTCCAGGTGGCTTGACCCGTGAGCGTGCCGGCTTCGAGGTGCGTGACGTACACACCACCCATTATGGCCGCGTGTGTCCAATTGAAACGCCTGAAGGTCCAAACATTGGTTTGATCAACTCACTGGCGCTGTATGCCCGTACCAACGAATATGGTTTCCTGGAAACCCCTTATCGTCTGGTTGAAGGCAACAAGGTGTCGGGCAAGATTGATTTCCTGTCAGCCATTGAAGAAAGCCAGTATGTGATCGCACAGGCTAACACCGAACTGTCTACAGACGGTGGCTTCAAGGAGGAATTGGTCTCTGCGCGTTTCCACAACGAATTTACCATGACGCAACCTGAGCGCGTGCAGTATATGGACGTGGCACCAGGCCAGATCGTGTCTGTTGCGGCTTCATTGATTCCTTTCCTGGAACACGATGACGCGAACCGTGCCTTGATGGGTGCCAACATGCAACGTCAAGCCGTGCCTTGTCTGCGTGCTGAAAAAGCCGTGGTCGGTACAGGCATTGAGCGTACAGTCGCGGTGGACTCCGGGACTGTCGTGACTGCCCGTCGTGGTGGCGTGGTCGATTACGTCGACTCAGGCCGTATTGTGATTCGTGTCCACGATGCTGAAGCGCAAGCCGGCGAAGTGGGTGTGGATATCTACAACCTGACCAAGTACACCCGTTCTAACCAGAACACCAATATTAACCAGCGTCCGCTGGTTAAAGTAGGCGATATCATTAGCCGCGGCGACGTGGTGGCGGATGGTGCTTCTACGGATATGGGTGAGTTGGCGCTGGGTCAGAACATGCTGGTTGGCTTTATGCCTTGGAACGGTTACAACTACGAAGACTCGATTCTGATCTCCGAGCGCGTAGTGGCTGATGACCGTTACACCTCCATCCACATTGAAGAGCTGTCAGTGGTGGCACGTGATACCAAACTGGGACCTGAAGAGATTACCCGCGATATTTCCAACCTGTCCGAGCGCATGCTGGGCCGTCTGGATGACTCCGGGATTATCTATATTGGTGCCGAGGTGGAAGCGGGTGACGTGCTGGTAGGTAAAGTGACCCCTAAAGGTGAAACCACTTTAACGCCAGAAGAAAAATTGCTGCGTGCGATTTTCGGTGAAAAAGCGTCTGACGTGAAAGACACTTCACTGCGCGTGCCTTCTGGCATGACCGGTACTGTGATCGATGTGCAAGTGTTCACACGCGAAGGTATCGACCGTGATGCCCGTGCGCAACAAATTATTGATGACCAGTTGTCTCACTACAAGAAAGATCTGGGCGACCAGATGCGTATTGTTGAAGACGATACTTTTGGCCGTATCAGCCGTCTGTTGGCGGGTAAAGTGGCCACAGGTGGTCCGAACAAACTGAAAAAAGGCGACACCCTGACTCAGGAATATCTGGAGAGCGTGGGTCGTTATGACTGGTTTGACATCCGTTTGAGCGATGAAGAGGCTGCCCGTCAACTTGAGCAGTTGAAAGACAGCTTGAGCCAGGCCCGCATCGAATTCGATAACAAATTCGAAGAGAAGAAGCGTAAACTGACACAAGGTGACGAACTGCCACCAGGTGTACAAAAAATGGTCAAAGTCTATCTGGCTGTGAAACGCCGTATTCAGCCTGGTGACAAGATGGCCGGTCGTCACGGTAACAAGGGTGTGATTTCAAAAATCTGCCCGGTCGAAGACATGCCATACATGGCTGATGGTACACCGCTGGATATCGTGTTGAACCCGCTGGGCGTGCCTTCACGGATGAACATCGGTCAGATTCTGGAAACCCACCTGGGTTGGGCTGCCAAAGGTTTGGGCAAACGCATTGGCGATATGCTGCAAGCAGAAGCCAAAGTGGCTGAAATCCGAGGCTTCCTGGACAAGATCTATAACAGCAGCACTGGCAAGAAAGAAGACATTGCTGGTCTGACAGATGTGGAAGTGATTGACCTTGCGCAGAACCTGAAACACGGCGTGCCGTTCGCGACACCAGTGTTTGACGGTGCCGCTGAGTCTGACATTAAAGCCATGCTGGATCTGGCTTTCCCTGATGATGACGAGCACACCAAGAAACTGCAGTTCCACGCTGGCAAAACACAGGTCAAACTGTTTGATGGCCGTACCGGTGATGCGTTCGAGCGTCCAGTGACTGTCGGTTACATGCACGTGCTGAAACTGCACCACTTGGTCGATGACAAGATGCACGCACGTTCTACCGGTCCTTACAGCCTGGTGACACAGCAGCCGCTGGGTGGTAAAGCCCAGTTCGGTGGCCAGCGCTTCGGTGAGATGGAAGTGTGGGCACTGGAAGCCTATGGTGCGTCATACACCTTGCAAGAGATGTTGACCGTGAAATCAGATGACGTGAATGGCCGTACCAAAGTGTACGAAAACATCGTCAAAGGTGAGCACAAAATTGATGCGGGTATGCCTGAATCATTCAACGTGCTGGTGAAAGAAATCCGTTCACTGGCCATTGATATTGATTTGGACCGTAACTAAGCCCCGCCATTAGGAGAGTCTCTATGAAAGCGTTATTAGATTTATTTAAACAGGTTACGCAAGAAGAAGAGTTCGACGCGATCAAGATCGCGCTGGCTTCACCTGAAAAAATCCGTTCATGGTCCTATGGCGAAGTGAAAAAGCCAGAAACCATCAACTACCGTACCTTCAAACCTGAGCGGGACGGTTTGTTCTGCTCCAAAATCTTTGGCCCGATCAAAGATTACGAGTGCTTGTGCGGTAAATACAAGCGTTTGAAACACCGCGGTGTGATTTGTGAAAAATGTGGCGTTGAAGTCACACTGAGCAAAGTGCGTCGTGAACGCATGGGTCACATCGAGCTGGCTTCACCCGTGGCCCACATCTGGTTCCTGAAATCCTTGCCTAGCCGTTTGGGTATGGTGCTGGATATCGCTTTGCGCGACATCGAACGTGTGCTGTACTTTGAAGCATTCATCGTGATTGACCCAGGCATGACGCCGCTGACCCGTGGTCAGTTGCTGACTGAAGATGACTATCTGGCCAAGGTGGAAGAATACGGTGACGAATTCAACGCCGTGATGGGTGCTGAAGCCGTGCGTGAATTGTTGCGCACCATGGACATTGAGCGCGAGATTGAAACATTGCGTAGCGAACTGTCCGCGACCAGCTCTGAAGCCAAGATCAAGAAGATCGCCAAGCGTCTGAAAGTGCTGGAAGCGTTCCAGAAATCCGGCATCAAGCCAGAGTGGATGATCCTGGAAATCTTGCCAGTGTTGCCACCAGAGCTGCGTCCATTGGTCCCATTGGATGGCGGCCGCTTTGCGACCTCAGATTTGAACGACCTGTATCGCCGTGTGATCAACCGTAACAACCGCTTGAAGCGTTTGTTAGAGTTGAAAGCGCCTGAAATCATCGTCCGTAACGAAAAACGTATGTTGCAAGAGGCTGTTGACTCTCTGCTGGATAACGGTCGTCGCGGTAAAGTCATGACCGGCGCCAACAAGCGTCCGCTCAAATCACTGGCTGACATGATCAAAGGTAAAGGCGGTCGTTTCCGTCAAAACCTGTTGGGTAAACGTGTGGACTACTCCGGCCGTTCCGTGATTGTGGTTGGTCCGCAGTTGAAACTGCATCAGTGCGGTTTGCCTAAGAAAATGGCGCTGGAATTGTTCAAGCCTTTCATTTTCCACAAGCTGGAAGTGTTAGGTCTGGCAACCACCATTAAAGCGGCCAAGAAGAAAGTGGAAGAGGAAGGACCAGAAGTCTGGGATATCCTCGAGGACGTGATCCGCGAGCATCCGGTGTTGTTGAACCGTGCGCCTACCTTGCACCGTTTGGGTATCCAGGCATTTGAGCCAGTATTGATCGAAGGTAAAGCGATCCAGTTGCACCCATTGGTGTGTTCAGCCTTTAACGCCGACTTTGACGGTGACCAGATGGCGGTACACGTTCCATTGAGTCTGGAAGCACAGATGGAAGCCCGCACCTTGATGTTGGCTTCCAACAACGTACTGTCTCCAGCCAACGGCGAGCCTATCATTGTGCCTTCGCAGGATATTGTGTTGGGTCTGTACTACATGACTCGCGAAAAAGTGGCTGCACGTGGCGAAGGTATGATCTTCAGTGACATCAAGGAAGTACAACGTGTGTACGACCAGGGGCTGATCGATTTGCACGCCAAGATTACGGTGCGTATCCGTGAGTTCGAGATGGATGTGACCGGTCACAAAACCGAGAAATTCAATCGGTATAACACCACCGTTGGCCGTGCTTTGCTGTCTGAAATTCTGCCACCAGGCATGCCATACAGCTACATTGACAAGGCACTGAAGAAAAAAGAAATTTCACGCCTGATCAACGCCAGCTTCCGTAAGGTGGGCATACGTGAAACCGTGATCTTCGCGGATAAACTGATGTACACCGGTTACTCATACGCGACCAAAGCCGGTATCTCTATCAGCATCAATGACATGTTGGTGCCACCAGAGAAAGAGCAATTGATTGCGGCTGCCGATGCTGAAGTGAAAGAGATCGAAGACCAGTATGTGTCCGGTCTGGTGACACAGGGTGAGCGTTACAACAAGGTGGTCGACATCTGGGGTCGTGCCGGTGACAAAGTGGCTGAGGCCATGATGAAGCAGTTGCGCGAAGAAGATGTCAAGGACGCTGACGGCAACGTGGTCACCAAAGACGGTAAAGCTGTCCGTCAGGAATCCTTTAACGCGATTTACATGATGGCCGACTCCGGTGCGCGGGGTTCTGCAGCGCAGGTACGTCAGCTGGCTGGTATGCGTGGCCTGATGGCGAAACCAGATGGTTCCATTATTGAAACGCCGATCAAGGCGAACTTCCGTGATGGCTTGAACGTGTTGCAATACTTTATTTCAACCCACGGTGCGCGTAAGGGTCTGGCCGATACGGCGCTGAAAACAGCGAACTCCGGTTACCTGACACGCCGTCTGGTAGACGTGACACAAGACTTGGTTGTGACCGAGACGGATTGTGGCACCACCGAAGGCTTGGTCACCAAGGCGCTGGTTAAAGGCGGTGAAGTAGTTGAGCCCTTGCATGACCGTATCCTAGGCCGTACCTCTGCTCTGGATATCTTGCATCCTGAAACACAGGAAGTGGTATTCGCAGCCGGTACTTTACTGGGTGAAGACGAAGTCGAGAAAATTGATGCCTTGGGCATTG
This sequence comes from Methylophilus glucosoxydans, assembly GCF_042676145.1. NCBI lineage: Bacteria > Pseudomonadati > Pseudomonadota > Betaproteobacteria > Nitrosomonadales > Methylophilaceae > Methylophilus > Methylophilus glucosoxydans. The sequence goes on from NZ_JBHTJW010000007.1 coordinate 10,651, forward strand.
ATGAAGTCAAAGTGCGTACTGCCCTGACTTGCGACACGCGTTACGGTATCTGCGCCAAGTGCTACGGTCGTGACCTGGGTCGTGGCAAGCTGATCAGTATCGGCGAGTCTGTCGGCGTGATTGCGGCACAGTCCATCGGTGAGCCTGGTACACAGTTGACCATGCGTACATTCCACATTGGTGGTGCGGTATCCCGTGCAGCTTCTGTGTCACAAGTAGAGAGCAAGTCTAACGGTACGGCTGGCTTCACTTCTACCATGCGTTACGTGACCAACTCACGTGGTGAGCAGATCGTGATTTCCCGTAACGGTGAGGTTGTGATTTCTGACGACAATGGCCGTGAGCGTGAGCGTCATAAAGTGCCTTACGGTGCGACGCTGACCATCAATGATGGTAAGACGGTTAAAGCGGGTCAGGCCTTGGCGACTTGGGATCCACATACTCGTCCGATTATTACCGAGTATGCGGGGCGCGTGAAGTTCGAGAACGTTGAAGAAGGCGTCACGGTTGCTAAGCAGGTGGATGAAGTCACTGGCTTGTCCTCACTGGTGGTGATTGATCCTAAACAAAGAGCGGGCTCGACTAAAGGCTTGCGTCCACAGGTGAAATTGCTGGATGCAAATGGTGTGGAAGTGAAAATTGCCGGTACTGAAACGCCGGTAAACGTCACCTTCCAGCTGGGTTGTATCATTACCGTGAAAGATGGTCAGGAAGTGGGTGTGGGTGAAGTGCTGGCACGTATCCCGCAAGAATCCTCCAAAACACGGGATATTACCGGGGGTCTGCCACGTGTGGCTGAACTGTTCGAAGCGCGTTCACCCAAAGATGCCGGCATGCTGGCAGAAGTGACCGGTACTGTGTCATTTGGTAAGGACACCAAGGGTAAGCAGCGTCTGGTCATTACTGACCTGGACGGTATTACCAGCGAGTTCCTGATTGCCAAGGACAAGCACGTGACCGCGCACGATGGTCAAGTGGTCACCAAGGGTGAAACGATTGTCGACGGCCCGGCAGATCCGCAAGACATCTTGCGTCTGCAAGGTCGTGAGGCACTGGCACGTTACATCATTGACGAAGTACAAGACGTTTATCGTTTGCAGGGCGTGAAGATTAACGACAAGCACATTGAAGTGATTGTGCGTCAGATGTTGCGCCGTGTGAAAGTGCAAGATGCCGGAGATACCAGCTTCATCCCGGGTGAGCAGGTAGAACGTGCAGACTTGTTGACTGAAAACGAACGCGTCATTGCCGAAAACAAACGTCCCGCAACTTTCGAGTACGTATTGCTGGGGATTACCAAGGCATCGCTGTCTACGGACTCCTTCATCTCTGCCGCATCCTTCCAGGAAACGACAAGAGTGTTGACCGAGGCTGCGATCTTGGGCAAACGCGACGATCTGCGTGGCTTGAAAGAAAACGTGATTGTCGGCCGTCTGATTCCAGCCGGTACCGGTTTGGCGTATCACGAGTCTCGCAAGCGTGCAGCAATCGCGTCGTTGACGCCAAATGTTGCTGAGCCTTCAGAGGCGATGTTGGCCGCTGAAGCGATGTTTGCACCAGAAGAAGTGGTTGAAGAAACCGCAACGGACGACAACGCGACCGAGTAATTTTAGGCTTTTCCGGTCGTCAGGCCGGGCAATAAACAAGGGGTGTCCAAGTATGAATAATGCTTGACACCCCTTGACTCGTTTATTAAAATGCTGGGTTTCTCAGAATAGCCTTATTGTCTCAATAAGGTGTTATTGTTGATATGCCGCCAGTCCTGAGTTTCCTGCTCAGTTGGTGGATTTTTTAAGGTGAAGAGGTTAAGGCAATGCCAACCATTAATCAGTTAGTACGTAAACCACGCGTTAAAGTGGTAACCAAGAGCAAGGTTCCAGCCCTGGAATCCTGCCCACAAAAGCGTGGTGTATGTACCCGTGTGTACACCACTACTCCTAAAAAGCCAAACTCCGCGTTGCGTAAGGTTGCCAAAGTGCGCCTGACTAACGGTTACGAAGTCATTAGCTACATCGGCGGTGAAGGCCATAACCTGCAAGAGCACTCTGTGGTACTGATTCGCGGTGGTCGTGTAAAAGACTTGCCAGGTGTGCGTTACCACATGGTGCGCGGTAGCTTGGATACGGCTGGTGTGAAAGATCGTAAACAGTCACGTTCCAAATACGGTGCTAAACGTCCTAAAGAAGCTAAAGCTTAATTTGTTAAGTTGGTTTCGGACATTGGTCCAATTTTTAATAGCGGCTGAAATGCCTTGCAGTGTTGTAGCTAGCAAAATTTAATTGAAAGAGAATAGTTATGCCTAGACGTAGAGAAGTTCCCAAACGTAATATCTTGCCGGATCCAAAATTTGGTAGCCAGGAAGTATCCAAATTCGTAAACGTACTGATGACAGGTGGTAAGAAATCTGTTGCTGAGCGTATTGTTTACGGTGCATTTGATCAAGTAGCCAGCAAGAGTGGCAAAGATCCGCTGGAATTATTCACCACAGCGTTGAACAATCTGCGCCCTATCGTTGAAGTGAAAAGCCGTCGCGTCGGTGGTGCTAACTATCAGGTGCCTGTTGAAGTGCGTCCTAGCCGTCGTAGCGCCTTGGCAATGCGTTGGTTGCGTGATGCAGCGCGCAAGCGTGGCGAAAAGTCCATGGGCTTGCGTCTGGCTGCTGAGTTGCTTGAAGCCTCAGAAGGCCGCGGCGCCGCAATGAAGAAGCGTGAAGAAGTTCATCGTATGGCAGAAGCCAACAAGGCTTTCTCACACTTCCGTTTTTAATTAAACGACCTCGTTCTTTAATAATTAGTTGAATTGATAGCAAAGGTAAAGCATCGTGGCACGTAAAACCCCTATTGAACGCTACCGTAATATTGGTATTTCTGCGCACATTGACGCAGGTAAAACAACCACGACAGAACGTATTCTGTTCTACACTGGTGTGAACCATAAAATTGGTGAGGTGCACGATGGTGCAGCGACCATGGACTGGATGGAACAAGAGCAGGAGCGTGGGATTACCATTACTTCCGCTGCGACCACCTGTTTCTGGAAAGGCATGGACCTGTCTTTGCCTGAGCATCGATTCAACATTATTGATACCCCTGGGCACGTAGACTTCACGATTGAAGTTGAGCGTTCCATGCGTGTGCTGGATGGCGCCTGCATGGTGTACTGTGCGGTAGGTGGTGTGCAACCACAATCTGAAACTGTTTGGCGTCAGGCCAACAAATACAAAGTGCCTCGCTTGGCCTTTGTGAACAAAATGGACCGTTCTGGTGCCGACTTCTTCAAAGTGGTTGAGCAGATGAAAACGCGTCTGCGCGCAAGCCCAGTGCCTGTGGTGATCCCAATTGGCCGTGAAGATACTTTCACTGGCGTCGTTGATCTCATGAAAATGAAAGCCATTATCTGGGATGAGGCTTCTCAAGGCATGAAATTTACTTACGGTGAGATTCCGGCTGATCTGGTTGAGACTGCTAAAAAATGGCGCGAGCAGATGGTTGAATCTGCGGCTGAAGCCAGCGAAGATCTGATGAACAAATACCTGGAAAACGGTGATCTGGAAGAGAAGGACATCGTGTTTGGTCTGCGTACGCGTACCATTGCGGGTGAAATTCAGCCGATGCTGTGCGGTTCTGCCTTTAAAAACAAAGGCGTGCAACGTATGCTGGATGCGGTGATTCAGTTCCTGCCATCTCCAGTAGATATTCCTGATGTGACCGGTGAAGATGATGATGGCAAACCAGCCAGCCGTAAAGCCGATGACAAAGAGGGGTTCTCTGCGCTGGCATTTAAATTGATGACAGACCCGTTTGTCGGTCAGTTGACTTTTATCCGTGTTTACTCTGGTGTGTTGAACAAGGGTGATACCGTACTCAACTCTGTGAAGGGTAAAAAAGAGCGTATCGGTCGTATCGTTCAGATGCATGCGAATAACCGTGAAGAAGTGGATGAAGTGTTGGCAGGCGACATTGCAGCCTGTATCGGTTTGAAAGAAGTGACCACAGGTGAATCTCTGTGCTCTCCAGACAAGCCTATCATCCTTGAACGCATGGTATTCCCTGAGCCAGTGATTCACGTGGCTGTTGAGCCAAAAACCAAGAGCGATCAGGAAAAAATGGGCTTGGCATTGGGTCGTTTGGCACAAGAAGACCCTTCTTTCCGCGTGCGTTCCGACGAAGAGTCTGGCCAAACCATTATTTCCGGTATGGGTGAATTGCACCTGGAGATTCTGGTTGACCGTATGAAGCGTGAATTCAACGTTGAAGCCAACGTAGGTGCGCCACAAGTGGCTTACCGTGAAGCGATCCGTAAAGCGGTTGAGGTTGAAGGTAAATTCGTTAAACAGTCCGGTGGTAAAGGTCAGTACGGTCACGTATGGCTCAAAATGGAGCCAAATGAGGCTGGTAAAGGTTACGAGTTCGTGGATGCCATTAAAGGCGGTACTGTGCCACGTGAATTTATCCCTGCAGTAGATAAAGGGTTGCGTGAAACGATTCCAGCAGGTGTTCTGGCAGGCTTCCCAGTGGTCGACGTAAAAGTGACCCTGTTTGATGGTTCCTACCATGACGTTGACTCGAACGAAAACGCGTTCAAGATGGCTGCTTCTATCGGTTTCAAAGATGGTATGCGTAAAGCAGATCCAGTCTTGCTGGAGCCAATGATGGCGGTTGAAGTTGAAACGCCTGAAGAGTACATGGGTGATGTGATGGGTGACTTGTCATCTCGTCGTGGCATCATTCAGGGCATGGATGATATGCCTGGTGGCGGTAAAGCGATTAAAGCTGAAGTGCCGCTGTCAGAGATGTTTGGTTACTCCACTGTCGTGCGTTCCTTGTCACAAGGTCGTGCAACCTACAGCATGGAATTCAAACACTACGCAGATGCGCCGAAAAACGTTGCTGATGCAATCATCAACAAAAAATAATTGATTTTTAAAGTATTGAATTAAAGGAAAAACATCATGGCAAAAGGCAAATTTGAACGTACCAAGCCACACGTGAACGTTGGTACGATTGGTCACGTTGACCACGGTAAGACAACATTGACAGCGGCGATCACCACAGTGTTGACCAAGAAATTTGGTGGCGAAGCAAAAGCTTACGACCAAATTGACGCGGCACCAGAAGAAAAAGCACGTGGTATTACCATCAACACAGCACACGTTGAGTACGAGACTGCAAGCCGTCACTACGCACACGTTGACTGCCCAGGCCACGCCGACTACGTTAAAAACATGATTACCGGTGCTGCCCAGATGGACGGCGCGATCCTGGTATGTTCCGCTGCTGACGGCCCTATGCCACAAACACGTGAGCACATCCTGTTGGCACGTCAAGTTGGCGTACCATACATCGTTGTGTTCCTGAACAAAGCCGACATGGTTGACGACGCTGAGTTGTTGGAACTGGTTGAAATGGAAGTGCGTGACTTGCTGAGCAAGTATGACTTCCCAGGTGATGACACCCCAATCATCAAAGGTTCTGCTAAATTGGCCCTTGAAGGCGACCAATCAGAAATCGGCGAACCAGCGATCTTCGCATTGGCTGACGCATTGGACAGCTACATCCCAACCCCAGAGCGTGCCATTGACGGTACCTTCCTGATGCCAGTAGAAGACGTATTCTCTATCTCTGGTCGTGGTACTGTAGTAACAGGCCGTGTTGAGCGTGGTATCGTTAAAGTCGGCGACGAAATCGAAATCGTTGGTCTGAAGCCAACCTTGAAAACCACCTGTACTGGTGTTGAAATGTTCCGCAAACTGCTGGACCAAGGTCAAGCGGGTGACAACGTAGGCGTACTGCTGCGCGGTACCAAGCGTGAAGAGGTTGAGCGTGGTCAAGTGCTGGCTAAATCCGGTTCTATCAAACCACACACCAAGTTCACCGCTGAGATCTACGTGTTGGGTAAAGATGAAGGTGGTCGTCATACACCATTCTTCAACGGCTACCGTCCACAGTTCTACTTCCGTACCACTGACGTGACTGGTGCAGTTGAATTGCCAGCAGGTACCGAAATGGTGATGCCAGGTGATAACGTCTCTATCACTGTGACATTGATCGCGCCTATCGCGATGGAAGATGGTCTGCGCTTCGCGATTCGTGAAGGTGGTCGTACCGTTGGTGCTGGCGTCGTTGCCAAAATCATCGAGTAATT
>NZ_JBHTJW010000008.1:0-5921 GCF_042676145.1 Methylophilus glucosoxydans
GGGTCAATGACATACGCCTGTGTATTTTTTAAGATGTGTGTAAAAGAGGGAGAAGCAGCAGATCAACAACCGCTTGAGCGGTGTCAATTATATTTTACGCTGCAGTGCAGCGCTTAAGTTTTCATGGCAGTCTATTTTGAGTTGATCTTAATAGACACTTCAACCCGGTGCTTGCACCGGGTTTTTTTCTGCCTGAATTTCATCTGCCTACCGGTTACAGGCAATAAAAAAGCCCCCGACATTGCTGCCGAGGGCTTTTTAGAATAGGAGCTTGGGGATGACCTACTTTCGCATACGAAGAGTACACTATCATTGGCGCAAGTTCGTTTCACGGCCCTGTTCGAGATGGGAAGGGGTGGTTCCAAACTGCTATTGTCCCCAAACATAACTGGTAATGTTATGCATGGTGCTGATATGAATCAGCCTGCTTTAACAAATTGGAAGAAGTAAAGGATTTTGCTTTTTCAAGCATCAATGGGCAGGGTATGAAACAACTTGTGTTTCTTATTTCTTGATGATTGCCAAATCATATTGCTTTGAACTACACCTGGCTTAGATTTTAATCTAAGTTTTAAGGTTATAGGATCAAGCCTCACGAGCAATTAGTATCAGTTAGCTTAATGCATTACTGCACTTCCACACCTGACCTATCAACGTCCTGGTCTTGAACGACTCTTTAGCTGGCTTAAAGCCAGAGGCAAGTCTCATCTCGAGGCGAGTTTCACGCTTAGATGCTTTCAGCGTTTATCTCTTCCGCACTTAGCTACCCAGCTATACCATTGGCATGATAACTGGTCCACCAGAGGTGCGTCCACTCCGGTCCTCTCGTACTAGGAGCAGGTCCCCTCAAACTTGCAGCGCCCACGGCAGATAGGGACCAAACTGTCTCACGACGTTTTAAACCCAGCTCACGTACCACTTTAAATGGCGAACAGCCATACCCTTGGGACCGGCTACAGCCCCAGGATGTGATGAGCCGACATCGAGGTGCCAAACTCCCCCGTCGATATGAACTCTTGGGAGGAATCAGCCTGTTATCCCCAGAGTACCTTTTATCCGTTGAGCGATGGCCCTTCCATACAGAACCACCGGATCACTATGACCTGCTTTCGCACCTGCTCGACCTGTCCGTCTCGCAGTCAAGCAACCTTTTGCCATTGCACTATCAGTACGATTTCCGACCGTACCTAGGTTACCTTCGCACTCCTCCGTTACTCTTTGGGAGGAGACCGCCCCAGTCAAACTGCCTACCATACACGGTCCCCAGTCCGGATTACGGACCTAGGTTAGAACCTCAACAACATCAGGGTGGTATTTCAAGGATGACTCCACGATATCTGGCGACACCGCTTCATAGTCTCCCACCTATCCTACACAAATCTTGTCAAAGTCCAATGTAAAGCTGCAGTAAAGGTTCATGGGGTCTTTCCGTCTAGCCGCGGGGAGATTGCATCTTCACAAACATTTCAACTTCGCTGAGTCCCGAGAGGAGACAGTGTGGCCATCGTTACGCCATTCGTGCGGGTCGGAACTTACCCGACAAGGAATTTCGCTACCTTAGGACCGTTATAGTTACGGCCGCCGTTTACTGGGACTTCAATCAAGAGCTTGCACCCCATCATTTAATCTTCCAGCACCGGGCAGGCGTCACACCCTATACGTCCACTTTCGTGTTTGCAGAGTGCTGTGTTTTTATTAAACAGTCGCAGCCACCTTTTCACTGCAACCCCATCACGCTTCTAGAGCAAGTCTATACACGTTACCGGGGCGCACCTTCTCCCGAAGTTACGGTGCTAATTTGCCGAGTTCCTTCTCCCGGGTTCTCTCAAGCGCCTTAGAATTCTCATCCTGCCCACCTGTGTCGGTTTGCGGTACGGTCTTATACAACTGAAGCTTAGTGGCTTTTCTTGGAAGCATGGTATCAATCACTTCGTCTGCAAGCAGACTCGTTATCACGTCTCAGTCTTAGCTCTCCGGATTTGCCTAAAGAACCAACCTACACGCTTGAACCGGGACATCCAACACCCGGCTGACCTAACCTTCTCCGTCCCCACATCGCATTGTATATAGGTACAGGAATATTAACCTGTTTCCCATCAGCTACGCATCTCTGCCTCACCTTAGGGGCCGACTCACCCTGCGCCGATGAACGTTGCGCAGGAAACCTTGGGCTTTCGGCGAGGGAGCTTTTCACTCCCTTTATCGCTACTCATGTCAGCATTCGCACTTCTGATACCTCCAGCATACCTCACAGTACACCTTCGCAGGCCTACAGAACGCTCTCCTACCATGCCAGTAAACTGGCATCCGAAGCTTCGGTTACGTGCTTAGCCCCGTTACATCTTCCGCGCAGGACGACTCGACCAGTGAGCTATTACGCTTTCTTTAAATGATGGCTGCTTCTAAGCCAACATCCTGGCTGTCTATGCCTTCCCACTTCGTTTTCCACTTAGCACGTCATTTGGGACCTTAGCTGTCGGTCTGGGTTGTTTCCCTCTTGTCCACGGACGTTAGCACCCATGGACTGTCTCCCGTAATTGAACTTCTCAGTATTCGGAGTTTGCAATGGTTTGGTAAGTTCTTATGAACCCCCTAGCCATAACAGTGCTCTACCCCCGAGAGTTATATACGAGGCACTACCTAAATAGTTTTCGGAGAGAACCAGCTATCTCCAAGTTTGTTTAGCCTTTCACCCCTATCCACAGCTCATCCCCAAATTTTTCAACATTTGTGGGTTCGGACCTCCAGTACCTGTTACGGCACCTTCATCCTGGCCATGGATAGATCACTTGGTTTCGGGTCTACACCCAGCGACTAAGACGCCCTATTCGGACTCGATTTCTCTACGCCTCCCCTATCGGTTAAGCTTGCCACTGAATGTAAGTCGCTGACCCATTATACAAAAGGTACGCAGTCACCCCTTACGAGGCTCCCACTGTTTGTATGCATACGGTTTCAGGATCTATTTCACTCCCCTCCCGGGGTTCTTTTCGCCTTTCCCTCACGGTACTGGTTCACTATCGGTCGATATCGAGTATTTAGCCTTGGAGGATGGTCCCCCCATGTTCAGACAGGGTTTCTCGTGCCCCGCCCTACTTGTCGTTACCCTAGTTCCACAAACGGGATTTCGTATACGGGACTATCACCCACTACGGTCGGACTTTCCATTCCGTTCTACTATCGCGTCTGCTAAAAGTAACAGGCTGTTCCATGTTCGCTCGCCACTACTTACGGAATCTCGGTTGATTTCTTTTCCTCTGGGTACTTAGATGTTTCAGTTCTCCAGGTTCGCTTTACTCTTCCTATATATTCAGAAGAGAATGACCTTACGGCCGGGTTTCCCCATTCGGACATCTCCGGATCAAAGCTTATTTGCCAGCTCCCCGAAGCTTTTCGCAGGCTATCACGTCCTTCATCGCCTGATATCGCCAAGGCATCCACCATATGCACTTATTCACTTGACCCTATAACGTTAAAACCTAAACCCTTTTTAAATCTAGATTTCGTCGTGCATGAGACACGCGTTACAGGTAATTCTAAAGCACTATCAAACCTCGTTAGATTCGCTACATTCATGATTACTCATCAATGTCGCTTCTCAACTTGCGTTTAATATTTCTGATTTTGCAATCAATCGATATTATTTCCGGTTAAAAAATAATATCGCCCATTGAATATAAGTTGTCATCACACAACCTATATTCCTTTACTTCTTCCATTTTGTTAAAGAGCAGTCTTAGTCGTTAAACTAACGTTTAAAAACCAGAAGCAAACATTTAATCAAACATCAATTAATAACGCTTGCTTCTAATCTCTAAACCGCAACAAAGACACCAAGTCGTTGGTGGAGGATGACGGGATCGAACCGACGACCCCCTGCTTGCAAAGCAGGTGCTCTCCCAGCTGAGCTAATCCCCCAATATTCGGTGGTGGGTCTGGTTGGGCTCGAACCAACGACCCCCGCCTTATCAAGACGGTGCTCTAACCAGCTGAGCTACAGACCCTAAGGCGGTTTGCCTAAATCTTTGTTGCTGCTTATTTTTAAGATGACCGATAAGAGTGAATGCTTGTAGACAGGTGATCTTCTCTAGAAAGGAGGTGATCCAGCCGCACCTTCCGATACGGCTACCTTGTTACGACTTCACCCCAGTCATGAATACTACCGTGGTAATCGTCCCCCTTGCGGTTAGACTAACTACTTCTGGTAAAACCCACTCCCATGGTGTGACGGGCGGTGTGTACAAGGCCCGGGAACGTATTCACCGCGACATGCTGATCCGCGATTACTAGCGATTCCGACTTCATGCTCTCGAGTTGCAGAGAACAATCCGGACTACGATCGGCTTTCTGAGATTAGCTCCCCCTCGCGGGTTGGCAACTCTCTGTACCGACCATTGTATTACGTGTGAAGCCCTGGCCATAAGGGCCATGAGGACTTGACGTCATCCCCACCTTCCTCCGGTTTGTCACCGGCAGTCCCATTAAAGTGCCCAACTCAATGATGGCAATTAATGGCAAGGGTTGCGCTCGTTGCGGGACTTAACCCAACATCTCACGACACGAGCTGACGACAGCCATGCAGCACCTGTGTCCACTTTCCCTTACGGGCACCTAATGCATCTCTGCTTCGTTAGTGGCATGTCAAGGCCAGGTAAGGTTTTTCGCGTTGCATCGAATTAATCCACATAATCCACCGCTTGTGCGGGCCCCCGTCAATTCCTTTGAGTTTTAATCTTGCGACCGTACTCCCCAGGCGGTCTACTTCACGCGTTAGCTGCGTTACTCATGGATTTTACTCCACCAACAACTAGTAGACATCGTTTAGGGCGTGGACTACCAGGGTATCTAATCCTGTTTGCTCCCCACGCTTTCGTGCATGAGCGTCAATATTATCCCAGGGGGCTGCCTTCGCCATTGGTATTCCTCCACATCTCTACGCATTTCACTGCTACACGTGGAATTCTACCCCCCTCTGACATATTCTAGTCTTGTAGTTTCAAACGCAGTTCCCAAGTTGAGCTCGGGGATTTCACATCTGACTTACAAAACCGCCTGCGCACGCTTTACGCCCAGTAATTCCGATTAACGCTCGCACCCTACGTATTACCGCGGCTGCTGGCACGTAGTTAGCCGGTGCTTCTTATCAAGGTACCGTCAGCCTCACACAGTGTTATTGTGTAAGTTTTCTTCCCTTGCGAAAGAGCTTTACAACCCGAAGGCCTTCTTCACTCACGCGGAATGGCTGGATCAGGCTTGCGCCCATTGTCCAAAATTCCCCACTGCTGCCTCCCGTAGGAGTCTGGACCGTGTCTCAGTTCCAGTGTGGCTGGTCGTCCTCTCAGACCAGCTACTGATCGTCGCCTTGGTAGGCCATTACCCCACCAACTAGCTAATCAGATATCGGCCGCTCTTATAACGTAAGGTCCGAAGATCCCCTACTTTCCCCCTCAGGGCGTATGCGGTATTAGCTAATCTTTCGACTAGTTATCCCCCATTACAAGGTACGTTCCGATATATTACTCACCCGTTCGCCACTAATCCCCTTAGCAAGCTAAGGTTCATCGTTCGACTTGCATGTGTAAAGCATTCCGCCAGCGTTCAATCTGAGCCAGGATCAAACTCTTCAGTTTAATTCCTAACTATTACTTTTTACCTCAATTAAGAGGCGGTATTCGATTTCGCTATATCTCAAATTCATTTCAAGGTATGTGTGTAAACTACACTGTACATACTTGTCATAAATCTAAGCGTAAGCATTTGTATTTTCTGAGTTTTACGCATCAAATGCGTTCACACCCAACTACAAACACCCACACTTATCAGTCATCCTAATTTTTAAAGAACAGTGCCTCGAAGGCTTTTCGCTCTTCCGTTTTAACTTCCAACGTTTCAAGCGAAGCGCGCATTATACAGAGGTTTTT
>NZ_JBHTJW010000009.1:0-746 GCF_042676145.1 Methylophilus glucosoxydans
GCCTTGAATTGACCACTCACGGTACCAGTCACGGGGATGGCGGCAGCAGTCGATTCAGCAACGTTCACAATGCCATCACCAGCAACGTTTGCATCCAGGCTGATCGCCAAGGCTGGGGGCAACAAGTTCACAGTGTATGTCTGCGTATCAGTGGCGGTTGCGCTGTTACCTACAGTATTCGTTGTGGTCACGCTCGCAAAAATAGTGCTGTCAGCATCAGCCGCCAGATCTGCACCAGGAACATTGATGGAGAACTTACCACCATCCAACACTGCACCTGTGAAGGTTTTGTTGTTAATGGTCAAGGTAACAATGTCACCTGCCTTGAATTGACCACTCACGGTACCAGTCACGGGGATAGCTGCAGCAGTCGATTCAGCAACGTTCACAATGCCGTCACCAGCAACGTTTGCATCCAGGCTGATTGCCAAGGCTGGAGGCAACAAGTTCACGGTGTATGTCTGTGTATCCGTCGCGGTCGCAGTGTTACCCGCAGCGTTGGTTGTGGTCACGCTCGCAAAGACAGTGCTGTCAGGGTCAGCGGCCAAGTCTGCACCAGGGACTTTGATAGAGAATGTACCGTCGGTCGCTACAGCACCAGTGAAGTCTTTGCCATTGATCGTAATGGTAACAATGTCACCTGCCTTGAATTGACCACTCACGGTACCAGTCACGGGGATGGCGGCAGCAGTCGATTCAGCAACGTTCACAATGCCATCACCAGCAACGTTTGCATCCAGGCTGAT
>NZ_JBHTJW010000010.1:0-14225 GCF_042676145.1 Methylophilus glucosoxydans
TATCAGTCATCCTAATTTTTAAAGAACAGTGCCTCGAAGGCTTTTCGCTCTTCCGTTTTAACTTCCAACGTTTCAAGCGAAGCGCGCATTATACAGAGGTTTTTCGTTCGGTCAAGCATCAAATTCATTTAATTTTAAAACGTATTTTTGCTTGGTTGCGGGAACAGGATTTGAACCTGTGACCTTCGGGTTATGAGCCCGACGAGCTGCCAGACTGCTCCATCCCGCGTCCGAATCGACTTGTAAAACATGTGTTGCGTCGAGAGGTGAGACTATAGCAAACTTTCAAAAACAGTGTCAACTGTTATTTGCTTTTTCCATAGAGATGGTAGAGCGTGGCATATTTGCCGCCGGCCTGCATGAGTTGCTCGTGCACGCCTTCTTCAACGATACGACCACCATCCATGACGATAATTCGACTGGCATGCTGAATGGTGGAGAGCCGGTGCGCGATCATGATGGTGGTTCTGCCCTGCATGAGCTGGGTCAGTGCGGCCTGCACGTTATGTTCGGATTCATTATCGAGTGCGGACGTCGCTTCATCCAAAATTAAGATAGGGGCATTTTTAAGCATGGCGCGCGCAATCGACAGTCTTTGACGCTGGCCGCCGGAGAGCCGCAAGCCCCTGTCACCAATATGCGTGTCCAGTTGTTGTGGCAGTTTTTCGATGAACTCCCAGGCATGTGCCGCCTTTGCTGCTGCAATCACCGCCTCTTTAGAGGCCCCACGTAAACTGCCGTAGGCAATGTTGTGGTAAATGCTGTCATTGAACAAGACGGTTTCCTGACTGACGAATGCAAACTGCTGGCGCAGCTCAGCCAGCGCCAGTTGCTGGATAGGGAGATCATTGATCAGTAACTGCCCTTGTTGCACCTCATGAAAACGGGGCAACAAATGCGCCAGTGTAGACTTGCCGCCCCCTGACATGCCAACCAAGGCCACCGTTTCACCAGCATGGATGGTCAGGTTGAGCTCTTTTAGCGCCGGACTGTTCGCGTGCGGATACTGAAAAGTGACCTGCTCAAAGCGAATTTGGCGGATGGGCTCAGCCAAAACCACCTGACCCTGATTGTTTTCGGCAGGCGTATCCAGCACGGCAAACACACTTTGGCAGGCGGCAATCGCAATTTGCACATCTTCATTCACAGAGGTAATCGCTTTCACCGGACCAATCAGCATGAGCAAGGCGCCAATAAAAGCCGCAAACTCACCGGCAGTAAACTGGCCAGCGGAGTAATAGATCACCATGGCTAATGCAACGGCCGCTAACATCTCGACAAACATACTGTTTAAACCAGAGATGCGCCCTAACCTGACCATCATTTGCCGGTTAGTGGCAACGATATGGCTAAAGCGTTCATACTCATACTGCTCGCCGCTGAACACCTTGACCACGCGCTGTCCACTTGCGGCCTCTTCAATCACCTGTGTCATGTCTGACATGCTGGCTTGCACCTGCCGGCCAGAGTTACGCAATTTAGGCGTCATTTTTTTCAGATATCTGGCAATCAGCGGCGACAGCAGCAAAAACACCAGCGTCAGTTTCCAATCCAGATAAAGCATATAAGAGACGATGCCAATAATGGTCAAGCTATCGCGAATGGAGGAGATGATGACTTTGGTGACCGCACTATATAACTGCTCGCAATCAAACGTCATTTTGGTGGTGATATTGGCAATGGCGTGCTGATCAAAAAAACTGGCAGGCAACTTAAGCATGTGTGCAAAAACCTGATTGCGTACATCCTCGATAACGCGGCGGCCGACAATCCTGATCAGGTAATTGGAACCAAAGCCTGCCAATGCACGCACCAGCAACAAGCCACCCAGCATCGCCGCCAGCGTCAAGCGCGCATAGGTCTGTGTCTGCGTGGTGAAGCCTTCATCCGTCACATGCTTGATGGTACTGAGAAAACCGGTATTACTGGCTGACAAGATCACCAGACAAACCAGCGCCAGACAAAAAGTGGCCCAATAAGGTTTGAGATAGGCCATGAGCCTGGTCAGTTGCGCATACGCGCTGGGAGTGTGATTGATCATGGTAAAGACTAATGGTTTTTATGAGCGCTGGGCGACCTTGAATCAGAGGAGCCTATATGAGATTGGACTTGGGCATCGACAGTCATCTCGGCCAACAAGCCCTGCAGACGAGCCACCACGGCCTCTACACCAATCCCGAGAATATCCTGTTGTGCATCTTGAATAAAGTGCGCTTGTGGAGACCAGGGCAAATAACGGACCGGCGAACCCGGGCCAAACAAGGTCAGGCTCGTCAAACCCGCCGCGGCGGCCATATGCCCGAGCCCGGAGTCATTGCCAAGATAGCCATCACACTTTTGCAGCAAGGCATAAGACTGCGGCAAGCTTAATCGTCCGCACGCCACCTGCACAGGCAGCTGAGCCAGTGCAACAAAGCGTTGTGCGAGGGCGGCATCCGCCTGCGAACCCAGCAACACCACGCCCGAGACTGCATTTGCAAGCGCATTGGCCACCGCTGCATAACGCTCGACTGGCCAGATTTTACCGGCAAAATTTGCGCCCGGCCCGATCGCCAACCAGCGCCCTTGCCCCAGCATGGGAAATAGGTCTGCAACCAAGGCATGATCTTGCTCGCTGGCCCACAAGGTTGCGTTGGGCCGCAGATCGCCGACTAACGTCTGCACGGCCGCCAAATGTTTTTCTGCTGAGTGCAGGTGCATGGTGCTGGCATTGGAACGTTTTTTAAACACTTGCTTTGCCCGCAGCAGATAGGGCAAAAAATCCGTGCGCAGATCAACCAGAACGTCATACCGGGTTTTTCTCAACAAGCGAATCAATTGCACATAGCCCGCCCAGCCTGAACGTTTGTCGCGCACGAAAATACGGTCAATATAAGGACAGGGGTCAAACAAGGCTGAAGAACGGACATCACTCACGAGGTCTATGCGCGCTTCTGGCAGGTGCGCATGCAGGGCTGCCAGTACCGGCGTCGTCAGGATGGCGTCCCCAATATTGGACAGCGTAACCATGAGGATGCGGGGTTGAGCGCTGGTCATCGGGCTGTCTTACCTGCACTCAAAGGACAAGCCGAGTCTGACCAGCGCCTCTTTGAGTTGCTGTTCTAACTGCGCAGGCGAAAAGTACTGCGTATATAAAGTACGTGCTGCCAATTTTTTGTCCTGCTGGCTATTCACGCATTGCATGACCGCATCGGCCAGGGCGGCAGGATTGGCTGCCTCGATCTGCCATAAACCGCTCAATGGTCCGTTGGGCATCGCCGCCGGATAAGCGTCACTGTTGCGCGTAATGACGGGACGGCCACAGGCCAGGCCCTGAAACACTTTATTAGGAATGACCTGCGCGGCCTTTTGCGAGCCGCCAAACACGCCCAGCACGATATCCGCTTTGGCGATCCGGCCTGGCAAATTGGGATAGGCCAAACTGTCTTCAAAATGCACATTAGCCAAGCCCGCCGCTTGCTGCCGTGCCGCCGCCTTGGTCGGGCCATCGCCCAACAACACCCAACGCAGATGCGGTTGAGCCGCCGTCAGTCTGGCGGCTTCAATCACCGTTTCTACCCCATGTAGCGCAATAAAGCTGCCATAAAACAAGACTTCTGTGCTCAGGGGTCGGGGCTTAACCAGCGACACCGGCGAAAACAGTGGCTGCTCCGCGCCTACATAGACCACCGCGGTTTTTTCTGCTGACAAGCCAAAACGTTCAATAAACATCTGCTGTTGCAGCGCCGTATCCAGCAACACCATATCCGCCAACTGCAAGCACTTTGTCTCGGTGCTGAGCAAGCGCTGTGCTTGCGGGCTCTGCTCAGCAAACTTGTTCCGTTCATACACCTGCTTTTGCCAGGCACTGATCAAGGGGTCAAATACGAGCGGCACACCGCGTCTGCGCGCCCAGCGGCTGGCGGCTTCAACATCTCTGTGCCTGAAACAGGGCACCCACACCAGGTCGGGCGTAGGCAGGCCTTTTAACTGCGCTTCAACATCCCCCCAGCCACTCAGATGTGGCCTGAAGTCGATGAGCTGGCAGCCCAAGGCCTGCAGCAATTGCCGACTGATACGGTTGCGGGAATAATTGAGGTCTGAACGCCCCCACCAAATCACCTTAGGCATGATGGCGCTTCACTTCTGGCAAATAAGGGAATACTTGCGCGGGCGTCAACTGTCGCATGCAAGAGTGGTGGCTGCATTGCTTGGCATAGCAGTTTTTACAAGGCAAATCGAGTTGCAAGGCGACAACTTGCGCGCCTACCGGTTTGACCCGCAGTGGATTGGTCGGCCCACAAAGCACCACCATGGGCGTAGGGGTGGTTGCCGCCAAATGCGCAGTTCCGGTATCGTTAGCAACAATATATTGCGCCCGCGCACAAATGGCGGGCACGGCCAGCAAGCTGGTTTGCCCGCATAAATTCACCACCTGCGCAGGATGACGGCTGGCAATCTGCTGACACGTCTCGGCCTCATCTTGCCCGCCCAGCAATACCACACGCTCCCCACGCGCAATACAATGTGCCACCAGCGCAGCATAGTGCTCGGCGCCCCAGCGCTTGGTCGCCATCCCGGCGTGGCTACCACATAAAAATACCGCAAAAGGCTGAGACGTCAGCCCATGCTGGCTTAACAACTGCTGGGCAGCCGTTTGCGCAGCAGCACTCACAGCCAATGTTGGTCCAGTGGTCAGGGCGGGGATGCCTGCTGTGATTAAGGTCTGCTGCAAGATTTGAAAACTATGGGCCTGCGGCAATGCATGAATTTGACGGACCGTGTAGGGAAAGCGCGCATGATTGCCCAACAGCCACCTGGGCGCGCGACCACTCAATCGCAACAGGCTCAGTAACAGCCGGCTTTTATCATTGGTTTGCAAATCAATGATCAAGTCATACTGCATGGCTGCCACTTCAGCCAGCCACTGCCGGTAAATACGCCAACGCCCTGATGTTTGCTGCAGATTCAAGCACCAGATGCGCTCAAATCGAGGATCATCTGCAAACAGGGACTGCCAGGCTGGTAAGGTATTTAAATGCAAGACAGCCTGTGGAAACGCCTGGTGAATATCTTCGATGGCGGCTGTGCTCATGACAATATCGCCCATACCGCCCCACTTGATGATCAAGATGCGTTTGATCTCCTGACGGGCGGGCAAATCGCAGACCACAGTCTGATCGAGTGAATCCGACAGACAGTCAGCATCCAGATAACTCTTTAGCCTAGCTTGCTTGTGCATCCTGATCCCTTTGCAGACTTGCAATCATGAGGCAGACCAATAGCATGAGCACTGGAAACCACCAAGGCACCAGCATGGGTTGCGTGGTGTTGAGTGGAAAATAAATCACCATCAGTGGTAAAGCATAAGGCCAGGCTTGCTGTTGTAGCGGACGCGCCGCTTGCCTGAACCAGGCCACACATAACCCCATAATCGCGATCAGGCCGATGCCACCCACCAGGCCGGTTTCGGCCAGCCACTCAACATAAATATTATGCGTATGGGTAGGGTGAGCCACAAAAGGGTCATCACTGCGCGTGGCATACTCGGCATAAACACGCTTGAAGTGATTGCTGCCGACACCGGTCAGCGGGTGCGCCTGCCACATGTGTAGCCCGGTTTCCCACAAATTGAGGCGGTAGCTTAACGCATGATTCACGCGGTCAAACGTCGACTGCTGCGTATCCGCAATCGCCTGCGTATGCTGCAGTTTATATTTGGCCAGTTGCGGGCTCAACGCACCAGCCAATGCCACAGCCAGCAAGGGCATACAAAGTACCGCGGCCCACACTTTCCAGCTTGCCCGCTGCTGCCACAAGGCCAGTAACAACATCAGCAAAAATATATACAAGTATCCTCTGGCACCAGAGAGCGTCACCACCACGCCAACGCCTAGCACCAGTCCCCACGCCAACCAGGGACGCTGGGGCAACCAGTGATAAAACAGCAGCGGCAACATAGGTAACATCAGAATCCCTTGGTGCAAGTCATGAAACATGCCGGTAATGCGGCCTTCCGGTGTTTTGGCAATACCAAGCAGATCGACGCCGAAAAGATATTGAATACTGCTATCCAGCATCCACAACAGCATGATGCCCGTCACCCATTGCGCAAACAGCTGGCGATAGCGGGTCACCTGGAATGTCAGCAATAATGGGAGCGCTGCAAAATACAGCAGGCTAAACCAGGCTATCGCCGCCAAACTGGCTTGGGGATGTTCGGCCTGCAGGCACGAGAGCCACATCGGCAACCATAGCAGCAAGAAGACTGCACTCCAGCGACGCACTACAGACTGCCTGAATATTGCCACTCCCGACCTAAAGCATAAAAACACGCCTACCATGGCCAGCAAAGCGGTGGGCAATCGGGCCCCGCCAGAAAACGGACTCCAGGCGATCATCATCACCGCCAGCAAGGTACAAGCCCAAGCCAAGCCCGGCGGCATCCGCACCGCAGTGCTGTCTGCCCATCCTGAAGGCCAGACTTTAAACATTGTACGTGCAAACATCATGAGTTCACATCCAAAGACTGAGCCATGACGCGCTGGTAAACGTCCAGCGTTTTCTGTTGCATGTCGGCTAAGGTAAACAGGGTATTCGGGCGCACCGCAGGCCGCTCTTCCAACCAGTTCAGGGTCAGAATCGCCGCTTCAGCAATATTGCCCACTTGCACAGCCCCCTCCGGTAATAAGGCAGCCATTTGCTCCGCCACGCCACCATGATCATACGCAATCACCGGCACACCCAGACTCAATGTCTCCAGCGTGGTCCGTCCAAACGCCTCAGGCGCTAAAGACAGCGAATAGACGATCTCGGAAATCGCCATGATATTTTTCACGTCTTTGCGATAACCCGTCATCGTCACGCAATCGCTCAGGCCGGCCAGCGCAATCTGATGTTGCAAAGTCGCTGCGAATGCCTGCTTGCCAGTATCGACCTCCCCCACCAGCAAAGCATGAATATCTTTATGTTGACGACAAACCACCCCCACCAGCTCGACAAAATCCTCCGCGCCTTTCCAGCGCGAAATTCTGGCCGGGAGTAATAGCAGGCGTTTGCCCTGGGTCTGCGGATATTGGGCAAACCATTGCTGCTTCCAGTCCGCCTCTGGCTGGTAGCCCGGGAAGTACTGAGTGGTATCCACCCCGCGGTAGATCAGCGTCATCTTATGGTTTTCAAGCTGGTAGTGCGTTTGCGCATAGGCTTGTATGGTTTTTGAGATCACAATCACTTGCTCGCCCGCGGTCATGATCCGGCTATACCGGCCAGGCCGATAATACCCATGCACTGTCGTCACCAAGCGCGGACGCTGTGCACGTGGCATGGTTTTCCAGGCCCAATACACCACCCAGGCTGGAAAGCGCGAACGGACATGGACAATATCCACCTGCATTTGCCGCCAAATGCGTTGTAATTTGGGAATCCATAACAAGGTCAGTAATGACTTACGTCCGACCGGACAGGTCAAGTGCGTACTGCCAGCCGCCTCAAGCTCGGCCACCATGCGCCCGCCCGCGGACATCACCAGCGAGCGGTGCCCTTGTGCCACCAGTGCTGCAGCCACCTCCAGGGTGCCGCGCTCCACACCGCCAGATTGCAAGGCAGGCAGCACTTGTAAAACCGTGAGTTTTCGCAAAAGCAGACTTCAACAACTAGATTAATCGTGAGACCAGACGGCTGGATGCAGGGCGGTTGAAATGGGCCAGTAACAAGTCGCAGCAACGGCTGGCTTCATTAAATCCCAGCACCGGACGCATAAATTGGCGATACAAGCCATAAGGGTCATAACGCGTGACCAGTTGGCGGTCTATGAGTTTTTCGATGCCGCGACTGACCCGGCTGGCACGTTTGGCGGTTAGATTAATGATGCCGACGGCAACCTGTGCTGTCAGCGCCTCATACACCATGGAAACAGAATCCTCGGTCACCCAAGCCGCAGAAACCGTTGCCAACTTGGCTGGCAACCAGCCGGGCCCGGTGTCTGTGATCGCCACAATTTCGAGATTGGCAAGGCGGACACGCTGCATGGCCGAAATAAAACTGGCCGGCGTACGTCTGGAGGTGGTCAATACGTAATGCTGATCAGGATGCTTGCGTACCAGGTCGTAGACTTGCGCCACCACGCCCAGCTCATCCCATTCAAAATGTTTGCTGGGCCCGCCGACCATGATCAGGACCTGCTCGGTTTGCTGCACTTTGCTGGCAGGCTGGATATGGTTGATCACCCCACGGGTCTCAATAAAGCTGGCAAATCCGCGATATTGGTCGTGCTCGGGGATCAGACACAGATCAAACAATTCGGCTGGCAGGCTAGGCTGCATCATGCAAACAGTTTTGCCGCCATACGCACGTTTGGCAGCCAGCATATGGGCATGGGTCGCATGACCGGCGCCGATAATCAGATCCGGTGCAGGCAAGCCCTCGCCTGCCGGCCATTGCCCCAGCAACCACGACAACCAGCCGTGACCCGCGTCCTTGATCTGGAGATCAAAGACCTGTAGCGCTAATCTGGCCTGCAAGGCCTGAACCAGTCCTTGCGACTGATGCTGATGTCCTGGTTTGCCATCCAGCAAACGCCAAACCACGAATGTTTGAGTTGAATGAGTTTCTCTGATCATATGCATCACCTGCGACTAATACGCAGGATAGATGCAGATCATGACGACTTGATTAAGCCAAGATGAACAAATTGTGTCAGCCCGGCCCCGTAACCGCTAGGCCGGACCAAACAGAGTTATTGCGCGACCGCGCCAAAGACCTTTTTCAGCAGATTGCTGGCTTGACCCACCGGATCCTGACGGATCGCAGCCTCTTCTTTGGCAATCATCAGGTAGACGCCGTCCAGTGCCTTTTGTGTCACATACTGGTTGATATTGGCATCTTCTTTTTTGATCAGGCCAAACTGGCTGCCCATTTCAGCATACTTGTTATAAGTATCTGCCAGCTTCACATTAGCCGTGGCTTTTTGCACGATGGGCAAAAACTTGGCCGCCATGTCAGTCGCGGTGGTTTTCTTGAAATATTGCGTGGCAGCATCTTGCGGACCAGTCAAAATCCCTTTGGCATCAGTCAGCGACATTTGCTTGACCGAATTTAGCAACAAGGCCTTTGCCTCGGGCACGGCTTGTTCTGCGGCACGATTCATTTTCAGCACCAAATCATCGGCCTGACTGCCCATGCCTATCATGCGCATGCCTTTTTCGATTTTCTTTAACGAATCCGGCAGCGGAATTTTAACTTCCTGGTTACCCATAAAGCCATCCGTCGCCCCCAGCATGCTCACCGCTTTGCTGGCGCCCTGACTCAGCGCCAGTTTCAAGCCATCACTGGTTTCTTTTTCGCTGAGCTGGCTCACCGCCCCGCTCGCGCTACGGCCACTGGCAGCACTGTTTACCTCTTTTTCTACCATGTCGCCCAGCGCCTTCAGGTCCAATGCCTGCGCCTGCATCCCGACTGCATTGCTCAGGAGCAGTGCAGTCAATATCACTTTGGCTTTCATTTTCATGCTGTTCGTTCTCTCATCAAGTTGAGCGCAGTGTACCCAGAAAACACAAAGCAAGTCCAGCGGACTTGCTTTGTGTGGGCTTGCGCAAAAGCCGGGCGCTTACGCTTTGAACGGTTTCACATTCCAGATACGTTCGGCATATTCACCGATGGTGCGGTCACTGGAGAATTTAGCCATCCGAGCCACATTCAAAATCGCCATACGCGACCAGGCTTCCTGATCTTGATACAGGGCAGCCACTTTCTCCTGCGCGGTAACATACGCGGCATAATCGGCCAGTAACAAGTATTGATCGCCTTTGTGCAACAGGGTATCAATAATGGCCTGGTAGCGTGATGGCTCCTCTACCGAGAAATAGCCATTGGCGATCATATCAATCACCTGCTTGAGTTCGGCATTGCCGTGGTAATAATCCCACGGGTTGTAGCCGCTGGCTTTCAGCTGCGCCACTTCTGGTGTGGTCAGGCCAAAAATAAAGATATTTTCACTGCCGACCTCTTCCATGATCTCCACATTGGCGCCATCCAGCGTACCTATGGTCAAGGCCCCATTGAGCGCCATTTTCATATTACCGGTGCCACTGGCCTCGGTGCCTGCGGTCGAAATTTGCTCGGATAAGTCGGCGCCCGGGAACAGGATTTCTGCCGCACTGACCTCGTAGTTAGGATAAAACACCACTTTTAACTGGTCTTTGACCGCCGGGTCGTTATTGATCATCACCGCCACATCGTTGATCAGGCGGATGATCTGCTTGGCCAACCAGTAGCCAGGCGTCGCCTTGCCTGCAAAAATGATCACCCGTGGCGTGTGATGGCTGGCATGACCGCTACGAATCCGGTTATACAGCGTGATCACATGCAGCACATTGAGCAACTGGCGCTTGTACTCATGAATACGCTTGATTTGCACGTCAAACAAGGCATCCGCGCTGACCGCAATACCCGTCTTCTGCAAAATCTTGTCGGCCAGGCGCTGCTTATTAGCCTTTTTCACCTCGCGGAACGCTTTTCTGAACGCCGCATTCTCGGCAAACGGCTCAATCTGCTTGATCAGGCTCAGGTCCTTCTGAAAGCCGGTGCCGATTTGCTTGGTGAGCAATTCTGTCAGCAAAGGGTTGGCCTGGTTCAACCAGCGGCGTGGCGTGATGCCATTGGTCACATTGGTGAACTTGCCAGGATAAATTTTGTTGAAGTCAGCAAACAGCGTGGTTTTCAACAATTCGCTGTGCAGCTCGGCCACGCCGTTCACGGTATGGCTACCGACAATCGCCAGATGCGCCATGCGCACACGGCGGCCGTGAGTTTCATCGATGATGGACACACGTTGCAACAAGCCGGTATCGTCCGGGAAGTGCTGGTTCACCATTTGCAGGAACTGGTGATTGATCTCGTAAATAATCTCGAGATGACGAGGCAACAATTGTCCAAACATGTCCACCGACCAGGTTTCCAGGGCTTCTGGCATCAAGGTGTGGTTGGTGTAGGCAAACATTTTGGTGACCAGCGTCCACGCACGGTCCCAAGGCAAGTGATAATGATCCACCAATTGATGCATCATTTCGGCCACGGCAATCGCTGGGTGGGTATCATTCAACTGAATGGAGACCTTGTCAGGCAAGGTGTTCCAATCCGAGTTGTAATTGGTGAAGCGATGCAAAATATCCTGTGTAGAGGCCGAAACAAAGAAGTATTGCTGCTTGAGGCGCAACACCTTGCCCGACTCGGAGGTGTCATTTGGATAGAGCACTTGCGAGATGGTTTCGGCACCGTGACGGCCTTCTACCGATTTTTCGTAGTTACCTTCGTTAAACGATTTCAAGTCAAACTCATTGGTAGCCTTGGCAGACCATAAGCGCAGATTATTCACAGTCTGCGTGCCATAGCCAGGCACAGGCACATCATAAGGCATGGCGACCACCGTTTCATGATCAACCCAGTGATGCTCCACGCCACGCTCGGTGTGTACATGCAACACGCGGCCATAAAACTTCACCTCGCAAGTATGCTCGGGGCGCTGAATCTCCCAGATATTCTGATACCGCAACCAGTTATCAGGATTTTCTTTTTGCTGGCCCTTCTCGATGGTTTGCCTAAACATGCCATAGTCGTAACGGATGCCATAGCCGGTAGCGGGAATATCCATGGTCGCCATCGAGTCGACAAAACAGGCAGCCAAGCGGCCCAGGCCGCCATTACCCAAAGCCGCATCGGGCTCCATCTCGGCCACGCCTTCCAGCTTTTGGCCAATCTCCTGCAAGCCTCCGCTTAGATCGGGTGCAATGCCCAAATTCAGTGCGGCATTTGACAGCATGCGGCCAATCAAAAACTCCAGAGATAAATAATAAACGCGCTTGGTATTGGCGTCGCGATAAGCATCACGTGTATTCACCCAGCGGCTCATCAAGTGGTCGCGCACGGTAAAAGCGGCGGTTTGATACCAGTCACGCGCCGTGGCCCAAGAGTTTGATTTACCAATAGAAAAAGTCAGGTGGTTACGCAACGCCTGGGGGATAGGCAATTGCTCCAGCAAAAACTCTTCAACCGGTTGCGCAGCTTCTACGGGTGTCTTGGATTTAGGTGTTTTTTTCACATTGGCAGTCATGCATCTTCCCCTTGAGTTTGATTCATTGAATTGCTTTCAGTTAGCAAAAGCAAAAAGCAAGCCTACAGCAAGAATATGTCAGACATAAAAAAAGCCACAAAATTCTCATTGTGGCTTTGAATTATACTGCCGACCCCGGCAGAGAGAAGCACGAAAACTTAAAGTTTCCAGGTATAAGCAACGCCTAGTGCATCCTGATACATGCGCACATTGGCATCCCCTCCACCAAATCCAGCAGGAATCGAGTTTTGACCACGCACCGTATTTTCAAAGGCATGCGTGTAAGCAAACGAGACTTCGGATTGCGGACTCAACACCCAAGTCGCGCCAATCGACACATGATCTTTCACCACGCCAGGCGCCAGGATATTAAACAGCGTATCGCCGGCTCTAATCGGCTGGTCCACATGGTTATAGCCTGCACGCAAAATCAACGCCGGGCTATATTGATACAACGCACCGATCTTATACACCTTGGCATCCTGCCAGTTAAACCCGGCGCCATTATCGTTACCCAAGCCATTGCTCAAGTTAGATAAAGAGGCGTTACCAACAGCATCTACCTCACTGTAATTGATGCGTTGAAAATCCCCGGCCAGTGTCAACGCCGGCGTTACTTTGACCGCCACACCCACGCCATAGGTGGAGGGGATATCGAAATCACCCTGCTCGGCAAACAAGCCCTTGTACTTGTCAAACCGGCTCATGTAAGTACGGCTCTGATAAGTGGCCCCCAGCGTCACGGCATCCGTGATCTCGCCCAGCCAGCCAATATGCACGCCAGCCCCATAAGAATCATCATGCCCATTGTTGGTCAGGTTGGCAGATGAACTACTCGCATTGCTAAAGTTTTGCAGGCCTTTGGCCTCAAACCGCTGATAGGCCAAGTTCAAAGACACGCCCAGCGTGTGATTTTCATGCACTTTCCAAGTCACAGTCGGCGCCACAAATACCTGCGCCAAATCCACGCCCGTGCGGCGACCGTTACTGTTAAACAGCGGAATCCCTTTTTTGTAGTCGGTATTCATGCCGCCATTACCGTAAACACTCACGCCCAGCGTGACATCCTCAGAATATTGCGTGTTGTAGCCTAGTTCTGGAATAAAGAAATTCTGGCTATCATTGCCTTTATAGGTGCCATCAGCACCGAATGTATTGCCTTTGATTTCAGCTTCACGCACAGGCCGGAACCAGGTCACGCCCGCATCCACACGACTCCCGACCTTCCCCATGCCAGCCGGGTTGGCTGCCGCCGCCAGCGCATCTTGTGGCAAAGCGATGCCCACGCCACCCACGCCTTGAGAGCGAACACTATAGCCATGCGAAAAATAACCATCGGTCGCCCACGCATTACCAAACGAAAAAGCGACCGCTACCGGAATAATCTTTGACCACTTATACATCTCAATCCTTCAATAACCTTGTTGGATTGCAATATATCAAGCGGTTTAAATTCAAATAAATAATATATAAAAATATATTTATAACCAAAAAACATAAAAGCCCGCAGTGTGGGCTTTTATGAAGGACAGCTTAATTAAAGATACCTTGAGTCAATTTGAGCGGGATTGAAGAACGCTGAGCACCCTTGAGTACATTGGATGAAGCAAGTCAGCGCCATAGCCACTCCATTTTCGGAAGTCTGATTCTTGTCCTGGCTCTGTAATGAATTGCATGTGCCACATTGATGGGCTCGATACGATGATGCCTGCTGGTGCATCGGGAAATTGATCTGCAGTTAGGTCAATCACAAGATCGTCGCGTTGTAACCATGCGTGTGAGGTCCAAGTGTTATTCGCCTGGCTCCCTCGTTCGCCGCAGATGTATTGGAAGCCAGGTATAGCGCGATCAACCAAGAATGCTCCAAATAGTAGTGCAGTGTCGCCACATGCTCCATTTGGAAAGCTCCGCATACCAATTGGCCTTGCCTATGGAGGAATACTTTCGATTGCGGTACGAAAGCGTATGGCCATTTCGAGGATTCTCGGTATTTGCATGGTGGTCTAACAAATGAATTAACGAGCTGACTTTAGCGAGTGATCTTGCCTGTAAAAAGTGGACATCATCTAACCGATCATTTCCACCGAAATCGGTGATTGATACCCAATACCCGAATGCAACCGTACCGGGTTATAAAAGT
>NZ_JBHTJW010000011.1:0-638 GCF_042676145.1 Methylophilus glucosoxydans
TTCAACAACGCTGGTACCTTTGTGCAAGATGCTTCCGGCAAACAAACAAGCATTAATACCGCTTTCAACAACTCTGGTACCGTCAATGTAAAGTCAGGTACGCTCTCACTATCTGGCGGCGGCACTTCAACTGGTAGCTTTGATATTCAGTCAGGTCAAACGCTTGAATTTGCAGGCGGGACGCATGAGTTAACTGGCAGCACGATTACCAATGCTGGCACACTGAGAAACTCAGGCGCAACCACAAATATGCAATCATCATCACTAAGTGGGAACGGTGCCATTCAAGTGAGTGGTGGCGCATTAAATATCAATGGTGCAGTCAACCATACATCTCAGGCAGTCAGTGTCTCTGGTGGTGAGCTCAATTTTAGTGGTACAGGCAATTTGAATACAGGTTCACTGGATGTTTCTGGTGGTGCGTTCAACAGTGCGGCTAACATCACTACCTCATCTGTCAGCCACACCAGCGGCACGATTGGCGGCTCAGGCAGCCTGCTCACCACAGTGCTCAACTGGTTTGGTTATGGCTCAACTCAAAAAGGCAATGGCACCACAACTGTCAGCGGCAATGCAACCATCGGCGATGGTACTAACTACTCATATCATCTTCTCGGTGATGGCGACGGCACCAACCG
>NZ_JBHTJW010000012.1:0-1257 GCF_042676145.1 Methylophilus glucosoxydans
GTGATCTTGCCTGTAAAAAGTGGACATCATCTAACCGATCATTTCCACCGAAATCGGTGATTGATACCCAATACCCGAATGCAACCGTACCGGGTTATAAAAGTCATCAATATATTGCTTAATTGCCACTTTCAAATCCTCGCCCCCTTTAAAACGATTGCCATGTATCCACTCACTTTTAAACGAATGGAAGAATGACTCCATGTGTGCATTATCGGTACACTGCCTTGGTCGGTTCATACTTGGCTGAATGCCATGTTGCCTTAACAAGGCCTGATATTCAAGCGCGGCATACTCAATCCCTCGGTCTGAATGAAACCATAGGCCAGCTGTAGGTTTTCTTTGCTTGATGGCCATCTTCAGTGCCGTACAGGTTAAGCTCGCCTTACGATGATTGTCCAATGCCCAGCCAACAATGCGACGTGAGAACATATCCATCACCACGGCTAAAAATTGCCAACCATTGCCCGTTTTAATAAAGGTCACATCGCCCACCCACAATTGATTGATGCTGGTAGGTTCTGTCATGCCAAGCTTCTCATTACCATGACGCTGAAAGAATGCGTGACTCCCTGCATTCCGCCAGTACAGTCGACTTGCTCTGCCTGCAAGGCCCATCTGGCGCATCAACTGTGCAACCTTGTTACGCCCACAGTGGAGCCCTTGTTGCCTAAGCGCGGCATAGATGCGCGGGCTGCCATAAGCTTCGTGGCTGCTTTTGTGTATTGCTTTAATCTGTTCACACAATTGCCCATCTGACACTGTACGTGCTGATACTGGACGCCTCTGCCATGCGTAGAATCCACTGCGCGATACCTTGTATTTCTCGCACATCATTTGGATCGAGAAATCTTGGCTATTTTGGGCAATGAAACGGAAGATGTCCGTTTTGCCTTTGAAGTGAATTTGATGGCTTTTTTTAAAAGGTCATGCTCCAGCTTCAGCTGGGCGTAGGCTTTTTCTACCTCGCGAAGGCGCAGTAGCTCTGCTTCATTAACCAGCTCAGGTTTATCGCTTGGTGGATTTGCCATAATCAGCCCTTCACGACATTGTTTTTTCCATCGTGACAGCATAAAGGGATGAATGTCTAGAGAATGGGCTACGTCTTGCACCAATACACCAGGTTGGGAGGCTAATCGAACTGCCTCAGCTTTAAATGATTCCGAATATCGTGCGTATATCCGTTTGATTGTTCTTGCCATTTAACATCTCCTAAAAAGTTAGGTCGATGTGTCTACTTTTCTAAGGCAAGTCCAG
>NZ_JBHTJW010000013.1:0-1382 GCF_042676145.1 Methylophilus glucosoxydans
ATCAGCCTGGATGCAAACGTTGCTGGTGATGGCATTGTGAACGTTGCTGAATCGACTGCTGCCGCCATCCCCGTGACTGGTACCGTGAGTGGTCAATTCAAGGCCGGCGATATTGTTACCATTACGATCAATGGCAAAGACTTCAGCGGTGCTGTAGCGACCGACGGTACATTCTCTATCAAAGTCCCTGGTGCAGACTTGGCCGCTGACCCTGACAGCACTGTCTTTGCGAGCGTGACCACAACGAATGCTGCGGGTAACACTGCAACCGCGACGGATACACAGACATATACCGTGAACTTGTTGCCTCCAGCCTTGGCGATCAGCCTGGATGCAAACGTTGCTGGTGACGGCATTGTGAACGTTGCTGAATCGACTGCTGCCGCTATCCCTGTGACTGGTACCGTGAGTGGTCAATTCAAGGCCGGCGATATTGTTACGATTACGATCAATGGCAAAGACTTCAGCGGTGCTGTAGCGACCGACGGTACATTCTCTATCAAAGTCCCTGGTGCAGACTTGGCAGCTGACCCTGACAGCACTGTCTTTGCGAGCGTGACCACAACGAATGCTGCGGGTAACACTGCAACCGCGACGGATACACAGACATATACCGTGAACTTGTTGCCTCCAGCCTTGGCGATCAGCCTAGATGCAAACGTTGCTGGTGACGGCATTGTGAACGTTGCTGAATCGACTGCTGCAGCTATCCCCGTGACTGGTACCGTGAGTGGTCAATTCAAGGCAGGTGACATTGTTACCTTGACCATTAACAACAAGACCTTCACAGGTGCAGTGTTGGATGGTGGTAAGTTCTCCATCAATGTTCCTGGTGCAGATCTGGCGGCCGACTCAGACAGCACTATCCTGGCAAGTGTAACAACGACCAATGCTGCTGGTAACAGCGCAACCGCAACTGATACTCAAGACTACAAGCTGGCAATTAATCCAAACCTGTTTGCAACCATTGCACTGGATGCTAATTTTGCCGGTGATGGCATCATCAACATTGAAGAAGCCAAAGCGACTTCCTCGATTCCCGTAACTGGTACAGTGGGTGGTGACGCTAAAGTTGGTGATCCAGTGGTAGTCACTATTAATGGCAAAGATTACCCAACGACTGTAATCACCCGTGCGGATGGCAAGCTGGGCTTCAGTGTGAGTGTTGCCGGTAACGAACTTGCCGCTGACTCTGATAAAACAATTGATGCAAAAGTGACCGTAAGCGATAACGCTGGCAATTCATTAAGTCAGTCAACGCAGCTCACTTATACAGTCGACCTGACGCCACCTAAGGCAGAGATTGCCTTGGATGCTAACTTTGGTGGTGATGGCATCATCAACATTGAAGAAGCCAAAGCGACTTCCTCGATTCCCGTAAC